>NZ_QHHZ01000003.1:0-616779 GCF_003947315.1 Nonomuraea sp. WAC 01424
CGCACGCGATCGCCACCGGGAACATCCACATCGGCACCATCGCCGGGAAGTTGAACGGCGTGATCCCCGCCACCACCCCGAGCGGCTGCCGCATCGAGTACGAGTCCACCCGCGAGGAGACCCCCTCAGAGAACCCGCCCTTGAGCAGATGCGGGATCCCGCACGCGAACTCCACCACCTCCAGCCCGCGCGCCACCTCCCCCAGCGCGTCGGCGTGTACCTTGCCGTGCTCGGCCGAGATCAACGCGGCCAGCTCGTCCCGATGGGCGTCCATCAGCTCACGGAAACGGAACAACACCTGCGCCCGCTTGACCAGCGAGGCGTCGCGCCAGCCCGGGAACGCCGCCGCCGCGGCCGCCACCGCCGCGTCCACCTCGGCCGCCGACGCCAGCGCGACGTGCCCGCCGACCTCGCCGGTGGCCGGGTTGAAGATCTCCGCGGTCCGGCCACCCCCGTCCGTCAGGGCGCCGTTGATCCAATGCTTGACCGACTTCACTGTTCTCCCTCTCCCAGTGCCAGTGCCACCGCGTCCACCAGCGCGCCGTCGGCGCAGGGACGTGCCACCGCGTCCGCGGCGGCCAGGACGTCCGGGTGACCGTCGCCGACCGCGATGCCGACGCCGGCCGCCTGGATCATGTCGATGTCGTTCGGGTTGTCGCCGATGGCGATGACCTGTTCCAGCGGCACCCCCCGCGCCGCGGCCAGCTCGCGCAGGGCGCCGCCCTTGGTCGCCCCCTCCGGCAGCACCTCCAGGTACGTCGGCTCGGACCGGACGGTGACCGTGCCCACGATGTCCACATCCGGCAGACGGTCGCCGATGAGCATGCACTTGGTGATCCCGTCGGGGGGCAGCGCCGCCCAGTCGCCGGGGTCGCGCAGCGTGATGCCGTCCCGCCGGGCGTAGTCCCGCAGTTCGGGCACGTCGTCCACGGCCAGCGCCTCCCCGCCGGAGAACGCGACCGGGTAGACGCCCACGGGCAGCTCGCCGAACAGGCCGAGCAGCGTCTTCCACGCGGTCGCCGGCAGGTGGCGGGAGCGCAGCACCTCGCCGGTCGCCAGGTTCACGGTACGGGCGCCGTTGTAGAGGATGGCCGGGCCGTCCAGGCCCAGTTCGTCGTAGTAGGGACGGGCCGAGCGTTCCATGCGGCCGGTGGCGATGACGACCTCGCCGCCCGCGGCGCGGAAGCGGCGCAGCGCGTCCCGGGCGGCGGGGACCATCGCCAGGTCGCGCCCGACGAGCGTGCCGTCCAGGTCGGTCACGATCCAGCGGATCACGAGGCGCTCCTCGCCCCCGCCACCTCGGCCAGCACCGAGGAGGCCAGGTCGAACCCGCCGACGCAGGCGAGGTAGCCGCCCGGCTCGAAGACGCTGCCGGACAGCGGGATGTAGCGGCCGCCGGCCTGCGTGACCAGCAGGGAGCCGGCCGCGACGTCCCAGGCGTTGACGCGGGTGCCGTAGGCGACGTCGGACCATCCGGCGGCGACGTGGGCCAGCTTGAGCGCGGCGCTCCCGGGCCGGCGGATGGTCGCGAACGACTGGGTCATTCTGGAGAAGCGGCGCAGCGCGCCCTCCTCGTCCTCGGCCAGGTCGCGCGGCGTGGGGTAGCTGGACAGCAGCACCGCCTCGCGGTCGGATCGGGCGCCCGCGCTGCGCAGCGGCTCGCCGTTGCAGACGGCTCCGCCGAGCCAGGCGGTGTACTCGTCGTCGCGCACCGGGTCGTAGATCACTCCGGCCACCACCTCGCCGTCCACGGCGGCGGCGATCGAGGTGCAGAAGAACGGCAGGCCGACGGCGAAGTTGGCGGTGCCGTCGATGGGGTCGACGTACCAGCTGATGGCGCCCTGTCCCCTGGTGCCGCCCTCCTCGCCCACCACGACGCTGTCGGGGCAGAGCCGGTCGAGTACCTCGCGGATGCCGTCCTCGGCCGCCTTGTCGTGCTCGGTCACCGGGTCGTGGAAGTCGCGCTTGGTCTGGATCTCGGGACGGGAGCGGAAGGCGCCGCGCAGCCGGTCGCCGACCGCCCTGGCCGCCTCGGCCGCGACGGCGGCCAGCTCGCGAGAGGTGTTCACGTCCATGTCTCCTCCAGGAGGGTCAGCAGGGCGCGCGGGTCCTCGACCGTGGCCTGAGGGCGCTGCCGCACCCGGTACGGGATCTTGTCGGTGCTCGAAGAGACCATCAGGACGGTCGCCCCGGCCCCGGCCCGGGCGCCGCAGATGACGTCCCGGTCGTAGTTGTCGCCGACATACCAGGTGTCGGCGGGGTCCACGCCCAGGGCGCGGCAGGCGAGCCAGATCATCTCGGGGTTCGGTTTGCGCACGCCGACCTCATCGCTGTAGACCTGCGCGGCCACGAGGTGGTCCAGGCCGCTGCCGGCGAGGTAGTCGCGGTGCACGGTCCCGCACAGGGCGTTGCTGACGACGGCGGGCACGACGCCGTGGCGCAGGCAGGCGTTCAGCAGCTCCTCCATGCCGGTGCGCAGCTTCCTGTCGCTGCGCAGCTCGCCCATGCGCCTGCACAGGGGCGTCGCCTCGACGGTGACCAGCGTGCGGGCCCGCTCCGGCCAGTCCGTGGCGACGAACTCGGCCCAGAAGCGGCGGTGCGTCATCTCCTCCGGCGCGAACTGCCGGGAGGTTGAGTCCTTCCAGAACTTGTCGGCCCGCGCGCCGGCCCGGATGTCGCTCTCGATGTCCTCAGCCGTCAGGCCGTCGAACCCGGTCCTGGCCAGCATCGTACGCACCTCGGCGGCCAGCTCGGCCGCCCAGGACGGCCGCTTGGCGGTCTCGACGATCACGCCGCCGAAGTCGAGCAGCAGCGCCTTGGGGCGGATCACGCGCTCACCTCCGCCCGGTCCCAGGAGGAGATGCGGGCGCCGTCCGCGCCGAACAGGTGGAGCTGCTCGGTCCAGCAGGCCAGCACGTCGCCGGGCGCGGCCCGCACCGGCGTGTACGACAGGGCGAACAGCTCGGTGTCCAGCACGCGCAACCGTACCGTCCAGGATGAGCCCGCCGGCAGCACGGCCTCCACCAGCGCCTCCTCGCTCCAGGCCGCGGCGGGCGGCGCGCCGAGCCGCAGCGCCTCGGGCCGGATGCCGACGGCGGACGGGGTGACCCCCGAGCCGCGCGCCTCCACGAACCGCAGCAGGGACGCGGCCAGCCCGCCGGGCGCGGGCCCGGTATCCACGATCGCCATCGGCGGGCTGCCGACGAACTCGGCGACGAACCGGTTGGCGGGCCGCTCGTACATCTCCATCGGGGCCGCGAGCTGCTGCAGCTCGCCCTCGTTCATGACCGCGACGTCGGTGGCCATGGTGAGGGCTTCGAGCTGGTCGTGGGTGACGAAGACGATCGTCGCGCCGGACTCCTCGTGGATGCGCTTGAGCTCGGCCCGCATCTCCAGGCGCAGGCGGGCGTCGAGGTTGGACAGCGGCTCGTCCAGCAGCAGCACGGACGGGTTGACCGCGAGCATCCTGGCCAGGGCGACACGCTGCTGCTGGCCACCGGAGAGCTGGGAGGGGTAGCGGTCCATGGCGGCGTCGACGTGCACCATCCGCAGCGCCGCCTCGGCCCGCGAGCGCCGCTCGGGGCCCGGGACCTTGCGCATGCGCAGCCCGAACTCCACGTTGTCGCGCACCGACAGGTGCGGCCAGAGCGCGTAGTTCTGGAAGACCAGTCCCATGGCGCGCTTCTCGGGCGGGACGTAGA
Organism: Nonomuraea sp. WAC 01424; assembly: GCF_003947315.1. Classification (NCBI taxonomy): domain Bacteria; kingdom Bacillati; phylum Actinomycetota; class Actinomycetes; order Streptosporangiales; family Streptosporangiaceae; genus Nonomuraea; species Nonomuraea sp. WAC 01424. Next base: position 3,702 of record NZ_QHHZ01000003.1, read on the forward strand.
TCCCCTGCTCGACGGAGTCCAGGACGCGGTCGCCGACGGAGATGCTGCCCGCGGTGGGCTGTTCGAGCCCGGCGATCATACGCAACGTGGTGGTCTTGCCGCAGCCGGAGGGGCCGAGCAGGCACATGAAGGCACCGTCGGGGACCACGAGGTCGAGGTTCTTCACCGCGTGGTCGCCGCCGCCGTAGCTCTTGGAGACTGCGCTCAAGGTGATGTTCGGCATCTATCCTCCTAGGCCGGACGCCAGGCTGCTCTTGGTCAGCCGCTGGGTCAGGGAAGTCATGGTGAAGGAGAGCAAAGCGATCATGAGGACGACGCCGTTGGCGAGCTGCGTGTATCCGTAGTCGACCAGGCCGATGGAGAGCGTCGTGAGAAGCTGGGTGCCGGTGGTGGTCAGCATCACGACGATGCTGAGCTCCTTCAGCCCCGAGATGAACGGCAGCACGATCCCGGTGACCAGGGCGCCCTTCTGGATCGGGAAGATGATCCGCCGCATCCGCTGCCACCAGGAGGCCCCGGCGATCTGCGCGGCCTCCTCCGGCTCCCGGCCGAGCTGCATCATCGCCGCGATGCCCGAGCGCGAGCTGTACGGCAGGTGCGTGACCGCCATCACCAGGATCAACAGGAACGTCGTCCCGTACAGCGCCGGGACCGGCCCGCGGGCGACGGCGAACAGCGACAGCGAAGCGGCGGCGAAGGCGATGCCGGGGATGAGGTAGGGCAGGAACGACACCTGGCGCAGGAACCCGGCGATGCGCGGGGCGGTGCCGCGGACCACGACGTACCCGATCAGCAGGCCGGCGACGGCGCAGACCAGCGAGGCCAGGCCGACGATGCGCAGAGAGTTCCACGCGGCCTCCCACAGCTCCGAGCCGCGCAGGATGCCGTGCGGGAACCCGACCGCGCCCGGGAGCCGGTCGGCGATCCAGTAGTCGAGCGTCAGGGTGGACAGGTCCAGCGGGGTGCGGGTGAGCGTGGACAGCAGCAGCGTGAGCACCGGGATCAGCACGCTCACCGCGAAGACCGCCAGGCCCAGCGCGAACGCGGGCCAGCGCCAGCCGCGCAGGTCGCCCAGCCGGTCCATCGCGCCCTTGCCGCCCACGGTGACGAACCTGCGCTGCTCGCGCATCAGCCGCATGTCGGTAAAGACGATCAGCACTCCGATGATCACGATGACGGTGGCGAGCACGGAGGCCACGCCGGTGCTGCGGTCCCTGATCGACTGGAACAGGCCGGTGGACAGCACCTGGTAGTCGGCGGGCAGGCCGAGCACGTAAGGAGTGCCGAACGTGCCGAGCACTCGCCCGACCACGAGCAGCACGGCCGAGGAGAGCGCGGGCAGCATCAGCGGCACCACGATCCGCCGCACGACGACGCGCCGCGGCGCCCCGAGCACCCGGGCCGAGTCCTCAAGCTGCACGTCGATCCGGCGCAGCGCGTTGCCGACCAGCAGCAGCACGAACGGGTAGTAGTGCAGCCCCAGCGTGACGATGATCGGCAGCGGACCGTAGGCGAGCCAGTCGGGGGTGCGCACGCCGGCCGACTCCAGGAAGCCCACCTGCCCGCCGGCCCGCTCGTTCTTGAACAGCGTCAGCCAGGCCAGCGAGAACGTCCACGACGGCAGCATGTACGGCACCACCAGCGCCCCGGCCAGCCACTTGCGCCCCGGCACGTTCGTCCGGGTCACCAGCCAGGCCATGCCGCCGCCGAGCAGCAGCGCGAACAGGGTGGTGCCGACCGCGACCACGAGCGTGTTGACCAGCGGGCCCCAGAACAGCAGGCCGCTGATCTGGGAGCGGAAGACCCGCCACAGGTAGTAGCCGGTCCACTCGCCCGGCTGCTGGCCGGCGTGCAGCTCGTCGCCGTACTGGAGGCGGAAGGCGTCCGACAGGACGGCGATCAGGGGGGCGACGACGAGGTAGGCGAGCAGGACGACGAGGATCAGGCCGAGCGCGGCGGTCGGGTCGTGCCGCACGACCTGGAAGCGGTAGCGGAGGCGGCGCCTTCTCGGCGGGCGTGGCGGCGGTTCCGTCTTGGTCAGGACAGCCATGGGTCTTCCTTCGGGGGGTTTCAGTGGCTTCGCTTGAGCATGGCGTCGGCGAGGGCGTCGGCCGCCTCGCCGAGCCGCCGGCCCACGGCGTCGAGGCGGGACAGCAGCTCACGTTCGCGCAGGGTGTCCATGTCCAGCGGGCCGGCGAACAGCTCGGTGAGTCTGGCCTGGTGGAGCTGGCGGACCCGGCTGCGGGACTTGCGGGTGGCGAGCACGGCCACGGTCACCGAGCCGGGATCGCCGGTGATCTTCAGCAGGGCCCGGTCCAGTGCGTCCAGGCCGTCGATGACGGCGCGCAGCGGCTCGGCGGCGAAGGAGAGATCGGCGGGGCCGAACAGGTCGGCCTCGCGCACGAAGTCCCGTAACTGGTCGAGCACGTCGTCGATCGAGCGGGAGAGCCGGAACAGGTCCTCCCGGTCGATGGGGGTGGCCAGGATCCGTCTCAGAGCCCGGACGAGCTCGGCGCGCGCGGCCTCGCCCTCGTGCTCGACGTCGGCCATGCGGGCGCGGGCGGCGGCCTGCCCGGTGGTGCCCGAGGCGGCCGAGCGGGCCAGCACGGCCCCCTCCCTGGCCACGGCGACCTGGCTGCGGACCAGGTCGATCACCCGCCGTCCGGACCGGCCGCGCAGCTCGTCCCAGGCGCGGGCGAGCCGGCTGGGCCTCCCGCCGCTCACAGCAGCCTCAGCCCGAGCCCGGCCAGGACGCCCAGAGCCATGGACGACGGCAGCGTGACCAGCCACGCCGTACCCATGTTCAGCACTCCCTGCCATCGCACCCTCCTGCTTCCTTCGCTTGCCACCACGCCGACGACGCCGGCCGTCACGGACTGGGTCATGCTCACCGGGCTGCCCAGGGCCGAGCTGCCGAGGACGGCGCCGGTGGCCGCAGTCTCGGCCGAGAGCACGTGCAGCGGCCGGGTGATGACCAGCCCGCGGCCGACCCGGCCGCCCACCCGGGGCAGCGTGGTCAGCGCCCCGGCGAGGAACAGCGCCACCAGCACGGCCATCCAGCCCGGCGCGACATGGACCGGCCCGACCCGCTCCCGCCCGTCGCGGCCCACGTCCAGGGCGACGCTCACGACGGCGATCATCTTCTGGCCGTCGTTGACGGCGTAGGCCAGGCACTGGGCCGCGTAGGCCACCAGGTGGGCGGCCAGCACGAGCCCCGGCATCCGGCGGGAGGACGGCACCCGGCGGGACGCCGTCCCCAGCAGGTAGCCGAGCGCCAGCCCGACCAGCGGGGCGCAGGCCCCGATCGCGAGGACCGTGCCCAGCCCGGCCCAGGCCACCGGCAGTCCCGCACCGAGCCCGGCACCGGCGATGCCGCCGATCACGGCCAGCGTCAGGCTGGTGGGCAGCCCTCTGCCGGTCAGCGCCGCCACGACCACGACGGCGATCACCACGCCGGCCAGGAACACGGCCGCGCCGCCGCGGGAGCCGAGTCCCGCGAGCCCTTCGGTGAAGGTGCGCGCGACCGCGACGCCCAGCACGTACGGCCCGGCGAACAGGACCGTCACAAGCAGCGCGGCGGCCAGCCAGCCGGGCGTGCGCGGGAAGCGCAGGCCGAGCCCGATCAGCGTGGCGCCGTCGTTGGCCCCGCTGATCAGCACGAACAGGGCCGCCACCGCGGCGAAGGCCAGCGTCCAGCCCATCAGAGGTAGGGCCGCTGTTCGCGCTTGGCCTCGTCGTAGCGCTCGCGGGCGGCCCGGACCTCGGGCAGCCCGGACACCTCCGCGACCGGCACGTCCCACCAGGCCTGCGCGCCGGGCCCGCCGCCGGGGACGGGCTCGACATGGACAACGGTGGTCCTGGGCGACTCCTTGGCCTTGACGAGGGCGGCCCGCAGCGCGTCCGGGCTGCCCGCGCGCAGCACGTCGGCGCCCAGGCTCGCGGCGTTGGCGGCGAGGTCCACCGGAAGGGGCTCGCCGTCGAGGTCGCCGCCGGGGCCGCGGCTCCGGTACGCGGTGCCGAGCCGCCGCGCGCCCACCGACTCGCTGAGGTCGCCGATGGAGGCGAAGCCCCGGTTGTCCACCAGGACGATCACCAGCTTGATCCGCTCCTGCACGGCGGTCGCGATCTCCTGCGCCATCATCAAGTACGACCCGTCGCCGACCAGCACGAACACCTCGCGTTCCGGCGCGGCCAGCTTCACCCCGAGCCCCCCGGCGATCTCGTAGCCCATGCACGAGTAGCCGTACTCGACGTGGTACTGCTCGGGATCGCCGGGACGCCAGAGCCGGTGCAGGTCTCCCGGCATCGATCCGGCGGCGTTGACCACGACGCCGCCATCGGCGAGCTCGTTGAGTATGCCGAGCATGACGGGCTGGGTGAGCTCGGCGCCCGCGTAGGTGTGGCCGATCTCGGACTGCCAGGCGGTGGCCAGGGCGGCGTCGCGGTGGGTCCAGTCGGGGTCGGCCCGCCAGTCCAGCTCGTCGAGGGCGCGCAGGGCCGCGCGGGCGTCGGCGACGAGCATGCCGCCCGCGTTCTTGGCCGCGTCGAAGGCGGCGATGTTGACGTTGAGAAACGCGGCCTGCCCGAACAGGGTCCTGGAGGCGGTGGTGAAGTCGGTGTAGCGGGTGCCGACGCCGATGACCAGGTCGGCCTCGCGGGCCAGGGTGTCGGCCGCGTCAGTGCCGGTGTGGCCGATCGCGCCGACCGCGCAGGGATGGTCGTACGGCAGCGCGCCCTTGCCCGCCTGCGTCTCGCCCACCGGCACGCCGTGGTTCTCGGCGAAGCGGGTCAGCTCCGCCCACGCCTGGCTGTACTTGACCCCGCCGCCGGCCACGATCAGCGGGCGGCGGGAGCCGCGCAGCAGTTCCTTGGCCCTGGCCAGCGCGGCCGGCTCGGGCACCGGGCGGGGCACGTGCCACACCCGGCGGGCGAACAGCTCCTCGGGCCAGTCGTACGCCTCGGCCTGCACGTCCTGCGGCAGCGCCAGCGTGACCGCGCCCGTCTCGGCGGGGTCGGTCAGCACCCGCATCGCCGCCAGCAGCGCGGACGGGAGCTGCTCGGGCCGGTTGATCCGGTCGAAGAAGCGCGACAGCGGGCGCAGCGAGTCGTTGACCGACACGTCGTAGGAGCGGGGATCCTCCAGCTCCTGGAGCACCGGCCCGGCGGCGCGGGTGGCGAAGACGTCGCCGGGCAGCAGCAGCACGGGCAGCCGGTTGACGGTTGCCAGCGCCGCCCCGGTGGCCAGGTTGGTGGCGCCGGGGCCGATGGAGGTCGTGCAGGCGAAGGTGGACAGCCGCGAGCGGGTGCGGGCGTAGCCGGCGGCGGTGTGGACCATGGCCTGCTCGTTGCGGGCCAGGTAGTACGGCAGCGGGTCTCGGGTGCCCGCGCCCTGTTCTGCCAGCGCCTGGCCGATCCCCGCCACGTTGCCGTGGCCGAAGATGCCGAGCACGCCGGCGATCAGCCGCTGCTCGGCGCCGTCGCGCTCCGACCACTGGCAGGCCAGGAAACGTACCAGCGCCTGGGCCACGGTCAGCCTCATGAGGCACCTCCTTGCACGAGATCGGGCACGCCGCCCTCCAGCAGGCCGAGCGCGGTGTCCACGGCGGCTCCCACGTCCCCGCCGGGCGGGTAGAGCAGCGCCCGGCCGACCACCAGGCCGCGTACGCCGGGCAGCCGCAGCGCCTTGCTCCAGGACTCGAACATCTCCTCGGAGTCCGGGCCGGAGTCGCCGCCCAGCAGCAACACGGGCAGGGTCGTGGACTCCACCACGCGTTCCATGTCGGGGACGACCGGGATCTTCAGCCAGGTGCGGGCGGAGGTCGCGCCGAGCCCCTGGCCGACGCTGATGGCGTGGATCACCGCCTCGGGCGACAGGTCGTGGCGCACCACGCCCTCCTGGCGCCTGGACCAGAACGGCTCGACCATCGCCATCAGGCCGTGTCCGGCCAGGTCGGTGACGGCCTGACCGCAGCTCGCCAGGGTGGCGACGGTGGCGCTGTCCTCCAGCGCGATCCGGCACAACATCTTGCCGCCGTCGAGGCCCATCGCCGCGATGGAGGGGACGTCGTAGGCGGTGAAGCGGTCGTCGAACTCGAACACCGAGCCGTGCAGGCCGCCGCGGTTCATCGAGCCGATGACGATCTTGTCGTCGAGCGCGCCGAGCAGCAGCAGGTCCTCGACGATGTCGGGGGTGGCCAGCAGGCCGTCCACACCGGGCCTGGCCAGGGCGGTCATGAGCCGGTCGAGCAGGTCGGCGCGGCTGCGCATGGCCATCGGGTGGCCTGCCACGCCGAGCGCGCCGCGGGCCGGATGGTCGGCCGCGATGATGAGCAACTGCTCCCTGCCGTTCCTGAGCGGCCTGCGCCGGCGGGCGGCGGCCGCCTCGGCGACGCGCTCCGGCTGCCAGGCCCGCTGGTCGAGCAGCCGGCGGTAGTCCTGCTCACGCATGCGTGACGGCTCCTTCCGAGAGGGTGGCGGACAGGACGGCCTCGACCTCGTCCGCCGTGGGCATCGCGGGCGCGCATGCCAGGCGCCCGGCGACGATCGCGCCCGCCGCGTTGGCGAAGCGCAGGGTGCGCTCCAGCGGCCAGCCTTCGAGCAGGCCGTGGCACAGGGCGCCGCCGAAGGCGTCGCCGGCCCCGAGCCCGTTGACGACCTCGACGGGGATGGGCGGCACCCGTACGGTCTCCGTGGCGGTCATGCCGAGCACGCCGTCGGCCCCCTGCTTGACGACGGCCAGCTCGACGCCGGCGGCCAGCAGGGTCTCGCCGGCCGCGCGCGGGTCGCGGGTGCCGGTGGCAACCTCGACCTCGTCGAGGTTGCCGGCCGCGACGGTGACGTGCGCGAGCGCCTCTCGCACGCGTTCGCGGGCGGACGCCGCGTCGGCCCAGAACATGGGCCGGTAGTCCAGGTCGAGCACGGTGTGCCTGGCGCGCCCGCGGGCCCGCCAGGCGGCCAGGTGGGCGGCATGGGAGGGCTCGGCCGACAGCCCCGTCACGGTGGCCCAGAACAGCCGCGCCCCGGTGACGGCCGCCGGGTCGAGGTCGCCGGGCGCGATCTCCAGGTCGGGCGCGTCCTGGCGGTAGAAGTAGAGCGGGAAGTCGTCGGGCGGCCTGATCTCGCAGAACGTGACCGGGGTCGGCCGACCGGGCGCGACGCCGACCAGGCTGTCGTCCACCCCGTACGAGCGCAGCGCGTCGCGGACGAACGCGCCGAACGGGTCGTCGCCGGTCCGCGTGATCACGCCGCTGGAGTGGCCGAGGCGGGCGGCGGCCACGGCCACGTTGGTGGGGCTGCCGCCCAGGTACTTGCCGAACGTCTCCACGTGCCGCAGGGACACGCCGCTCTGGAGCGGATAGACGTCCACGCCCACCCGGCCCATCGTCAGCACGTCCAGGGCGCTCACGCCAGGCCCCGCAGGAACGCCACGCCCGCCCGTACGTCGTCGGCCGGGCCGGCGCCCGCCGGGGGCTCGGCGTCGAGGACGACGTCCTGCTCCATGACGTACCAGCCGTCGTACCCGGCGGCGGTGAGGCGTTCGACGATGCCCTTGACGTCGACGTCGCCGAGGCCGAGGCGGCGGTAGATCCCGGCGCGGACGGCGTCGGTGTAGGTCAGCTCGCCGGCCCGGACGCGCCCGGCGAGCTCGGCGTCGACGTCCTTGAGGTGCACGTGGGCGACGCGGCCGGGGGCGCGGTTGACCAGGTCGAGCGGGTCGCCGCCGCCGATGAGCAGGTGGCCGGTGTCCAGGCAGAGCGGGACGGCGCTGCCGGCGAGCACCCGGTCCACCTCCTCGCCGGTCTCGACCATGGTGCCGACGTGGGGGTGCAGGCAGAGCGCGCGGCCTGCGTCCGCCGCCTCGCGGAAGGCGCGGTCGAGGTTGCCGAGCAGGGTGCGCCGGCCGGTGTCGTCCAGCTCGGGGCGGGTGTCGTAGCCGTCGGCGCCGGTGGCCGCGGCCAGCACGACGACCACGTCCGGGTCGAAGGACTCCCAGGTGGCGCGCAGGCCCGGCAGCGGGTCGTGGCCGGGGTCGTGCAGGACGGCTGGGACGAAGCCGCCCACGGCCCGCAGCCCGTACCGGCCGAGCAGGTCGCGGTCGGCGGGCAGGAAACCCTCGGGGCCCAGCTCGGTGGCGGTCAGGCCCAGCCCGGCCATCTCGGCGAGCACCCGGTCGGCGGTGAGCTGGTGTCCCCATCCGGGCACCTCGCACACGCCCCAGGAGATGGGTGCGGCGGCGATCCTCACTTGGCCACCTCCAGGACCCGCACCGGACGGCCCTCGCGGCGCGCCAGGTCGGCGGCCTCGGCCAGGTAGAGCGCGGCCAGGGCGTCGCGGACGGTGCAGGGGCTCTCGCTCTCCCCCCTGGCCATCGACAGGAACGCGCTCATCTCGGCGACATAGGCGGCCTCGAACCTGCTCTGGAAGTCCGGCCACGGCGGGCCGTCCGGGCTCAAGCCCTCGGCAGAGCACAGCGGGGTGCGGTCGCCGAGCCCGACGGCGCGGGTGCCGAGGGTGCCGGCCAGCTCCATCCGCACGTCGTAGCCGGCGCCGTTGTAGCGGGAGCCTTGCAGGGTGACCAGGGTGCCGTCGTCCATGACGATCAGGGCGGCGCTGGTGTCGACGTCCTCGGCGGCGGCGAAGTACGGCTCCCCGCGGTTGGCGCCGACGGCGTGCACAGTGTCCGCCTCGTGGCCGGTGACCCAGCGCAGGATGTCGAAGTCGTGGATGTGGCAGTCGCGGAAGATGCCGCCGGACTGGGCCACGTACTCGGCGGGCGGCGGCGCGGGGTCGCCGGTCAGCATGTGGACGCGGTGCAGTTCGCCGAGTTCGCCCGCCAGCAGCGCCTCGCGGGCCGCCCGGTAGCCGGCGTCGAAGCGGCGCTGGAAGCCGATGTGCACGCTGATCCCGGCCCGCTCGACGGCCTCGGCCACCCGCAGGGTCTGCGCCACGGTCGGCGCGGCGGGCTTCTCGCAGAACGCCGGGACGCCCACCTCGCAGGCCCGCAGCAGCCCCTCGGCGTGGGCGGAGGTCGGCGTCGCGATCACCACCGCGTCCGCGTCGAAGGGATCTCCGGTCCGGGCGCCGAGCCGCCGCGCCACCTCCTCCGCTCTTGTCCCGTCCACGTCGGACACGACAAGCTCGTCAACCAAGGTGGCCAGGGTTGTGGCATGGAACATGCCTATACGCCCAAGGCCCAGCAGACCCACACGCATGATCGCTCCTCATCCAGGGGCCTTCAGTTCTAGATGAACAAGAGATGAACAGTCAAGACTTTGTCCTGACATAAGGATGAACTGTCGTAGCTGGGACGCGAGGCCATGGCTCGGCCTCTACGTAAGAATGTCTTGACAAATTATTCACGTGACGTTCATCGTGAGCACACAATGGCGCCGGTCGGGGCTGGCGCGGCGCCCGCGAACCCGAGAGGCAAGAGGAGTGACGCCACCATGAGGCGTACCGGGAAGATCATCTCCATGGCGTTGCTGGCGACCGCCGCCGTGGCGTGCGCGCCCTCCACGGCCGGGGGAGGACCGTCGGCGGCGGCGACGGCCAAGGCGCTGCCCGGCCCGTCGCTCGACGCCGACGCCGACCTGGTGGCGCTGGTCGCCGCCGCGAAGAAGGAAGGCAGCGTCCTGGTCTACGACTCCAGCGGCGACATCGAGGAAGTGGCCAAGGCGTTCACCGCCAAGTACGGCATCGCCATGGAAGGGGTGAAGTCGGACACCCCGCAGACGGCCGAGAAGATGACCAGGGAGCACGCCGCGGACAACGTCACCATCGACGCGGCCATGTACGAGGACGGCGGCGTCCTGGTCGGCCAGCTCGCGCCGCAGGGCGTGACGCAGACCTGGATCCCCGGGGACCTGAAGGACCAGATCCCCGCCGAGAACCAGAACCCGCTGCTCGCGCTCTCCAAGGCGACGGTCTTCGGCTACAACACCAGGCTCTCCCCCGGCGGCTGCCCGGTGAAGAACGTCTGGGACCTGACCGATCCCGAGTGGTCCGGCAAGCTGGTCATGCAGGACCCGCTCGGCAAGCCGACCGTGCTGTCGTTCTTCACCCAGCTCGACGCGTACGGCAACCAGAAACTGGAGCAGGCCTTCCAGGCCAAGTACGGCAAGCCGCTGAAGACCGAGGAGAAGAGCGCCGCCCTGGAGTGGATCAAGCGGCTGTCGCTCAACAAGCCGGTACTGACCGGCTCGGACGAAGACATCTCCGCCGCCGTGGGCGCGCCGGCCGCCACGGACAAGAAGATCGGCTTCATGTCGATCTCGAAGTTCCGCAACAACGAGGACAAGGGCTACCACCAGGCCGCCTGCGAGGGCATGACCCCCTTCGTCGGCTTCAGCTACCCCAAGTACGCGGCGATCGCCGCCAAGAGCAGGCACCCCAACGCGGCCAAGCTGTTCGTGCACTTCATCATGTCCGAGGAAGGCGTCAAGCACGAGATCGGCGAGGGCGGCATCTCGGGCAACAGCACGGTCAAGCCGCTGGTCACTCCGCCCGGCCTGTCCGACTGGCAGGGTCAGCTCTTCCACACCGACCCCAAGGGCCTGCTCGGCGACCTGCGGAACCGCCAGGCCATGTCCGACTTCTGGCGGGTCAACCGGAGCTGAGAACGACCGAGGCCCGCCCGGCCGGGAAGACCCCCGGCCGGGCGCTTCGGCATGCCCTGACATCAGCCTAAGACTTAATGTCCTGACATAACGATGACCTATTGATTTCTTGTTAGCCTGTCGTTACGTTTTTGGCAACATCACCACCCCGAACGAGGAGGCGCAATGCGTCCCCTGCCCAGGCTCTCCCTGGCAGCCCTGATGTTGACCGTGTTAGGCGGGATCGCCGTACCCGCGACGGCTTCCGGCGTGTCGACCGTGTACCCCGAAGTCGAAACCCCCTCCCTCTACGACGACGAGGCCGGCGGCGACGCCAACGGCGACGACCCCGCGATCTGGGTGGACCCGTCCGACTCCGACGACAGCGTCGTGATCGCCACCGCCAAGAAGGGCGGCCTGTACGTCTACGACCTCGACGGGCACCAGCTCCAGCACCTGCCGGCGCCCGCCGCCCCCGGACCGGACGATGAGGCCGGCCGCTTCAACAACGTTGACGTCGCCTACGGCTTCGGCGGCAGGGACCTGGCGATCGTCTCCGACCGTGGCCGGGACACGCTACGCATTTACGCCATCTCGCACGGCCACCTCACGGACGTGACCGACCCGGCCGCGCCGTTCGTGTTCAACGCCACCCAGCAGCAGGTCAACGACGCCGAGACGGCCTACGGCCTGGCCGCCTGGAAGGACTCGACCGGCACGTACGCGCTGGTCAGCCGTCGGCACAAGACCTCGGTCGGCCTGGTCAAGCTGCTGGCCAAGCCGGGCGGCAAGATCGGCTACCAGCTCGTCAGGACGCTCACCCTGCCCGGCTCCTTCAGCCTGCCGAACGGCCAGACCTGGTCCCCCTGCCTGGAGCCGGACGAGCAGGCGCAGGTCGAGGGCATGGTCGTCGACCAGCAGCGGGACGTGCTCTACGCTGCCCAGGAGGACGTCGGCATCTGGCGGATGCGGGCCGACCTCACCGGCACGCCCGTCCTGGTGGACAAGGTCCGCGAGTTCGGCGTCCCGGGCACCTACGACCCCACGACCGAGGAGTGCACCCCCGGCGCCGACCCCGGCTACGGCGGCACGCACCTCACCGCGGACGCCGAGGGCCTGACCATCTACTACCGCGAGGACGGCAAGGGTTACCTGCTGGCCTCCAGCCAGGGTGACAACACCTTCGCCGTCTACCGCAGGGAAGGCTCCAACGCCTACCTCGGGCAGTTCCGGATCGGCGAGGCGAACGGCATCGACGGCTCGGAGGTGAGCGACGGCTCGACCGTGCTCAACGTGCCGCTGGGCGAGTTCGACGAGGGCATGTTCATCGCCCACGACGGCGTTAACACGCCCGCCACGGCGGACCGGGAGAACACCAACTTCAAGTTCGCCGGCTGGGGCGACATCGCCGACGAGCTGGACCTGGACGTCGACACGGACGGCTGGGACCCACGCGACTGACCCCCTCGCCCCCACGCGACTCACCCGCTCGCACCCCACGCGACTCATCCCACGCGACTCACCCCGCCGGACCCGCGCGACCGCCCCTGCCCGGCGGTCGCGCGGCCGGGGCGCCGCCCGATCGGGCGGCGCCCTTCGCGATTTGGGCATCCTTCTGCGATTTGAGCATCCCTTCGCGATTTGGGCATCCCTCCGCCCGCCGGACAAAATAGGAATCCGCCCGCGGAGGAGGCATGTGAACGAGAGCCAGTCCCTGGACCAGCTCGCCCGCCGGTTGGAAGAGGTGGTCGGCGAGCTGCGCGGCATCCCGGTGGACGTCGAGCGGCTGGAGGACCCCGAGCTCATCCAGCGGCAGATCCTGCGGGCCTCAGGCGCGGCGGACGAGCTGCGCGCCATGCACCCGGTGGGCTCACGCGAGCAGGGCCGCGACGAGCAGCGCAGCCGGCGTACCGTCCTGGACGCCCTGCGCGACGGCCTGGCGATGCGCACCATCGTCCATTCGAGCCTGCTGGACGACCCTCGCAAGGCGGCCCGGATCAGGGAGCTGCACGCCGCCGGCGACCTGCACCGGGTCATCGACGAGCCGATCCAGCAGCTCCTCATCTTCGACCGCTCCGTGGCGTTCGTCCGGATCACCCCGCTCGCCTACACGCCCGGGGCGCTGATGATCAGGCAGCAGGGGCTGATCGCCACCCTCATCGACCTGTTCGAGCACGCGTGGGCCCGGGCCAGGGAGGTCACCGAGCCGGCGTACCGGCTGTCGCCGCGGGAGCGGGAGGTGCTGGCGCTGATCGCCGAGGGCCGGTCCAACAGCGCGGTGGCCCGCACGCTGTCGATCACGGAGGCGGCCGTCGGCAAGCACGTGGCCTCCGTGTTCGCCAAGCTCGACCTGCCCGCCACCGAGGACGACAACCGGCGGGTGCTGGCGGTGCTGGCGTACCTGCGCGGCTCGGCGAGGTAGGGCCAGGGCTACCCCGGCCTCGTCCCAGCCCCCGTGTGCGCGGGTCGCCCGGAGCACTTCGATGGACCTCATGCAGCGAATGACTGGATTGCTGGTCGGCGCGGTGTTCGGCGCGGTGTTCGTCGTCGTCAACGCGCGCGGCCCCCTCGACCCCGTGACCGCGAACGTCCTGCGGGCGGCCGCCTGCCTGGCGGCGGCGGCCGTGCTCGCGATGTGGTTCCGTACCGCCCGGCGGGAACGTCCGGGCCGGGCCGCCCCGGCCGCCCGGCGGGGCATGTTCGGGGCCGGTTACCTGGCCGTGGTCGTGGCCGAGGCGGTCCTGCTGTTCGGCGGGCTGCGGGTGCTGGCCGCCCTCGGACGTCCCGAGGAGGGGAACGTCGGGTGGGTCGCGTTCGTGGTGGGCGTGCACTTCGTCGCGCTGGCGCCGATCTGGAAGGACTGGAGCATCGCGGTGCCCGGCGTGGCGCTCACGCTGCTCGGCGCCGGGGGGCTCGTGCTGGCGGCCACGCCGGCGGTGGCGTGGGTGCCGATCGTCAGCGGGGTGCTGTCCGGCGTCGTGCTCCTGGCCGGCAGCCTCACCTTCGGCTGGCGCGGCCTGGCCCGGCCCACGACCTGCCCCGGCCGGCGGGCGGCGCGCCTCCTTCTCTCACATCGACCACCTGATACCCTCTGTGATGAATTGATTACTTTCTGTCGCTAGGGGAGCTAGTGTGAAGGTCGCCTGCGTCGGCGGTGGTCCCGCCAGCCTGTACTTCTCGATCCTGATGAAGCGCGTCGACCCGTCCTACGAGATCACCGTCCACGAGCGCAACCCGGCCGGGTCGACGTACGGCTGGGGTGTGACCTACTGGGACGACCTGCTCAACAACCTGCGCGCCGCCGACGCCGAGTCGGCGGACGTCATCAGGGAGAACTCGATCCGCTGGGACAGCTGGGTCACCCACGTCCAGGACCGCGCGACGGTGACGCTGTCGGAGTCGGACGAGGGCTTCGGCATCTGCCGTCACCGCCTGCTCGACATCCTCGCCGACCGCGCCCGCCCCCTCGGCGTGCAGGTCGAGTACGGCCGCGAGATCACCAGCCGGGACGAGCTGGACGCCGACCTCGTCGTCGCGGGCGACGGCATCAACAGCGTGCTGCGCGAGCGCCACGCCGACCACTTCGGCTCCGAGGTCGCGGTCGGCCGCAACCACTACATCTGGCTCGGCACCACCAAGTTCTTCGACTCCTTCACCTTCGCCTTCGTCGAGACCGCGCACGGCTGGATCTGGTGTTACTGCTACGTCTACAGCGACGACCACAGCACGTGCGTCGTCGAGTGCTCCCCCGAGACCTGGAAGGGGCTCGGCCTCGACCAGGCCTCCCAGGCCGACGGGCTGGCGCTGCTGGAGAAGCTGTTCGCCGACATCCTCGACGGCCATCCGCTGATCGGCCGGGCCAACTCCGACGGCAGCGCCAACTGGCTGAACTTCCGCACCCTGACCAACCGCACGTGGTACCGCGACGACCTCGTGCTGCTCGGGGACGCCGCGCACACCACCCACTACTCCATCGGCGCGGGCACCGCCCTGGCCTTCGGGGACGCCGCCTTCCTGGTCAACGCGCTACAGGCGGAACCGGAGCTGGAGGCCGCCCTGGCCCGCTACGACCGCGAACGCCGTTCGGCGATCCGCCCGCACCAGAAGTCGGCCCGCTACAGCGCCCAGTGGTACGAGAACCTGCCGCGCTACATCGGCTACCCGCCGATCCAGATGATCGCGCTGCTCGGCCAGCGGCACTCCGCGGTGCTCCCGCACGTGCCGCCCCGCCTGTACATCATGGCCGACCGCGCGATGGGCTGGATCGGCGGCGGCAGCGGGTTCGGCAAGCGCTGACCAGAGGGCCGGCCCCTCCGGTCGGCGCCGCCCGGCCGTGGATCAGGGGAAGTCCTTCGGGTTCACGGGGCTGGTGCGCGCGTTGCCGCCCCTGATCGGGTTGAGGGTCAGGGTCCAGATGGTGTACTGGGTCGAGGTCGTACGGAACCGCAGCCGGTTGTTGAACTTCTGGTACGTCGCGGCCCTGGTGAAGCGGCCCTTCGACGTGCTGAACCGGTAGCCGGTCGTGAAGAAGATCCGGTACGTGCCGTCCCTGACGTCCTTGATGCGGGCCGTGGATCTCGCCCGCACGTAGATGCTGACCGCCTTGGCCCGGCCTCTGACGATGGTGACGACGCCGTCCTTGGACGTGCCGTTCTTGATCTTGAGTACGCCGTTGCCGCCGCTGATGCGGTCGTAGATGATCCGGCCGTTGGACGGGCGGGAGGCGGCGGCCGACTGTGTGACGGAGGCGGTCTCCAGGCCCGACGTGGCAGCGCCGGCCGGGGCGGAGGTCAGCAGCGCGCCGGTCAGGGCGACGGCCGCGACGAGCCCGGCACGTAACGGGGTCGCTTCGAGGAGTCTTCTCACCATGGTCATCTCCTTGGGGGGCACGGTCAGACTGATCGCGTACCCGTGTATATCAGGACAGATAGCTTCTACACTCGTAGACTTTAAACCGCCCGTACACCTCCGAGAGGCGGCACGATGAGCTACGTCCCCGTTCCCTACGACCCTGAGCTGGCGGAAGGTCTCGCGGCGTTCCTGGCGGCGGTCGAGAGCGTCCCGCTGCGCGCGGACACCATCCTGCGCAATCGCGAGATCTTCGCCGGGCTGATCCCGCCCATGGAGGAGATCGTCGGCGGCCGGCCCGTCGAGTGGTGGGACGTGGACGTGCCCGGCCCCGAGGGCGCCCCCGACGTCACCCTCACCGTCGTACGTCCCAAGGGCGGGCCCGCGCCGCCCGGGGCGGCCGTGTACGAGATCCACGGCGGCGGGATGATCCTCGGCACCCGGTTCTTCGGCATCGAGAGCCTGATCCAGGCGGCTCTGGACCACGGCATGGTGGGCGTGACGGTCGAGTACCGCCTGGCTCCCGAGCACCCGGCCCCGGCGGCGGCCGAGGACTGCTACGCGGGCTACCTCTGGACCGCCGGGCACGCCGGCGAGCTGGGGTTCGATCCGGGCCGTCTGGTCGTATCCGGGTTCAGCGCCGGGGGCGGGCTCACGGCGTCCGTCGGCATCCTCGCGCGCGACCGGAACGGCCCGGCCGCCGCCGGCCTCTACATCGGCGCGCCCATGATCGACGACCGGAACTCGACCGTGTCCAGCCACCAGTACGACGGCATCGGCGCCTGGGACCGCAACAACAACGACACCGCCTGGACCGCCCTGCTCGGCGACCGGCGCGGCGGCCCGGACGTGTTGCCGCACGAGGTCCCGGCGCGGGCGGCCGACCTGTCGGGACTGCCGCCGGTCTTCATCGAGGTCGGGGCGGCCGAGGTGTTCCGCGACGAGGCGGTCGAGTTCGCCGGCCGCGTCTGGGCCACCGGCGGGCAGGCCGAGCTGCACGTGTGGGCGGGCGGCCACCACGGCTTCGCGAGCACGCCCGGCGCCCGCGTCTCCCGCGCCGCCCTGGAGGCCAGACACTCCTGGTTCCAACGCACCCTGGGCATCTGAGGTGGGGGCGTCCCGGAGGCGAAGGCAGGCGGCGGGACCGGACCCCGGGGGTCAGAGGGTGAGGGTGCGGCGGAACCAGGAGAGGCGGGAGGCGAGGGCGGCCGCGGTGACCTCGTGGTCCGGGGCGAAGATGTCGAACCCGTGGAAGGCGCCGCCCCAGATGTGCAGCTCGGCCTGCCCGCCGGCGGCCCAGATCCGGGTGGCGTACGCCACGTCCTCGTCGCGGAACAGCTCGGCGCTGCCCGCCTCGACGAACGCGGGCGGCAACCCCGACAGGTCGGCCGCCCGCGCCGGGGCCGCGTACGCCGGCACGTCGGCGTACGGGTCGCCGGCCCGCTCGCCGAGCAGCGCCCGCCAGCCGAGCAGGTTGAGTGCACGCGGCCAGGTGCCGAGGCCGTCGTACTGGTGGCTGGACACCGTCGTGTTCAGGTCGTCCAGCATCGGGCAGAGCAGGAGCTGCCCGGCCAGGTGCGGCCCGCCGCGGTCGCGGGCCAGCAGGGCGACCCCGGCGGCCAGCCCGCCTCCGGCGCTGCCGCCCATGACCACGATGCGCCGGGGGTCCACGCCCAGCTCGGCGGCGTGCCCGGACATCCAGGTCAGACCGGCGTAGCAGTCCTCGACCGGCGCCGGGTGGGGGTGCTCGGGGGCCAGGCGGTACTCGACGTTGACGGCGACGACGCCCAGCTCCTCGACGAGCGCGACCAGGCGCGGGGTGTCCATGGCCCGGTGGCCGGTGATCATGCCGCCGCCGTGGATGTTGTACAGCCCGGGGACCGGAGTCGTCGCGCGGCGCGGGCGCAGGACGGTGATCTCCAGGTCGGGCGCGCCGGCCGGGCCGGGCACGAGCCGCTCCTCGGCGTCGATCTCCCGGTCGCCGATCACCTCGGCGACCGGCGGCATGGGCATGGCCGCGCCGGCGGCGCGCATGAGTGGGATGGTGTCCAGGGTCGGCGCGGGGCCGTCCGCGGCGGGCAAGCCGGCCAGGACGGCGGTCAGCGCCGGGTCGAAGGGCACGGGGGTGGGGGGCATGGTTCTCCTGATCACTGCGGTTCTGCGAAGGCGAGCGCCCGTGCCGGGTTCTCGACCATGATCGTGTGGATGGCCTCGGGGCTGACGCCGAGGCGGCGCAGGGCGGGCAGGAAGTGGCGGGGGATGTAGTCGTAGCCCTTGCCGCCGTACCTCTTGAGCTGGATCTTCTGGCACACGTCGTGGCCGAGCACGATCTGGCCCGCGTGGCCGCGTTCGACCAGGTCGGCGATGCCGCGCAGGATCTTGTGGTCGCTGCCCAGGACGAGGTGGCCCCACGGGCTGCCGGGCGCGGCCAGGAAGTCGAACTCGACGAAGACGCCGCGGGCGAGCAGGCGCTCGGCGAAGGCGGGGCCGGACAGGACGTCCATGCAGTGCCCCATGACGACGTTGGCGGGGGCGACGCCCTCCTCCTGGAGGATGTCGAGCACCCGGAACTTCTCCTCGCCGACGCCGCCGAAGTGGAAGGTGACCGGCGCGCCGGTGATCCGGCTGGCCCGTCCGGCGGCCCGAACGCTCTTGAGCTCGTTGCCGGTCAGCGGCGCCGACTCCGCGCCGACCTCGCCGATGATCCCCGTACGGACGCCGGTGCCGTCGGCCCCGAGTACGACGTCGCGCACGATGACGTCGGCCAGCTCGTCCACGTCGCGCCCGTCCATGTCGGCCGGATGGAACGTCGGGGTGTACCAGCCCCCGCCCATGACGATGTGCAGCCCGCCGGCCCGCGACAGCCGCAGCAGCGCCTCCGGGTCGCGGCCGAGACCGATGGGCGAGACCTCGACCATCGTGCGCCCGCCGCTGTGGGCGAAGGCGAGGGTCTCGGCGAGCATCTCGTCCAGGTCGCCCAGCATGTCGTTGTCGGCGTTCGGCCCGCCGTGGCGGGTGCGCGCGAGGTTGGCCAGCGTGAGCGGCTCGGCCGCCGCGGGCGCGTCCTCGCCCGGCCGGCGGGACCGGGCGGGCCGGCGCAGGTCCACGAAGATGTGCTCGTGCATGAGCGTCGGCCCGAGCCGCGCGGGGTCCACCGGTCCGGCCACGGTGAGCGCCTGACCGGCCAGGTTCGGGATGGCGAAGGGGTAGCGGCTCACGAGCCCGCCTCCTCGGTCCGGAGCGTGAGCAGCCGGCTCGGGTTGCGCACGGTGAGGGTCTCGATCAGCTCGTCGCCGGCCCCGAGCATCCTCAGATACGGCACGAACTGCCGCAGGACGAACGTGTACCCGCCGCCGCCGTAGGCGAGGAGCTGCGACTTGGCGCGTACGTCGTGCGACAGCAGGAGGCGTCCGGCGTGGCCGCGGCGGGCGAGTTCGAGGACGGCCGCGGCGACGTCCTGGTCGTCGGCGACGCTGAGCGCCGTGGGCAGCCGGCCCAGCTGGTCGAACTGGACGAAGACGCCGCGTTCGAGCAGCGGTTCGAGCTCGTCGGGCCGCGGGGACAGCGCGTCGCAGTGGCCGACGGCCACCCGCGTGAGGTCCGCACCCTCCTCGGCGAGCAGGTCGAGGACCCGCTGCTGGACGCCGGGGTCGTCGTGGCGGGCGAGCGAGACGGCGGCGCCGGTGGCCGCCGACGCGCGGGCGGCCGCGGCGAGTACGGCACGCTCGGCGGGCACGCCGGGGTCGAGCGCCCCCAGCTCGCCGATGATGCCGGCGCGTACGCCGTGCACGCCTTCGGTGAGGTCGCGGACCAGCTCGGCGGCCAGGCTGCCGGCGTCCCGTCCGGCGAGACCTTCGACGCGCGCCGGGTGGTGCCAGCCGCAGCCCATGACGACGGTCAGGCCGGTCGCCTCGGCGAGCCGGCGCAGCCCTGCCGGGTCGCGGCCGAGCGCGTCGGTGGTGAGGTCCACCAGCGTGCCGCCGCCGGCCTCCCGGAACGCGGCGGCCTCGGCGGCGGCCAGGTCCGCGTCGCCGAGCAGCAGGTCGTCGCGGTTGACGGCGCCCATGCCGACCTCGCCGAGCAGGTCCATCGTGAGCGGCACGCGGTAGAGGCGGAGCCGGCTCGCGGCCGTGGGACGGACGCGGCCGGCAAGGGCCCAGGACTCGGGGGTGTCGTCGGGCGGGGCGAAGTCGCTCAGCAGGTGCTCGTGCGGAAGGACCGCGCCCAGCGAGGCCGCTGGGACCTCGCCGGTGACGGCCACGACCGTGGAGTCGGTGGTGGACACACGAGCAATATAGCCCCAGAACGTCTACAAGTGTAGATAAACCTGTCAGGCGACTCCGTCCACCCGGCGCGGGACGCCGAGCGGGTTGTCCTCGCGCAACTCCGGCGGCAGCAGCGCGTCGGGGGTGTCCTGGAAGCACACCGGACGCAGCCAGCGCTCGATCGCGGTGCTGCCGACCGACGCCGAGCTGCTGGTCGAGGCCGGGTACGGCCCGCCGTGCTGCATCGCGGGGGCGACCGTCACGCCGGTGGGCCAGCCGTCCACGACGACGCGCCCGGCCAGTCCGGCCAGCCTGGCGACCAGCCCAGCCGCCGCGCCCTCGCGCTCGCCGGCCCCCAGGTGCACGGTCGCGGTGAGGTTGCCGGGCAACGTGCCGAGCACCGCGTCCCGTTCGGCCTCGGAGCCGTAGCGGGCCACGACGGTGACCGGGCCGAAGCACTCCTCCAGCAGCTCGGCGTGGGTGCCGGCGGCGAGCCGTCCGGCCGCCACGGTCAGCACGCCCGGCCGGACGGCCAGCGGCGCGGCCTCGTCCTCCCCCGCGGCCAGCGCCTGCGCGACGCCGGGCAACGCGGCCCGGGAGCGTACGCCGTCGAGGAAGGCCGCCCGCATACGCGGGTCGAGCAGCGGCCCGGCGGGCACCGCGGCCGTGACCACGGCGTCGAGCACCGCGTCGCCCGCCGCGCCCTCGGGCAGCAGGACCAGGCCCGGCTTGACGCAGAACTGGCCGAGGCCCTGGGTGTAGGAGGCGGCCAGCCCGGCGCCGATCGCGGCCGCCCTGGTCGCGGCGGCCTGCTCGGTCACCACGACCGGGTTGAGGCTGCCCAGCTCGCCGTGGAACGGGATCGGCCTCGGCCGGGCGGCGGCCAGGTCGTGCAGCGCCCGGCCGCCGCGTACCGAGCCGGTGAAGCCGACGGCGGCGGTCAGCGGGTGGCGGACCAGCTCGGGGCCCGCCGAGAAGCCGTGGACCAGGCCCACGACGTCGGCGGGCAGGCCGGCCTTCTCCGCGGCGGCACGCAGCGCGCGGGCGGTCAGGACGCTGGTCGCCGGGTGGTCCGGGTGCGCCTTGACGACGACCGGGCAGCCGGCGGCCAGCGCGCTGGCGGTGTCGCCGCCCGGCACGCTGAAGGCCAGCGGGAAGTTGCTCGCCGAGAAGACCGCGACCACGCCCAGCGGCACCTTGTAACGCCGCAGGTCGGGGCGGGGGGCCGGGCGGGCGGCCGGGTCGGCGTGGTCGATGATCACGTCCAGGAAGGCACCCGCCTCGGCCACCTCGGCGAAGGCACGCAGCTGGTAGCAGGTGCGGGCCAGCTCGCCGGTGAGGCGCACCCGGCCGAGCGCCGTCTCGGCGTCGGCGGTCGCGATGATCTCCTCGCCGCCCTCCTCCAGGAGCGCGGCGGCGGTACGCAGCAGGTCGGCGCGTACGGCGCGGTCGGCCAGCGCCGGGAGGGCGGCGGCGGCGGGCCGTACGGCGCGGTCCACGTCCTGCGGGGCCGATTCCGCCGCGACGCGCTCGCGGGGCTCCCCGGTACGCGGGTCGACACTCAGAACGTCACTCAAGGTCTCTTCCTCTTCCTTCGGCGTCTTCGTCGGTCAGGGCGGCCAGTTCGCCCAGGGGCACCGGGGCCGCCAGGCTCCGGGTGGACAGCGGGCGCAGGTCGTCCGCCGTGCTCTCGCGGCGGCTCAGGCAGGCCGCGACGCCGGCGGTGGCGAACCCGCACACCCGTCCCTGGCACCAGCCCATGCCGGGCCTGGCCAGCATCTTCATCGTGCGCGGGTCGTCGGCGCCCAGGTCGTCGTGGGCGTGGCGGAGATCGCCGTAGGAGACCTCCTCGCAGCGGCAGACCAGCGTGTCGTCCCGCAGCCAGGACGTCCAGGCGGGCGGCACGGGGTAGGTCCGGTGCATGGCCGCGGCGAAGCGGCGCCCGCGTACGATCGACCGGCGCAACCGGCCCATCAGCGCCGGGTCGGCGGGACGGCCGAGCGTACGGGCCAGCGCCAGGGCGCTCAGCCTGCCCTCCTGCCCGGCCAGGACGGCGCCGCCGACGCCGGTGGCCTCGCCCGCGACGTACAGGCCGGGGACGCCGGTGCGCTGGAAGGCGTCCACGGTCACGACGAGCGAGCCGTCGGTGTCCTTCCTGGTGTCCGCGCCGAGCATGAGCGGCAGTTCCAGCGAGGGCGTGAAGCCCCAGCCGAGCGCGACGAGGTCGGCGGTGACCTCCGTGACCGGCCCGGCCGGGGCGCCGTCGCGGCCTGTCCCGCTGAGCCGGACCGCCTCGACCCGGTCCTCGCCCAGGATCTCGGTGACCACGGTCCTCGTCCGGTACGGGACGCGGTGGCGGGCCATCAGCGCCGCGTACTGGACGGCCTCGAACCCCTTGGCGGGCGCCGACGCCGCTCCCCGCAGGTCGCGCAGCCAGCCGAGCGTGGCGTTGGCCTCGGCGACGGCCGCGACCCGCGCCCCGGCGGCGGCCAGGCCGGTCGCGACGGGCAGCAGGAACGGCCCGGTCCCGGCGACCACCGCGCGGCGGCCCGCGAGCGTGCGCTGCCCCTTGAGCAGGGCCTGCACTCCCCCGGCCGCCATCACGCCGGGCAGATCCCAGCCGGGGACGGGAAGCTGCCGGTCGTAACCGCCTGGGCACAGGATCAGCGCGCGGGCGGCGACCGCCGTCCCCTCCCCGGGGGCGACCGGCGTGGCGCGCAGTGTGAACGTGCCGCCGCCGTCGCGGGTGGCGAGCCAGACCTGGAGGCCGGGCAGGTAGCGGATCCGCCCGGCGGAGCTCAGGGCGCGCAGCCGGTCGCGGAGCCGGGTGAAGACCGCCCAGCCGTGGTGGCCGGCGCTGTCGCCGGGGCGGGCGTGGCGTTCGTCGTAGTGCCGCCAGAACTGGCCGCCTGGCTGCCCGGCGGCGTCGACGAGGGCGACGCCGAGCCCGGCCTCGGCGGCCTCGACGGCGGCGGCCAGCCCCGCCGGGCCCGCGCCGACCACGGCGACGTCGTACGTCTCACGCATGGCCGCCTCCCGGCTCGCCGTCGCCCCGGACGGGCTCGTCGCCGAGGCGCATGCCGTCGCGGGCCGGGACCAGGCAGGCGCGCTGGTCGGGGACGCCGACGGCGGTGATCAGGCAGTCGAAGCAGACGCCGATGCCGCAGAACAGGCCGCGCGGCCGGCCCGCCACCCGGGTGGTTCGCCAGTCGAGGATGCCGGCCGCCACCAGGGCGGCGCCGACGCTCTGGCCGGGCTCGGCGCGGACGGTCGTGCCGCGGAAGGTCAGCTCGTGGGTCATCGGGGCGCCTCCTCGGTCGCCGGAACGGTGTCGGGGAAACGGTCGGGCGCGAACGGCCCGAGGTCGAGGTCGGGAGCCCGCCCGGTGAGCGCCTGGGCGATCAGCTTGCCGGTGCCCGCGGACAGGCCGATGCCGGCGCCCTCGTGCCCGCAGGCGTGCCACAGACCGGGCGCGCGCGGGTCGGGGCCGATCACCGGCAGATGGTCCGGGCAGTACGGCCGGAACCCCAGATAGGTGCGCATGGCCCGGACGTCGCGCAACATCGGGAACAACACGATCGCCTTGGCCGCCGGCGGGCCGGCCGCCTCGGTGGAGAACGTGCGGTCGAAGCCGACGCGCTCACGGGAGGCGCCGATGAGGATCGTGCCGCTGCCGGTGCCCTCGACGACAGGCGAGGTCTGCAGGGCGGCGTCGGAGCTGGCCACGTCGCCGACGTACTCGGCGGCGTAGACCTTGTGCCGGATCGTCCGGGGCGGCATGGGCTGGGTGACCAGGACGAACCCGCGCCTGGGCAGCACGGGGACGTGCACCCCGGCCAGGGCGGCGACGTCGCCGGCCCACGTGCCGGTCGCGTTGAGCACCGCCCCGGCGGACAGGTCGCCGGCCGTGGTGCGCACGCCGGTCACGCGGTCGCCGTCGCGCAGGAAGCCCGTGACGGCGGTGCGGGTGCGTACGCGGGCGCCGTGGGCGCGGGCCAGGCGGAGCAGGTGGGCGACCACCAGCATGGGCTGGACCTGGGCGTCCTGGGGGTAGAAGGCGGCTCCGGCCAGGCCGGGCGCGAGGTGCGGCTCGTAGTCGCGCAGCTCGTCCCCGGCGACGTCGCGTACCTCGACGCCGTGGCGGCGCTGGTGCTCGCCCAGCTCGCGCAGCGACGCGACGCCGTGCTCCGACGCCGCGACGACCAGGCCGCCCTTGGCCTCGAACTCCCACAGCCCGGTGTGCTCGCCCAGGTCCTCGCGCCACACCCGCTGGGAGTAGAGCGCGAGGTCGAGCTCGGGGCCGGCCTCCTTGTCGGACACCAGCAGGTTGCCCTCGCCCGCGCTGGAGGTGCCCCCGGCGATGGCGCCGCGCTCGACGACCACCACGCGCAGCCCGGCCCGCGCGGCGAAGTACGCGCTCGCCGCGCCCACCACGCCCGCGCCGACCACGACCAGGTCGGCGCTCACGGCGTGCCCTTCGCGCCGCCCGCCCACAGGCCGCGTACGTGGCCGATGTGGCGGTGCATGAGCAGTTCGGCCCCCACCGGGTCGCGCGCCTCGACCAGGTCGAGCAGCTCGTGGTGCTCGGCCGCCGAACGCGCCAGCCCGCCGCCGAGCAGCAGCGGGGTCAGGCCGAGCAGCCGCGTCCTGGCGCGCAGGTCGGACACGACGTCGAGCAGGAAACGGTTGCCGGTGTGCCCGAGCAGGGTCAGGTGGAAGACGTGGTCGGCCTCGACGTAGGCGACCAGGTCACCGAGTTCGGCGGCGTCCACGATGTCCTGGGCCAGCTCGCGCAGGTGCGGGAAGTCGGCCTCGGGGATCACCGGCACGGTCTCGCGTACGGCCGGCGGCTCGATGAGCAGCCGGACGGCGGCCAGGTTGTCGAGGTCCTCCTCCGACATCTCGGTCACCCGGAAGCCCTTGTTGGGGTGGGGCACGATCAACCCCTCCTTGACCAGGTCGAGCATCGCCTCCCGGACCGGGGTGGCCGACACGCCGAACTGCGCGCCGAGGGCGGGGGCCGAGTAGACCACGCCGGGTTCCAGCTCGCCGGAGATGATCGCGGCGCGCAGGGCGTCCCTGATACGGTCGCGCAGGTTCTCCCTGCGGCCGATGACGCGCAGTTCGGGTGCGAGGCTCACAGCAGGAAACCCGCCGGGAACGGGTCGGTCGGGTCGAGGTGGAACTGCGAGGTGCCGGTGACCCAGGCGCGGCCGGTGATCGAGGGCAGCACGGCGGGCAGCGGGCCGGCCGTGGTCTCGCCGAGCAGCCGCCCGGTGAAGCGGGTGCCGATGAACGACTCGTTGACGAAGTCGTCCCCGATCGCCAGCTCGCCCTTCGCGTGGAACTGGGCCATGCGGGCGCTGGTGCCGGTGCCGCACGGCGAGCGGTCGAACCAGCCGGGGTGGATGGCCATGGCGTGCCTGGACAGTTGCGCGGTCGAGCCGGGGGCGGCCAGGTAGACGTGGTGGCAGCCGTTGATGTCGGGACGTTCGGGGTGGACCGGCCGGTCGTGCTCGTTCACCGCGTCCATGATCGCGAGACCGGCCGCCAGCAGGTCGCCGGCGCGCGCCCGGTCGAAGGGCAGGCCCAGGTCGGCCAGCTCGACGAACGCGTAGAAGTTGCCGCCGAAGGCCAGGTCGTAGCCGATCTCGCCGTAGCCGGGCACCTCGACCTTGCGGTCCAGCGCGTACGCGAACGAGGGCACGTTCTGGATGGTCACCGAGGTCGCCGCGCCGTCCTCGACCGTCACGGACGCGACCACCAGCCCGGCGGGCGTGTCCAGCCGGATCGTGGTGACCGGCTCGACGACGGGCACCATCCCGGTCTCCACCAGGACGGTCGCCACCCCGATCGTGCCGTGGCCGCACATCGGCAGCAGCCCGGAGACCTCGATGAACAACACGCCGTAGTCGGCGTCGGGCCGGGTCGGCGGCTGGAGGATCGCGCCGCTCATCGCGGCGTGGCCGCGCGGCTCGTACATGAGCAGCGTGCGCACGTCGTCGCTGTTCTCCATGAACCACAACCGGCGCTCGGCCATGGTCGCCCCGGGGATGGTGCCGACGCCGCCGACGATCACGCGGGTGGGCATGCCCTCGGTGTGGGAGTCGACGGCGTGGAAGGTGCGGCGGGATCTCACTTGTAGCCCTTTTCCAGGACGGCCTCGGTGTCGGCGGTGATACGGGCGACCAGCTCGGGCGCGAGCGGCAGGCGCGGCGGCCGGCAGGCGCCGCCCTTGCGTCCGGCGAGGTCCATGGACAACTTGATCGACTGCACGAACTCGGGCTTGGAGTCCCAGCGCAGCAGCGGGTGCAAATCGCGGTAGAGGCGCAGCGCCTCGGGCAGGTCGGCGGGGTCGCCCGAGGTCGCCAGCCGGTACAGGCGGGTCGTGGCCAGCGGGATCATGTTCGGGTACCCGGCGATCCACCCGACTGCCCCGGCCATGCCCAGCTCCAGCAGCACGTCGTCGGCCCCGATCAGCAGGTCCAGCTCCGGCGCCAGCTCGGCGATCTCGTACGCCCTGCGCACGTCCCCGGTGAACTCCTTGACGCCGACGATCAGGCCCTCGTGGAACAGCTCGGCCAGCAGCTCCGGCGTCAGGTCGACCTTGGTGTCGAACGGGTTGTTGTAGGCGACGACCGGCAGCCCGGCCTTGGCGACCTCCCGGTAGTGGGCGACGACGGCCTCGCGCGGGGCCCGGTAGGCGTTCGGCGGCAGCAGCAACACGGACGTGGCCCCGGCCTCGGCGGCCTGGTCGGCCCAGCGCCGGGCCTCGATCGAGCCGTACGCGGCGACGCCCGGCATGACGCCGAACCCCTCGGGGGCGGCCGCGACGGCCGTCTCGACGACCCGGGCCCGCTCCTGCGGGGTGAGCGTCTGGTACTCGCCCAGCGAGCCGTTGGGCGTCACGCCGTCGCACCCGCCCTCGGCCAGGAACCGCACGTGTTCGGCGTACGCGTCGTGGTCCACGGAGAGGTCGTCGTGGAAGGGCAGGGCCGTCGCGACGTGGATGCCACGCCACGGAGTGGCGGAGGTGGTCATGCGGAAGGTTCTCCTCACTGGGGATGTGCAAAAGGTTACGCGGTGCAATGTCACATCGACGGCGGCTGGCCGGCGGCCATCCACTTCTCCAGCCCGTCGGCGTCCAGGGGCAGCGCGGCCGACAACACGTCGGCGCCGTGCTCGGTGACCAGCAGGTCGTCCTCGATCCGTACGCCGACGCCGCGCAGTTCGGGCGGGACGGTGAGGTCGTGGGCGTGGAAGTACAGGCCGGGCTCGACGGTGAGCGCCATGCCGGGGGCCATGATCGCGTCCTGGTAGGACTCCTGGCTCGCCCGGCCGCAGTCGTGCACGTCCAGGCCCAGGTGGTGGCCGACGCCGCAGACCAGGTAGCGGCGGTGGTGCTGCCCGGCGTCGGACAGCGCCTCGTCCACCGAGACCGGCAGCAGGCCCCAGTCGGCCAGCCCGTACGCGATGACCTCCATCGCCGCGTGGTGGAAGTCGCTGAATCGGCGGCCGGGGGCCACCGCGGCGAGCCCGGCCCGGTGGGCCCGTTCGACCAGGTCGTGCACCTGCCGCTGCGCCGGGGAGAAACGGCCGGAGGCCGGGAAGGTACGGGTGACGTCGGCGGTGTAGCAGCTCGCCGCCTCGACGCCGAGGTCGAGCAGGAGCAGCTCGCCGGGGAGCACCGGGCCGTCGCAGCGTACCCAGTGCAGCGTGGGGGCGTGCGGGCCGCTGCCGACGATGGAGGCGTAGCCGGGGCCGTTGCCGTACGCGCGGGCGTACCGGTCGAAGGTGCCCTGGAGCCAGCGCTCGCCGGGGCCGTCGATCGCGGCGGGGATCTCGCGGACGACGGCGGCGAAGCCCTCGACGGTACGGTCCACCGCCTCGCGGAGCTGCCCGGCCTCCCAGTCGTCCTTGTACATGCGCAGCTCGGCGAGCACGCGGCGGACCTCCTGGTCCTGCGGGATCTCGGCGGTCAGCTCGGCGAGCGGCCGGACCGCGACGCCCAGCGCCTTCGCCCAGTCCTCCAGGCCCGGCGCGGCGCCCACCCACAGCTCGCCGTACCTGGCGTCGGTGTAGAACGCCGGGTCGCCCGGGTAGGCGGGCGGCGGGAGGTAGACGGTGGCCTCGGCGCCCGTCAGCACCAGGACGGCGTTCTCGATCTGGCAGCCCGTGAGCCAGACGAAGTCGCTGTCGGCGCGGAAGTCGTAGACGGTGTCGTTGTTGCGGACCGGGGCCTGCCCCGCGGCCAGCACGACGGTCCGGCCGGGCAGCGCCTCGGCCAGCCGGGCCCGGTGGGCGGCGGCCGCCTGCGCCGCGCCCGGCACGACGGACGGCTTGCGGTCGGGGGTGTCCCAGCCGGTGTTCATGTACGCGGCGAACGCGGGGATCTCGGAAAGCTTCGGGGGCCTGCCGTCACGCACCGGCGCACATCCCTTCCCAATTAGTAATGTGTGGCATTGCACTGACTCTAAGGCGGAGAAGAGCTCCTGCCAAGTGGTGGCCCATGCCCCTTTTCTCCGGGATGTGGAAGAGTGCGCGGTGACCCTCAGGTAAGCGCGTTCACCGAAGAGAGACGGGAAGAACGATGACCTCTTGGATCCTCATCGTCGTCGGCGTACTCCTGGCCCTGGTGGGCGGGCTGTGGACGCTCCAGGGGCTCGGCGGGCTCGGCGGGAGCGTGATGAGCGGCAACGCCACCTGGGCGGTCATCGGGCCGGTGGTCCTCGTCGTGGGCGTCGCCGTCGTGGTGATCGGCCTGCGCCTGCTGCGGGCGCCGTCCCGCCGCCGCGGCGACTAGGCCACACCGCCGGAGAGGTCTGTCGCAAATGGCCTAGAATCCGACAGATGTCCCCCGCCTCCGCCCGGCTGGCCTGGCTGGACGCCCTGCGGGGACCGGCAGCGCTGGCCGTCACCGCCCACCACGCCGGCTGGGCCTTCGTCCCGGCCGTGTGGGCGGTCGTCGACCGCAGGATCGACGTCGGCACGTGGGGCGTGTTCGTGTTCTTCCTGGTCAGCGGCTACATCATCCCCGCCTCCCTGGAACGGCGCGGCGACCTGCGCGCCTTCTGGACCGGCCGGGCCTTCCGCCTGCTGCCGCTGCTGCTCACCGCCCTCGCCCTGGCGCTCCTGCTCGGCCTGGCGGGGCTGTTCCCCCTTGGTTCCGGGCTCGGCGACCGCCCCACGCCTCTGGTCGCGCTCGGGAACCTGACCATGACGCAGGAGTTGCTCAACCTGCCGCCCGTCATCGGCGTGACCTGGACGCTCTCGTACGAGATGGCGTTCTACCTGATCAGCGTGGGGCTGTTCGCGACCGGCCAGGCCCACCGGTCGGCGGGGATCGCGGTCTTCCTGGCGGTGCTGGCCGTGCCGGCGGGGCTGCTGCTGCCCGCCCGGTCGATCAACGGCGGGGCCGACCTGGTCGCCGCGCTGCTCGGCCTCGCGGTCGTCGCGGCGATCGCGGTCACCGTCCTCGGACACGGCCGGGCCCGTACGGCGGCCGCCGTCGCGGGCGGGCTGCTCGGGCTGGCCCTGGTGATCCTGGGCAGCCGGGCCGGCACCTGGCAGGGCGTGATCATCCTGGCCGCGATGTTCGCCGGGACCGCCGTGTACCGCGCCGAGCAGGGCACGATCTCCTGGCGGGCCGCCGGGCTGGCGGCGCTGGCGGTGCTGGCCTGCGGGATCCCCGCCAAGGACGATCCCGGCTGGGCGCCCGCGCTCGTGCTCGCGTTCGCCGTCTTCGCGCTGGCGCTGGCGTTGCGGCGCAGGGCGTTCCCGCGCCCGCTGACCCGGCTCGGCGTGATCAGCTTCTCGCTCTACCTGCTGCACCCGCTCCTGCTGCACCTGCTGCCGAACCCGGTGCTGTACTACCTCGTGCTGATCCCGCTGTGCCTGGTCACGTACCACGTGATCGAGGCGCCGGCCCAGCGTCTCGGCCGGCGGCCGGCCGGCCGGCGCGTCGCGGCCCGGCCGTAGAAAAGGGAGTCGCGGGCGGGCACCCCCCAGCCCCCGCCCGCGCGTCCGGTGGCCGCGAGCGGGTCCCGCTCGCGGGTGTGGCGGCCCTCGGTCAGGCGACCACGAGGGACTGCGCCTTGAACTCCCTTCCCGCCACGATCTCGGAGACGAACCCGTCGGGACCGACGGGACGGTCGCCGATCAGCGTGACCCGGTGCAGCGTGCGCTGCACGTCGAGGTGGTCGAGGTCGGACGGCGCCAGATGCGCGGTGGCCCGGTTGTCCCAGAAGGCGACGGTGCCGGGCCGCCAGCGCAGGCGCACGGTGTACTCGGGCCGGGCGAGCTGCTCGTAGAGCAGGTCGAGGACACGACGGCTCTCCACGGCCGACAGGCCCACGATGTGGTCGGTGAAGCCCGGGTTGACGAACAGCGCCCGCTCACCGGTCTCCGGATGCACCCGCACCACCGGGTGCACGGAGATCAGCAGGTTGTCGTTGATGCGCTTGACCAGCTTGCCGTCCTCGTCGGCGGCCTGGTAGCCGGCCAGGAAGCGGTGTTCGGCGCGCAGGCCGTCCACCAGGTCGCGCAGCGGCGCGGACAGTCCTTCGTACGCGGCCACCAGGTTGGTCCACTGGGTGTCGCCGCCGAACTCCGGGACGGTCTCCGCCCGCAGGATCGAGGCGGCCGGCGGGTTGACGGCGGCGGTGACGTCGGTGTGCCAGCCGGAGAAGTAGGAGTAGCGCCTCCTTTGGTAGAGCTCGCGGTAGTTGACGCCGTACCGCTTCTCGTAGCGGCGGGGGTCGATGGTCAGGATCTGCGGGAACTCCTCGGGCGGCGCGTCCTCGTGCGGGTGGGCGTGGGTCAGCTCGCCGAACTGGCGGGCGAAGGCGATCTGCGCGGCATGGTCGAGCTCCTGGCCACGGAAGAACACGACCTTGTACGCGAGCAGGGCCTGCCGGATCTCCGCCACCACGGACGGATCGAGGGGATGGGCGAGATCGACGCCGGTGATCTCCGCGCCGATGTGCCCGGCGACGCGCCGGACGGTGAGAACGCTGGTGGTTGACATGGTTCGGCCACTCCTCTGAGCTTCGGGGAAGGTCTGGGGGAGGACGCTCGGGCGTCCGAGGAGAGCGGGGACCCGGAGGTCACCGCACGGCACAGAGCGCGCTCGCCTGCCGCCGGAGGTCGACGTGGAGGCGGGCCACCAGAAAGCTCTTCACGCCCTTGATCCTGCGCGAAATTTCCCACAAAAGCAATAGGTAATACATGGAAACTCTCAGCCCCCGCCGGGACGCCCGCCCGTCACCGTGACCCGGCCCGAGTACATCGTGGTGCCGTTGGGGTTGAGCTGGAGCACCGGGACGTCCTTGGTCTCGCGGGCGCCGCCCTCGACGATCCTGATCGGGCCGCTCGCGCCGTCCACCGCGATCGTGCCGCTGGTCAGCATGTTCGCCATGTCCTGCGGCGAGGGCACGTCCGGCTCCCGGGCGAACGCCTTGGCCGTCTCCAGCGCCACGAACATGGCGTCGTGATGCATGATGGCCATGCCGTCGTCGAGGCTCTCGTGCGGGAACATGCTCTGGAAGCTGTCGGGGTCGCCGACGGCGAACCTGGCCCGGATCGCCGCGAGCACCGGCCCGTCGCGCTGGGCGAGACTCGCCGGGTGGGCCAGGGCCGTGTAGAAGAGCCTGATCCTGGTGTCCCCCCAGATGCTCATGTCGACCTTGTGGCTGATCTCGGCGGCGTCGTCGCCGGTGACCACGGTGACGCCCCCGCCGACGCACCGGTCGCGCTGGCTGAGCGCCTGCATCAGCGCGGGCAACTGCTCGCTGCGCCCGGCGTACAGGACGGTGTTCGCGCCGGAGTTGCAGACGCGCTCGGCGATGACGTCCAGCACGGTGCCGGAGAACCTGGTCGAAGAGTCGAACGACAGCTCCATGACGCGTTCGCCGCCGTTCAGCGCGCCGGTGTAGGACCGGGCGAGGGTCTTGACGTAGCTGTCGGCCTGGTTGAGGTCCTTGACGACGACCGCCTTGAGCGCGGGGTTCACCTTCCTGGCGTGGACCACCCCGGCCTGGGCCTGCTCGCTGTTCAGCGGGGCGACGCGGGCCAGCCCCGGGAAGCCGGCGAGCTCGTCGGAGGTGATGACCGCCGAGACCATCGCGTACCGGCTCGCGCTCAGGCTCGCGACCGTGCTGCGGGTGTTGCCGGTGCTGGCGCCCAGGCCGGTCACGGCCACGATGTGCTCGTCCCCGGTCCGGGCCTTGACGGCCTCGACCGTCGGCTCCCAGTCCTCCGGCCCGTCGCTGCCGACCAGCACCTTCACGTACGGCGGCGAGGACGGCTGCCGGTTGCGCCACACCTGCGCCAGATGGATGCCCTCCAGACCGTGCCTGATGCTCTCCCTGTTCAGGGAGATGTCGGTTTGCGAGCCGGTCATCGGGAACATCGCGACGACGGTGACGTACTCGCCCGGATGGTTCCGGTCCACCTCCGCGTTCTCGGCGGCGATGCGGCTCATGACCGGGGCCAGGTCGGGGCCGAAGGCGTCGCTGTCGTCGGTGAGCCGCGACGTCCTGACGTAGAGGCCGAGGACGACGACGACCGCGACGTCGAGCACCCCGGCCAGCCCCCTGCGGAGGAGGACGCGGTTGCGGCGGCCCGCCGCCCATCTCGCACCGACCTCCGCGGGGACCGGGTCGCCCGTCCCCGCCCCACCGAGGTCACCATCGCTGCTCATACCTGTCGGCCTCCCGTAACAAGATCGCCGGACTGGTGGCGGAACGTCTGGCCAGGTCCCGGAGCCCGCGCGCGATCTGCTCGGCCCGGCTCCCGGAGGGGTCGAGCAGCGGGTCGAGCCAGAACCAGCGGTCCACGACCAGGGCCCTGATCACGACGAGCCAGTCCCCGCGCCCGTGCGGGGCGGCGGTCGCCACCAGGGAGTCGTACAGCTCGTCCAGGGGGGTGACGAGCGGCAGCCGGTTCGGGGCGGCGGTCACCTCGTTGAAGCAGGCGAGCCACTCCGGCAGGCGGCTGCGGCCGTCCTCGCGCACGTCGAGCCGGTCGAAGAGCCGGTGCAGCTCCCCGGCCACGTGCGCCAGATGGCCCTCGGGGTCGTCCCGGCCGGCGCGGGCCAGGCGGTGGTGCAGGCTGCGCGCGTCCTCTTCGCCTTCGGGGCCGTGGTGGAAACGTTCCAGGTCACGGTGGATGTCGTCCCAGCGGCCGGTGACGTCGAGCCGGTGCAGCAGGAGCCGCCGCAACCACGGGTGGATCACGGCGACCTGGGGGCCGCGGGCCCCGGCGTACCGGCCGTGCGGGTCCAGGTCCTCGGGGCGGCGGGTGAGCCAGAGCAGGTCGGCCAGTTCGTTGCGCAGGTCGGGTGCCCGGCCCGCCCGCCTGAGCAGGGCGCTCTCGGCGTCGTCCAGGTTCCGGGCCGCCGCCCAGTCGGTCAGCTCGTCCAGGTGGGCCAGGTGCAGCCAGTCGGGCCAGCGCAGCACGTCCTCGCGGCACAGGACGGCGCGGAAGGCGTCGTCGTCCTCGGCCGTGGCGGCGAGCCTGCCGAGCCGCCGGGTCACCGCCGGATGGCCGCCGGTCAGCTCCTGGACCGCCGGGGCGTAGGCCCGCGACCTGTCGGCCCGCAGGGGCGGCATCAGCACGGGATACCACCACGGCTGCTCCCGGCCCGCGTACCCGGCCCGCCAGTCGCGGTAGCTCGCCTCGCTGAGCGGCGGCGGGCCGGCCGCGCCGGGGACGGCCGTGCCCGGACGCGACCACGAGCCGCCCATCGGCAACCACTGCTTCGACTCGGCCACCACCAGCAGCGGGTCTTCGCCCTTGGCCGGGCCGAGCGCCTTCAGCAACGCGCGTCCCCCAGCGGTCTCGGCGCCCTCCAGCAGCAGCAGGCAACCGCGGGCGTGGCGGTGGCTCTTGGACCAGGAGTCGGTCAGGTCTGCGACCAGGGCCCGGCACAGGATCGACCCGGCGGACCCGGACGGGTCGCCGCCGTGGCCGTCCCGCCGCCTGGCCAGGTCGATCACGTTGCCGTTGGCCATCTGGGCGGTCAGCCACGTACGGCCCTTGCCGTTGAGCAGCCTCACCACGCGGCGGCGCTGGCCGTTGGCGGCGTACTCGATCAGCGAGGTGAGCGCGGCCAGCGGCTCGGCCCCCGGGATGCGGCCGAGCAGGTCGCGCAGCAGGGCCAGGGCGTCCGACAGGCGTTCGGGGTCGCCGCCGTCCACGAGGTCGTCCAGCTCGCTCGCCAGCTCGTTGTCGGAGCGGTCCCGGGGGTCCAGGGCCAGCACGTGCAGCGCGAAGACCACCCGGGGCAGCCTGACGCTGGAGCTCTCCATCAGGTCGTGGGCGATGCGTTCCACGGTCTTGACCACGGGCGCGTCGCGCAGGCCCGGCAGCCGGAAGTCCACCCGCACCCGTGGCGACTCGGGCCGCGCGATGCTGCGCCAGACGCGGGTCAGGCACACGTCCTTGTCGGTGCCGTCCGGGCCGAGCAGCACGATGACCGGCAGCCGGTCGCCGCTGCCGAGCGGGAGGCACTCCTTCGTCACCAGGCGAAGGTGGGCGTCGTCGAACGAATCCGCCATGGGGGACCTGCCGGGTCGTCGTCAGGTGGTGCGTACCCGAATGAGCATCGCCCGGCGGGCGATCATTTCCATCATAGAAACGAAACATCAGAACATGCTGGATAGATTCGGGAAAACAACCATGAATCCGGAGCCTCCGGTCAGGCCGGAGGCTCCGGCGCCGGTCAGGGATGCGGGCGCTCGTCCACCACCTGGAGGACCTTCCCGGTGCGCGGGTGCGTCACCAGCTCCGACGGCCGCACCCATTCCACGGCCAGCGGGTGCACCAGGCCCTCGGCCACGGACTTCGGGTAGAGCGGCTTGGCCGCGTACAGGGCGTCCACGAGCCGCTGGGTCAGGCCGGGCGGCGGCTCGTGCGTACAGGCCAGCCGCAGCAGCAGGCCGTCCTTGCCGTCCCAGCGGCGCTGCACCATCTGCATCGCCGACATCGCGCGCTCAGGGTCGGCGGCGACGAGCACCGCGCGTACGGCCTCGCTGGACATCGCGACCGTCTCCACCCTGGCCCCCTCGGACGTCCTGCCGACCAGCCGGAAGGCCCGGCACTCGGCGTCGGTCCACTCCCCCAGGTCGCCGACCGGGTAACGGATGATCGGCATCAGGGTCCTGAACAGGTTGGTGACGACCACCCGCCCGCGCACGCCCGGCCTGGTGATCGGCTCGCCGGTCACGTCGTCGATCAGCTCCACGAGCGTGCGGTCGGGGAACGCCTCGTGCACCCGTACGTCCGCGCCCGCCACCGGGTCGCCGACCAGCCCGGCGTCCACCGAGGCGTAGCCGAGCGAGGCGATCGCCGCGCCGGGGAACGCCTTGGCGAGCTGGGGACGCAGGTCGTCGAAGAGCAGGTCGCCCGCGAACAGCAGCAGCTCGACGGAGTCGGCGGCCCGCCCGCGGGCGATCACCGCCTCGGCCACCTTGGCGAGCTTCATCGGCGGCCCGGCCAGCACGTCCACGCCGAACAGCTCGATCAGGCCGGCGATGTAGCCGTCCTCGGCGTGGCAGGCGATGGGCAGGCGTACGTTCTCCACGGGGGCGTTGTGCAGGGCGTGCTCGATGTAGAGGAAGCCGCCGTACATCTCGCCGGCGGAGAACAGGTTCGCCACCCGGTGGCCCGGCCGCAGGCCCGCCTTCACCATGCCGGCGCCGAACGCGGTCACCGAGTCGGCGTGCTCGGAGCGCGTCCACGGGGAGAACTTGGGCGCCCCGGTGGTGCCGCCGGAGGCGTACACGCCGGCGTCGGTGAGCGGCCCGGTCAGCAGCCGGTTGTCGGGGTAGGTGTTGGCGGCCCAGAAGGCGTTCTGGTCGATGATCGGCAGCGCGGTGAGGTCGTCCACGCCGTCGGGCACGTCACGGTACGTCTCGGCGTAGAACGGCGAGTGCCGCCGGGCGAAGTCGATCAGGTCGCGCAGGGACTTTGCGGGCATGTGTCACTCCTTGGTCGTCGATGCTCAAAGCCGGTGCTCAGAGCCGATGCTCAGATCCGGCTGTGGGCCAGGCTGGGAACCCGGGCCAGCACCCGGCGGCGGTAGAACCACCAGTTGGTGGCCAGGAAGACGGCGTAGGCGCCGATGAACACCTGGAGGGCGGGCGCGACGGACCCGGCTCCGGCCAGCGAGACGGCGAAGCCGCGCGGGATGAGGAAGCCGCCGAACGCGCCGATCGCCGAGGCGATGCCGATGGCCGCCGCGGCCTCGCGCCTGGCCCGCAGCCGCACGTCCGCCGACCCGTCGCGGGCCTGCGCGGTGAAGATCGCCGGAATCATCCGGTACGTGGACCCGTTCCCCGCCCCCGAGGCGACGAACAGCACCAGGAACGCGCCCAGGAAGAGCGGGAAGCTGTGCCGTCCGAGCGCGGCCAGCGCGGCCACGGCCCCGGCGGCCATGGCGACGAAGGACCAGGAGGTGACCCTGGCTCCGCCGTACCGGTCGGCCAGCCAGCCGCCGACCGGCCGCGCCAGCGACCCGGCCAGCGGCCCGAGGAAGGCCAGGTACGGCGAGGCGGACCCGGCGAACGCCGCCTTCGCGACCAGCGGGAACGCCGCCGAGTAGCCGATGAACGAGCCGAAGGTGCCGATGTAGAGGAAGGACATGACCCAGGTGTGCGGGCGCAGGAACGCCTTCCCCTGCGTGGCGAAGCCGGTCCTGGCCACGGCCAGGTTGTCCATGAACAGGTACGCGCACAGCGCGGCGGCCACGACCAGCGGGATCCAGACCAGCCCGGCGTACACCAGGCCGCCCGCCGCGACCAGCGGGATCAGCAGTTGCACGACCGCCACGCCCAGGTTCCCGCCGGCCGCGTTCACGCCCAGCGCGAACCCCTTGCGCCGCTCGGGGTAGAAGTAGGAGACGTTGGCCATGGAGGAGGCGAAGTTGCCGCCGCCGAGCCCGGCCGTGGCCGCGGCGGCCAGGAACATCCAGTACGGCCGGGCCGGATCGGTGACCAGCCACGCCAGCAGCCCGGTCGGCGCGAGGAGGAGCAGGGCGCTGGCCACGTTCCAGTTGCGCCCGCCGAAGGCCGAGACCGCGAAGGTGTAGGGCAGCCGCAGCGTGCTGCCGACCAGGTTCGGCACCGCGACCAGCCAGAAGAGCTGGTCGACGGTGAACGGGAAGCCCGCCTTCGGCAGCAGCACGACGACGGCGCTCCACAGCAGCCACACCGCGAAGCCGAGATGCTCCACGAAGATGGAGAAGATCAGGTTCCTGGTGGCGACGCGGCGTCCGACGGCCGCCCAGAACCCCGGGTCCTCGGGTTCCCAGTGCTCGATCCAGCGTCCGGTGCGTCGATTCTGCCCGGTCATGGGGTCTTCCCTTCGTCGGTGGGCCGGCCGGCGACCACGACGCCGTGGCCGCGGAACTCGGCGACGATCTCGCCGGCCGGGCGGCGCACGGTGACGTCGTAGACGCCGTGCCTGCCGTGCCTGGCCCGTTCGGTGGCCTCGGCCACCAGCACGTCGCCCGCCGCGGCCGGGCGCAGGAAGGTCACCTGGGCGCTGTGGGCCAGCATGACCGGGCCGCGGCTG
Organism: Nonomuraea sp. WAC 01424; assembly: GCF_003947315.1. Classification (NCBI taxonomy): domain Bacteria; kingdom Bacillati; phylum Actinomycetota; class Actinomycetes; order Streptosporangiales; family Streptosporangiaceae; genus Nonomuraea; species Nonomuraea sp. WAC 01424. Next base: position 40,984 of record NZ_QHHZ01000003.1, read on the forward strand.
TTGCAGGCGTGGTCGAACGCGGCGTCGGCCAGCAGGAACAGGTAGCCGCCGTGGGCGACGCCGTGCCCGTTGACCATGTCCTCGGTGACGCGCATGCGCAGCCTGGCCCGGCCGGCCGCCGCCTCCTCCAGGGCGATGCCGAGCGCCCGGCAGGCCGGGTCGGGGCCGGTCACGACGTGCCCCCGACCCACGTCCTGGCCATGGTCTGGACGGCCGAGCCGTCGGGGTCGGCGAGCTTGCGGGCCACGTACTCCGCGACCCAGGGGCTGGTCGGGACGCGGAAGGGCGGGTCGTCCGCGGTGAGCGCGGCCACGACCGCGTCGGCGACCTGCCAGGAGGACTGGCCTGCGCCCTCCCAGCCGGCGCCGCGCACCCAGTCGAGGTAGGCGTCGAAGGTCGGCGCGTACGGGCCGGAGGCGGCCCGGATCGTCCCCCGATTGATGTCCGGAAAAATCCCGAACTGGGTGTCGGGGACGAAGCCGGGCACGACCACGCTCACCCGTACCCCGTGCTCGGCGGCGACCGGGGCCAGGCTCTCCATGAACCCCTCGACCGCCGCCTTCGCCGCCGCGTACGCCTCGTTGAACGGCTGGCCCACCACGCCGTGCACGCTGCCGACCGTCACCAGGCGGCCCCGGGCGGCGCGCAGCAGCGGCATCACGACCCGGCTCACCGCGACGACCCCGAAGAAGTTGACCTCGAAGTTGGCGCGCAGCGCCGCCAGCGTGGACATCTCCATCGTGGGGTCGAAGTTGGCCACGCCGGCGTTGTTGACCAGCGCGTCCAGCCCTCCGTACGTCTCCCGCACGCCCTCCACCCACGCCTGCGCCGAGGCGGGGTCGGTGACGTCGAGGCGGCGGACGTCCAGGGTGACGCCGGCCCGCGCCGCCGCCGCGCGCAGGTCGCCGTCCCGGCCGGGGTCGCGCATGGTGGCCACCACCGTGAGCCCGGCCCGCGCCGCGGCCACCGCGGTGGCCAGCCCGATCCCCGACGAGGTCCCCGTGATCAGCACCGTCGTCATGACGCGCTCCCCGCCAGGTGCGCCCGCGGCTCGGCCCGGTCCATCCGGGCCTGGATCCCCGCCGCGGGCAGGAACGAGAACGCGGCCAGCAGCGTGCCGCCGGCCATGACCGCCTGCGCCGCGCCGAGCACGCCCAGCGCGGGCGTCAGCAGGGTGACCGCCGACCCGCCCGCGAGCGCGGCCAGCGGGATCACCCCCCAGGTCGCGGTGCGGAACGCCGCGTGCATCACGCCCTGGTTCTCCGCCGTCATCCGCGACTGCCTGATCGGCGCGCTGCACACGTTGATGCACGACATGAAGAAGCCGTAGCAGCCGAACGTCACGCCGATCACCGGCGCTGCGGGCAGCGCGGGCGCGGCCAGCACGCCGAGGCCGACCAGACAGTGCAGCAGGAGCGCCCAGGCCATGGTCCGGCCGAGGCCGAGCCGGTCACTGATCTTCGGTGCGGCCAGCGCGCCGAGCACCGCGCCGACGGACGCCGCCGACATGGCCGCGCCGAACACGCCCACCGACACGCCGAGCCCCTGATAGGCCAGCACCGGCAGGACCGTGACGAAGACCGGCCCGCCCGAGTTGAGCACCACCGCGGCCAGCACCACCCGGCGCAGCACCGGGTCGGCCCAGTTCAGCCGGAAGCCCAGCATCAGCCGCGAACGCACCGGCACGCGTTCCCCGGTCGTGACGCCCCAGGGCTTCATGGCCCGCAGGCACGCCGCCGAGGCCAGGTAGCTGGCCGCGTCCACGAGCATCGCGGCCACGCCGAGCAGGTGGTACAGGCCCGCCGCGATCGACGGCCCGGCCACCTCCGACACCGTGCTGCTGCCCTCCAGCCGCGAGTACGCCCGTACCAGCCGGTCCTGCGGCACGGTCGTGGGCACGGCGACGAGGTAGCCGATGTTGAAGAAGATCGTCGCGCCGCTGATCAGCGCCACGCACACGAACAGCAGCGGCGTCGAGAGCACCCCGCACCAGTACGCGATCGGCATGGCCGCCACCGCCACCAGCCGTACGAGGTCGCAGACGACCATGGTCAGCCGCTTGTCCCACCGGTCCACGAGCACCCCGGCGACCGGCCCCAGCAGCGGGATGCCCAGGTACTGGGCCATGGCCACGATGCCGACCTCCAGCGCCGAGGCGTGCAGCACGAAGATCATCAGCGTGGGGACGACGAACACGGTGATCCGGTCGCCGAGCAGGCTCACCGTCTGGCCGCTCCAGTAGAGGTTGAACTCCCTGCCGAGCGACCCCGGCACCCTCACTGCTCCTCCCGTACGACGAAGGAGGCGGTCTTGCCGGTGCGGTCGTTGCTGATCAGCGTGTCCACCGCCCGTACGCGGAAGGAGCCCGGGTCGTGCTGGAAGGCGGTGCTGATCGTGAAGGTGGCGGCCATGAGGTCGTGGCGCAGCCGTTCGGGCAGGCCGGGCGGGGCGTCGGGGCCGGTCAGCAGCAGTACGTCCACACCGGAGACCCGGCCGTGCCGCTCGGTGACCAGGACCTGCGCCCGCAGCACGCCGGGCTCGCGCTCGGCCTGGGCGACGATGTCGTCCACGTGCAGGCCGAGGCCGCGTACCTGGACGACCGAGTCGCGGCGGCCGAGGATGCGCAGCGCCCTGCCGTCCCGGCCGCACGGGCAGGCGACGAACCGGCCGGCGTCGCCGGTGCGGTAGCGCAGCACCGGGTTGAGCATGTCGGGGTTGAGCGTGGTGAAGTCCAGCAGCTCGTCGGCGTCGCTGTGGACGAGCTGGTCGGGCAGCGGGTGGAAGACGTCGGCCGGGCAGTCCGGGGTGTTGGTGCCGGCCACCCAGGTCTCGGTGCTGCCGAACATGCCCCAGCGGCGGGCGTCCGGCGCGACCTCGGCCAGGTCCTCGTCGAGCTGCGGATGCCACGCCTCGCCCAGCCACAACACCTTGCGCAGCGCGGGCAGGCGCAGCCCGGCCGCCCGCGCGTGGGCGAACCACAACCGCAGCACGCTGGGCGTGCCGCCGAACGCGGTCACCTTCCGGTCGGCGAAGAAGCCGAGCCAGTCGCCGTACTCCTCCTTGCCGACCGAGCCGAGGGCGATGACCCGGCAGCCGGACAGGTCGGCGAACGCGGCGGCCAGGAAGTGGGCGCCCCACATGCGGCCGGCGCCCCAGGCGTTGACGAAGACGTCGTCCGGCTCCAGGGGCCGCCACTGGCGGTGCACGCCCTCCATGTAGAAGCCGGTGGGGGCGTAGCCGACCTTGGGTGCGCCGGTGCTGCCGCCGCTCTGGAAGAGCCAGGTCGCGCCGTTCCCGGCCTTGGGCTCCAGGTGCGCGAGGGCGACGTTGAGGTCGTCCTTGACCAGCGGGGGCAGCGCGGCCAGGTCCTCCAGCGTGAGCACCTTCTCGTGGCCGTCGTAGCGCGGCGCGAGCGCGGGCACGCTCCGCAGCCGCTCCAGCGAGCGCCGGGGGACGCGCAGGTGCGGCTCGGCCGCCTCCGGCGTCAGCGAGAACGATTCGGTCATGGGGGTCACCAGCTCTCGGACTCGTTCAGGAAACGGGCGTGGCCGTCGCGGTAGGCCGTCCAGCGGGCGCGGGTGACGTCGCGCTGGAGGGTACGGGCGGGATCGCCCAGATCGGGGGCGATCACGCCGTCCGGCTCCAGCTCGGAGAACCAGTAGCGCTCGCCGTCGTACAGGAAGTCGACGCAGAAGAACGGGATGGGCAGCCGCTCGTAGAAGTACGCCGTGGCCGCCGCCAGCTCGGGCGGGACCGGCGGGAACTCCATCGTGCCGCCCCTGCTGGCGTTGGCGACCGGCGAGCCCGGCTCGGGGATGCGCTTCATCACGGCGTACGGCACGCCGTCCACGACGTAGACGCGGTAGTCAACGGTCCCGTCGCCCAGGTAGGGCTGGACGACGAGCGTGGTGTCGCCGCCCTGGGCGAGGCTGGCCAGGCCGCGCAGCTCCTCGGAGTCGCGGGCCAGGTTCACCCCGCCGCCGCCGCACCAGCCGGCCGGCTTGACCAGGGCGGGGTAGGTGAGGTTGCCGAGGGCGGCCTCGTACAGGTGCTTGCCGATGTCCGGGCCGGTGCCGAGACGCAGGGTCGGGATCGGCGGGACGGGCGAGTCGCGCAGGCACAGGATCGTGGCCAGCTTGTCGTTGGCCACCGGCGACAGGGACGGCGGGAACGGCAGGTAGAAGCCGGCCTGCTCCAGCACGGCGTAGAGGGCGTACTGGTTGAACACGTCCATGGACTGGTACGGCAGCGAGTACAGGGCGGTGATGAAGAGCGTGTCCTCGGGGGTGACCGGCTCGCCGTCCACGAACACGCGGGGCTTGCCGGGCTCCAGCGCGTCCACGGTCACCGAGTCCGGGGAGTTCCTGGTCCAGCGCAGGCCCAGCTCGGCGGCGACGTCCTCGTACAGGTCCCAGAAGAACGGGTGCCACATCGCGGTGGCCCGGGTGGACTCCCGGTCGGGGAAGATCCAGCACATGCGGCGCAACGAGGTCATGACTCTCCTTCCGTGCTCGCCCACCAGCGGCGGCCCGGTTCGGGCAGGGTGTCGATCGGGTCGTAGAAGGGGAAGCGGCGGGCCGGGCCGGGCGGCTCCAGACCGATCCCGTGGCTCCTGGTCCAGTACGAGACGCCGCGTTCCCGGTCGTAGGCGGCGGCCTGGTGCACCCAGCGTTTGCCGACGTAGGGCACGTCGCACACGATCCGGGGCGTGGCGTAGCCGGGCAGGTGGCCCATGATGGCCTCCTGGAGGTGCTGCGCCTGGTGGAGCGGGGTGCGCCAGTGCTCGGCGTTCGGGATCAGGTCGCAGACGTAGAAGTAGTAGGGCAGGATGCCGGCCTCGCCGTGCAGGGCGAAGCACAGGTCGAGCAGGTCGTGCGGGGTGGCGTTCACGCCGCGCATGAGCACGCCCTGGTTGCGCACGTCCCGCACCCCGGCCTCCAGCAGCGCCCTGGCCGCCTCGGCGACCAGCGGCGTGACCGAGCGCACGTGGTTGGCGTGGGTGTGCACGGCCAGGTTCACCCCGCGGGCGCGGGCGACGGCGGCCACCCGGCCCACGCCCTCGACCACGGCCGGCTGCAACCAGTGTTGCGGCAGGCCGACCAGCGCCTTGGTGGCCAGGCGGATGTCACGTACGGACTCCAGCTCCAGAAGCCGCAGCAGGAACGCCTCCAGCCGCGGCCAGGGCATGTTGGCCAGGTCGCCGCCGGAGACCACCACGTCGCGCACGACGGGTGTGCGCTTGAGGTAGTCCAGCATCAGCTCCTGCCGGTCCACCGGCCTGAGCGTGAGCCTGGCCTTGTCGACCTGCGGCGTCGAGGTGCCGACCAGGTCCATGCGGGTGCAGTGGCCGCAGTACTGCGGGCACGTGGCCAGCAGCTCGGCCAGCACCTTGGTCGGGTAGCGGTGGGTCAGCCCCTCCACCACCCACATCTCGGCCTCGTGCAGGGAGTCCCGCTGGGCACGCGGATGGCTGGGCCAGACCGGGTGCCGGTCGGAGGCGACCGGCAGCAGGTAGCGGCGGACCGGGTTCGCCAGGAACGCCGCCGTGAACGCGGCGGGCCCGGCCGCCTCGTCGGGCGCCATGACGTTGAGGAGCTGGGGCGTGACCAGCGTGGACATGGTGGCGAAGCGGACGTGGTCGGTGGCCAGGTCGGCGTGGAAGGAGTCCTGGAGCAGGTCGCCGGTCACGGCGCGGAGCTGCGCCGCGTTCCGTACGCAGTGGGCGCGCTGCCACTGGGCGTCGCGCCACTGCGCGTCGGTGACGCCGCGCCAGCCCGGCAGCCGCCGCCAGTCCGGCTCGGCCAGCGCCCGGCGGGCGTAGACATAGGCCCGCGCGGCATCGGACCGGGCTTCGGGACCGGCCGCGCCGGGCCCTGCGGTGGGACGGCCGCCGGGACGGGCGGCGTCGTCGTCGTTCGGGTTCATCCGGCGAACAGCGCCGCGTGCCGGGTGCGGAGCTCGCGCTTGAGCACCTTGCCTGTGGGACCGAGCGGGTAGTCCTGCTCGGTACGCGCCAGGATCACCGCGGCCAGCGTGGCCAGCCCGGCGTCGGCCAGCGCCTTGTTGGCCTTGTCCCTGACCTCCTCGGCGCCGACGCCGGCGGCCTCGGCCTGCGGCCGGACGACGGCGACGGGCACCTGCCCCTCGTCGGCCGGCACGCCGACGACCGAGCAGTCCTGGACGAGGTCGGCGCAGTCGGCGATGAGCACCTCCTCGACGGGCAGGCTGTAGACCGGCCCGGCCAGGGTGTCGATCACGTCCACGGTGCGGTCGAGGTGGTAGAAGTTGCCCTCGGCGTCCCGGCGGGCGACGTCCCCGGTGAGCCAGTAGCCGTTGAGCTCGAAGCTGCCGGTCAGCCTCGGGTCGTTCCAGTAGCCGGGGGTGCGCGACGGGGTGATCACGCCCAGCAGGCCGACCGTGCCGTCGGGCAGCTCGTGCCCGTTCTCGTCGAGCACCGCGGCCTTGACGACCGCGTCCTGGGCCTTGCCGACGCAGCGGTCGGAACGCGGCGTCTCCGGGGAGGTGACCTGGCCGAACAGCGCCATGCCCATCTCCGAGGAGCCGAGCCCGTCCACGAACTGGGAGCCGGGCAGCGGCGCGCCGGCCGCCTCGCCGCGCGGCAGCAGCCACGACCTGATCAGCCCGGCGGGCCGCTCGCCGAGCTGGACCAGGCGCCGGATGTGCCCGAAGTGGGCGCTGTCCCCGGTGTTGAACCAGGAGTGCACCTTGGCCGCGCCCTTGACCGGCAGCTCGCCGGTGGCCAGCTCCACGAACGTACGCGGGAACGAGGCCACCATCGTCGGCTGGAAGACCTCCATGACCGGCTCGACGGCGGCGCGCCGCCAGTCGGACATGATCACGGTCGGCAGCCCGAGCAGGACCGCGGTGAGGAAGTAGCTGAGCCCGCCCGCGTGCGTGTGCGGCATGAGCGACATCAGCCGGTCGTACGGCTCGGCCGGGAAACGTACCATCCGGGGCTGTTTGCCGTCCCAGAAGCTGCGGTGCCCGAGGATGGTCGACTTGGGCGTGCCGGTGGTGCCTGAGGAGTGGATGAGCGCCACGACGTCGTCCGGCTCGTGCCGGTACGGGTACTCGTCCGGCAGGGAGCCCGACGCGGCGTCGTGCGCCCGTACCTCGGCGGCCAGGGCGATGAACCTGGGCCGGGCGCGCGGCGCGTTGCGGTAGGCGAGCTGCAGCCGGGTCGTGTCGTCGGCGACCACGCCGACCACGCCGACGTGCTCCAGGTAGCCGGCCATGACGTCGGTCCGCATGGCGTCGTTGACCATCGCGGGGATGGCGCCGAGCGCGGTGAGCGCCAGGAAGTGCAGCAGCGGCTCCAGGCCCTCGGCGACGACGACGCCCACGCCGTCGTCCGGCCGTACGCCGTTGGCGTGGTACCAGGTGGCGTACCTGTCGCGCAGCGCCGCGAGGTCGGTCAGGCTGTGGCCGCGTAAGACGACCTGGCCGCGGTGGTCGTTGTGGTGGCTGTAGACGAACGGCACGGCCCGGTTCGGGTTGGCCGCGAGCGCGTGGTCGAGGAAGTTGCCCGCGCCGAGGCCGGGCTCGGTCATGAAGCCCTGCCGCACGGACAGGGGGGCGATGGGGGTCTGGTCAGTCATGGATGTCCCTCCGTGTCGCTTGGATCTCGGCGGCCACCCGGTGTCCTGAGCGGATGGCGCCTTCCATCAGGCCGAAGAACTCGGTGCTCGTCTCGGTGCCGGCCCAGTGCACCCGCTGGTGGGGGGTGGTCAGCCGCGGGCCGAGCCGGAGCCAGTCGCCCGGCCCGAACAGCGCCGCGTAACAACCCCGGCTGTAGTCCTCGCCGAGCCAGTCGGTCACGTGGACGGCGGTGGGCGCGGGCAGGCCGGGAAACAGCCGGGCGGCCTGGGCCCGCGCCCGTTCCTCCTGCTCGTGCCGGGGCAGCGCGGCGAACGCCCTGGCCTGCGCGCCGGTCACGAACCCGGTCAGCACGCCGGCGGCGCCGTTCGCGGGCGAGTCGTCCACGGTGGACGGCAGGGGGCCGTCCGCGCTGACCGACCATCCCGACAGGCCCTGCTCGCGCCAGAGCGGCGAGGGGTGGACCAGGTGCACCTTGATCGCGCAGCCGGGCGCCGTACGCGGGCCCGACCTCGGCGCGGGCAGCCCCGGCCGGAAGTCGATGGTGTCGGCGAGCCGCGGCGGCACGGCGACGACCACCGCGTCCGCCCTGGTCGTCGTCCCGGTCGCGGTCACCACCTCGGCGCCGGTCGCGTCCTGGTGGATCGCGCGTACCGGCTCGCCGAGGCGCACCCGGTCGCCGAGCCGGGCGGCCAGGCGCAGGCACACCTGGTGCGCGCCGCCGTCGACCCGGTCCTCCTGCGCGCCGCCCTGGAAGGCGTTCAGGTAGCGCAGCCCGCCGCCCGAGCGCAGGTAGAAGGCCAGGTGCAGGACGGACACGTCCGCCGGGTCGGCGGCCATCATCTCGCCGGCGAACAGCGGGAAGAACAACCGGGCGTCCGGGTGCCTGAGGTGTTCCGCGGCCCAGTCCGCGGCGGTCATGGCGTCCAGGCGGGCGGCGCCGGGTGACAACCAGGGGGCGTCGGGGCGTACGGCGGCGGTCAGCTCCTCCAGCGCGTCGAACAGGCCGCCCAGGGCGACCGCCGACAGCGGCGGGAAGCTCCCGGTCCCGGCCTCGCCGCCGAGCGCGAACCTGGCCGCGCCGCCCACGGTGGCCGGGGTGGTCTTCAGGTCCAGCTCGGCCAGCAGGGCCGTCAGCGCGGTGTGCCGCTCCCCCAGGTACGCCGCGCCCGCGTCCACCCAGCCGCCGGGTACGACCTCCAGGCCGTGCGTACGGCCGCCGGCCCGGTCCCGCGCCTCGATCACGGTGACCTCGGCGCCGCCCGCGACCAGGTCGGCGGCGGCGGTGAGCCCCGCCAGGCCCGCTCCCACGACGACGACGTTCATGCCAGGCTCGCGATCTTCTTCGCCAGCGCGGCCGGAGTGGGCGCGTCGAGGAAGTCGTCGAAGTCCAGCTCGGCGCCGCAGTCGCGGGCGACCGCGCTGAGGACGCGGGTGGCGAGCAGCGAATCTCCACCCAAGACGAAAAAGTCGGAATCATCCGTTATTTCGGGGTTTTCCAGCACGCGCCGGAAGATGTCGGAAACGGCGGTGACTTCCACGTACATGATCTCCTTCAGTTGGTGGTGTAGCGGCGGTGCGAACCGGCCCGGTCGACCTTTCCGCTGGTGGTGTAGGCGAGCTCGGGCACGACGGTGATCCGGCCGGGCACGAGATGGCCCGGCACCCGGTCCCGCAGGTACTCCCGGACCTCGGCGGCCAGCCCCTCCCCGTGCTCGGGCCGGGGCACGACGTACGCGGCGAGCGTGGTGCGGTCGGCGACCGTGACTCCGGCCACCGCCACCGCGCCCACCCCCGGATGGCCGGCGATGTGCGCCTCGACCTCGGCCGGGTCCACCCGGATGCCCCGGATCTTGAGCTCGTGGTCGAGCCGTCCCTCGTGGACGAGCGCCCCGCCCTCGCGCACACCGACCCGGTCGCCGGTGCGGAAGTACCGCCCGGCCCCCGGCTCGGGGGTGACGAAACGCGCGGCGGTCTCCTCCGGCAGCCCCCGGTAGCCCAGCGCCAGGGACGGCCCGCCGACCAGCAGCTCGCCCTCCCCGGTGACGCGCTGCACGACGTGCGGGAGCGGCCGGCCGATCGGCGCCCCCGTCTCCCCCTCGGCCAGCGGGCCGTGCAGGTCGATCGCGTGCGTGATGAGCGTGGTCTCGGTGCAGCCGTAGGTGTTGAGCAGGCGGATCCCGGCGGTGTCGAGCGCCCGCCAGTCCGCCAGGCGCGGCGGGCTCACCGCCTCGCCGCCGATGATCACCAGCCGGACGCACGGGGGCGGCGCGGCCCGTTCGTCGGCCAGGTGGCGTACGAGCTCGTGCCAGAACGCCGTGGGCAGGTCCAGCACGGTGACGCGCTCGTCGGCGACCGCGCGCAACATCCGGCGGAACGAGCCCGAACGCGCGCCGTCGTGGAAGACCAGCGCCGCCCCGGCGGTCAGGGCGGGCAGGATCTCCTCCAGGCAGGTGTCCCAGTTCAGCGAGGCGAACTGGAGCACCCGGTCGGCGGGCGTGATCCCGAACAGCTCGCGCAGCGCCCCGGTCACGGCGGAGATCGCCCGCCGAGGCGTCACCACGGGCTTGGGCGCGCCGGTCGAGCCGGAGGTGAACAGGATGTACGCCGGCGCGTCCCCCGCGACGGCCGCGGGCTCCCACGCCGGGCCGTCACCGGGGACACCCCGATCGGGCGGCTCGATCACCCGCACGCCCTCCGGCGCCCACCGGTCCGGCCCGGACGCGATCAGCGTGCGGCAGCCGGCCGCCGCGAGCACCGCCCGCCGCCGGGCCCGCGGGTGCGCCGGGTCGACGGGCACGTACGCGCCGCCCGCCGCCAGTGTGCCCAGCAGCGCGGCCACGGTCTCCGGCGTGCGGGAGGCCAGTACGCCCACCGCCCCCGGATCGGGCCCGAGCCGGCGGGCCGTCGCGCGCACCAGGGCGGCCAGCTCGGCGACGGTGAGGGTGCGGCCGTCGTGGACCAGGGCCGTACGGTCCGGATGGCGTTCGGCCGTCCGGGCGAACTCCTGGAGAACGTCGTGGTGCGGTTCGGACAACGCTGCCTCTTCCCCGGGTGACGCCGCGACGCCGGCTCCGAACCCGCGCGTCTGTCAGCCCGTGTCAAGCGAATGTGGAGCGAACCAAGCGAGATCGCGTTCAGAGTGCAGGAGGGTGCTGCACGGGGGCTTGATGGCGTCAGGATTTCGGCTGTACTGCCTGTCATGTCTGCCGTACGGCGGCCTGCGACGTGGCAAAGGGGAAGAGCGACATGTCCGACAAAACAGAACGAGCGGGTCTGGTGGACGTACTGAGGATCGGGATCCTGGGGGCGGTGCGGGCGTGGCGGGGGCGTCAGGAGATCCCGCTCGGGCCACCCAGGCAGCGGGCGGCGCTGGCCCTGCTGGCGCTGGACGCGGGCCGGCTCGTGTCGGTGAACCGGCTGATCGAGGGCCTGTGGGGCGAACGCCCACCGGCCGGGGCGCCCAACCTGCTCCAGGGGTACGTCTCCCGGCTGCGCCCGGCCCTGGCCGCGGCCGGCGTCACGATCGCCTACCGCCCGCGCGGCTACCAGCTCGGCCTCGACCCCGGGCAGGTGGACGTGCACGAGTTTCGGGCGACGGTCGCGCGGGCGCGGGCCGGGGAGACGGCCGAGCGGCAGGCCGCCGGGCTGCGCCGCGCCCTGGCCCTGTGGCGGGGCGAGCCGCTGACCGGCGTCTCCGGCGGCGAGCTGCTGGACCGGCTCCGGGACGCGCTCGGCGAGGAACGCCTGAGCGCCGTCGAGGAGTGCCTGGACGCCGAGACCCGGGCGGGCCGCGACGCCGTGCTCGTGCCCGAGCTGATCGCGCTGGTCGCCGAGCACCCCTTCCGCGAAGGGCTGGTCGGGCTGCTCATGCTGGCGCTGTGCCGGGCCGGCCGCCGCGCGGACGCGCTTGAGCGGTACGAGCGCACCCGCCGCCGCCTCACCGAGGAGCTGGGCCTGGACCCCGGACCCGAGCTGCGGCAACTGCACCAGCGCATCCTGCGCGGGAACGTTCCCCCGATCAGGACACCCGATTCCCGGGAAACGGTGACCCCCGCGCAGTTGCCGCCCGGCCCCGGCCACTTCACCGGCCGGGCCGCCGAGCTGCGGCTGCTCGACCCGCTCGTGACCGGCGGCGACCCGGCCGCCCGCGGGGCGGCGATCTCGGTGGTGACCGGCGCGGGCGGCGCCGGCAAGACGGCCCTGGCCCTGCACTGGGCCCACCGCAACCGCCACCGTTTCCCGGACGGCCAGCTCTACGTTGACCTGCGCGGGCACTCGGCGGAGCGCCCGCTGCGGCCGATCGAGGCGCTCGGGCAGTTCCTGCGCGGGCTCGGCCTGCCCGCCGAGCGCGTGCCCGGCACGGTGGAGGAGGCCAGCGCGGCCTACCGCAGCCTGCTCGCCGACCGGCGGATGCTGGTGGTGCTGGACAACGCCGGCAGCGAGGAGCAGGTACGCCCGCTGCTGCCCGGCGGCCGGCTCTGCGCCACCCTGATCACCAGCAGGGACCGCCTGGACGGCCTGGTCGCCAGGGACGGCGCGGTCCCCGTACCGCTCGGCATGTTGTCCGCCGGAGAAGCGGTCACGCTGTTCGGCGGGCTGCTCGGCGGCGAACGGCTGGCCGCCGAGCGGGACGCGGCGCTGGAGCTGGCCAGGGCGTGCGGCCGGCTGCCGCTGGCGCTGCGCATCGCCGCCGCCGGCATCCTCGGCCGGCCCGGCGGCGACGCCGGCGGCGACATCTCCGGTCAGGTACGCCGGCTGACCGGCACCCGATTATCGGCCCTGGCCGTCACCGGAGATCCGCACGCGGCCGTGCGCGGCGCGTTCGACCTGTCCTATCACCGCCTGGATCCGGCGGCGCGGCGGCTGTTCCGGCTGCTCGCGCTCGTCCCCGGGCCCACGTTCACCGCCGGGGCGGCCGCCGCGCTGGCCGGGGCCGTACCGGCCGAGGCCGAGCGCCTGCTGTCCGGGCTCGCCGCCGCGCACCTGGTCGAGGAGCCGGAGCCGGGCCGCTACACCTTCCACGACCTCATGCGGGAGTACGCCCGCGAACGCGTGCTGGCCGAGGAGGCCGGACCGGGACGGGCAAGCGCCCTCGACGCGCTGCTGGCCTGGTACCTGCGGATGGTCCGGCAGGCCGGCGACGTCGCCTACCCGCACCTGCTGCGCGCCCCCGCCGACGGCCCGGCCCGCCCGCCCGCCTTCGCCGCCCCCGCCGACGCCCTGGCCTGGCTGGACGCCGAACGCGCCAACCTCGTCGCCGCCGTACGGACCGCCACGGACCACCCGTACGGCTGGCGGCTCATCGACGCGATGAACGGCTACCTCGACCTGACCGGCGGCCAGCCCGGCTGGACGGACGTGCTGCGGGACGCGCGCCGGGCCGCCCGCGCGGCCGGCGACCATCTCGGGCAGGCGGCCGTCGGGCACTGCCTGGCCTCCACGCGCTGGCGGGCGGCCGAGCTGACCGAGGCGGTCACCGAGCTGCGGGGGGCGTTCACGGCCGCCGAGCTGGCGGGCTGGCCGGAGGGCAAGCTCGCCGCGCTGGCCGCGCTCGGCGTGGTCCACCTCCAGCAGGGCAGGCTCGGCGCGGCCCGGCGGCTGCTGACCCTGGCCGTGGACGGCTCGCGGCGCGGCTCCTCGGTGGTGGCCGCCCCGCTCGTGGACCTCGGCCTGGCGCTCACCCAGATGGGCCGGCTCGGCGTCGCCGAGGAACGCCTGCGGGAGGCGCTGTCGCTCTGCCGTGACCGCGGGCTGCCGGCGACCGAGGCCGCCGCCCTGGCCAGCCTCGGGGCCGTGTTCCGGCTGACCGGGCGGCTGGGCGAGGCCGTACGGTGCCTGACGGCGGCACGCGGGCTCGGCGCCGCGATCGGCGAGCGTTACCAGGCGGACCTGTGCCGGGAGCTGGCCGACGTGCATCTGGACGCGGGCCGACGGGCCGACGCGCTCGGCTGCGCCGAGGAGGCGCTACGGCGGGCGCTGGCGGTCGGCGATCCCAAACTGGAGCTCGACGCCCTGCTCGGCCTCGGCCGGATCCGCTGCCAGAGCGATCCGCGGGCGGCCATCGGGCACCTGAGCGCCGCGCTGGAGCGGGCCCGCGGCATCGGCGCCACTGTGGGCCAGGCCGACGCGCTCGTGGGGCTGGCGGTGGCACGTACCCGCCTGGACGAGCACGCGCCCGCCATGCGCGACACGCTGGCGGGGCTGGCGCTGGCCAGGAAGGCGGGCGCGGTGCTGGTGCAGGGCGCGGCGCTGGCCGCGGGCGCGGAGGCTGCCCTGGCGGCCGGCGACGCGGGCGCGGCCATCGCCTACGCCGCCCGCGCGGCCCGCGTCCACGCCGGCAGCGGCTACAAGCTGGGCGAGGCGCGGGCCCTGCTGACCCTGGGACGCGCCCACCGGCACACCGGCGACGAACCGGCCGCCGAACGTTTCCAGGAACGGGCCGGCGACCTGTTCACGGCGGTGCTCGACCCCCCACCGGCCCGGCCGGCGAAGATGGCGGCGGGCCTGTGACCGAACCCCTCGAAGGCCCGCGATCAGCGCAGGACGCCGTGCTCGGCGGCCCAGGCGGCGACCTGCGTGCGCGAGCCGAAGTTCAGCTTGAGCAGGATGTTGGCGACGTGCCGGGCGGCGGTGGCCGGGCTGATGAACAGCTCCTCGCCGATCGCCCGGTTGGACAGGCCCCGGCTGATCAGCACGACGATCTCCCGCTCGCGCGGCGTGAGCACCGACGCCGGGCCCGCGGGCGGCCTGGACGTGCCCCGGGCCGGCCGCTCGCCCTCCAGGCCGTACCGCAGGGCCTCCTCCTCCGTCATGCCGCCGCCCATCGTCCACCAGAGCTGGACCCGGCCCTCGCCGGCCTCGGCACGGGCGCGGGCGAGCAGCGGCTCGGGGGTGGCGGACGTCCAGACGGGCAGCCCGAGCCGGTCCTCCATGGCCTTGGCCGCGGCCCAGAGGCGTACGGCGGGTTCGAGGTCGTCCTGCCCCTCGGCCAGCACGGCCAGCGCGACCAGGGCGGAGATGATCGGCAGGTGCTGCCCCATGGACCGGCTCAGCGTCACGCACCGGGCCAGCCGCGCCCTGGCCGGCTCCGCCTCGCCCTGGCGGGCCAGGACCGTGCCGAGCAGCGCGAGACCGGTCGCGAGGACGGGCTTGGCCCCCATCTCCTCGGCCAGGGCGGCGCACTCCTCCAGGTGGCGGCGGGCGCTGTCGAGGTCGCCGAGGAAGTCGGCGAAGCGGCCCAGCTCCAGGCGGGCCCTGGTGACGCCCCACAGGTGGCCGAACCGGGTGTAGACCGCGACGGCCTCCTCGCCGCGCTCGTCGGCCAGGGCGAGGTCGCCCTTGGTGCCCTCGTACATGCCGGCGATCACGAGGGTGAAGGCCAGCATGAAGTCGTCGTCGATGCCGCGGCGCAGTTCGAGGGCGCGGGCGGCCGAGTCGCCGCAGGCGGCGGCGTCCTGCTGCTCGTAGGCCAGGTTGGCGTGGTGGAGCAGCGCCTCGGCGGTCAGGTCGTCGAGGGTACGGGCGGCGGGGAGCGCGAGCAGGCTCTCGTACCAGCGGCGGCCCTCGGTCAGCTCGCCGAACCCGACCCACAGCGGCATGTAGCCGCACGCGAGCCGCAGGCCCGGCTCGGCCAGGCCGGACTCGACGGCCCAGGACAGCGCCTCGCGGGTGTTGCCGAGGAGGTCCTGGAGCGCGAGCAGCCGGGCGTAGCGGTCGGGCCAGGTCAGGCCGGGCGTGGCCCACACGTCGCGGCCGTGCCGGTGGGCGAGGTCGGCCAGGCCGTGGAGCAGCCGGTCGCGCAGAGCGCGGGTCTCGCCCGCCGACTCCAGCTTCCCGGCGGCGAACTGGCGGGCCGACTCCAGCAGCCGGTAGCACGAGCTGCCCTGGTCGAACAGCACGAGCGACTTGTCGACCAGGCCGCTCAGCACGTCGAGGACCTGGGCGGCGGCCAGGCTCGGCCCCGCGCAGACGGCCTCGGCCAGATCGAGGGTGAACGGCCCGCTGAACACCGCGAGCCGGCGGAAGAGCACCTGCTCCCGCGGCGCGAGCAGGTCGTGGCTCCATTCGAAGGTGGCCAGCAGGGTACGCTGCCGGGCCGGCGCCGTACGGCCGCTCGCCGTCAGCAGCCGGAACCGGTCGTCGACCCGGGCGGAGATCTGGCCGGGCGACATGGCGACCGTCCTGGCCGCGGCCAGCTCCAGCGCCAGCGGCAGGCCGTCGAGCGCGTGGCAGAGCCGGACGATGTCGCGGGCGTTGGCCGCG
This sequence comes from Nonomuraea sp. WAC 01424, assembly GCF_003947315.1. NCBI lineage: Bacteria > Bacillati > Actinomycetota > Actinomycetes > Streptosporangiales > Streptosporangiaceae > Nonomuraea > Nonomuraea sp. WAC 01424. Next base: position 56,866 of record NZ_QHHZ01000003.1, read on the forward strand.
GTGACCGCGAGCCCCGACCCGGCCGCCCGCGCCCGGTCGAGGAAGAGCTGCACGGACTCGACCCGTTCGACCTCCTCGGCCGCCTCCGCCGGGCCGGGCAGCGCCAGCGGTGGCACCCGCCACACCAGCTCGCCGGGGATCTTCAGCGGCTCCCTGCTGGTCACCAGCAGCCGGAGGTCCGGGCACGAGGTCAGCAGCCGTTCGGCCAGCTCGGCGCACGCCTCGACCAGGTGCTCGCAGTTGTCCAGCACGAGCAGCAGCTTCTTGCCGCGCAGGAAGTCGACCAGCGTGTCGAGCAGCGGCCGCACGCCCTCCTCGTGCACGCCCAGCACCTTGGTGACCTCGTGGACCAGCAGGTCGGCGCGGGTCAGCCTGGACAACTCGGCCAGCCGCACCCCGCCGGGGAAGGACGGCGCCAGCCGGGCGGCGATCTGCAGCGCGCATCGGGTCTTGCCCGTGCCCCCGACCCCGCTGAGCGTCAGCAGCCTGACCTCGCCGACCAGCCCGCACAACTCCTCAAGGTCCCGCTCCCGCCCGATGAACCTGTCGGGCTCGGCGGGCAGGTTGTGTCTGAGCAACGTCACCATGATCCTCATGTGTCTGGATCCCCGAGTTCGCACCCAGTGTGACACCGCCCTCACGATGTGTCAGAGGTTTGCCTCAAGCGCGCGGTCGTGCGCGCGGACGGGAACGACCCGCAGCCGTTCGTCGATCAGCAGGGTGACGCCGTGCCCGGCGATGATCCGGCGGCACTCGGCGGGGTCCGGCTCGTGGGCCGCGACCAGCCGCGCCCCGGCGCCGAGCACCATGTCGTACGCGCGCAGGTCGGCCCCGGCGACCAGCGCGACGTCGTCGGCCGCCACCAGGCGGGCGGTGCTGAGCCGGGCGGTGGGCGCGACCGGCCCGTCGGCGCCGAACAGGCTGTCGAAGCCGGCCGTGCCGGGGACGCCGGTGAAGGAGTAGACCTGCCGGATGTTGGACTCCTGGGCGATCGCGTCGGCGTCGTCCCGGTCGGTGATCATGATGCGCGCGCCGGCGGCGGCCGGTCCGCCGGGGATGGACACGACCACGCCGCCCGCGGCCAGGACGGCGTACCCGGCGACGGGGAGGTGGCAGCCGCCACGCAGCAGCACGACCACGGGGTCGCCCGGACGCAGGCCCCGCCGCCGCAGGCCCTGGGCGGCCAGGGGGGCGCGGACGGCCAGCGTGCCGTAGGTGAGCGTCGCGCCGCCCGCGGCCTCGGTGACCGCCACGCGCGGGCCAAGCGCGGCCGCCCGCAACAGGACCGCCTCCGTCCAACCAGTCATGGCCCCCACGCTAGGAAGAGGGCGGGTGGGGAGGCATGCTCCAGAGTGTGTAACCGGGTGTGTAGTCCGGCCGCCCATACCCGATTGCGCATGGCTTGAGCCCGCGAGGCGGCGGCGTGCGTACCTCCTGACGGCACATCCCGGTTCCGGTTTCGGAGGTACGTCATGCACCGCAGAGTCGTCCTGCTCTCCGTCGTCGCGCTCGCCGTGGCGGGCGCGCCGGTCCCCGCACAGGCCGGGACCACGGCGGACCGCGGGCCCGTGGGCTGGTCGGGGGCCGGCTCGTCGGCCGAGCGCAGGACCGTCATGGACTACTGGACGCCGGAGCGCATGCGCGCGGCCAGGCCGCTGTCGGCGCCCGAACCGCGCCGCGGCACGTCCGGCGAGCCCACGCAGGGCACCCCCTGGGCGGCCCGCGGCGTCGCGGCCACCCGCCGGATCACGACCTCCTCGTGGACCGGGAGCGCGGCGGCGACCACCCGGCAGGCCGCACCGGCCCAGGACAGCAAGGGCCAGACGTGGGCCGACGGCGGCGGCGTCGCGCGTACGGTCGGCCGCGTCTTCTTCACCACCGCCCAGGGACGTACGGCCTCCTGCTCGGGCACCGCCGTGACCAGCGCGAACCAGAGCGTCGTGCTGACCGCGGGACACTGCGTCAAGGCGGACGGCGCCGCCCACCGCAACTGGGTGTTCGTCCCGGGCTTCGACGACGGCCGCCGCCCGTTCGGCACGTGGGTGGCCACGCGGCTGCTGACCACCCAGCAGTGGAACGCCCGCGAGGACATCAACTTCGACGTCGCCGCCGCCGTGGTCGCGCCGTTGCAGGGCCGTACGCTGACCGACGTCGTCGGCGGGCAGGGCGTGGCCTTCAACCAGCCCGTCGGACGGCAGCTGTTCTCCTTCGGCTACCCGGCCGCCGCGCCGTTCGACGGGTCCGACCTGACGTTCTGCAGCGGACGCGGGTTCAAGGACCCGGTCAGGACGCAGGACCAGGGGCTGCGCTGCGCGATGACCGGCGGGTCGAGCGGCGGGCCGTGGTTCCAGGGCTTCGACACCTCCACCGGCCTCGGCTGGCTGAACTCCGTCAACAGCTTCAAGTACGACTTCGCCCCCGACTTCATGTTCGGCCCCTTCTTCGGGAACGAGGCCATGGCCGTCTACCAGGCCGCGCAGCGCTCCGGGGCCGCCTGAGGACCGTCCGCCCGGAAGAAGTCTCCTCGTACGCGTAATGCGCGCCGGGGTTCTCCTCGATTACCAGTCAGCGGAATCGGGCCGTACGGGGACGGCACGGGGAGGACCCGGGGTGGGTGGCGCTCCGGGCGGTTCGGTCACCGGGCACGCCGGCGGTCCAGCGGGACCCATGGCGCCGGTCGGCCCGTTCGACCCTGAGGACGGCTGTGGAGACTGACCTCGTCATCGCCCGCGACGGGTCCGGGCCGGGCCGCGCGACGGCGGACGCCGTCCCTTCCGTTCCGTCCGGCCGGTATTCGGAGGGCGGGGCGGACGCTCTGATCCGGCGCACGCACGCCATCGCGCCGACAGGCGACTACCGGGGGACCGCGGTGACCAACCATGCCCATGACGCCGGCCCACACCTCCACCTGTCCTCCGCCCACCTGCCCCTTGCCCACCTGACCCGGCCCCCCTTGACCTGGGCCCCTTTGACTCGGCCCCCTTTGACCTGGGCCCCTTTGGCCTGGGCCCCGTTCGCGCCGGTCCTGGGCCGGTGCCGGTGACCACCCGTCCGGCCCCCGCGCGCAGCCGCGGCCGGGCGTCGTGTCCGGGCCTCTCGTGAGCTCGCTGGGGGCGGCCGTGCCCCGGCCGGCGGCGATGGTACGGCTGCTCGCGGGACGCGGCGCCTTCAGGGCCGGCACGCAGGTGGCCGCGGCGGCGCCGGCGACCGTCTGGGACGGGCCCGCGTTCGGCCACTACGCCGCCGCCCTCGGCCTGTGCGCGTGGCTGCTCCTGGTCGCGGACGCCCCCGAGAAGGCGGCGCTGAAAACGCTGGCCCGGGTCAGCCGGATCGGCCCGGCGGTGGCCAGACTGACGCTGGTCATGGCGGCCGCGCCGGTGCTGGTGCTGCTGGCGGTGCTCGTCCCCGTTGCGGTGACCGCGCCGCTGTCGGCGGCGACCCTCTACCTCGCGGCCGGCGCCTGGTCGGCCTGCACCGGCCTGCTGATGGCGGTCTCCGGCCTGCACCGCGTACGCGGCCGGCCGTCTCTGGACGCGACGGCCTTCGGGGCGAGCGGCGGCGTGGTGCTCGCCGTCACCGCCGCCACCCTGTGGATCGGCTGGCCGCCCCAGGCGCACCTGCTGCTCGTCCTGGCCGGGACGGTCGCGGTCACCTGCGCCGCCCTCGCGGCACTCCCCCGCGACTGGCTGCGCCCCCCGCCGTCCCCCGCCGCCGTCGGAGGCGCGGGCGGAGGCGGCGTCGGAGGCGCGGGCGGGCGGCGGCGGTTGTTGCGGCCCATGGTGCGGGCCACCTGGCTGCTGGGGGTCGCCGATCTGTGCGACACGCTCTGCTTCGCCAGCGTGTACCTGGTGCTGGCCGTCTCGGGGCGGACGGATCAGAGCGGTGTGCTCTACCTCGCGCTGCTTCCGGCCGTCGCGGTCTGCCAGCTCGCGATCTACCTGCTGCGGGTCGCGCAGCCCGCGACCTCGCGCCGCCTGCGCGGCCCCGGCGGGCGGGCCGGCCGGGCCCGTGCCGTACGGCTGCTGCGCCGGGCCGAACGGGCGGGGGCCGCCGTCGCCGTCGTCCTCGCCTGCGCCGCCCCGCTCGCCCGGCCCCGGGCAGACGGCGGGGTGCCGGTGGCGGTGCTCGGGGCGCTCGTGGGCGTCGTGCTGGTGTTGTTCCTCACCGTCATGTACGCGGCCTACCTGGTCGAGAACACCAACAACGACGTGCTCGCCGTGACCTCGGCGGGCGCGTTCGCCGGACTGGTGGCCACCGTTCTGCTGGGCGTCGCCGTCGTGCCGTGGCTGGGCGCGGCCGGCGGTGTGGCGGCGCTCGCCCTGGCCGTCCCCGTCAAGGCCCATGTGATGCGCCGGATGCTGATCTCGCGAAATTCGGAGTGACGACATGTACGTACTGGGCATCTCCCGGGTGCACGACTCTGCGGCGGCGCTGGTGCGCGACGGCGAGATCGTGGCGTTGGCCGAGGAGGAGCGTTTCACCCGGGTCAGGCACGACTGCCGCCTCCCCCGCCGGGCGGTCGCGTACTGCCTGGAGCAGGCCGGGATCGGCATGGACGAGGTGGACCACGTGGCCTTCGCCGGCCCGCTGGGCGACACGCCCTCCTGCGAGGCCGGGTACGAGGTGCATCTCGTGGACCTGCACCGCGCGTACGCGGCGGGCGCCTTCTACCCCGGCCCGTTCGACTCCGCCGCCGTGCTGACGATGGACGGGACCGGCACCTGCCTGGCCGCCGCCGACGGGAGCCGGATCACGGACCTGGCCCGGATCGGCCCCCCGCACTCCCTCGGCACCCTGTACGGCGCGGTCACCGCCTACCTCGGCTTCCGCCCCGGCCTGGACGAGGACAAGGTGATGGGCCTGGCCGCGTACGGGAGCGACACGTACGCGCAGCCCTTCGCCGACCTGCTGCGCCTGACCCCGGACGGCGGCTACGAGCTGGACCTGAGCTGGTTCGCGCGGGACGACGGCGGCGGGCACACGGTGTCGGCCAGGTTCCTGGACGTGTTCGGCCCACCGAGACCACCGAGACCGCCGACCCGCGCGACCCGCGCGACCCCCGACGACCCCGTCCCCCAGCACTACATGGACATCGCCTACGCCCTCCAGGGCACGCTGGAGCGGGCCGGGCTGCACCTGGCCCGCCGGCTGCACGACAGCACCGGGGCGACCCGGCTCGCGGTCGCCGGCGACGTGGCGCTGAACCCCATGCTGAACGGCCGCATCCTGGCGGAGTCGGGCTTCGAGGAGCTGTCCGCCCAGCCGGCCGCCGCCTCGCTCGGCGCGGCGCTGGAGGTGAGCGTCGGCCGGTTCGGACGTCCGCGCCCGGCGGGCGGCAACGTCTTCGCCGGGCCCGGCTTCCCCGAGGAACGTATGGAGAAGGCGCTGCGCGACGCGGGCCTGGACTACCGGCGTACCGGCGACGTCGCGGGGCAGGCCGCCGCGCGCATCGCCGACGGGCTGATCGTGGGCTGGTTCCAGGGGCGGATGGAGTGCGGGCCGCGGGCCCTCGGCAACCGGTCGCTGCTGGCCGACCCGCGCGACCCAGCGTCCAGGACGCGGATGAACGAGCGGGTCAAGCACCGGGAGGCGTTCCGGCCGTGCGCGCCGTCGTGCCTGGCCGAGCGGGCCGGCGACTACTTCACCGGCGATCATCCCTCGCCGGTCATGCTGCTCGGGTTCGACGTGCTGGACCACCGCCGCGGTGAGGTGCCCGCGATCACCCACGTGGACGGCAGCGCCCGCGTGCAGACGGTGAGCCGTGCCGCCAACCCGCTCTACCACGGGCTGATCAGCCGCTTCGAGGAGCTGACCGGCGTGCCGCTGCTGGCCAACGCCGCGTTCTGCGACGACGACGAGCCGATCGTGTGCACCCCCGAGGAGGCCGTCGCCTGCTACCTCAGGACGGACGCCGACGCGCTGGCGCTCGGCCCGTTCTGGACCGAGAAGCCGCACGGCGAGCCGTGGGAGGCACGATGAGCGGGACGAGGTCCCTGGTGGTGCTCGGGGCCGCGGACGGCTCGCTGTCCACCTACCGGGCGGCGGCCGCGATGGGCCTGCGGACGATCGCGGTCGACCGCTCGCCGGACGCCCCCGGCGTCGCGCTCGCCGACGAGTACCTCCAGGTCAGCACGCACGACCCGGCGGCGGTCACGGCCGCGCTCGCCGGGCGTTCCGACCTGGCGGGCGTGGTCGCGCCCTCCAGCGACGTCGCGGTGCCCGCGCTGCGGGCGGTGGCGGAGGCGTACGGGCTGCCGGCGCGGTTGTCGGAGACGGCGGCGCGGGCGTCGGTGGACAAATGGGTGCTGCGCGGCATCCTCGACGAGCTGGGCGTTTCGTCCTATCCCTGGATCATCGGCGACGACCCGGCCGACCTGGTGGCACGGGCGCGCGGGATGCGCTTCCCCGTGGTCGTCAAGCCCGCCGACGCGCAGAGCGGGCGCGGGGTGAGCAGGTGCGCCGCCCCCGGTGACGTGCCCGCCGCCGTCGAGGAGGCCCGGCGCAGCTCGTACGGCGGGCTGGTGATGGTCGAGGAGGAGATCCGCGGGACCCTGTGCAACTGCGAGTGCGTCGTGGACGAGGGGCGCGTGGTGTTCGTGGCGACGAGCCTCCAGGAGGTGAGCCCGCCGCCGCTGGTGCTGACCATGAGCCGCCGGATGCCGGCCGGGCTGCCCGCCGGCGTCCTGGACACCACCCGCTCGATCATGGACAAGGTCTGCAGCCGCCTGGACTACCGGCGCGGCCCGCTGAACCTCGACCTGATCGTCACCCCCGACGGCCGGCCGTACGTCATCGAGCTGGGGCTGCGCACGGGCGGCAACGGCACCGACGACATGGTCAGGCTCTGCCACGGCGTCGATCCGGTACGGGCCGCCGTACAGGCCGCGGTCGGCCTGCCGATCGAGCTGCGGCCGCACCGGCCCAGGCCGGTCCTGTGGCGGGTGCTGACCGCCGGGCACGAGGGCGAGCTGGTCTCGGTGACCGGCGCGGCGGCGGCCAGGGCGCTGCCGCAGGTGGCCGAGCTGGTCCTGCTGGCCCGCCCGGGGCAGCGGGTGCGTCCCTACCGCGACGTCTCCGACCGGCTCGGCTGGTACGTCGTGCACGCGGACACCCCGGAGGAGCTGGACGCGGCGGCCGCCGCCGTGACCCGCGTGCTGCGCTTCGAGGTGCGGGGCGATGTACAGCGTTGACGTGCTCGGCTCGATCGGCGAGGTGGGGGCCCGCGAGTGGGACGCGCTCGCCGACGGCGTGCCGTTCGTCCGGCATCGCTGGCTGGGCCTGGCCGAGCGGGTCCTGGCCGAGCACCGGCCCCGCTACCTGCTGGTCCGCAAGGACGGCGGGCTCGTGGCGGCCGCGGTGTGCGCGCTGGAGCACCGGCTGCACAACCCGGTGCTGGAGTCGCGGTTCGGGCGGCTGACCAGGCGGTGGCCGTTCCTCCAGGTGCAGGCGCCGATGACGGCGACGTCCGGGCTGCTGGGCGGCGAGGGGCCGCAGCGGCGGGTGCTGCTGCGCGCGATCCGATCCCTGGTCAGGAGCGAGCGGCTGCTGTTCTGCGTCGTCGACCACCTGCCGTACGCCGCCGGGCAGCCGGGCTACTGCCGGCTGGGCTGGCTGCCGGAGACGCTGCTGGACCTGACGTGGCCGTCGTTCGAGGCGTACCTGGACCACCTGCCGCGCAAACGGCGGGCCGAGTTGCGGCGTACGCAGCGGCGGGCCGAGCGGGAGGGCATCGAGGTCCGGCCGCTGGCGGGCGGGGCCGGCGCGGACCTGGACCGGATGGTGGCCGCGGTGGACCGCCGCCACGGCCCGCACGTCTTCTACCGGCCGGGACTGTTCCCCGAGGCGGCCGGCGCCCTGGGCGCGGACCTGACCGTGCTGGCCGCCCACCGGAACGGCACGCCGGCCGGCTGCGTCGCCCTGCTCCGCGACGGCGACGAGCTGGTCGCCCGGTGGATCGGGCGCGACTACGCCGCCACCGAGGGCACCGCCGTCTACCACGCGCTGCTCACGGCGTGCGTACGGGCCGCCGTCGGCTCGGGCGCGCGTACGTTGCGGCTCGGCGGCGCGGCCTACGAGACGAAGAAGCAGTTCGGGGTGCGGCTGGAGCCGCGCAGCCGGTTGTTCGCCGCCCGCAGCGGGTTCGTCACCCGGCTCGTGGGCGGCCTCGGCCACCACCTCGACCCGCCGCAGCTCCCGCCCACGCCGGCCGCCACGTGACCGAGAAAGGACGAGGGCCGGTGCGCGCCTCCTACCTCCCTTCGCTGACCCTGGACGAGTACCTGCGCGTGGTCGCGACCGTCCATCCGCAGTTGCACGCCGTGCTGGACTTCGAACGGCCGGGCGCGGCGCGGGCGCTCGGCGTGCTCACCGCGACCAGCAGCGAGTTCGACTCCGACCGCGGCGGGCGGGGCGACTCCTACCGGCGGGCGCAGCAGGACGCGCTGGTGCGCTGGACCGGCATCCGGGCCCTGCTCGGCCTGCTCGCCCCCGAGCCGGCGGCCGGGCCGCCGCTGCTGCTCGACGTCCTCGGCGGCGACGGCACGGTCGCGCGGGCGGCCGCCGGGCGGCTCGGCAGCCTGGACTCCAAGCCGACGATCATCACCGGCGACCTGTCCGGCCAGATGGTGGACCGGGCCCTGGCCCAGGGGTTGCCCGCGGTGCGCCAGGCCGCCCAGTTCCTGTTCCTGCGGGCGGAGTCGGTGGACGGGGTGCTGCTGGCGTACGGGACCCATCACATCGACCCGGCTGACCGGCCGCGCGCGGTGGCCGAGGCGGTACGGGTGACGCGGCCGGGCGGCCGAATCGTGCTGCACGACTTCGACGACGACGGTCCGATGGCCGGGTTCTTCGCGCGGGTCGTGCATCCGCACGCGGCGGGCGGGCACGCCTACCGGCACTTCACCCGGTCCGGGCTCGCCGCCCTGTTCGCCGACGCGGGCCTGGCCGTACGGGTGCTCGACCTGTACGACCCGCTGGTCGTACGGGCCGGCGGCGAGCCGGAGGCCAAGGAGCGGATGTGCCGCTACGTAGGCGACATGTACGGCGTGGGCGCCCACTTCGCCGCCTTGGAGGACGTCGAGGCGGCCTGGCGGCTCTTGGAACGGCACTTCGACCACGGGACGCCCCGGCACTGGGACCCCTCCGTACCGTCCCGCCCGGTCGTCCACCGGCGCGACGGGATGTACGTGGCCGAGGTGCCCAGGATGGCGCTGGTGGCCGTCGCCACGAAACCGGCCACCCCGGCACGCCGCCTCGGGGATCAGCCGTGACGGGGGTCCGGGGGCGTGGGGTCCGGGGGCCCGGCGTGCGGGGTGGACTCGCCGGCGAAGACACGTAGCTGGAGCGCCAGCGTGGCGTAGTAGCCGACCAGCGTGGTCAGCTCGAACAGCCCGCGCTCGCCGATCGCCGCCGTGACCGCCCGGTAGTCCTCCTCGCTCAGCGCCTCGGCCCCGGCCAGCTCGCGGGCGGCGTGCACGGCGGCGCGTTCGGCCGGGTCGGCCAGGTCGGGCGGCCGGCCCTCGCGCAGCGCGGTCAGCTCGGCCTCGCTCAGCCCGCAGGCGCGCCCCACGGCCTCGTGCGCGGCGCGTTCGAAGTCGCTGCCCCAGTGGGCGGCCACCACCAGGATCGCCATCTCCCTGACCCGGCCGGACAACGCCGAGCCGTAGCGCACCGCCGCGCCCAGCGCCTGGAGCGCGCCGCCGACCGGCGGGCTCAGCAGCATGGCGTTGAACGGGCCGCGCAGCCGTCCGAGCTCGTCGGTGAGCGGGAAGACCTGTGGCCCCGCCGCCCGGGGGCCGCCCGTGATGGCGCGGTAGACCTCGGCCTGCGCGTCGTCCAGGTCCTCAGGGGGGATGCCGGGCAGCCGGGCGGTCACCTGGGACCCGCTGGGGGCGGCTCGGCGGTCACGTCTCTCCCTCGGGTGTCCCATGACGCGGTTAGACCCTGCCGGATCACGGAACATCCTAGATCTCTAGCCGTGCGGCCGTCTTGGAGTCCTGACCATGGAGTTCGCCACTCCCCACCGCTCCCGTCGTCCTGGGCGCACGCCATGACCAGAGCGGGAGTGTCCTGGCCGCTGCTGGTCGTGCTCGGCCTGCTGTCCGCGGTGGCGCCGCTGGCCACCGACATGTACCTGCCGGTCTTCACCGACCTGGCCGCCGACCTCGGGACGGGTGCGGCCGGCGTGCAGCTCACGCTGACCGCCTTCCTCGCCGGGCTCGCCCTGGGGCAGCTCGTCATCGGGCCGCTGTCCGACCGGTTCGGCCGGCGCGGGCCGATCCTGCTGGCCACCGCGGCGGCCGTGGTCGCGTGCGTCCTGTGCGCGCTCGCGCCGGACGTCCGTACGCTCGTCGTCCTGCGGTTCGTGCACGGGTTCGCCGGGTCGGCGGGCATCGTCATCGGCCGCGCGGTGGCGGCTGACCTGACGACGGGCCGGGCGGCGGCCCGGGTCTTCTCGCTGCTGGCCTCCGTGGTCGGCATCGCGCCCGTCGTGGCGCCGCTCGCCGGCGGGGCGCTGTCACCCGCGGGCTGGCGGGCGGAGTTCTGGGTGATGGCCGGGATCTCGGCCGTGATGCTGGTCGGCTCGGCCCTCGTCGTGCCCGAGTCGCTGCCGCCCGAACGCCGGCACGCGGGCGGCCTGGCCGAGACCGGGCGGACCGTACGGCGGTTGTTCGCCGACCGGGGCTATGTCGGGTACGTCTTCTCCTTCGCGTTCGGCTTCGGGGGCCTGATGGGGTACATCTCGGCCTCGCCCTTCGTCGTGCAGAACGTGCTGGGCCTGTCCACCCCGGCCTACACGGTGACGTTCGCGGCCAACGCGCTGGGCATGACGCTGGCCGGCCTGGCCGGGGCCCGGCTGCTGCGCCGGTTCAGCCCGGAGGGGTTGCTGCGGTCGGGGCAGGCGGCCGTGCTGGGGTTGTCGGCCGTCCTGCTGGTGATGCTGGCCGCCGGGCTGCCCGCGGTGGCGGTGTTGCCGGTGCTGTTCGTGCTGGTGAGCTCGTTCACGCTGATCATGGGGAACGCGGCGGCGCTGACGGTGGGACGGGCGCCGTACGCGACGGGCACGGCGGCGGCCGTGATGGGGGCGCTGCAGTTCGCGCTCGGCGCCGCGGTCTCGCCGCTGGTCGGGCTGGGCGGGGAGGACACCGGGCTGCCGATGGGGGTCACGCTGGTGGTCTGCGCGCTGCTCGGCATCGGCGCCCGGCTGCTCACCCGCGGCCTCCCGGAGACCGGCCCCGCCCCGGCCGAGGCCCCCGCCCGGGGCTGAGGCCCTCGGGGTCAGCTCGCGGGGTGGGCGCGTAGGGCGGTGACGAGCCAGGTGAGCGGCGAGCCCAAGGGGGTGGGGGGCGGCCAGGCGTTGATCACGGCCAGGAGCCGGAGGTAGCGCTCCCTGCGGGGGTCGTTCGCCGCCTCCAGCCTGGTCAGGAGCCGCCGCCTGAGCACGGCGTCGTCGGGGTGGCCGAGCAGGCGGGCGTACTCGCCGGCGACCTCGGCCACGACCGGCCCGGCATCGGGTGAGCCGGGATCCACCCCGGCCGCCATGGCCGCCTCCGCCGCCGCGATCCCCATCGAGACGGCGTCCCGCCGCAGCCCTCGGCCCGAGCCGGGGAGGGTGTTCCGGTCGGCGGTGTAGGACGTGGTCAGGTGGCGCATCAGCGTGCGGAAGGACGGGTCGCAGGCCAGCTCGGCCAGCTCCATCCAGGCCTCCACCTGCTCCGGCTCGGCGTCGTCCGGCAGCTCGGGGGTCAGCGAGACCCTGGCCCCCGCGAACCCCGATCCCGCGTCCGATCCCGCGTCCGATCCCGCGTCCGATCCTGCGTCCTGTTCCGGGTCCGGGACGGCGGCGTCCAGGAAGTCGGTGATCAGGCGGCGGCGTTCGTCCTCCGACAGCGCGGCCAGTCTGTGCATGAGCTCCATCTCCTCGGGTCCCGACCCGCGCCGGGCCACCGCCGTCAGCACCGCGTGCCGCAACCGCAGCGTACGGATGCGCACCGCCAGCGCCTCGGCGTGCGCCGCCGCGACCTGCGCGAGCGTGAGCTCCCGGTCCACGACCTTCCGGACCGTGGCCAGGTCCACGCCCAGGTCGCGCAGCGTGCGTACGAGGTCGAGGCGGGCCGCGGCGGCGGCGTCGTAGAGGCGGTAGCCGGCCGGGCTGCGTTCCACCGGCGGCACGATCCCCTGGTCGGAGTAGAACCTGATGGCCTTGACCGTCAGCCCGGTCCGCCGCGCCAGGTCGCCGATCGTGTAGAGGGTGCCGCCGTCCATGTCTCAACCATGGCGTCTCCCCTGACGGGAGACTCAAGTGCCTCCCTCGTTGCGCGGTCTCGGGCGATGACCGTAGTGTCAAGCCTCGGATCGTGACTGGCGTGATCGTAAGGTGGGACTGACCACCGGGGAGCGGTCCTGCACGTCGCCGCGCGCCTGGGTGCCCTCACTTCGACGGCTCGGGAGATGTCATGGCGGAAGAGCACCCCCATTCGTACGGCGACTACGACGCGGCCACCGTGTCGGCGGCCTACCGCAACGCGCTCGACGTGATCGCGGCCGTCGAGCCGGGCGTCGCCGGCGCGCTCCGCGGCGAGCTGGCCGACCAGCGAGCCTCGCTGAAGCTCATCGCGAGCGAGAACTACGCCTCACCGGCCGTCCTGCTCACGATGGGCACGTGGCTGTCGGACAAGTACGCGGAAGGCACGATCGGCCACCGCTTCTACGCCGGCTGCCAGAACATCGACACCGTCGAACGGCTCGCGGCCGACCACGCGAAGGCCCTGTTCGGCGCCGAGCACGCCTACGTCCAGCCGCATTCGGGCATCGACGCCAACCTGGTGGCCTTCTGGGGCATCCTGGCCCACCGGGTGGAGTCGCCGGCCCTGGCCGCGGCGGGCGCCCGGCACGTCAACGATCTGTCGGAGGACGACTGGGAGACCCTGCGCAAGGCCCTGGGCGACCAGCGTGCCCTGGGCATGTCGCTGGACGCGGGCGGCCACCTGACCCACGGCTTCCGTCCCAACATCTCCGGCAAGATGTTCCACCAGCGCTCCTACGGCACCGACCCGGAGACCGGGCTGCTCGACTACGACGCGCTGCGCGCGACCGCCCGCGAGTTCCGGCCGCTGGTCCTGATCGCCGGTTACTCGGCCTATCCGCGGCGCGTCGATTTCGCCCGAATGCGGGAGATCGCCGACGAGGTGGGCGCGGTCCTGATGGTGGACATGGCGCACTTCGCCGGGCTGGTGGCGGGCAAGGTGTTCACCGGCGTGCACGACCCGGTGCCGTACGCGCACGTCACGACGACCACCACGCACAAGTCGCTGCGCGGGCCGCGCGGCGGGCTGGTGTTGTGCCAGCGGGAGTACGCCGACTCGATCGACCGCGGCTGCCCGATGGTGCTGGGCGGCCCGCTCGGCAACGTGATGGCGGCCAAGGCCGTCGCGCTGGCCGAGGCCCGGCAGGTGGCGTTCGCCGACTACGCCCACGCGGTGGCCGCCAACGCGGTCGCGCTGGCCGAGGGCCTGTCGCGCCGGGGCGTACGCCTGGTCACCGGCGGCACCGACAACCACCTGGTCCTGCTGGACGTCTCCACGTACGGGCTGACCGGCCGGCAGGCCGAGTCGGCGCTGCTCGACGCGGGGATCGTGACCAACCGCAACGCGATCCCGCGCGACCCCAACGGCGCCTGGTACACCTCGGGCATCCGCGTCGGCACCCCGGCGCTCACCTCACGCGGGTTCGGGCCGCAGGAGTTCGACCGGGTCGCCGAGCTGATCGTCGGCGTGCTCACCGACACCACGCCGTCGTCCACCTCCAAGGCCAAGTACGACCTGCCGCCGGGCACCGCCGGGAAGACCCGCGCCGCGGCGGCCGAGCTGCTGACCGCCCATCCGCTCTACCCGGGCCTCGACCTGGCCTGACGTCTCACTCCTCGGCGCGACGGGCCCGTTCCGCGAAGTAGCCGGCCGCCGCCCGCGTGTGGGCGGGGAAGGCCAGCTCGGCAGGCCCGTCGATGACCAGCCACTCGCTCGTCTCGGCGGTGGCCGCCATCGGCGGCAGCGCGGACGCGGTCGTGCCCGGGGCCAGCCCGAAGATCAGCACGGTCCCGTCGGGGGCGCTGACCACGTCGAAGAGCGTGACGCCGGCGGCCTCGGCCACCACCCCGGTCTCCTCGCGCAGCTCGCGGACCGCCGCCTGCTGCCAGGACTCCCCCAGGTCGACGAACCCGCCGGGCAGGGCGAGCCGGCCGCGGTGGGGCTCGACGTCCCGGCGTACGACGAGCAGGCCGTCGTCGACGGGCAGCAGCGTGACGGCGACGGGCAGCGGGTTGAGGTAGCTGGTGTTCGCGCAGGCCGCGCAGGTGCGGGGCCAGGGCTGGTCGGGGGCGAAGGCGGCGCCGCAGAAGGAGCAGTACGCGTTCCTGATCACGCCGCGATCCTAGACCTACCGACGGGACGCCAGAATGGCACCGTTTTGCGGTGAAATATGGCACCTTGAAGCCGGGGACGCCCCCACTCCCCGGAAGGACGGCAGCACCGTGCCCACGTTCGACAGCCCGGAACCGATCAGCGTCACGATCCACATCGACGCCGGCGAGGCCACGATCGTCGCGGGCGACCGTACCGACACGGCCGTCGAGGTACGCCCCTGCTCCCCGGACGTCAAGGCCGACGTCGAGGCCGCCGCGCAGACCCGGATCGAGTACGCGGCCGGCCGCCTCGCGGTCAGGACGCCGCGCTCGCTCAGCCTGTTCGGCGAGCCCGGCTCGGTGTCCGTGGAGATCGGGCTGCCGGCGGCCTCGCGGCTGCACGCCACCGCTGACCTGGCCCTCGTCGTGGTCGAGGGCGACATGGGCGCGTGCGACGTCACGATCGGCGCCGGGGACGTACGGATCGGCCGGGCCGGCCCGGTGGAGCTGCACACCCATCAAGGCGACATCGTCGTCGAGCGCGTCACCGGCGACACCAGGCTCACCACGGGCTCCGGCGAGATCCGCGCCGGGCGGATCGACGGCGCCGCCGAGATCAGGAACCACCACGGCCGCACCTGGATCGGCGAGGTCACCGGCGACCTGACGCTGCGGATCGCCAACGGCGACGTCACCGTCGGCCGCGCCCACGGCTCGGTCGTGGCCAGGTCGGCCGGCGGCGACACCCGGCTGGAGGAGGTGTCCCGCGGCCGGGTGGACCTGGAGACCAGGGCGGGCGACCTCGACATCGGCGTACGCGACGGCAGCACCGCCCGGCTCGACGTCAGGTCGCGGACCGGCCGCGTGCACAGCGCGGTCGAACCGGCCCGGCGGCCCGCCGACGCCGCCGAGACGGTCGAGGTGCGGGCCCGTACCGGGTCGGGGGACATCACGATCCGCCGCGTGCACACCCCCTGACAGCGGGCGGGCGAGCACCACAGCGGTCACCCCGCGACGGCCCGGTCCGCCCTGGTGACCAGCGCGTTCCCGCGGTGCGGCTGCCAGGCGGCGCGCAGGCCGCGTAACTCGTCCCGGACGCGGGCCGAGGAGATCAGGCGGATGTCGTCGCTCAGGTCGAGCACGGTCGCCGCGGCCCGGTCGACCTCCCCCGCGCGCAGGAAGGCGTGGGCGGCGCGCAGGCCGATCAGGGCCCGGGTACGCAGCTCGACCGGCCGCCTGGCCCTCATGGACGCGGCGAAATGGCGGGCGGCGGTGGCGTGGTCGCCGAGCTGGGTGAGCGTCAGGCCGATCTGGTGCTCCAGGGACTCGCGCCGGTAGTTGCCCGTCCACTCCGACTCGGGCACGGAGTCGGCGCGTTCGAGCTGGGACTCGGTGTGGCGGAGCAGGCTGAGCGCGTCCCAGCGGGTGCCGGCGGCGGCGTGGGCCTCGGCGCGCATGCCGGTGATCCACGCCTGGGTACGGGCGGGTCCGTGCCCGGCCAGCGCGGAGGAGGCGGCCTCGGCCAGCGCCAGCGCCTCGCCGTCATGGCCCAGCTCGGCCGCCTGGACGGCCATGCTGCGCAGGGCGGTGGCGCGCAGCAGCAGGTCGGCGGCCTCGTCGGCCAGGCGCACGCTGCTGATGTAGTAGCGCTGGGCCAGGGCGTGGGCGCCGGCGTCCATGGCCATGTAGGCGGCCAGGTAGCTCAGCTCGGCGGCGGCGGCGAACAGGTCGGGCCGGCGGCGGCCGGACGTGCCGTGCAGCAGGGGCGTGACCTCGCGCGACAGGTAGGCGGCGACGGCGGCCCGGCCGTGGCCGCCGCCGTAGCGGTCGTCGAGGTCGGCGAAGGCGCGGGTGGTGGCGCGGATTCGCTCGACGTCGCCCGCGCCCGCCCGCCGGGCCGCCGCGCGTCCCTGGGCCCGGTGCGCGGACAGGCGGGACAGGCCGGATAAGGCGGCCAGGGTGAACGTACCGGCCGTCAGCACCGTACGCCGGTTGAGCAGGTCGTCCTCGCCCAGCACGGCCAGCCGGGCGACCGGGTCGCCGCGCCAGGGGTCGTCGGCGGACGGCGGCGTCCCCGGCTCCGGCCATCCCAGATGCGCCGGTCGCAGGTCGGGCCTGCCGAGACGGCGGCGGAACGCCTCGATCGCCGCGCCCACCGCCTCGGGGCGCGGGATCGTACCGGTCAGCCAGTGGCCGACCGCCGAACGGTCGTAGTGCACGCGCTCGCCGCTCTCGGCCGCGACGGCGTTGACGTGCCGCGCGGTGGCCGCGTGCGTCCAGCCCGCCTGCTCGATCAACGCCGCCAGCGCCCGGTTGACGACTGGGTGGGTGCGCCGGGGCGGCATCTCATCTTCACTTCGCTTCACATCGCGGTGGCCTAGACGATGCGCCCGGCGTGGCGCACCGTCAAGAGTGCGGGAAGCCGAGTCCGACGAGGGAGAGCCGATGAACGCGCTGTACGGCGGCGAGGGGCGGCGCGAGAGCGGCCTTGCGGAGGTCGCGCACCAGGAGCTCACGGCCGCGCTGGCGGGCCGCCCGCTGGTCGGCGTCGAGCGGTTCAGCACCGCGCTGCGCACCGGCTACACCGGCCCGGCCCCGGTCGAGGCCCTGCGCCCCGCCCTGAGCATCGGCTGTTACGCCGCGTGGGACCCGGCGCTGCCCGGCATGGTGGTCGCCGCCGAGGACCGCACCCGCACCCGTTCGGTGGCCGAGCGGACCACCTGGGTGCCCCGCGTCCGGCACGAGGCCGCCCGCCATCTGCTCAAGCTGGACCGCCCGCCGGTCGTGTTCACCTGGTACGACAACGCCCGCCTGCGCGAGCTGGCCGGCCCCGGCGCGACGATCGCGGCCGTCGACGCCGGGGTGCGGGCCGCGATCGAGTCCAAGCACCTGCTGGACGACCTGCTGCGGGCGGCCGGCGTGCCGGCGGTGGCCCGCATCCCCTGCGTGCACGTCGAGCGGCTGCCCGGCCTGGCCGAGCTGCGGCGCGCGGTCGGCTCCGCGCGGGTCGTGGTCCAGGCCGGCCGGACGGCGGACCGGCGCGGCACCGTGGTCGTGTCGGGCGAGGACGGCATGGCCCGCGCGGCGCGGCTGCTCGGCCCGTACCGGGTGGCGGCGTACGTGCCGGGCTGGCCGTGCACGATCGCGGTGCTCAGCGTCCCCGACCGCGACGGCGGCGTCCAGGTCTACGCCGACCGCCCCGCCCACGCCTCGGCCGGCGTCGCCGAGCTGGGCGCCGGGCCGCTGCGCAGCGCGGGCGGCGACTGGTCGCGCCCCTGGCCGACGCCCGCCGCCGCGCTGCTCATCGAGTGCGCCGAGCGCATCGCGATCTGGGCCTGGCGCAGGTACGGCGCGGCCGGCCTGTTCAACGTCAAGGCCCTGCTCACCCCGGGCGAACGGGTCTACCTGTCGGCGATCAAGTGGCGGCACCAGCAGGGCACCGAGGTGTCGGCGGTCAACCAGCAGGCCGTCGGGCTGCCCCCGTTCGTGCTGGCCCACCTGTCGGTGATGCTCGGCGGGCAGGTGACCTGGCTGGGGGACGCGCAGGAGTTCAACCAGCTCACGCTGCTGCGCGCGGTCCAGCCGGGCGGCCCCTTCCACGTCAGGGTGCGCCTGGCCCGCGACACCCCCGTACGGGTGGCCGCCGCGCACGGCCCCGGCGTCTACCGGCTGGACGGGTCGGGCCGGCTGCGGTGGGTGCGGCGGGGGGCGCACCCGTCCGACGCGCGCGCGGCCAGGGGCGAGTTCCTGCTGGCCGACCTGCCCGAGCCGGACGTCGTCTGCCATCCCGGGGCCGACCTCGCCACGATCGAGGGCGTCGCCGAGGGCGCGGCGCACCCGTTCGACGGCCCGGACGCCGCCTCCCCTGCCGTACGGCGGATCGTCGCGGCCGTCGAGGACCTGTTCGACGAGGTCAAGGAGCCCTGAGGGGGCCCGGCCCGCTACTTGACGCCGCCCGAGGTGAGCCCGGCGATGATCCGCCGCTGGAAGACCAGCACCACCACGACCAGCGGCACGGTGACGACCACCCCGGCCGCCATCTGGGTGCCGAACGGCTGGTCGAACCCGTACGCGCCGGTGAACTTGGAGACGGCCACGGTCGCGGTCTGCATCTCCTTCTCGTTGACCATGCTCAGGGCGATGATGAACTCGTTCCAGGCGGCGATGAACGTGATGATCGCCGTGGTGAACACGCCGGGCGCGGCCAGCGGGATGACGACCTTCCGGAACGCCTGGCCCCGGCTGCACCCGTCCACCATCGCCGCCTGCTCCAGCTCGAACGGGAGCTGCCGGAAGAACATGGTCAGGTTCCACACCGCCAGCGGCAACGCGAACGACAGGCTGGGCAGGATCATCGCCTGGTAGGTGTTGATCCACGAGATGCCGGTGAACAACTTCAGCAGCGGCACGATCAGCGAGATGCCGGGGAACATCGACGTCGCGATGACCACCCCCAGCACCACGTTCTTCAGCCTGAACCGCAACCGCGCCAGCGCGTACGCGCTCAGCACGCCGACGACCAGCGTGAGCAGCGTGGTCGTGCCGGCCACCACCACGCTGTTGAGCAGCGACCGCCCGAACCCGACGTCCGGGCCGAACACCGCGGCCAGGTTCTCCAGCGACCAGGGCGCGGGCAGCGGCGTGTTGTCGAACTGGTCCTGCGGGCGGCGGAAGGCCGAGACGACCATCCAGTAGAACGGGATCAGGCAGTAGGCGGCGACGGCCGCGATCCCGGCCCGGCGCAGCGTGTTCCCGGCGGTCATCCGGCCGCCTCCCGCCCGGACGGCTCGCGCAGCCGGCCGAGGATGTCGGCGCCCAGCAGCCGGACGAAGACGTAGGCCACGACCGCCACGTACAGGAACAGGACGGTCGCGTACGCGGCGGCGGCGCCGTAGCGCAGGTTGGTGGCCTCGTCGTAGGCGAGCATGGACAACGTACGCACCGACTCCTTGCGCGGGCCGACCAGCACGAACGGCAGGTCGAACATGCGCAGCACGTCCAGCAGCCGGAACAGCACCGCCACCAGCAGCACCGGCTTGACCAGCGGCAGCGTGACCCGCCAGAACCGCTGCCAGGCGGTCGCGCCGTCCACCCTCGCCGCCTCGTGCACCTCGCCGGGGATCAGTTGCAGGCCGGCCAGCACCAGCAGCCCGACGAACGGCGCGGTCTTCCACGTGTCGGCGATGATCACCGCGACCTTGGCCTGGAAGCCCTCCGTGGTCCACAACACGTCACTGCCGATGATCTGGTCGGCGACGCCGCCGGACTGGAAGATCCAGCGCCACAACAACGCCGAGACCGCGGTGGGGATGGCCCAGGGGACCAGGATGCTCGCCCGTACCACGCCCCGGCCGCGGAAGGTCCGGTGCATGACCAGCGCCATGGCGACCCCGAGGACCGTCTCGATCACGACGGTGACGACGGTGAAGAACGTGGTGTTCCACAGCGCGCCGTAGAAGGCGGGCGCGCGTTCGCCGGCGAGGATGTCGGCGTAGACGGACAGGCCGACGAACCTCTCGCCCTCGACCACGAAGCCCTGTGGGTCGAGGCTCTGGCCCTCCTCGAACAGGGACTCCCGGACTGCCGCCAGCACCGGGAAGCCGACGACCAGCCCGATCACCAGCAACGTCGGCGAGATGAGCAGCGCGGCCAGCCGCCCGGAGCCGTCCCCGCCCGGGACGGCGGCCCCCTGATCGGCGGCGACGGTCACGAGGTCTCCCCCGGGCGGGACGCCCGTCGCGTCCCGGTCACGACCGGGTCAGCGTCTGGAGCTTGGTCTGCAGGTCGGCCAGGACCTGCCCGGACGGCCGCGCGCCGGTGATGGCCGCGTAGGCGGCCTCCTGGATGGCCGCGGTCACGTCGCCGTACCGCACGACCTGGGGCCGCGGCTTGGCGTTGAGCACCGACTCCTTGAGCACCTTCAGGTACGGGTACTTCGCCTGGAGCTCTGGCTCGTCGTACAGGGCGGCCCGTGTGGGGGCCTCGGAGCTGGCCAGCAGGTTGGCGCGCTGCCGTTCCTCGCTGGACAGGAACGTGACGAAGTCGAGCGCGCTGGCCCGGTTCCCGGCGAACGCCGAGACGGCCAGGTTGTGCCCGCCGAGCGTGGGCACGCCGGGACCGTTCAGGCCGGGCAGCGGGGCCACCGCGAACCTGCCCGCGACCTTGGAGGAGCCGTCGTGCCTGTCGGCCAGGGCGTACTGGTAGGGCCACTGGCGGTGGAAGAGCAACCTGCCCTCCTGGAAGTAGCGGCGTCCCTCCTCCTCCTTGAAGGTGATCGCCTGTTTGGGGATGAGGCCGGTCCTGAAGCCGTCGACGAGGAAGTCGAGCCCGCGCTTGGCGGCCAGGTCGGCGACGTCGGGGCGGCCGGTGGCCGGGTCGACGATCGTCCCGCCCGCGCTGTTCACGGCTTCGGCGAAGTTGCAGGTCAGGCCCTCGTACTTCTCGTACTGGCCGGCGAAGCAGCTCACGCCGGGGACCTTCGCGCAGTCGGCCTCCATCTCCCGCCACGTCTTCGGCGGCTCCTTGACGCCCGCCTTGTCCAGCAGGTCCTTGCGGTAGTAGAGCAGGCCGGCGTCGGTCTTCCAGGGCGCGGCGTAGAGCCTGCCTCGGTACTGGCCGGTCGCCACGGTGGGCGGGAGGAAGGCCGCCAGGTCGAACTGCTCCTGCGGCAGCGGCAGGATCCACCGGTTGGCGGCGAACTCCGAGGTCCACACCACGTCGAGGGCGAGCACGGTGAAGGCGTCGGACTTGGCGCGGGCGTTCTGGATCATCTGGTCGCGCTGCACGTCGGCCGACTCGGGCAGCTCGACGATCCTGGCCTGCTCGTCCGGATGGCCCTTGTTCCAGGCGTCCACCTGGTTCTGCAGGTTGCGGGAGGTGTCCTTGCCCGTCGCGAGCGTGATCGGGCCGCGTCCGGTCATCGCGCCGCCGGACGGGGTCGCGCCGCCGCCGGACGGCGTGCCTCCGCACGCCGCCGCCATGGTCAGGAGCAGGCCGGCCACGGCCGTTCTCGCAGCTTTCCGCACCTCAGTGTCCTCCCTTCGGCCCCCGTTCACCCGTGACGGGGGTGGGACGCCGGAGCACCCTTCGGGCGCGTCCGCGCGGGACGATCAACGCCGGGCCGAATTCGTGCCGCGCCGGGCGATGAGTTCCGCCGCCCGCGGAAGTCCAACCGGTGTCACCTCGATTCCGCGGAAGGACCCACACCGATGAGCACCACGCACATCCTCGACATACCCGGCGGCCGGCTGAGCTACCACGTCCGCGGCAGCGGCCCCGTGCTGCTGCTCGTGGGCGCGCCGATGAACGCAGCCTTCTTCGCCCCGCTGGCCGAGGAGCTGGCCGGGGAGTACACGGTCGTCACCCACGACCCGCGCGGCGCGTCCGGCAGCACCCTCGACGACCCCGGCCAGGACTCCACCCCCGCCCTGCGGGCCGAGGACGCCCTCGCGCTCATCGACGCGCTCGGGGCGGAGTCCGCCGACGTGGTCGGCAGCAGCGGCGGCGCGGTGACCGGCCTCGCCCTCCCCCCCCGCCACCCCACCCGCGTGCGCACGCTGGTCGCGCACGAGCCGCCCCTGCTGGAGCTGCTGCCCGACGTCGCCGAACGACGCGCCGAGGTGGACGACATCATCGAGACGTTCCGCCGGGAGGGGCCAGGGGCGGCGTTCGGGAAGTTCATGGCCACCGCGGGCTACGAGCCCGGCGAGGACGACTCTCCCCCGCCGCCGAGCGAGTCGCCCGAGCAGGACCTCGCCGACGCCACCCACTTCTTCCTGCACGAGCTGCGCGGCACCACCCGCCACGTCCCCGACGTCGCGGCGCTGAAGGCCGGCCCGGCCCGGGTGGTCGTGGGCATCGGGGCCGAGTCGAGCGGCCTGCTCACCGCCCGTACCTCGAAGGCGCTGGCCGACCTGCTCGGCGCGCCGACGGTCGAGTTCCCCGGCGAGCACGGCGGCTTCGTCGACCATCCGAAGGAGTTCGCCGACGTGCTGCGCGAAGTGCTGGCCCGCTGACCGAGCCCGGCCTCCGGCGGCCGCGCCGAGCCGCGCTGAGCCGCGGTCAGCCGCGCTCAGCGGTCAGCCGCCGGGGGTCAGGTTCGCCGGGAAGCCGCCGGTCGCGATCGGCCCCCAGCGGTCGATCGTGATGCGGATGAGCGACTTGTTCTGGCGGCGCATGGCCTCCCGGTACTCCTCCCAGTCGGGGTGCTCGCCGGCGACGCACCGGTAGTAGTCCACCAGCCCGTCCAGGGCCCCGGGCATGTCCAGCACCTCGCCCCGCCCGTCCACCTGCACGTACGGGCCGTCCCAGTCGTCGGACAACACGCACATCGAGACCCGCTCGTCGCGGCGCACGTTCCCGGCCTTGGCACGCTCCGGGTACGTGGACACCACGATCCGGCCCTCGTCGTCCACGCCGCACGAGACCGGCGAGAGCTGGGGACGCCCGTCGGAGCGGGTCGTCGAGAGCAGGCCGTGATGCCGGGGGCGGAGGAAGTCGAGCAGTTCGGGCAGGTCGACGCGTTGGGCGGTCGCGATCCTCGGAGCCATCTGAGACGCCTTTCCTGTGCGGTACCGGCTTCGATCCTGTCATCCGGCGCGGACCCCGCCTTTCCCACCCCGCCGGGGCGGCCCTATCGTGTGGATCACCGACATACGCCCGCACATGCCCGGGGAAGGAGCGGAATGCCGGAAGTCCGTCCGCTCCGGCCGGGCGATCCCGCGCGGATCGGCGACCACCGGCAGCGCGGCGTGCTCGGCTCCGGCGGGCAGGGAGTGGTCTACAAGGGGGTCGACGGCACGGGCCGCGAGGTCGCGGTCAAGCTGCTGCACAGCCACCTGGCCCAGGACGACACCGTCACCAGGGGGTTCCTGCGCGAGGTGGAGGCGGCGCGCCGGGTGGCCGCGTTCTGCACCGCCGCGGTGCTGGACGTGGGGGTGGCCGACGGGCGGCCGTACATCGTGAGCGAGTACGTCGCGGGCGACACCCTGCAGACGCTCGTCCGGGAGTCGGGGCCGCGTACCGGGGGTGCGCTGGACCGGCTGGCGATCTCGACCCTGACCGCGCTGGCCGCCATCCACGAGGCCGGGATCGTGCACCGGGACTTCAAGCCGGGCAACGTGCTGATGGGGCCCGAGGGGCCGATCGTCATCGACTTCGGCATCGCCAAGGCGCTGGGGGCCACCACGCAGGCCTCGGCGCCCATGGGGACGCCGGCGTTCATGTCGCCGGAGCAGTTCGCGGGTGAGCGGGTCGGGCCGGCGTCCGACGTGTTCAGCTGGGCGGGGACGATGGTGTTCGCGGCGACCGGCCGCCCGCCGTTCGCCGGTGAGACGGTCGCCGCCATCCTGCACAAGGTCATGAGCAGCGTACCGGATCTCGCGGGCGTACCGGCCCACCTGGCGGGCCCGATCGGCGCCTGCCTCGCCAAGGACCCGAGCGCCCGCCCGACCCCCACAACCCTCCTCCGCCACCTCATCGCCGCCCCCGCCTCACCCTCCACCGACGCCCAGGGCGCCGGCGGAGCGCCCGAAGGGCCCGCCGGGGGCTTGGGGCCCGTACGCCACGCCCCCACCCAGCCCGGCGCCGCCCAAGGCGCGGGGCATCACGGCGGGGTTGTGCCCGGGGCGCCCGCGGGTGGGGCTGCTATCCCCTCCGGGGGGCTTGCCACGGGGCCGGGGGTTCAAGGGGAGGCGACCAGGGCGGGTGTCGAACGGCGGGTCAGCCGCCGGGCCGTTGTGGTCGGCGGTGTCACGGCGGCCGCCGCCGCCGCGGCGTCCGCCTTCGTCCTGCTGCGTCCCGCGAGCGGCCTGAGCGACGACCCGGTCGACCAGCCCGCCGGCCGTACGACCGACGCGCCGGCCACCCGTACGACCGGCCCTGCCGCGTCCGCGACTCCGACCGCGACCGCGACGGAACGCCCGGCCACGCCCACGGCCGAGCCGTTCGGGGCGCCGGTCAGGGAGCCCGTCGCGCTGCCCGCCGGGAGCGGCGAGCCGACCGTGCTGGCCGCCGCCGGCGCCACCGTCGTCTGCGGCACGTCCAAGGGCACGGTGCTGACCTGGGACCTGACCTCGTCCGGCACGCCCGTCGTCAGGCTCGGCGACGGAGGCGGCGCCGCCACCGCCGTGGCCTGCGGCGGCGGCCGTACGGCCTCCGGGCACCGCGCCGGCGCGATGCGCCTGTGGAACCCGGCGGGCGGCGGGACCGGCGAGACCGGCAGGGCCAGGGCGGCCGACCCCGTCATCGCCGTCACCATCGCCGGCCGCGGCGTCGCGGTGACCCAGAAGTACGACAGCCTCACCGATCTGCACAGCGTCGTACGCCTGTGGGACCTGTCCACGGGCCGCCAGATCGGCCCCGCCGTCACCGACCACTTCCAGGGTGTCAACGGGCTGACGTTCGGCCGGCTCGGCGGCGACGACGTGCTCGTCACCGGCGACGGCGCCAACCGCGTCCGGGTGCGCCGCCTGTCCGACGGCAAGGTGACACATACGTACAAGACGGGCGAGATCGGCGGCATCGAGCTCCTCGCCTGCGGCGAGCTGGACGGGCGGCCCGTGCTCGTCTCCACCCACCTCGACGCCACCCTGCGCGTGTACGACCTGGCCACGGGCAAACGCAGGAAGAAGTGGCCGTTCAGCCGCCGCAGCCCCGACGACCGTGGGACGTCCGCGCTGGTCACGGGCATGCTCGGCGGCACGCCCGTCGCGGTGGTCGCGCACGCGCCGGGCAGCGGCGAGGCGGCCGTCCGCGTCTGGAGGCTCACCGACGGCGAGGTCGCCGGCGAGCTGGGCCCGGGGCCGGGAGCCGAGATCCGCGCCCTGGCGCTGGCCGAGTTGCCAGGCCGTCCCGTCGTCGTGGGCACGGGCGGCGACGCCCTGCTGAGCGCCTGGAGCCTCGGTCCCGCCTGACGCTCATCTGCGTTTAAGAATCGCGGCCTAGGGTTCGTGGCTGTGCTGATGGACGAGGTTGTGCAGGGGACCGTGCGCAAGCCGCCGCGCCGGGTCTGGCGGCGGCGGCTGGCGACGGCGGTCGCGGTGCTGTTCGCGGCGGGGACGGCGGTGCGGCTCGGCGGCCTGGAGTCCGGGGTGCTGCTGGTCCCGCTGGTCTCCTTCACGCCCTATTTCGGGGTCGCGGCGCTGCTGATGCTCGGGGTCGCGGCCCTGGTCCGCAGCCGGGCGGCCGTCGCGATCATGCTGGCGGTGTGCGTGTGCCTGGCCTGGGTCGTGCTCCCGCGCGCCCTCGGCGGCGGTACGGACGCCGCCTCCGGCCGCCCGTTGCGCGTCCTGACCGCCAACCTCAACGGCGGACGCGGCGACGCGGAGACGGTCGTCGAATACGTCCGCAGCCTGAACGTGGACGTGCTCAGCCTCCAGGAGCTGACCTGGGCCGAACGCGACCGGCTGGCGGCGGCCGGGCTGGAGGCGCTGCTGCCGTACCAGCTCACCAAGCCGGAGACGTGGGGGCCGGTGGGCAGCGGGATCTACGCGCGGTACCCGCTGCGCGAGCGTACGGGCGTGTTCCAGCCGGTCGGGCATCACATGCCGGTCGCGGAGGTGGCGGCGCCCGGCGGGGCGGTGGAGGTCGTGCTCGTGCATCCGGTCGCGCCGGTGCCCTCGACGGTGCCGGAGTGGGAGGCGGGGGTCGGGACGCTGCCGCCCGCGCCGTCCACGGGCGCGCCGCGGATCCTGGCCGGGGACTTCAACGCCACGCTGGACCACGCCGTGTTCCGGCGGCTGCTGGGCACCGGGTACGCCGACGCGGCGGCGGCCACCGGGAAGGGGCTGGTGCCCACCTGGCCGATGCGCCGGATCCCGCCGCTGGTGGCGATCGACCACGTGCTGACGGACGGGCGCGGGCGGGCCGTGGACACGCGGATCCTCGACCTGCCCGGCTCCGACCACCGCGCCCTCTTCGCCGACCTGCGCCTCCGAACCTGACCCACGCCCGGTGCGAGAACGGGCGCGGGGGGGGGGGGGGGGGGGGGGGGCGCCGCTGGGGGGGGGGGGGGAGGCCGTCCGGGGCGGGGGGGGGGGAGGGTGGGGCGGGGGTGGGCGTCGGGGGTGAGGCGGGCGGGTGAGGGTCAGATGAGCCAGGCGGCGGTGTCGGTGGGGAGGCGGTCGCCGTCCAGGGGGCCGCTGGCCAGCAGGACCGTCGCGGGCCCGGGCAGCGGCACCGGCTCGGCCCCGAGGTTGACCACGCAGGTCAGGCCGGAGTCCCGGGTGAAGGCGAGCACGTCGGGGCCGAGGTCGAGCCAGGTCAGCGTGCCGTCGCCGAGCCGCTCGGCACGGATGCGCAGGCCGTTCCGGTAGAGGTTGAGCATCGAGCCGAGGTCGGCGGTCTGGGCCTCGACGGTGAGCTTGTTCCAGGCGTCCGGCTGCGGCAGCCACGGCGTGGCCGTGCCGAACCCGAACGGCGGCTCGTCGCCCGACCACGGCAGCGGCACCCGGCACCCGTCGCGCCCCTTGACGGTGTGGTTCGAACGCCGCCACATCGGGTCCTGGCGCAGCTCGTCGGGGATGTCATCGACCTCCGGCAGGCCCAGCTCCTCGCCCTGGTAGATGTAGATGCCGCCGGGCAGGGCCATGGCCAGCAGGGCCGCCGCGCGGGCCCGGCGGTAGCCGAGCTCCAGGTCGGCGGGGGCGCCGTCCCGGCGGTCGCCGTGGTCCCAGGAGGTGTCGGCGCGGCCGTACCGGGTGACCACGCGGGCGACGTCGTGGTTGGACAGCACCCAGGTGGGCGGGGCGCCGAGCGGGGCGTGGGTGGCGAGGGTCTGCTCGATCACCTCGCGCAGCCCGGCGGGCTCCCAGGGGCAAGCCAGGAACGGGAAGTTGAAGACGGTGTGCAGCTCGTCGGAGCGCAGGTAGCGGGCCAGGCGCTCCTGGTCGGGCAGCCACACCTCGCCGACCAGGACGCGGTCGGCGTACTCATCGTTGATCAGGCGCCAGCTCCGGTAGACGTCGTGGACCTCGTCCAGGTCCTCGTACGAGCCGGTCAGGCCCTCGGGCTTGGTGAGCAGGGCGGCCGAGTCGATGCGGATGCCGTCCACGCCGCGGTCGTACCAGAAGCGCAGCACGTCGTGGAACTCGCGGTGCACGTCCGGGTTGGTCCAGTTGAGGTCGGGCTGGCCGGGGTCGAACAGGTGCAGGTACCACTGGCCGTCCGGCAGCTGGGTCCAGGCGGGGCCGCCGAAGATCGACTGCCACTCGCCGGGCTCGTCCCGGAACCAGAACCGGTCGCGTACGGACGGGTCGCGCAGCGCCTCCTGGAACCACGCGCTCGCGGTCGAACTGTGGTTCGGCACCACGTCGATGATGATCCTGATGTTCAGCTCGTGCGCCTCGGCGATGAACTCCTCCGCCTCGGCCAGGGTGCCGAACACGGGATCGATGTCCCGGTAGTCGGCCACGTCGTACCCGCCGTCGGCCAGCGGCGAGGGGTACCAGGGGTTGAGCCAGATCGCGTTCACCCCGAGCGCCGAAAGGTACGGCAATCGTGCCCGCAGCCCCGCCAGGTCGCCCACGCCGTCACCGTTGCCGTCGGCGAAGCTGCGCAGGTAGACCTGATAGATCGCGGCTCCCCGCCACCACGTTTCGGACATGCTGAAGACAACTCCTTGCCATAGGTGAAGGCACTCAGCCCTTGAGGCTGCCGGCGGTGAGTCCCGCCATGATGTGCCGCTGGAAGATGAAGAAGACGATGACGGTCGGGATGCTCGCGATCACCAGGCCGCCCATGACCTGGTCCTGCGACACGGCCCCTGCGGTCTGGGCCAGGCCCACGCTGAGCGTCATGTTGTCGCTGTCGCTCATGACGAGCAGCGGCCAGATGAAGTCCTTGAACGAGGTGACGATCGTGAAGATCGACGTCACGCCGAGGATCGGGCGGGAGACCGGCAGCACCACCGACCACAGGATGCGGAACGGCCCGCCCCCGTCGATCTGGGCGGCTTCGAGCAGTTCGCGGGGGATGGAGTCGAAGAACCTCTTGAGCAGGAAGATGTTGAACCCGTTGGCGGCGGCGGGCAGCCACAGGCCCCACGGGTTGTTCAGCAGGTCCCAGCCGAGCAGCGGCACGTCGTGGATGGCGAGGTAGGTGGGGATGAGCACGACCATCGGCGGGATCATCAGGGTGGCCAGCATGGCGCCGAGGATGACGTTGCCGAGCGCCGGGCGGAGCTTGGACAGCGCGTACGCGGCCGTGACGTCGACCGCCATGGTGATCAGCCAGCCGCCGACGGCGTAGAAGACGGTGTTCTTCAGCAGGGTGCCGATGTCGAACAGCTCCCACGACTCCAGGAACTTCCCGAAGTTCAGCTCCTTCGGGAAGAGCGTGGGCGGCACCTGGGCGAACTCCTCGGCCGACTTCAGCGCGCCGGTGATCATCCAGTACATCGGCAGGAGGAAGACGACCGTGAACGTGACGACCGTCGCGACCAGGACCGTCCAGTAGACGCGCCGTCCCCACCGGCTGTTGAGCTGGTGCGGGGAGATGATCGTACGGAACTGCACCTCGATGCGCTTGGGCTGCCGCCGTCGTGCCCTGCGTCCTGGCGAGGGGGGCGCGGCGGGGCGTTGCAGGGTGACGTTCGACATGGTCAGCTCTTCTCCTCGCGGGTCAGCCGGAGCTGCACGGCGGCGAAGGCGAGCAGGACGACCATGAGCATCATCCCGAGCGCGCCGCCCGCGCCGTAGTTGCTGTAGGTGAACGCCTGCTGGAACATCAGGAAGGCGACGGTGGCGGTGGCGTTCTCGGGGCCGCCGCCGGTCAGCAGGTACGGCTCGATGAAGACCTGCATGGTCGCGACGATCTGCAACATCAGCATGAGCAGCAGGATCAGCTTGGTCTGCGGGATCGTGATGTGCCTGATCCGCTTCCACACGCCGGCGCCGTCGAGCTCGGCGGCCTCGTAGAGGTCGGGTGAGATGTTCTGCAGCGCCGCGAGGTAGATCAGGGTCGCCGAGCCCATGTTCATCCAGGTCGAGACGAGCACCAGGCAGATCAGCGCGGTGTCGGTGGAGTAGATCCAGTTGAGGCCGGGCAGCGAGAAGAAGCCGAGGATCTGGTTGAACAGGCCGACGTCGGGGTCGTAGAACCAGCGGAAGAGCAGCACGGCGACCGCCGGGGGCAACATGACCGGCAGGTAGACGACGAACCGCAGGTAGGCCCGGCAGTGGCGGAGCTCGTTCAGCAGGATCGCCACCGCGAACGGCAGGCCGTAGCCGAGCAGCAGCGCGAGGACCGTGAACGTGAGCGTGTTCAGCCACGCGGGACCGAACGCCGGGTCGGCGAAGGCCGTCCTGAAGTTCTCCAGGCCGACCCACTCGGGCTCGTTGACCAGGTCGGTCTTCTGGAAGCTGAGGATGAACTCCTGGACGATGGGATACCAGGAGAACAGGACGAAGCAGAACAGCGCCCCGACCATGAACCCGTAGGCCGTCAGGTTCCTGCGCAGCGCCCGGCGCAGCGGCGAGGGCGGCCTCGGCCGTCGCGCGGTTCCGGCGGTCGCAATGCTCATGGGGTGTCTCCGATCACCGACTCGACGTACCGGGGCGCCGGCGGGCGCGGCGCCCCGGTCTCACGTTCCGCTCAGCCCTTGCTGGCCAGCATGGCGTTCGCCTTGGTCTCGGCGTCCGCGAGGAGCTGGTCCACATTGGCGTCCTCGCGGCTCAGCACGGCGGACATGGCCACGTCGAGGATGGCGTAGAGCTCCTGGGCGTGCGGCGGCTCCATCTTCGGCGGGATGGTGGCCGAGGCGTCCACGTACGGCTGGTAGTTCTCGACCGGCAGGGTGGCGCTGGCCTTGCGGGACTCCTGGAGGGCCTTGCCGGTGGCCGAGGCGCCGTAGACGTCGTTGTCGGGCACGCCGACCGGGTTGCCGAGCGACTTGCCGCGGGCGAAGTCGAAGCGGCCCTTGTCGACGGTGTTGAAGCGGAAGTCCACCCAGGCCAGACCGGCCTTGATCTGCTCGGGCGTGGCCTTGGGGTTGACGAAGAACGCCTCGCCGCCGCTCAGCGACGCCTTGGCCTCGGGGAAGCCGGTGATCCCGTAGTCGGTGGCGGCGCCCTTGAACTTGTTGACCACGTCGGTGACGACGTCGGGGGCGCCGAGCATCATGCCGACCTTGCCCGAGCCCATGGCCTGCATGAGGGGCTCCCAGGCGTTGAACAGCTTGGCGCCGGTGCTCTTGTCCACCCAGCGCAGGTCCTTCAGGAACTGCAGCACGGCCTTGCCCTCGGGCGAGTTGAACGCGGCGGTCTTGCCGTCGGCCGAGACCATGTCGCCGCCGCGGCCGTACAGGGCCTGGTTGAAGTGCCAGCCGCCGGTGTTGCCGCCGGAGTACTCGCCGTAGCCGATGACGCCGCCGCCGAGCGCGGCGATCTTCTTGGCCGCCTCGCGCACCTCGGCCCAGGTCTTGGGCGGGGTGTTGGGGTCGAGCCCGGCCTTGGTGAACAGCGCCCGGTTGTAGACCAGGCCGACGCTGTAGTGGACGTTGGGGACGCCGTAGACCTTGCCGTCCTTGGTGACCAGGTCGCGGACGTCCTGACGCAGGTCGTTCCAGTTCTTGATCTCACCGGTGTACGAGGTGATGTCGAGGCCCTGGCCCTTTCCGATCACGTCGGCGTAGTTGGTGACCGGCACCACGAACACGGTCTCCATCTGGCCGCCGGCCAGCTTCGGCCCGAAGGTCTTGGGATCGAAGCAGGGCTGCTGGTCGGTGCTCTTGACCGTCACGCCGGGGTGCGCCTTCTGGAACGCGGCCACGTCGTCGTCCCAGGCCTGCCGCTCCTTGGGCGCGGACTTCGCCGGCTGGCAGGCGACGGTGATGCTCACCTGCGCGGCACCCGAAGCGCTGCCCTGCGCCTGGGGCTTGGTGTCGTCGCCACTGCCGCAGGCCACGGCGCTCATGCTCAGGCCTGCCGCCAGGAGCAGCCCCACAGTCCTGCGATAGTCCGATCTCTTCATCGATCTGACCCTTCTGAAGCTTGACGAAGCCGGTCGAGATGCCGCTCCCGACAAGGCGGTGAGGGGACGGTGAGGCGCCCCGCTGTGCGCTCACAATGGCAGATCCCTCAGATGTCCGCAATGTTTCGACATGGGGTTGCAAGATAACGACTAGGTCACCGGAAGAGCTCTTCAGGAGGAGCCGCGCACCCGTCCCGTCGAGGCTCTGACCACCAGTTCCGGGTCGAACAGCAGCTCGTCCGCGGGCACCGCGTGCTTGTCGATCTGGGCGATGAGGAGGTCGACGGCGGCCCGGCCCATGGCGTCGATCGGCTGGCGGACGGTGGTCAGCGGCGGGTCGGTGCAGTTCATCAGGGCCGAGTCGTCGAACCCGACCACCGAGACGTCCTCGGGCACCGACTTCCCGGCCCGGCGCACCGCCCGTACGGCGCCGAGCGCGAGGAGGTCGCTGGCGCACACGATGCCGGTGACGCCCTTCGCGACCAGCCTGGCGGCCGCGGCGTGGCCGCCCTCCAGCGAGTACATGCTGTGCTCGACCAGGCCGGGATCGACCACCCCCGCCACGGCGGCGAGCTTGCGCCTGGACGGCACGTGGTCGCGCGGCCCGAGCACCAGGCCCACCCGTTCGTGGCCGAGGCTGCGCAGGTGGCCGAGCGCGATCTCGGCGGCCACCACGTCGTCGGCCGACACCTGCGGGAAGCCCAGGTGCTCGACGGCGGCGTTGACCAGGACGGTGGGCAGCCCGCGTTCGTAGAGCAGCTCGTAGTGCTCGTGGGAGGCGTCGGCCTGGGCGTAGTGGCCGCCGGCGAAGACCACGCCGGAGACCTGCTGGGACAGCAGGAGGCTCACGTAGTCGGCCTCGCTGACCCCGCCCACCGTGCGCGTGCACAACACGGAGGTGAACCCCTGCTGGGCCAGGGCGCCGCCGACGACCTCGGCGAACGCGGGGAAGATCGGGTTCTGCAGCTCGGGGAGCACCAGGCCGACCAGCTGGCCGCGGTCGCCGCGGAGCCGGGTCGGGCGCTCGTACCCGAGAACGTCGAGCGCCGTCAGCACGGCCTCCCTGGTGGCCTCCGACACGCCGGGCTTGCCGTTGAGCACCCGGCTCACGGTCGCCTCGCTCATGCCGACCTTCTTGGCCACGTCTCCGAGTCGTCGGGTCATGCGCAAACTATACGACCAGATCCGCAAACACTTGCAACAGCTTGCGGCCAGCCTTGCAGGAGAACTCTGCGCGATCTGCGGCGCACGCAGGGCTTGTGACCTGGTTCCTTCGTAACGGGCGGGATATCGCATGACAGTCGATTATTTGCGAAACTAAGTAGAAACATTGCGGATTTCTAAGTGTCAACTTAAGGTGCGGGC
This sequence comes from Nonomuraea sp. WAC 01424, assembly GCF_003947315.1. Taxonomy (NCBI): domain Bacteria; kingdom Bacillati; phylum Actinomycetota; class Actinomycetes; order Streptosporangiales; family Streptosporangiaceae; genus Nonomuraea; species Nonomuraea sp. WAC 01424. The sequence goes on from NZ_QHHZ01000003.1 coordinate 89,597, forward strand.
AACCCTCCCAGCCCGACGAGAGGCGACACCCCCCATGAAGCGCAAGCCATCCCTCTTACGACCGCTCGCGGCGGCCATCGCCGTCGCCCTGGCCGTGATCGGCTGGAGCGCCCCGCCGGCCGCCGCCGCGGGCCCGAACCTGGCGGCCGGCAAACCGGTCACCGTCAGCAGCACCACCGACGTGTACGGCGGCGGCAACGCCACCGACGGCAACCAGGCCACCTACTGGGAGAGCGCCAACAACGCCTTCCCCCAGTGGATCCAGGTGGACCTCGGCTCGGCCGTCAGCGTGAACGAGCTGGTCCTGAAGCTCCCCTCCACGTGGGAGTCCAGGACACAGACGCTGACCGTGCAGGGCGGCACCGTCAACCCCCCGCTCACCACGCTCTCGGCCTCGGCCACCCGCACGTTCGCCCCGGCGGCCACGATCACCTTCACCGCGGCGACCGTCCGCTACATCCGGGTGACCGTCACCGCCAACACCGGCTGGCCCGCCGGCCAGCTCTCGGAGTTCGAGGTGTACGGCCCAGGCTCCGGCGACACCCAGGCGCCGACCGCGCCCGGCGGCCTGGCCTACACCGAGCCCGCGAGCGGCCAGATCAAGCTGACCTGGACGGCCGCCACCGACGACGTCGGCGTGACCGGCTACGACGTCTACGCCAACAACACCCTGCGCGGCAGCGTCGCCGGGAACGTGCTGACCTACACCGACAACCAGCCCGGCACGCTCACCGTCGCCTACTACGTCAAGGCCAGGGACGCGGCGGGCAACCAGTCGCCGGCGAGAACACCGTCACCCGCACCGGCAGCGGCGGCCCCGGCTCCAACCTGGCCGCCGGCAAGCCGATCACCGCCTCCTCCTACGTGCACACCTACGTCGCCGCGAACGCCAACGACAACAGCGTGACGACGTACTGGGAGGGCGCGGGCGGCAGCTATCCGAACACGCTGACCGTCCAGCTCGGCGCGAACGCCGATGTGTCCTCGGTCGTGGTCAAGCTCGACCCGGCGGCCGCGTGGAGCACCCGTACCCAGACGTTCCAGGTGCTGGGCAGGGAGCAGGGCGCCTCGGGGTTCACGAGCCTGGTCGCCTCTGCGCCGTACACGTTCGCCCCGGCCTCGGGCAACACGGTGACGGTCCCGGTCAGCGGGCGGGTGGCCGACGTGCGGTTGTCGTTCACGGCCAACACCGGGGCCCCGGCGGGGCAGGTCGCCGAGCTCCAGGTGATCGGCGCGCCCGCGCCGAACCCCGACCTGACCGTCACCTCGCTGTCCTGGACGCCGCAGGCGCCGGTGGAGAGCGACGCGGTCACGCTGTCGGCCGTGGTCAGGAACGCCGGCAACGCCGCGTCGGCCGCGACCGACGTCGCCTTCTCCCTCGGCACCGCCAAGGTCGCCACCGCGAACGTGGGCGCGCTGGCCGCCGGCGCCTCCGCGACCGTGACCGCGAACATCGGGACCAGGGACGCGGGCAGCTACCCGGTCAGCGCGAAGGCCGACGACGCCGGGTCCGTCATCGAGCAGAACGAGTCCAACAACTCCCTCACCAGCGCGTCGCCGCTGGTCGTCAAGCCGGTGGACACCTCCGACCTGGTCGCCGCGCCGGTGTCCTGGACGCCGGGCAACCCGGCCGGCGGCAGCACCGTCACGTTCTCGGTCGCGATCAGGAACCAGGGCACGGTCGCCTCGGCCGCCGGCGCGCACGGCGTCACGCTGACCGTCGCGAACGAGGCCGGCACGGTCGTCAGGACCCTGACCGGCAGCCACACCGGCGCGATCGCCCCCGGGGCCACCGCCGCGCCGGTCACCCTGGGCACGTGGACGGCCGCCAACGGCAGGTACACGGTCAGGACCGTCATCGCGAACGACGCCAACGAACTGCCGGTCAAGCAGGCCAACAACACCAGCACCCAGCAGCTCTTCGTGGGCCGCGGGGCGAACATGCCGTACGACACCTACGAGGCCGAGGACGGCGTGACCGGCGGCGGCGCGCAGGTCGTCGGCCCGAGCAGGGACGTCGGCACGGTGGCCGGCGAGGCGTCGGGCCGCCGCGCGGTGACGCTGAACCAGAACGGCTCCTACGTCGAGTGGACCACCAAGGCCGACACCAACACCCTGGTCACCCGCTTCTCCATCCCGGACGCGCCGGGCGGCGGCGGGACGAACTCGACCCTGAACATCTACATCAACGGCGCCTTCCACAAGGCCATCGACCTGACCTCGAAGTACGCCTGGCTGTACGGCGCGGAGGCGAGCCCCGGCAACTCGCCCGGCGCCGGCCCGGCCCGGCACATCTACGACGAGGCCAACGTCATGCTCGACGCCACCGTCCCGAAGGGCAGCAGGATCAGGCTGCAGAAGGACCCGGCCAACACCACCACGTACGCCGTCGACTTCGTCAGCCTGGAGCAGGTCTCGCCGGCCGGGAACCCCGACCCCGCGCACTACGCCGTACCGGCCGGGTTCTCCCAGCAGGACGTGCAGAACGCGCTGGACAAGGCGCGCCAGGACAGCAACCTGACCGGCGTCTACCTGCCCGCGGGCACGTACCAGACGACGGGCAAGTTCCAGGTGTACGGCAAGGCCGTCAAGGTGGTCGGCGCGGGCCCCTGGTACACCAGGTTCGTCTCCCCCTCCGGCCAGGACGGCACCGACGTCGGCTGGCGCACCGAGGCGTCGTCGAACGGCTCGACGTTCGCCGGTTTCGCCCACTTCGGCAACTACACCTCGCGCATCGACGGCCCCGGCAAGATCTTCGACCTGTCGAAGGTGTCGAACATGACGATCGACAACATCTGGGTCGAGCACCAGATCTGCATGTTCTGGGGCACGAACGTCGACCATGTCACGATCAAGAACTCGCGGATCAGGAACACCTTCGCCGACGGCGCGAACTTCACCAACGGCAGCACGGACAACCTGATCACCGACGTCGAGACCCGCGCCACCGGAGACGACAGCTTCGCGCTGTTCGCGGCGATCGACAACGTCAACGCCGACCAGTCGGGCAACGTCTTCGAGAACATCACCTCGCTGCTGACCTGGCGGGCCGCGGGCGTCGCGGTGTACGGCGGCCAGAACAACACGGTCCGCAACGCCTACATCGCCGACACCCTGGTCTACTCGGGCATCACGATCAGCTCGCTCGACTTCGGCATCCCGATGCGGGACTTCGGTCCGGGGCAGACGAAGTTCGAGAACATCTCGCTCGTACGCGCCGGCGGGCACTTCTGGGGACAGCAGACGTTCCCGGCATTGTGGATCTTCTCCTCGTCCAAGAAGTTCACCGCGATCCGGGTGAACGACGTGGACATCGTGGACCCGACCTACAGCGGGATCATGTTCCAGACCGGCTACTCCAGCCCGAGCACGCCGCTGAACCCGGTCGCCGACACGGTCTTCACGGACGTGTCGATCTCGGGAGCGCGCAGGAGCGGTGACGCCTTCGACGCCAAGTCGGGCTTCGGCATCTGGGTCAACGAGCTGCCCGAGCCCGGCCAGGGCCCGGCGATCGGGTCGGCCACGTTCAACGGTCTGCGGCTGAGCGGCAACGCCACCGACATCCGCAACACGACGAGCACGTTCACGCTCAACGTGAACTGAGCCCGTTCCGACGTGCCGTCCGGGTCCGCGGGGGCCCGGACGGCACGTCCGCGATATGACCCAAGTGATATGGAAGCCCCGTGGACAACTTTAAAGTTTCTTTACATAATCCGATGAACCCGCTGGTCGCGGGCCCGCGCTCGGGCGACGAAAGGGTTGTCCACCATGAAGCGAACACGCCGTCTCCTCGTCGTGCTGCTGGCCTCGGTCCTGGCGGCATTGGGCGTCCTCGTCGTCCAGACCTCCGCCCAGGCGGCCAACCTCCTCACCAATGCCGACTTCGAGACCGGGTCCCTGTCACCCTGGTCGTGCACCGGCGGGCTGGGGTCCGTGGTGTCCACACCGGTCCACTCCGGCACCAAGGCGCTGGCCGCGGCGGCCAGCGGGTCCGACACCGCGCAGTGCACCCAGTCGGTGTCGGTGCGGCCGAGCACGACGTACACGCTGAGCGCGTGGGTGCGCGGCAGCTACGTCTACCTCGGCGTGACCGGCGGCTCCTCCTCGACGACGTCGTCGGCCTCGGCGTACGCGCAGCTCACCGTGTCGTTCACGACCACGGCGAACCAGAACACCGCGGTCATCTTCCTGCACGGCTGGTACGGGCAGGGCACCTACTACGCCGACGACGTCAGCTTCGACGGCCCCGGCGGCAGCCCCTCCCCCACGATCACCCCGACCGTCACGCCCACGGTCACCCCGACCGTGACCCCGACGGTGACCCCGACGGTGACCCCGACGGTGACGCCGACCGTCACGCCCACCGTGACCCCGACGGTGACGCCGACCGTGACGCCGACCGACACCACCTGCCCGACCAAGCCGCGCCCGGCGGGCAAGGTGATCCAGGGTTACTGGGAGAACTGGGACGGCGCGATCAACGGCGTGCACCCGCCGCTCGGCTGGATCCCGATCACCGACCCGCGCATCAAGCAGCACGGCTACAACGTGATCAACGCCGCGTTCCCCGTCATCCGCTCCGACGGCACCGTGCTGTGGGAGGACGGCATGGACGCCACCGTCAAGGTCGCCACCCCCGCCGAGATGTGCCAGGCCAAGGCCGCGGGCGCGACGATCCTGATGTCCATCGGCGGCGCGGCGGCCGGCATCGACCTCGGCTCCAGCACCGTCGCCGACCGGTTCGTGGCGACCGTCGTGCCGATCCTGAAGAAGTACAACTTCGACGGCATCGACATCGACATCGAGACCGGCCTGACCGGCGGCGGGAGCATCACCCAGCTCTCCGCCTCGCAGTCGAACCTCATCCGGATCATCGACGGCGTGCTCGCCCAGATGCCGGCCGGGTTCGGCCTGACCATGGCGCCGGAGACGGCGTACGTGACGGGTGGCAGCGTGACGTACGGCTCGATCTGGGGCGCGTACCTGCCGATCATCAAGAAGTACGCCGACAACGGCCGCCTGTGGTGGCTGAACATGCAGTACTACAACGGCAGCATGTACGGCTGCTCCGGCGACTCCTACTCCGCCGGCACCGTGCAGGGCTTCACCGTGCAGACCACCTGCCTGAACAACGGCCTGACCATCCAGGGCACCACGATCACGGTTCCCTACGACAAGCAGGTGCCCGGACTGCCCGCGCAGCCCGGCGCCGGCGGCGGATACATGGCCCCCTCGCTGGTGTCGCAGGGCTGGAACGCCTTCAACGGCCAGCTCAAGGGCCTGATGACCTGGTCGATCAACTGGGACGGCTCGAAGGGCTGGACGTTCGGGGACAACGTCAGAGGTCTGCAGGGCCGCTAGGGACGCGGACGCGGTGGCCTTCCGGCGCGCCAGGGGCGCCGGGAGCGCCGCCGCGTTCGTCATTGGTAACGCTTGGCTGTGAATCCTGCTCGCCGGTTTGCCGCGTTTGCGGGGGCATGGAACGCTCAAGGCAAAAAGCGCTGAGGACCGGGTGGGGATTCAGGTGTCGACAGTAAGCGGGGGAACGACGGTTCGCCGTTCTGGCCGGTTGGCCGCCTCGGTCATGGGGTTCGCCGCGATGGCGATGATCGCCGCGGGCTGCTCGCTCGGCGCCACGGCCGGCCAGGAGACCAGCGCGGCCCAGCCGCCCGAGGCGTCCTCGCCGGCCGCCCCCACCACCAAGATCCAGAAGCCGCCGCCCGTGGACGCCGACTGGCCGCGCTGGGGCCTCACCCACACCGGCGTCAGCGCCAACAACATCAGCCCGCGCTTCGAGCAGGACGTCGCCAGGGCGCTGTCCGAGACGCCGATGTTGCAGAACCAGCACATCATGGGCTTCGGGGCGCTCAACCCCGAACCGCGCCGCGGCGAGTACTTCTGGGAGGACCTCGACAGCCGCACCTCCTTCATGCGGGAGTCCGGCGGCACCGGGATCATCACGCTGTGCTGCGCCCCCGACTGGATGAAGGGCGGCCCCGAGGGCCCGACGGAGGAGTCGGCCTGGAAGGAGCACCTGGAGGACGCGCCGTACCCGGAGCGCTTCGACGACTTCGCCAAGCTGGCGGCGGCCGTGGCCCGCAGGTACCCGGACGTGAAGTACTTCATGGTCTGGAACGAGTTCAAGGGCTTCTGGCGCGACCACAAGAAACCCGCGGACTACAAGGGCTACACCGAGATGTACAACAAGGTGTACGACGCGGTGAAGGCGGTCCGGCCGGACGCCAAGATCGGCGGCCCGTACCTGGGCTTCGACAGCGACAGCGACGGCGACACCGAGCTGCGCGGCCCGTGGGGCGCGGTCAGCCGGCACGCCCTCGACGCCTTCGAGTACTGGTTCAAGAACAAGAAGGGCGCCGACTTCATCGTCGTGGACGGCGCCTCCCCCACCGAGACCCACGAGCTGCTGCCGGACGCGTTCGGCGCGCTGGCCAAGTTCAGCGCGATCACCAAGTGGCTGCGCGAGAAGTCCGGCGACCTGCCGGTGTGGTGGTCGGAGTGGTACTTCGTGCCCGAGGACGGCACCACCTGGGACGAGCCCAAGCGCCTGGCGGTGCAGGCCGCCTCGATGATGGAGTTCGCCAAGAGCGGGGCGAGCACCGCGCTGTACTGGAACCCGCAGGCCAAGGAGGGCGAGTGCCGGGCCTGCATGTGGGACCCGCGCACGGGCGCGCTGATGCCGACCGGGGAGCTGGTGGGCAACTTCACCCGGTGGTTCCCGGCGGGCGCCGAGCTGGTGCCGGTCACCTCCTCCGACGCGCGGGTGCGGGTGCTGGCCCAGCCGCAGCAGCTCCTCGCGGTCAACACGGCCGGCAAGCAGGTCACCACGACCGTGGACGGCAAGGAGCTGACGCTCAAGCCGTACGAGATCAGGTGGAGCGACCGCTAGCCACGCGGGTCCCGGTGATCACACGGGCGTGATGGTGGGCCGGTATGACGGCCGCGGTTGATCCGGCTGACTCGCCTTGACACGATGCGCAAGATCCCGAGTAAATCTGCTGAGGGAACTTGCGCATGATGAAGCTCCGACCTGGGCTGAGCGCGCTCGTCGTGATAGCGGCGCTCGGCCTGACCACCCCGCCCTCGCTGGCGGCTCCGCGCAGCGCGCCCGCCTGCGCGTCCGACACGACCGTCACCACCGACACGGGCCAGGTGTGCGGGATCGTGGGCGAGGGCCTGCGCTCCTGGCTCGGCATTCCCTACGCCGCCCCGCCGGTCGGCGAACTGCGCTGGACGCCCGCGCGCCGGCACACGCCGTGGACCGGCGTGCTGGCCACGACCGGGCGGGGCAGCCCGTGCCCGCAGGCGGAGCTGCTCGGCTCCCCCTCCGAGGACGAGGACTGCCTGAAGCTCAACGTCGCCGCCCCCGCCGGGGCGCGGAAGCTGCCCGTCATGGTGGAGTTCCACGGCGGCGGCTTCCGGTACGGCTCCCCCTCCGACGGCTCCTACCTGGCCAAGGCCGGGAACGTGGTGCACGTCGGCGTGGGCTACCGGCTCGGCGTGTTCGGGTTCCTGTCACACCGGGCGTTCGGCCCGAACGCCGGCAACTACGCCCTGTCCGACCAGCAGGAGTCGCTGCGCTGGGTGCGGCGCAACATCGCCCGCTTCGGCGGCGACCCCGGCAACGTGACGATCTTCGGGGCCAGCGCGGGCGGTTCGAGCGTCTGCGCGCACACGGCCTCGCCGACCGCCAAGGGCCTGTTCGAGAAGGGGATCGTGCAGAGCGGCGAGTACAACTCGCTGCGCGGCGCGAACACCTTCTGGCAGCCGCAGGACTGCAAGGCCGACCTGCCCACGCAGTCCGAGGCGCAGGAGCAGGGCGCCAGGTTCGCCGCCGCGCTCGGCTGCGAGCAGGCCGCCGACCCGGGCGCGTGCCTGCGGGCCGAACCGGTCAAGGCGCTGCTCGACCAGTCCTCCGACGGCCTCGGCCCCGATCGCGGGACGATCGCGCCCATCGTGGACGGCCGCATCCTGACCATGTCGCCGTCGCGGGCGTTCGCCAAGGGCAAGGTCAACAAGGTGGCCCTCATGCACGGCGTGGGCCGCGACGAGGTCCAGCTCCCCTCCGCCGGCACCCCGGATGAGTACGAGACCCTGGTCCGCCAGCAGTACGGGTCCCTCGCCCCCGAGGTCTTCGCCCGCTACCCGCTGGCCAGGTTCCCCGCGCCCGCGGCGTTCATCGCGTACCGGACGATCGTGGCCGACAGCAACTCGGTCTGCCCGGCGCTGCTCAACGACGAACGGCTGGCCGCGCACCTCCCGGTGTACGCCTTCCAGGTGGACAACACCGACGCGCCCCCGCTGTTCTTCCTCGACCAGACCAAGCCGAACGGCGCCTTCCACGTCAGCGAGGTGCCCTTCCTGTCCTCCGACGTCAAGGACATGGACGCCAACCAGCGCTCCTTCGGCGCCCAGCTCGTCGCCCAGTGGACGGGCTTCGCCCGTACCGGCGACCCGACCGCGGACGGGACGCCGCTCTGGTCCCGCTACACCCGTACCGATCCCGCCGTCATGTCCCTGGCCCCGGCCGGTGACAGCCAGATGACGCGGGAGATCGCCAGGCAGCACCAGTGCGCGTTCTGGAACAGGGAGGCGACGTCATGATCCGTCTGTTGACCGCGCTCTGCCTCGCGCTGCTCGTGGGCCCCGTGCCCGCGCAGGCGGCGTCCGGGGGCGGCGGCGACTGGCCGATGTGGCAGCAGAGCCCGCTCGGCTGGCGGCACAACGCGGCCGAGCGGGCGATCAACCCGCGTACGGTCGGCGGCCTGGCCCTGAAGTGGGCCTTCGCCTACCCCAAGGAGGCCGGCACGCCGCGCAGCCAGCCCGCCGTCGTGGGCGACACGGTGTACTTCGGCTCGCCGGAAGGCAAGCTGTACGCCAGGGACGCCGCCACCGGCGCCGCCCGCTGGGAGTTCGACCTGACGACCGTCGGCACCGGCCGCACCCAGGTCCAGGACGGCCCGGCCGTGGCCAGGGGCAAGGTGTACTTCGGCGACGTACGCGGCTGGTTCTACGCCGTCGACCAGCGCACCGGCCGCCTGGCCTGGGCCCGCAGGCTGGACGACACCATCACGGCGATCGTCACCAGCTCGCCCCTGGTCTTCGGCGACCGCGTCTACGTCGGCGTCTCCAGCGGCGAGAACATCCTCGGCAAGGAGCACGCCTGCTGCACCTTCCGCGGCCACCTCGACGCCCTGGACGCCGACACCGGCCGCCCGGTCTGGCGTTTCAACACCGTGCCGAAGGCCGTCCAGGACGGCACCTGGCCCAACGGCGTCCCCCGGTACGCCCCCTCCGGCGGCGGCGTGTGGAGCTCGCCCGCCATCGACCCGTACACCCGCACCCTGTACGTCGGCACCGGCCAGAACTACACCGGCAGCGCCGGGCACTACGACTCGGTGCTCGCGCTGAACATCGACACCGGCCGGCCGCGCTGGACCCGGCGGATGACCGACGTGGACACCTGGCGGCTGGAGTGCTCGCTGCCCACCCCGGAGGACCGCGAGTTCTGCCCCAACCTCCCCGACGGCACCGCGCTCGACTTCGACCTCGGGGCCGCGCCCAACGTGTTCAGGGCCGGCGGCCGGGCGCTGATCGGCATCGGGCAGAAGGCGGGCGTGTACCACGTGCTCGACGCCCGTACCGGGAAGATCGTGTGGCAGCGGCAACTGTCGAAGCCGATGCCCGGCGGCGGCCTGTCCGGCGTCCAGTGGGGCACCTCCTTCGACGGCGAACGCCTGTACGTGGCCACGTACATGGCCCAGCCGGGCACCCTGTTCGCCCTCGACCCGGCGACCGGGCACCTGCTCTGGGAGACGCCCAACCCGGCCGACGGCTGCACCACGGGCGGCGCGGCCCAGTTCCCGAACGTCTGCCGCCTCGGCCACACCCCGGCCGTCTCCAGCACGCCCGGCCTGGTGTGGGAGGGCAGCATGGACGGCAAGATGCGGGCCTACTCGGCGCGCACCGGCGAGGTCGTGTGGGCCTACGACACCATGCAGGAGGTGGCGGGCGTCAACGGCCTGACCGGGCGCGGCGGGGCGGGCTCGGGCGGCGGCGGCGCCGTGGTGGCGCACGGCATGATGTTCATCCAGTCCGGGTACTCCTTCACGCCGTACCCGAATCCGTACGGGTCGGTGTTCCTGGCCTTCGGTCTCCCGTAGGGGCCGCCGGGGCGGTGGAGCCGCGGACCACCAGTTCGGTTGCCAGCTCGACGTGGTGGGAGTCGATCCGCTCGCCCGCCGCCAGCCGCAGCGCGGTACGCAAGGCCGCCCGGCCCATCTCGCGCAGCGGCTGGCGTACGGTGGTCAGCTGCGGCGAGGCCATCCGCGCGATCTGGGTGTCGTCGAAGCCGACGACGCTCAGGTCCTCGGGGATGCGCAGGCCGCGTGACCTGGCGGCCTCCATGACCCCGAGCGCGATCTCGTCACAGCCGGCGAAGATCGCGGTCGGGGGCTGCGGCAGGTCGAGCACGCTCGCGCCGTTGACCACGCCGTCCTGGTAGTGGAAGTGGGCGGCGCGGACGTAGCCGGGCGGCTCGGGCGCGCCCGCGGCCTCCATGGCCGCCCGGTAGCCGTGCAGTCGGGCCTGGTTGCAGGCCGAGTTCGGGGGGCCGCCGATGTAGGCGATGCGCCGGTGGCCGAGGGAGAGCAGGTGCTGGGTGGCGGTCAGGCCCCCGGCGAAGTTGGTCGAGCCGACGCTGGTCACGCTGGTGGTCGGCAGGTTGAGCGGGTCGATCACCACCAGCGGCAGCCGGGCCCGTGACAGCGCCCCGAGCTGGGCGCCGGTCAGCTCGCTGGTCACCACGATGAGCGCCCGCCGGCCGGCGGCGACCAGGTCGCGCGCCCAGCCGCCGGTGCGCTGGTGGCTCTTCCTGATGCTGACCACGACCGATGTCCGAAGCTCGTCGCCGGCCTCGATCGCGCCGTGGATGATCTCCGTGGAGTAGGCGTTGAGGTCGTCGTCGAACTGCACCTCGATCGTGGCGGGGCCGCCCGCCTCGGCGCGGCGCGGCGTGGCGGGCACGTGTTCGTGCTGCTGGAGCAGCGACTGCACCAGCGAACGGGTCGCCGGGGCCACGTCGCTGCGGCCGTTGAGCACCTTGGAGACGGTGGCGACGGACACGCCGGCCGAGGCCGCGACGGTGGCCAGCGTGGCGCGCCTAGGAGCCGGCATCTGTTCCTCCTCGCATCTCCACGGGTGTGACCAGCCGCCGGCCGGTGCCGGCGGCCCGCAGCGGCCCGGTCAGCCGGACCACGCCGCGGCACGGCAGGTCGGCGGCGGACGTGCCGACCAGCACCTCGATGTCCCCCGGCTCCACGACGCGCCGCAGGTCGCGCCCGGTGAAGGCGGTCCTGTCGGTGTGCACCAGGAAGGAGACCCGCCTGCTCTCGCCGGGTTCGAGGCGGACCCTGGCGAAGCCGGTGAGCTGCTTCACCGGCCTGGTGACCTGGGCGAGGACGTCGTGCAGGTAGAGCTGCACGACCTCGTCGCCGGCCCGGCCGCCGGTGTTGGCGACGCGGACCGAGACGGTGAACTCGCCGTCGGTCGGCACCTCGGCGGCGCTGACACGCAGGTCGCCGACGTCGAACGTGGTGTAGGAGCGGCCGTGCCCGAAGGGGAACAGCGGGGTGGGGTCGAGGTTGCTGATGCCCTTGCTGTCGGCTCCGAGCGGTGGCTGCAGGTAGGTGCCCGGCTGCCCGCCAGGATGGCGGGGTATCTGCACGGGAAGCTTGCCTCCAGGCTGGACACGACCGCTCAGTATACCGGCGATCGCCCCGGCGCCCTCCTCCCCCGGCATGAACGCCTGGACCAGCCCGGCGGCCCCGGCGTGCACCTCGCCCAGCGCGTACGGGCGGCCCGAGACGACCACTACGACGACCGGCGTGCCCGTCGCGAACAGCTCGGCCAGCAGGTCGGCCTGGACGCCGGGCAGCCGCAGGTCCTCGGCGTCGCAGCCCTCGCCCGAGGTGCCCTGGCCGAACAGCCCGGCCAGGTCGCCCACGACCGCGACGCACAGGTCGGCCCCGCGTGCGGCCTCGGCGGCGGCGGCGAACCCCGTCCGGTCGCCGCCCTGCACCGCGCATCCCGGCTCGTACGCGATCTCCGCCTCGGGCAGCTCGGCGCGCAGCGCGTCGAGCAGGCTCGGGGCCTCGACGCCGAGCCCGAGCCCGGGGTGGCGGGGCAACACGTGGTTGGGGAAGGCGTAGCAGCCCATGAACGTGCGCGGGTCGTCGGCGCACGGCCCGACCACGGCGACCCGGCCCAGACCGGCGCGCAGCGGCAGCGCGGTACCGGCGTCGAGCAGCACGATCGAGCGTTCGGCCAGCTCGCGGGCCAGCGCCCGGTTGGCCGCCGAGTCCAGCTCGACGTCCTGTGCCCCGGCCACCGAGCCCTCCGGCGTCCAGCCGGGGTCGAGCAGCCCGAGTTGCACCTTCTGGGTGAGCAGCCGGCGTGCCGCGCGGTCGATCAGCGACTCGGGCAGCTCGCCCGCGCGCACCCGTTCCACCAGGTTCCGCCCGAAGCCGAGGGTGTCGGGCAGCTCGACGTCCACGCCCGCGGCGAGCGCCTGCGCCCCGGCGTCGGCGCGGTCAGCGGCCACCTGGTGCATGGTCGCCAGGAACGGGACCGCCCAGTAGTCGGACACGACGGTGCCGGTGAAGCCCCACTCCTCGCGCAGCAGGCCGGTCAGCAGCCAGGAGTCGACGGCGGCGGGCACGCCGTCCACGTCGGAGTAGGAGTTCATCACCGAGCGGGCGCCGCCGAGGGTGATGGCCGCCTCGAACGGCGGCAGGATCATGTCCATCAGCTCGCGGCGGCCCATCGGGACCGGGCCGTGGTTGCGGGCGGCCCGCGCGGCCGAGTAGCCGGCGAAGTGCTTGAGCGTGGCGATCACGCCGGCGCTCTCCAGGCCGCGCACGTACGCGGCGCCGAGCATCGAGACGAGGTACGGGTCCTCGCCCATCGTCTCCTCCACCCGGCCCCACCGGTAGTCGCGGACCACGTCGAGCACCGGGGAGAGGCCCTGATGGGCGCCCACGGCGCGCATGTCCCGCCCGATGGCCGCCGCCATGCGCTCGACCAGCTCGGGGTCGAAGGTGGCGGCCCAGGCGATGGCCGCGGGGTAGACGGTCGCGCCGTAGGTGGTGAAACCGGTCAGGCACTCCTCGTGGACGAGGGCGGGAATGCCGAACCTGGACAGGCCGACGACCTCGCGTTGCAGGCGTACCACCTCGGCGACGCCCTCGGCCACCGTCACCGGGACACTGCCGAACACGCGGGTCAGGTGGCCGAGCCCGTGCCGGGCGGCCTCTCCCAAGGGGACGGTGCCCGAGGCGGCGAACACGTCCTGCATCGGGGCGACGTTGTGGGTGCCGGTGCCGTCCGGGTCGGGGGCGGGGGCCTCCTCCTCGTGCCGCATGTCGTTGCCCACCCATCGGCTGCCGAGCTGGGCGACCTTCTCCTCCAGGGTCAGCTCCTGAAGGAGGGCCTCGACCCGCTCGGCCACGGGAAGCGCCGGGTCCAGCCACGGACCGAGGACCCGATCCGCCGCCGGTGTCCGATCTAGAGCCGTCATGAGCTGCACTCCTTCAAGTGTTCCTGCCGCAAACTTTCGAAATGTTTCGAGCCTTGGCCCGACTACCGGCACAATGCCGCAAAGGCGATGGAATAGCCAGCTAGATGCCCGCGCGAGAGTACTACACGGCCCCCACCCCCGCCCAGAGGCGGTTTCCGGCCAGAGGTCTTGACACGGTAATGGTCGAAATCTAGATTGACGTGCCGCGCGGTCATGTCGCAAATGTTTCGACGAGTTCACTCAACGGCGAGTGGACGAGCGGCATTTGGGGGGTTGCCGATCCGACCGCCGGCCCAACGCGTCCCTAGGACAACCGAGCCGCGGCCAGGCCACGGCATTCGAGTACGGAGATCAGCGTGGAGACCAGGTCAACCTCTCGCCGCACCTTCCTCAGCCTCTCCATGGGGCTGCCCCTGGGAGCCGCGCTCGCGGCCTGCGGCACGTCCGGCCCCACCCGGGCGGGTGACGGCGGCGCGACCGGAGGTGGCGGCGGCGGCGCCAAGGCCACTTACTGGTACCTGTCGGTCGAGCCACAGGAAGGCGTGCGCCGCCGGGCGATCGAGCGCTTCAACAAGGCCAACCCCAACACCCAGATCGAGGGCACGGCGTTCCAGAACGACGCCTACAAGACCAAGATCAAGACCGCCATCGGCGCCGGCCAGGCCCCCACGCTGATCTGGGGCTGGGGCGGCGGCACGCTGCGCAGCTACGTGCAGGCCGGCCAGGTCGAGGACCTGACGTCCTGGTTCTCCGAGAACGCCGCCGTCAAGGACCGGCTGTTCCCCTCCTCCTTCGGCGCGGCCACCGTGGACGGCAAGATCTACGCGATGCCGTGCGAGACCGTGCAGCCGATCGTCCTGTACTACAACAAGGAGGTCCTGGAGAAGGTCGGCGTGCAGCCGCCCACGACCTGGGGCGAGATCATGGACATCGTGCCCAAGATCAACGCCAAGGGCATCGCGCCGTTCGCGCTCGGCGGCCAGTCGCGCTGGACGAACATGATGTGGCTGGAGTTCCTGTTCGACCGGATCGGCGGCACCGAGGTGTTCCAGGCGGTGTTCGACGGCCAGAAGGACGCCTGGTCCAACCCCGCCGCCCTCGACGCCCTCACCAAGATGCAGGACCTGATCAAGGCGAACGGCTTCATCAAGGGCTTCTCCTCCATCACCGCCGACTCCAACGCCGACCAGGCGCTGCTCTACACCGGCAAGGCGGCCATGATGCTGCACGGCGCCTGGACGTACGGCGGCATGAAGAACGACGGCGGCGACTTCGTCCCCGGCGGCCACCTCGGCTACATGAACTTCCCGCCCGTGGACGGCGGCAAGGGCGACCCGAGCAACACCGTCGGCAACCCCGGCCAGTACCTGTCGATCTCCGCCAAGGCCACCCCCGAGCAGAAGGAGATCGCCAAGAAGTTCTTCACCAGCGGCGTGCTCGACCAGACCGAGGTCAAGGAGTGGGCCGACACGGGCGGCGTGCCGATCGCCAAGGGCGCCGACGCGGCCTTCGCCTCCTCCCCCGACGCCGAGTTCCTGAAGTTCGTCTACGGCATCGCCGCCAACGCCAAGACCTTCGCCCAGTCGTGGGACCAGGCGCTCAGCCCGACCGCGGCCGAGGTGCTCCTGGACAACATCGCCAAGCTGTTCCAGCTGTCCATCTCGCCGCAGCAGTTCCAGACGAACATGAACGCGGTCATCGGCAAGTGAGCGTGATCCCGATCCCCGCCGGGCGGGGGGCGCCGCCGGCCGCCCGGCGGGACGGCCGCGGCTCCCTCGCCTGGCTGGCCGTGCCGGCGCTGCTGTTCTTCGTCGGCTTCGGCGTGCTCCCGCTGATCGGCGTCCTCGTCCTCAGCTTCACCTCCTGGGACGGGCTCGGCGACATCGGCTTCGCCGGCCTGTCGAGCTGGCAGGCGGTGTTGTCCGACCCCGGGCTGCCGCACGCGCTGTGGGTGACGTTCCTGGTGATGGCCGCCTCCTGGGCGGTGCAGACGCCGGCCAGCATCCTGCTCGGGGTGTTCCTGGCCGGCGCGCAGCGCTACCGCGCGGTGTTGTCGGTGTTCTACTTCATCCCGCTGCTGCTCAGCTCGGCCGCCATCGCCATCACCTACAAGGCGCTGCTGGACCCGAACTTCGGGCTCGGCGCCGGGCTCGGCCTCGACCTGCTGGCCCAGGACTGGCTGGGCGAGCCCGTCCTGGCGTTCAGCGTGGTGATCTTCGTGGTGTCGTGGCAGTTCATCCCATTCCACTCGCTGATCTACCAGGGCGGCGTGCGGCAGATCCCGCGCTCGATGTACGAGGCCGCCCAGCTCGACGGCGCGGGCCGGGTGCGCATGTTCTTCAGCATCACGCTGCCGCAGCTCAAGTACACGATCATCACGTCGTCGACGCTCATGGTGGTCGGGTCGCTGACCTTCTTCGACCTGATCTTCGTGCTGACCGCGGGCGGTCCCGGCGACGCGACGCGGGTGCTCGCCCTGGACATGTACAAGCGGGGGTTCCAGGCCAACCTGATGGGCCCGGCCAGCGCGATCGCCGTCATCCTCGTCCTCGTGGGGCTGGCGCTGGCGCTGCTGCTGCGCCGCCTGGGCGGCCGCGACGCCTCGGCGAGCCAGCAGGAAGGGGCCTGACATGGCGACCACGCTGACGAAGCCCGCGCACCGGACCGCCGGCGCGTCCCCGCGGGCGGGCGGCCCGGCCACCACCCGCAGGAACTGGGTGGCCGGGGTGGCCGGGTGGCTCTGGCTGGCGGTCGTGGTGGTCCCGATCTACTGGATCGTCATCACCAGCTTCAAGGAGCAGAGCTCCTACTACGCCTCGAACCCGCTCGCGCCGCCGACGGGGCCGACGCTCGGCGCGTACCGGCTGTTGCTGGAGTCGGACTTCGCGCTGTACTTCCTCAACAGCCTCCTCGTCACCCTCGGCGCGGTGATCCCGGCCGTCGGGGTGTCGTTCATGGCGGCGTACGCGATCGTGCGGGGCGGCGGGCGGTTCCTGCGCGGGGTGAACTCGTTGTTCCTCATGGGGCTGGCGATCCCGCTCCAGGCCACGATCATCCCGATCTACCTGATCATCATCCGGCTGCACCTGTACGACTCGCTGCTGGGCATGATCCTGCCCTCCATCGCGTTCGCGATCCCGCTGTCGGTGCTGGTGTTGTCGAACTTCATCAGGGACGTGCCCAAGGAGCTGTTCGAGTCGATGCGGCTGGACGGCGCCACCGACTGGGGCATGCTCTGGCGGCTGACCTTCCCGCTGACCCGCCCGGCCGTGGTCACGGTGACGATCTACAACGCGCTGACGATCTGGAACGGCTTCCTGCTGCCGCTGATCCTCACCCAGAGCCCGGACAAGCGCACGCTGCCACTGGCGTTGTGGACGTTCCAGGGGCAGTACAGCGTGAACGTGCCCGCGGTGCTCGCCTCGGTCGTCCTGACCACGCTGCCCATCCTGGTCCTCTACGTGGTGGGCCGGCGTCAGCTCCTCAGCGGGCTGACCGCGGGCTTCGGCAGGTGAACGGCGGCCCTCCCCCGTCCGGGAGGGCCGTCCGGGGCTTCGATGCCGGCGCGTACCAGGGCCTCGGCGCTTCTGGCCAGGGCGGCGCGCACCTCGGGCCGGCGGGCCGACGGGACGGCGCGCAGGGGAGCCAGCAGCCGCACCTCGACGGCCAGCCGCCGGGTCGCGGCCACCCGCAGCACCGAGGCCAGCAGCGAGTCCTCGCCCACGTAGCTCGCCCGGGTCGAGGTCAGGCCGTCCTCGCGGTAGCGCAGGGCCGCGGGGCGTACGACGGCGCCCGCGTCGATCGCCGCCTGGAACACCGCCGGCCGGAACACGCCCATACCGAGCCCGCACCACGTGGTGCCCTCGGGGAAGGCCACGACGGTGTCGCCCGCCCGGAGCGCCCCGGCGACCGTGGCGACCGCCGACGGCAGCGCGGACAGGCGTTCCCGGTCGATGAACAGCGCGCCGGAGCCCGCCGCCAGCGTGCGGACGACCGGCCAGCCGGCGATCTCCCGCTTGGCCAGCGGGCGCGAGGGCAGCGCCGCCGCGATGACCAGCGGATCCAGCCACGACACGTGATTGGCCACCACCAGCGCCCCGGCCCCCTCCCCGACGGGTTCCTCGGCGATGACGTCCAGGCGGATGCCGAGGGCGCGCAGGAGCAGGCGTGCCCACGCGCCGGTGATCCGGGCCCGCCGGTCGGCGCGGGCGTGGCGGGCGGTCAGCGCGACCGGCACCCCGGCCAGCACCACCAGGACCGCCGCGAGCAGCCGCAGGGTACGGCGCGCCGCCCCCGCGCCGAGGACCGCGGCCCGCACGCACATG
Organism: Nonomuraea sp. WAC 01424; assembly: GCF_003947315.1. NCBI lineage: Bacteria > Bacillati > Actinomycetota > Actinomycetes > Streptosporangiales > Streptosporangiaceae > Nonomuraea > Nonomuraea sp. WAC 01424. The sequence goes on from NZ_QHHZ01000003.1 coordinate 107,516, forward strand.
TCGGGCGTGCACGGCCCCATCCGCAGCCATACGCCGGTCACGGCGTCCCGCCCAGGAAGTAGCGCAGGTAGCGGGCGTTCACCTGGGCCATCGGGAGCAGCACGAAGAAGTCGGCCGTGCCGAAGTCCCGGTCGTGCGCGGGCGGCCCGCACACCCACGCGCCCAGCCGCAGGTAACCGCGCAGCAGCGCGGGCGGCACGAACCGGTCGGCGCCGGGCGCGCCCGAACCGGCCCACGGCACGTGCGGCGTGACCCGGTACTCCTCGGGGCCGAGCGGCACCCGCCCGGCCACGCCGGCCGCGAGCGCACCCCCGTCGTCGAGCGGCACCGAGCAGCAGCCGGCCAGCCACTGGTGGCCGCCGTCGACCATGTACCGGGCGATCCCCGCCCACATCAGCGCGACCACCGCGCCGTCCCGATGGTCCGGGTGCACGGTGGTACGCCCGGCCTCGACCAGGTTCTTCCTGATGGGCGCGAGGGCACGCAGGTCGAACTCGGTGTCGGAGTAGAGCCGGTCGGCGCGTCCGGGCGGCAGCAGCCGGTATGTGCCCACCACCCGCCGGCCCTCGCGGACCAGCAGGTGGTCGCAGTAGGCGTCGAACCTGTCCACGTCGAGGCCGGAGACCGGGCTGTCGAGCCGCGCCCCCATCTCCTCGGCGAAGACCTCGTACCTGAGCCGCTGTGCGGCCTGGAGGTCGGCGGGGCTGGTGGCCATGCCGACCGTGTACCGGTTCGTGGCAAGAGAGATCGTCATGGGCGCGGGGTCCTTCCCTGAAAGCGTCTCGCGACCATGTCGTCATGCCGACATGACGGCCGGCTCTCGCATCGGGGGCACCCAGGCGTCCGAGCGGTGAACCTACCCCGCGACCTCCTTGTCCCGGTCGCGGCGGTTGGCGTACAGGCTGGTCAGGGTGACCGTGGTCAGGACGGCGACGATCACGCCGAGCGAGGCGAGCGTGGGGATCTGCGGCACCCAGTCCCAGACGCCGTGCGCCCAGTGGAGGATGAGCTTGACCCCGATGAAGGCCAGGATGACGCTCAGCCCGTGGTTGAGGTGGCGCAGCTTGGTCAGGACGCCCTGGAGCACGAAGTACAGCGCCCGCAGGCCCATCAGCGCGAAGGCGTTGGTGGCGAAGACCAGGAACGGGTCCTCGGTCACGCCGTACACGGCGGGGACGGAGTCCACGGCGAAGACGATGTCGGTGCCCAGGATGGCGACGGCGGCCAGGGCCAGCGGCGTCAGGGCCAGCCGGCCGCCCTCGCGCACGGTCAGCCGGGAGCCGTGATAGCCGTCGGTGACCGGCACGAAGCGGCGCACCAGCCGCACGCTGCGCATGGAGGAGATGTCCACCTGCTGCTCGTGGCCGCCGAGCACGTCGTCGAGGATCTTGCCCGCGGTGACGATGAGGATCGCGCCGAACAGCAGGAACGCCCACGTGCCGCTCTGCAGCGCGGCGGCCCCGAGCCAGATGAAGACCGCGCGCAGGACGAGCGCGCCGACGATGCCGTACAGCAGGACCTGCCGGGCCAGCGCGGCCGGGACGGCGAAGGCGGCCAGCAGCAACATGAACACGAACAGGTTGTCCACCGACAACGACTTCTCCACCACGAAACCGGTGAAGAACTCCGCCGCGACGCCGCCGCCATGGGCGACCCACAAATAGCCGCCGAAGATGACCGGCAGGATCAGGTAGAAGACCGACCAGCCGGCCGCCTCGCGCATGCGCACCTCGTGCGGGCGGCGGGTCAGCAGGAGGTCCAGCGCCAGCAGCAGCACCAGGCCGCCGATCGCGACCAGCCAGAGTGCCGGCGTGGCGATGGTGGTCAGGGCTTGGACAGGCTGCGGTACGCCCATGGGCATGGGTCCTCCTCGAACGCGCGTCATCGTTCGAGGTCTCCTTCGCCCGTGCGTCGTCGCGCGGGCGGCCGCCCGGGGACCGTCTGGGACGTCCGTACTGACCGGGCCGGCGCTTGCGAAGTACTCCCCTCGCCGAGCTCAGCCTAGGCGATGTCCCGACATGTCACCACCTCAAGGCGAGCACGACCGTGCGGGACGGTCCTGACCGGCCCGGCCGCCGTCCGCGCGGAGGCGGGCACCGGCGCCCGCCGGAAAGCTGACTCCGGACGGGAAACCCGCTGACTGCGCCATTTACCGTTAGGAAACTTTCCTTTATATTTGGAAGCATCCCCCAGCATGAAGGAACGGTGACATGCGCAGAGTATGGACCTTCTTAGCCATGGCGGCGGTCTCCGTCGCCACCGTCGTCGCCCTCTCCCCGCCGGCCTCGGCGCACGGTTACATCTCCGACCCCCCGAGCCGCCAGGCCAACTGCGCGGCCGGAAAGGTCAAGAACTGCGGCCAGATCATCTGGGAGCCGCAGAGCGTCGAGGGCCCCAAGGGCCTGCGTAACTGCAGCGGCGGCGACTCCCGATGGGCCCCGCTGGACGACGACAGCAAGGCCTGGCCGGCCGCGAGCGTGGGTGACACGGTCAACTTCAAGTGGCTCATCGAGGCCCGCCACGCCACCAGCACGTGGGAGTACTACGTCGGCAGCACCCGGGTCGCGGTGTTCGACGACCGCGGCAGGCAACCCGGCTCCACGGTGACGCACTCGGTGAGCCTGGGCGGCCGTACCGGGCGCATCAAGCTGCTGGCCATCTGGAACATCGCCGACACCGAGAACGCCTTCTACAACTGCGTCGACCTCCAGGTGGGCCCCGGCGGCCCGACCCCGACGCCCACTCCCACCCCCACGGTGACCCCGACCCCGACCCCCACGCCCACGGTGACCCCGACCACGGGCCCGACCGGCAACTGGACCGCGGGAACCGCGTACAAGAGCGGCGACCAGGTGGTCTACAACAACGCCACCTACCGGTGCGTCCAGCCGCACACGGCGCTGCCCGGCTGGGAGCCGCCGAACGTGCCCGCCCTGTGGCAAAGGGTGTGACCGCCTAACTCCGGTGCACGGGGGCGGTGCGGTCGGCCATGATGGGCAGTCCGGCCGCACCCCTCCCCCCGAAAGGCGCCGATGAAGCGACTCCTCCTCGTCCTGGGCGTCGTCGCGGTGGCGGCGGCCGTGTGGGGCGCCGTCGTGCTGCTGTCCGCGCCGGCCGGTCAGGCTCCGGACAGGCAGCGACTGAACGTCGCTCCGCTGGTCGTCCGCGACAGCGTGATCGTCGACGGCGGCGGGCAGGTCGTCGAGAAGCTCGCCCCCGACTGCGCGGTCAGCACCCACCCCGCCTTCTGCCGCCGGGTGCGCGACGAGCTGACCGCGATCGATCCGCGCCTGCTCACCAGGGGCGGCCTGGTCGTCGCGACCACGCTCGACCCGCGGGCGCAGCAGGCGGCCCAGCGGGCCATCGAGGCCCGGGTGCGCGCCACGGACGCCCCGATCGCCGTCCAGGCCATGGTGGCGCCGGGCAGCGGCGAGATCAGGGCGCTGGCCGCCAGCCGTGGCGACGGCGCGCCCGGCCTGCCGCAGGGCTCGACGGCGATGGCGTACACGCTGGCCGCGGCGATGGCGGGCGGCATGCGGGCGGACGACGGCCTCCCCCGTTCCGGCCCCTACCAGGCCGCCGGCCGCGAGGCGTTCACCGACTGCGAGGGCGACCAGGTCGCCGACCCCGCCCTCACCGTCGTCGACGCCCGCGACAGGTCCGACGGCACGTTCGTCACCCTCCGGGCGGGCGCCCGCGACGCGCTGAACACCTTCTTCATGCGGCTGGAGGAGCGGATCGGCCTCTGCGAGACCGTACGCACGGCGCGGGCGCTCGGCCTCACGCGGCCCGGCGGGGTGCCGGTGTCGGAGTACGAGATGTTCACGCTCGGCGTCAACGACGTGGACACGGTGACGGTCGCCGGCACCTACGCCACGCTGGCCGCCCACGGCCTGCGCTGCGCGCCGAGGGCGGTCAAGGAGGTGCGCGACGCGTCCGGCAAGGTGCTGCACGCCCTCGCCCCCAAGTGCGAGCGGGCGCTCGACCCCGCCGTCGCCGACGCGGTGACCGGCCTGCTGCGGACCGGCGGCCTCGGCCGGGACGCGGCCGGCATCGCCGACCGGACGAACGAGCCCAGGTCGGCCTGGTACGCCGGTTACACCCCTGACCTGGCCTCCGCCGTCAGCCTCGGATTCCCCGACGTCCCCGTACGGCACGGGCTGGCCGAGACCTCCATCGGCGGACGCCGGTACGACGTCGTGGACGGCGCCGCGATCCCCGGCCCGATCTGGCGGGCCTCGATGGCCGAGGCGCTGCGCGGCGTGCCGGAGTCGGCGTTCGCGGCGCCCGACGCCGCGCTGTTCGGCGGCTGGCGCCTGGCCTGCGCCCCGAAGTAGCGGTCAGCGGCCCTTCAGCACCTCGGCCAGGCGGTCCATCGACTGCGCACCGCCCTTGGCCCCGTCGGCGCGCACGATCGCGTCGCGGGCCTCGACGGACGGGTGCACCGACTGGGCCACGTACCGGGTCAGGCCGCCGGACTCCTCCAGCGTGACGGTCTCCAGGGCCACCTCGGCCGGCGCACCCTCGTACTCCCACGTGCGCACGAGCCGTTCGGGCCGGAGGACGGCGTGGTAGACGCCGCTGAAGGCGTACTCCCTGCCGCGGGCGTCGATGTTGACGAAACGCCACCGGCCGCCCGGCCTGACCTCCATGGCCTCCACCCTGGTGTCCAGCCAGTGGGGGCCCCACCAGCGCGGGATCAGCTCCGGGTCGGTCACCGCCCGGAACACCACGTCCCTGGGGGCGTCGAAGGCCCGGATCATCATGATGTCCTGGCGGCCCGGCTCGATGACGAACTCGGTGTCACCCATGGTCACGTCCTTTCCTCGCCGCGCCGGAGCTTCCTGATCTCCTGGTCGAGCCGGTCGAACCGGCCGGTCCAGCGCTCGCGGTAGCGGTCGATCCATTCGGAGACGCCCTCCAGCGGGGCGGTCTCCAGCCGGCACGGCCGCCACTGCGCGTCGCGGCCTCTGCTGATCAGCCCGGCCCGTTCCAGCACCTTCAGATGTTTGGACACGGCCTGCAAGCTCATGTCGAAGGGCCCGGCCAGCTCGTTGACCGTCGCCTCGCCGTCGGCCAGCCGGGCGAGGATGGCCCGCCGGGTGGGGTCGGCCAGGGCGGCGAAGGTGAGGCTCAGCTGGTCGTCGGGCATCGGGGTGTACGTTCCTTCCGTGGTGGCGCTGACCTAATGGTCCACGATCGCGCCACAGGAGACGTTCACGGTCGCCGAGGTCATGGTCCGGGCCCGGTCGGAGGCGACGAACGCCGCCACCTCGCCCACGTCGGCCAGGGTCGCGAGCCGTCCGAGCAGGGTGGGCCCGCGCAGCTCGGCCTCCAGCTCGTCCTTGCCGGGGTAGGAGTCGGGGATGCTCTCCGGCACGCCGCCGGTGATCAGGGTGACGACGCGCACGCCCTGCCGCCCGGCCTCGCACGCCCACTGGCGGCGGATGCCCTCCATGGTGTCGAGCGACACCTTGAACCCGCCCAGCCCCGGCTGCGTCTGCGGGCCGCCGCCGCCGAACAGCAGGACGACGCCGGAGCCGGTCATGTGCCGGACGGCGGCCCTGATGGTGAGGAACTGCGTGCGCGCGGCGACCTGGATCGGCCGCAGGAAGTCCTCGACGGAGATCTCGGCCAGCGGCCGCTGCACGTCCTGGACAGAGATGGCGTTGAAGGAGACGTCGATGCGGCCGGCGCGGGCGGCGACCGAGCCGGTGAAGTCGTCCACGGCCCGCTCGTCCAGCGCGTCCACGACGGCGGTCTCCGCCGTGCCGCCGGCGGCGCGGATGTCGTCGGCGACCTTGTCGAGCGTGGCCCGCGTACGGCCGGCCAGGTGGACGCGGGCGCCCTCGCAGGCGCCGGCGCGCGCCACCGCCCCGCCGATCGAGCCGCCCGCGCCGTAGACCACCGCGACCTTGTCCTGGAGCAGCATCTCTTCCTCCTTGTTCAACCTATTGGTTTATCAACCTACAGGTTGATTACGTGGCCGTGTCAAGAACTGGACAGCCCACACGTTTACCCGATCTTGTCAGGACCCCGGGGCGGTGTTACCACTTGCGGGACGCGCGTCAATCGCGCGTCTTTCGTGCCCAGGAGGAACTGTGTCAACGAGACCCTGGTTACGCAGCGCCGTGATCGCCGTCGCGGTCACCGTCTCTGCCCTGCCCCTCTCCGGCGCCGCCCGGGGCGAACCCGGCGGACAGGCCCCGATCGCCCACGACTTCCAGGCCGAGCAGCACGAGAAGCCGGACGTGGACAACCGGCAGGGCCGGGTGGCGCCACCCGCCGGGCTCGGCGCGCGGGCCGCCGGCGCCGAGATCCGCTGGAACGCGCTCGGCACGCCCGCCGTCGTCACCGGCGCCGCGCCGCTCGCCGAAGGGCTGGGCGAGGACCCCGAGCGGGCCGCCCGCGCCTACCTGACCGCCAACGAGCCGCTGTTCGGCCTGTCGGCCGAGGAGGTCGCCGGGCTGGAGAAGGTCGCGGTCAACCCGCTCGGCGCCGGCTACGCCGTACTCCTGCGCCAGAAGTTCGGCGGGCTGCCGGCCGGGGTGGACGGGCTCGTCGCCGTCGGCGTCGTGCACGGGAAGGTACGCCACGTCACCTCCTCGCTCGCCCGCGAGCAGACCGCTCCCCCGGCCGCCGCGATCAGCGAGGCACGGGCCCTGGAGATCGCGGCCCGCGACGGCGGCGTGGACCTCGCCACGGCGACGACGAAGCAGGTCACGAAGGTGGCCGTGCCCGCGCCCGACGGGGTGCACAGCGCGTACCAGGTGGTCCTGATCGGCGGGGGCGAGGGCCAGGCGGCGGCGTACACCACGCACGTGGACGCGGTCAGCGGCGGCATCCTCACCCGCGAGAACCTGGTCGACCACTTCGACCCCGAGAACCCGCGATGGGCGGCCTTCCCGGTCAACCCGCCAGGCGACTACTCCTCCGCCGACGCCCGCCGGACCTGGTGCCAGGCGCCCGGCCCCGGCTGCGACCTCGCGACCGGCGGCGACCCGGCGACCGGCCGCGCGTGGGACGTCGACCACGCCACGGGCACGCCGACGTACACCAGCGCGGGCAACGCCACCCGGACGTACGAGAACCGCGCGAGCGGCGACCCGTTCACCGTCGGCACCCGGACGAACGCGGCCTCCCCGAACCGCAGCTACGTCTACCCCTGGCGCAACACCTGGAACACGGCCAAGTGCGACCCGGCGACGTTCGACCAGCCCGGCGAGGCGGACCTGGAGGCGGCCATCGCCAACCTGAACGCCATGCACAACCGCATGCACGACTGGTCCTACCGGCTCGGCTTCACCGAGTCCGCCTGGAACATGCAGGTGGACAACGGCGACCGCGGCGGCCTCGGCAACGACCCCGAGCTGGGCAACGCCCAGGCCGGCGCGCGCGTGTCGTCCGTACGCGACAACGCCAACCAGATCACCGGCCCCGACGGCACCGCCCCGATCACGAACATGTACCTGTGGCAGCCGATCGCGGGCTCGTTCTACTCCCCCTGTGTGGACGGCGACTACGACATGTCGGTCATCGGCCACGAGTACACCCACGCCATCTCCGGCCGCATGATCGGCGGCCCGAACGCCGGCTGGAGCGGCGCGCAGGCGGGCGCCATGAACGAGAGCACCTCCGACCTGTTCGCCATGGAGTACCTGAACGAGTACGGCTTCCGTTCCTCCGGCGCTACCCCGTACGTGATCGGCCCGTACGTGACGGGTGACCGGGCACGCGGCATCCGCAACTACGACATGTCCAAGTCTCCGCTGAACTACAGCGACATCGCCTACGACCTGGTCGGCGCGCAGGTGCACGCGGACGGCGAGATCTGGACCGCCACCCAGTTCGACGCCCGCGCCGCCTTCGTCAAGCGCTACGGCGACGGCACGCCCGCCCGGCAGCGCGCCTGCGCCGACGGCAAGGTGGCGGTGGACAAGTGCCCGGGGAACCGGCGGTGGGCGCAGCTCTCGTACGACGCCCTGCTGCTGATGGCCTCCGGCGCGGTCAGCTACGTCGATCACCGTGACGCGATCCTGGCCGCCGACGCCATCCGCTTCGACGGTGCGAACCAGGACATCCTGTGGCGCGCGTTCGCCGAGCGCGGCCTCGGCAAGGGCGCGGCCAGCAACGGCCCGAACGACCCCGACCCGACGCCGAGCTTCACCGACCCGGCCGGCCGCAACGGCTCGCTCCAGCTCAAGCCGCTCGGCGAGGCCAAGGACGCGGCCCTGCGGCTGTACGTGGGCGACTACGAGGGCCGCGCGGTGCCGGTCGCCGACACCGACCCGGCGACGCCGCTGGGCGACACGGTCGAGATGACGCCCGGCACGTACCGATTCGTCGTGGCGGGGGCCGGGTTCGGGCACACGCGGCTGACGTTCCCGGTGGTGGCCGGGGTGAAGCTGCCGCTCGTGCTGTCGCCGCCGCGCAACCTCGCCTCGGCCGCGGCGGGCGCGACGGCCGCGGGCGACGGCGTCAACCAGGCCAGGCTGATCGACGAGACCGAGGCCACGAACTGGGCCTCGCGCACCGGCGCGCCGGCCGGCAAGTCGGTCACCGTGGACCTGGCGGGCGACCGGCCGGTCACGGTCCGCCGGGTCCAGGTGAGCGCGATGTTGCGGCCCGACGTCGGCGACGCCGCCGACCCGGGGGCGCAGAACAGGTTCTCGGCGCTGCGCGCGTTCGAGGTGCTGGCCTGCGCCGCGAACTGCGCCGACCCGGCGAGCTTCAGGAAGATCTACACCAGCCCGGCGGACGCGTTCGACGCCACGCTGCCCCGGCCGCGCGGCCCGGACCTGCTCGTCCGCTCCTTCCGGGTGCCGCCGACCAGCGCCACCCACCTGATGTTGCGGGTGGTCAGCAGCCAGTGCACCGGCAACCCGCGCTACGCCGGTGAGCAGGACGCCGATCCCAACTCCTCGACCGACTGCGCCACCGCCAGTGCGGCGCGCGAGCAGGTGCGGGCCGCGGAGTTCCAGGCGTACTCGCACTGATCCCGGGGCGGGCCGGCCCGGCCGGCCCGCCGCTTCAGAACGGGTAGTGCGCCTGCTCGGTCGCCAGGGTGATCCAGCGGGTGTTGCTGAACGCCTCCAGGCCCCACCGGCCGCCGAACCGGCCGTAGCCGGAGGAGCCGGCCCCGCCGAACGGCGCCTGCGGCTCGTCGCCGACCGACTGGTCGTTGACGTGCACGATGCCGGTCCGCAGGCGGCGGGCCACGCGCAGGCCGTGGGTGCCGTTCTCGGTGATGATCCCGGCGGTCAGGCCGTGCTCGGTGTCGTTGGCCAGGGCCACGGCCTCGTCGTCGGTGGTGAACGTGCCGATCACGCACACCGGGCCGAACGCCTCGCCGTAGTGCAGGTCGGCGTGCTCGGGGACGCCGGTCAGCACCGTGGCCGGGTGCACCGCGCCGTCCGGCTCGCCGCCTCCGGCCAGCACCGTCGCGCCCTTGGCGACCGCGTCGGCGACCAGGCCGGCCACCCGGCGCGCGGCCCCGGCGCTGACCAGCGGCCCGATCACGGTCTCCGGGCGGGACGGGTCACCGGCGGGCAGCGTGCCCACCTTGGCCGCGAACCTGCGGCCGAACTCGCCGGCCAGCGACTCGTGCACCAGCACGCGGTCGCCGGACATGCAGATCTGGCCGGCGTTCATGTAGACGCCGAAGGTGGCGGCGTTCACCGCGTGGTCGAGGTCGGCGTCGTCCAGGACGATGATGGCGTTCTTGCCGCCCAGTTCCAGGAGGGCGGGCTTGAGGTGGCGTGCGGCGTGGGTGCCGATGATCCGGCCGACCTCGGTGGAGCCGGTGAAGTTGACCGCCCGTACGCGGGGGTCGGCGATCAGCGCCTCGGCGATGACGGCGGCGTCGGCCGGGTCGTTGGTGACCACGTTGAGCACGCCCGCGGGCAGCCCGGCCTCGTGCAGCAGGTCGGCGACGAACAGGCCGCACGCGATCGGGGCGTCCTCGCTGGGCTTCATGACGACGGTGTTGCCCGCGGCCAGCGCGGCGGCCACCGAGCGCACGCCGAGGATGATCGGCGCGTTCCACGGCGAGAAGGCGGCGACCACGCCGAGCGGCTCGCGTACGGCCAGGCCGAGCACGCCCTCCTCCTGCGCGGTGAGCACCTCGCCGCGCGGCGCGGTGATCGCGGCGGCGGCCTCGCGCAACATGTTCGCGGCCAGCCCGACGTTGAACAGCGCCCACGGGCGGGTGCCGCCGACCTCGGCGGCCATCAGCGCCACGGCCTGCTCGCCGCGCTCCTGGAGCAGGTCGGCGGCCTTGAGGAAGATCTCCCGGCGGGCGAACGGGCTGGTTGCGGCCCAGCCGTCGAAGGCGGCCTGCGCCGCGTCCACGGCCAGCGTGACGTCCTCGACGCCGGCGGCGGCCACGGTCGCGTACACCTCGCCGGTGTACGGCGCCAGGTCGGACGTCGTGCGTCCGCTCTGGGCGGGGACGTTCTTGCCACCGATCAGCAGGTCACGGGTGATGGTCATGAGGTTTCCCCTGATATCTCGGTAAGGACACGCTGGGCGACGCCGAACGCGGCGTTGGCGGCGGGAACTCCGCAGTAGATCGCGCTCTGCAGCAGCACCTCGCCGATCTCGTCGGCGGTCAGGCCGTTGCGTACGGCGGCGCGGACGTGCATGGCCAGCTCGTCGAGGTGTCCGTGCGCGACGAGCGCGGTGAGGGTGACGCAGCTCCTGGTACGCCGGTCCAGGCCCGGCCTGGTCCAGATCTCGCCCCAGGCGTACCGGGTGATGAGGTCCTGGAAGTCCCTGGTGAAGGCGGTGGTACGGGCGACGGCCCGGTCCACGTGCGCGTCGCCGAGCACGTCGCGGCGTACCCGCATGCCGGGGGTCGCGGGCAGGTGGGCGAGCAGCGCGGCGGTGACCCGTTCCGGCTGGTCGACGCCGGCCAGGTGGGCCGCGCCGGGGATCTCCACGAGTGTGGCGCCGGGGATGCCGTCGGCCAGCTCCCTGGCGTGCGCGGGCGGCGTGGCGGGGTCGTCGCGGCCGGCCAGGACCAGTGTGGGCGCGGTGATCCCGGGCAGCTCGGCGCGCAGGTCGTAGCCCGCCAGCGCCTCGCAGCACGCGGCGTAGCCGGCGGGGTCGGCGGCGGCGAGGTCGTCGAGCAGCGCCTGGTCGCCGGGCCCGGCGAACCAGCGTTTCGCCGAGAGCTCCAGCATCGGCCCGGTGCCCTGCTCGCGGACCAGCGCCGCCCGCTCGTGCCAGCCGCCGGGCTCGCCGAAGCGGGCCGAGGAGCAGATCATCGCCAGGGACAACACGCGGTCCGGGTGGCGGAGGGCGAGGGTGGCGCCGATCGCGCCGCCGATGGAGATGCCGGCGTAGTGGAAGGCGTCCAGGCCCAGCGCGTCGGCCAGCTCCAGGACGAGCCCGGCCATGCCGTCGATGGTGGACACGTCCCCGGACGGGGAGCCGCCGTGTCCCGGCAGGTCGAAGCGGATCACGCGGAACCTGCGGGCCAGCTCGGCGACCTGCGGCTCCCACACCCGGGTCGAGGTGCCGACCGACGGGCCGAGGACGATCGGCTCGCCGTGCTCCGGGCCGTCCAGGCGGTGTTGCAACAACGTCACTTCTCCTCCAGGGCCCGCTTCACGAGGGCGGCGGCGGCGCCGGGCGGTCCGGCGACGGTCAGGGCGGCGCGCATGCGCCCGGGGTGCACCCGCAGGCCCGCGACCAGTTCCGCGGCGTCGCGGGCGGCGCCGGCGACCAGGCGCAGCGCCTCGCGCAGCGGTTGCCATTCGGCGTGCCAGGCGCCGGGCGGGCGCTCGTCCTCGGCGGCCAGGGAGGCGTACAGGACGGCGGCGTGGGCGGGCACCTGGCGGGCCGCCGCGGCGATCATCGTGGCCCGCACGGGGTTGTGCTTGTGGGGCATCGAGGAGGAGCCGCCGCCGACGCCCTCGGACACCTCGCCGATCTCGGTACGCGACAACACCAGCACGTCGGCGGCCGTCTTGCCCAGCGCCCCCGCCGTGAACGCCAGCGCCCCGGCCAGGTCGGCCACGGGCGTGCGCAACACGTGCCACGGCAGGACGGGCGCGGCCAGCCCCAGCTCGGCGGCGAACCGGGCGACCACCTCCAGCGCCTCCCCGGCCCCGCCTCCATCCCCTGAGGCAATGCCCGGGGTGGTGAAGCGGTCGAGGGTGCCCGCGGGGCCGCCGAGCTGGGCGGGCAGGGCGGCGCGGGCGGCGCGCAGGCGGTCGCGGGCGTCGACGGCCAGCTTGCGCCAGCCGGCCGCCTTGAGCCCGAACGTGGTGGGCACGGCCTGCTGGGTGAGCGTACGCGCGGCCATGAGCGTGTCGCGGTGGGCCTCGGCCAGCGTGCCGAGCCCGGCGACCACCCGGTCGAGGTCGTCCAGCACCGGCCCGAGCGCCCGGTACGCGACCAGCATGAGCGCGGTGTCCATGATGTCCTGGCTGGTCGCGCCCGCGTGCACGTGCTCGGCGTACGGCCCGACGGCCGCGCGCAGGTCGGCCACCAGCGGGATGACCGGGTTGCCGCCCGAACGGGCCCGCTCGGCCAGCCCGGCCGGGTCGAACAGCTCGGCGCGGGCGGCGGCGGTCACGGCGTCGGCCGCCTCCCGAGGCGCGCGCCCGACCGCGGCGAGGACCCGGGTCAGCACCGCCCCCGCGTCCAGCATGGCCTGGAGCACCGCCACGTCGCCGGTCGCCGCGACGCCGCCGCGCATGGGCGCGAGCAGCCCGAAGTCCCCCGAGCCCGCCGCGGACGGCGCGCCTGGGGCACCTCGGGCGGGGTCAGCCGAAGTCAAGGAAGACCGTCTCCTTCTCGCCCTGCAAGTGGATGTCGAACCGGTGGACGCCCTCCCGCTCCTCGACCGCGACCAGCGTGCGCGCCCGCTCGGGCGGCAGCGAGTCGAGGAAGGCGTCGGGCCGGAAGTAGATGCGGGTGAACAGGTGGTGGAGCAGGCCTCGGGCGAACACGCACACGCTGATGTACCCGTTGCCCGGCTCGACCGTACGCAGGGTCCAGTGGCCGTCGGCGTCGGTGGGGACCCGGCCGAAGCCGGTGAAGTCGACGCCGTGCCGGCCGAGGACCGCGCCGTTGACCGGGTCGCGGCGCAGCGAGCCGGGCGCGCCGGACAGGTCGCCCGTGGGGTCGGCCTGCCAGAACTCCAGCAGCGCGTCGGGGATCGGGTCACCGGCGCCGTCGAGGACGCGGCCGTGCACGGTGATGCCGCCGGTGGCGAGGTCGCCGCCGCCGGGAAAGGGCAGCGCGTAGCCGTAGAACGGGCCGACGGTCTGCGAGGGGGTGGGGTTCATCGGCCTTCCTCCATCCAGGTCGCGGCGGGCCCGTCGAGCACGATGTCCCACCGGTAGCCGAGCGACCACTCCGGCTTGGACAGGTCGTGCTCGTAGGTGGAGACCAGCCGCTGCCGGGCGCTCTCGTCGGTGACGGACTGCAGGATCGGGTCGTAGGGGAACAGCGGGTCGCCGGGGAAGTACATCTGGGTCACCAGCCGCTGGGCGAAGGCCGTGCCGAACAACGAGAAGTGGATGTGGGCCGGCCGCCAGGCGTTGAGGTGGTTGCGCCAGGGGTAGGGGCCCGGCTTGATCGTGGTGAAGTGGTAGCCGCCGTCGTCGTCGGTCAGGCAGCGGCCCACGCCGGAGAAGTTGGGGTCGAGCGGCGCGGGGTGGTCGTCGCGCTGGTGCAGGTAGCGGCCCGAGGAGTTGGCCTGCCAGATCTCCACGAGCTGGCGGCGTACGGGGCGGCCCTCGCGGTCGAGCACGCGGCCGGTCACGGTGATGCGCTCGCCCAGCGGTTCGCCGAGGTGCTGCCTGGTCAGGTCGGAGTCGAGGGCGGTCACGTCCGTGACGCCGAACACCGGCCCGGCCAGCTCGCTCGCCTCCGGGTCCTTCAGCGCGACCAGCGGCTGCTTGGGGTGGCGCAGCAGCGTGCTGCGGTAGGGGGCGTAGTCGCGCGCGGGGTGGGCGGCCCGCCGGTCGCTCTCGCCGAGCGCGGCGATCTCGCGGTCGATGTCGGCCTGCGTGAGTGGTTCGGACATGGACGCTACCTTTCGAGTACGACGGCCAGCCCCTGGCCGACGCCGATGCAGAGGGAGGCGATCCCGACGCCCGAGCCGGCCGCGGCCAGCCGGTGCGCCACGGCGCCGGTGACGCGGGCCCCGGAGGCGCCGAGCGGGTGGCCGATCGCGATGGCGCCGCCGTCGGGGTTGACGAGGGCGGGGTCGAGGTCGGGCAGCTCGGCCAGGCAGCCGAGCACCTGCGCGGCGAACGCCTCGTTCAGCTCCACGGTCGACAGGTCGCCGAAGCCCTTGCCCGCCTTGGCCAGCGCCTTGCGTACGGCCTCGACCGGGCCGAGCCCGAAGTAGCGCGGCTCCAGCGCGCTCACGGCGCTCGCGGTGAGACGGGCCAGCGGCTCGCGTCCGCGCAGCCCCTCCTCGTCGGTCAGCAGCAACGCCGCCGCGCCGTCGTTGAGCGGGGAGGAGTTGCCGGCCGTGACCGTGCCGCCGTCCTTCCTGAACACCGGCTTGAGCCGGGCCAGCGCCTCGGCGGAGGTGTCGTCGCGGATGCCCTCGTCCCTGGTCAGGCCGGCGATCGGGACGATCTCGCGGTCGAGGGCCGCCTTGGCCGCCTTGCGGTGGCTGCCCAGCGCGTACGCGTCCTGCTCCTCGCGGGTGATGCCGTGCTTGTCGGCGATCAGCTCCGCGCCCTCGCCGAGCGCGACCGTGTGCTCGGCCGGCATCTTCGGGTTGACCAGCCGCCAGCCGAGCGTGGTGGAGACCAGCTCCTGCCCGCCCGCGGGGAAGGCGCGGTCGGGCTTGGGCAGCACCCACGGCGCACGGGTCATCGACTCCACGCCGCCCGCGATCACGGCCGAGGCGTCGCCGACCGCGATGGCCCGGTACGCCTGGACGACGGCCTCCATGCCGGACCCGCACAGCCGGTTGACGGTCGCGCCGGGCGTGGTGACCGGCAGCCCGGCCAGCAGCGCGGCCATGCGCGCGACGTTGCGGTTCTCCTCGCCGGCGCCGTTGGCGTTGCCGAGGAGCACCTCGTCGGCGCTCTCCTGCCCGGTGCGCTCGACCAGGGCCGCGACGACGTGCGCGGCCAGGTCGTCGGGGCGGACCGCGGCCAGCGCGCCGCCGTACCGGCCGAACGGCGTGCGTACGGCGTCGACGATGTAGACGTCCTTCATGCTGTGACCTCCGCGTCGGTACGGTTGCGCAACTCCTCCAGGTCCACGCCCGGGGCGCGTTCGACCAGGGCCAGCCCCTGCCCGGTGACGTCGAAGACGCCGAGGTCGGTGATGATCCGGTGCACGCACTCCTTGCCCGTCAGCGGCAGCGAGCACTCCTTGACGATCTTGGGCGAGCCGTCCTTGGCGTTGTGCTCCATGATCACGATGACCTTGCGGGCGCCGTGGACCAGGTCCATGGCCCCGCCCATGCCCTTGACCAGCTTGCCGGGGACCATCCAGTTGGCCAGGTCGCCGCGGGCCGAGACCTGCATCGCCCCGAGCACGGCCACGTCGATGTGACCCCCTCGGATCATCCCGAACGACAGCGAGGAGTCGAAGAACGACGCGCCGGGCAGCACGGTGACCGTCTCCTTGCCCGCGTTGATCAGGTCGCGGTCGACGTCGGCGGGCGCGGGGTAGGGGCCGACGCCGAGGATGCCGTTCTCGGAGTGGAGGACCACGTCCACGCCCGGGGGCAGGAACGAGGGGATGCGGGTGGGCAGGCCGATGCCGAGGTTGACGTAGTCGCCGTCGCGCAGCTCGGCCGCGGCCCGCGCGACCATCTGGTCCCGGGTCCAGCTCATTCGGTGACCGTCCTCTTCTCGATGCCCTTGTCGGCGGCCTGCTCGGGGGTGAGCGGGAGCACGCGCCGTACGAACACGCCCGGCAGGTGGACCTCGTCCGGGTCGATGTGCTCGGTCAGCTCCTCGACCTCGGCGACGGTGACCCGTCCGGCCATGGCGGCCAGCGGGTTGAAGTTCCTGGCGGACCGATGGAAGACCAGGTTGCCGAACCGGTCCCCCTTGGCCGCCCGGACCAGCGCGAAGTCGGTACGGATGCCACGCTCCAGGACGTACTCGCGGCCGTCGAACTCGCGTACCTCCTTGGGCGGCGAGGCGACCGCGACCGTGCCGTCGGGGTGGTGGCGCAGCGGCAGGCCGCCGTCGGCGACGGGGGTGCCGACCCCGGCCGGGGTGTAGAAGGCGGGGACGCCGCTGCCGCCGGCCCGCAGCCGTTCGGCCAGGCTGCCCTGCGGGGTCAGCTCGACCTCGATGTCGCCGTTCAGGTACTGGCGGGCGAACTCCTTGTTGTCGCCGATGTAGGAGGCGGTCACGCGGGCGATGCGGCCGGCGGCCAGCAGGATCCCGAGGACGCCGCGGTCGACGCCGCAGTTGTTGGACACGACGCCGATGCCGGTCACGCCGGTGTCGTAGAGGGCCTGGATCAGGACGTTGGGGATGCCGCTGAGCCCGAAGCCGCCGACCGCGAACGACGCGCCGTCATGCACGCCGGCCAGCGCCTCCGCGGCCGTCGCGACCACCTTGTCTCTCCGCACGACACTCCGTTCAGCCGGGGAAGTTCGCCCGAGGTGTTCGCTCTGCGAACTTAAGTTCACTATTATGCTTCGAGTATCTGCACCGGGGGCGTTCCTGTCAAAGCCCCCACCTGGACGAGGAGCCGCCGATGGAACCGGCCGGGACCCTGGAGCGCGGCCTCTCCGTGCTGCGCGTGCTGGCCGCCGACCCCGGGCGGCGCATGCGCGCGACCGATCTCGTACGCGCCACGGGCCTGGCCAGGTCCACCGTCGACCGGGTGCTGGCCACCCTCGTGCACCTCGGTCACCTGCGCGCCGAGGGCCGCGACGTGCTGCTCGCGCCGCCGCTGATGGAGCTGGGCGCGGCCTACCTGGCCTGCGACGGCCTCCGGGAGAGCCTGTCGCCCCTGGCCGGACGGCTGGCCGCCGAGCTGGACGAGTCGGTGTCGCTGGCCGTGCGCGACGGCGACGGCGTGCGATTCGTCGGCCAGTTCACCAGGCGGCGCACGATGTCGGTGGCCTTCCGGGTGGGCGACCTGCTGCCCGCCGGACGGTGCGCGGCGGGGCTGGCCCTGCTCGACCCGGCCGCGCCCTGGGCCGAGGACGACCAGCTCATCGAGCCGGGGCTGATCGCGGTCGCGCTGCCCGTACGCGACCCGGACGGCAAGGCGGCCTGCGCGGTCAGCGTGGTCAGTCACACCAGCAGGCACACCGTGGCGGGCCTGCGCGCCCACGCCCTGCCCCGGCTGCGCGCCACGGTCGCCGAGATGGAGGCCGTCCTGGCCGCCAGGGCCCGCGAGCCGCACCACCCCCGCACGGGCGCCCTCGCGGGCCCCCGCGAGGGCGGCCCCTCTGGTACGGACGGCTCACGGGCGGCCAAGGAGGAGCTGGGCATGGGCTACCTGCAGTCGCTCGCCCGCGGCCTGGCCGTGCTGGTGTCACTCGGGTCGGCGCGCGGCGGGTGCACGCTCGCCGAGTCCGCCAAGGTCACCGGCCTGCCCAGGGCCACGGTCCGGCGCGCGGCGCAGACCCTGGAGGGCCTCGGCTACGCGGCCGCGGACGGCAACCGGTACGTGCTGCTGCCCAAGGTGCTCGAACTGGGCTACGCCCACCTGTCGGGGCGCACGTTCGGCGAGGTGGTCCAGCCGCACCTGGCCGACCTGGTGGCGCGCGTACGCGAGTCGGCGTCGGTCGCGGTGTTGTCCGGCGACGACGTGCTCTACGTGGCCCGGGTGCCCACGGTCAGCATCATGAGCGTGAACATCACGGTCGGCACCCGCTTCCCCGCGTACGCGACGTCGATGGGCCGGGTGCTGCTGACCGGGCTGCCGGCCGAGCGCGTGGCCGCCATCGAGCCGAAGCCGCTGTCCCAGCACACGATCACCTCGCCCGAAGGGCTGGCCGCGGCCGTGCGGCGGGCCGCCGCCGACGGCTACGCGCTGGTGGACCAGGAGCTTGAGGAGGGCGTGCGGTCGATCGCCGTCCCGGTGCACGGTCCGGACGGGCGTGTGGTGGCGGCGGTCAACGTGGCCACGCACGCCAGCAAGGCCAGCCGCGACCACCTGCTGCGCGACGTGCTGCCCGAGCTCAGGCGGACGGCCGCGCGCATGGAGGCCGACCTGGCCCACACCGGGCGGCTGCCCTAGCGGGCGGCCTCGGCGCGGGCCTCGCTGGGGGTCAGGCCGTACCTGGCGCGGAAGAGCCGGGCGAAGTGGGCCTGGCTGGAGAAACCCCACCGGTGCGCCACGTCGGCGATGGTGGTCTCCCGCGTGCCCGGGCCGGTCAGCTCGTCGTGCGCGCGGACCAGCCGCCGTTCCATGATGTGGCGGGCGGGCGACCTGCCGGTGGACTCGAAGATGCGCGCCAGGTGCCGTACCGAGATGCCCATGACGCCGGCCACCTGCGCCGCGCCCAGGCAGGGGTCGTGCAGGTGCCGTTCGACGTAGTCCTCGGCGACGATGAGCTGCGACCGGTAGGCGTCGGGGCCGGGACGCCCGCCCGTACGCTCCTCGGCGAGCTGCCTGAGCAGGTCGAGCACGGCGCGCTCGGCGTCGGCGGGGTCGTGCGCGGGCCGCAGGGCGGCCAGGCCGCCGATCGTCGAGCGCAGCGCGGCCACGAGCGTGCCCTCCCGCGCGGTGCCCCTGCCGAACACCATCGGCCCCGGCAGCCCGCCCGCCACGCACGCCTGCGCGAACAGGTCGCGCGGGATGTCCACGAGGATCTGCCGCATCGAGGAGGAGAACCCGAACAGGTACGGGCTGCGCGTGTCGTAGACGACCAGCTCACCGGCCGTGGCCGACAGGCAGCCGTGCTCGTGCAGGAAGACCGCCTCGCCCTTGAGCAGCAGCGTCGCGAACACCGAGTCCTTCGGCGTGGACCTGACCGTCTGCGGGCTGCGCTCGATCGCGTGGGCGTTCCCGGCGATCTCGGCCAGCCGCAGCCCGGCCAGCTCGATGTTGGTCTGCCTGGCCAGCAGGCCGTGCTCGGAGTACGACGTGCACGACAGGCCCACGAGCGCCCGGCGGTTGTAGTCCTCCCAGTAATGGATGCGCTCGGCGGGTTCGATGTGCTCGGTGGTGGCCTGGGAGATCACGGAGACGGCGGACAAGCGACCTCCTCGCGTTCGTGCATGTCAGAGGGACACAGCTTATGTGAGGTGTCACACAGCCAGATAGCCTCCGTCCACGGGGACGACCGCCCCGGTGACGTACGAGGCCGCAGGGGAGCACAGGAACGCCACCACCGAGGCCACCTCGCGCGGCCTGCCGAGCCGCCCGCCGGGGACGCGGGACAACACCTGGGCCAGGGCGGGCGGGTCGTCGAGCACGCCGCGGGCGAGGGGGGTGACGACGAAGCCGGGGGCGACGGCGTTGACCCTGATGCCGTCGGCGGCGTACTCGGCGGCCAGCGACTTCGTGAGCTGGGACACTCCGCCCTTGCTCGCGCTGTAGGCGGGCCGGTCCCGGCTGCCGGAGAAGGCGAACATGGAGGAGACGTTGACGATCGCGCCGCCGTGCTCGGCCAGCGCGGGGCGGGCGGCCTGGCAGGCGACCATGGTGGCGGTGAGGTTGATCTCTATGACGCGCTGCCAGCGGGCCAGGTCGTACTCCTCGCGGTCGTGGCTGACGCCCGCGCAGTTGACCAGCACGTCGAGCGGGTCGCCCGTGGACAGCAGGCGGGCCAGGCCGCCGCGGTCGAGCACGTCGTGCTCCACGACGCGGACCCCGGGGTGGCCGGGCAGCTCGGCGGGGTCGGCGGGCGGCAGGCCGAGCGCCGTCACCCCGGCGCCCAGCTCGGCGAGGAGCACGGCGGTCGCCGCGCCGATGCCCGAGGTGCCGCCGGTCACGAACGCGTGCCGCCCGGCGAACAGGCCAGGAGCGAATCCCTCGGTCACGGGCGCCGCCTCCCGTCCCAGCCGCCCAGTGCGCCGCCCGGTGCGCCGCCGTCGGGTCGTACCAGCACCTTGACCTGCTCCTGTCCGCGCAGCAGCGCCTCGAACCCGTCGCTCACCACGTCCTCCAGCGGGATGGTGGCGGTGACGATCGCCGCCAGGTCCTCGCCCTCCTCGGCGACCATGCGGATCAGCTCCGGGTAGACGTCGCGGTAGCCGACGCTGGTCACGATCGTCTGCTCGTTGTTGACCAGGGCGAAGGCGTCCAGGGAGACCGTGCCGGTCAGCCCGAGGAACACCACCCGCCCGCCGCGCCTGGTGGCGGCCAGGCACGCGCGCAGCGTGTCCTGCGAGCCGACGGCCTCGAAGACGACGTCCGCGCCCTCGCCGCCGACGGCCTCGGCCAGGTCGTCGCCCGCCTCCGCGCCGAGCCGGCGGGCCAGCTCCAGTCGGGCGGGCGAACGGTCGGCGGCCACGACGCGGCCCGCGCCGGCCCGCGCGGCGAAACGGGCCACGAGCAGCCCGATCGGGCCGAGCCCGAGGACCGCGACCGTGTCCCCTTCGCGGATCCCGGCCCGCCGCACCGCGTGCAGGGCGACCGCCGCGGGCTCGAACACCGCCGCCTGCTCCAGCGGCACCGCCTCCGGCAGCCGGTGCAGCATGTACGCCGGCACCGTGGCCCGCTCGGCGAGCCCGCCGTGCCCCATGAGCCCGGCGAACCCGAAGTGGCGGCAGATGTTGTACTCCCCCGCCAGGCAGCGCGGGCAGGTCCCGCACCGGTAGTGCGGCTCGACCGCGACCCGGTCGCCGGGGGCCAGACCGGTGACCCCCTCGCCCAGGCCGGTGACCGTGCCGCAGAACTCGTGGCCGAGGACGATCGGCGCGCGCACGCCGGACTCCGGGTGCGGCTCGCCCACGGGGATCGCGTGCGGGCCGTCGGCGTACTCGTGCAGGTCGCTGCCGCAGATCCCGCAGTACGCCACCGCGATCGTCACCTCCCCCGGGCCGGGTTCGCGTACGAGCACGTCCTCGACCCGTACGTCCTTGGCGCCGTGCCAGACCGCGGCCCTCACGCGGCCGCCCTGCGCAGCACGGCGGGGGCCGTCTCCTTCAGCGCGAAGGCGAGCGCCACCACGACCAGCGCGCCGCCGGCGGCGATGAACATGGCGGCCTGCAACCCCCACTGGTCGGAGGCCCAGCCGGCGACCATCGGGCCGAGGAAGCCGCCCGCCAGCTCGCCCACGCCCATGATCACGCCGAGCGCGGTGGCCAGCGCGCCGCGCGGCACGGTCTCGGCCGGGATCGTGGCCATGAACAGCGTGAAGCAGCCGAGCCCGGTGTAGGTGACGATCATGATCGCGCCGAGCAGCACCGGGCTCTCGACGTAGACCACGGCGAGGGGGCAGAACACCGCGAGCGCGGTGAAGCCGATCAGCGCGGGCTTGCGGCCCAGCCGGTCGGAGATGGCCGGTGTGGCGAAGCCCCAGAGCACCCATGCCACGCCCAGGCAGGTCATGACGCCGCTCATCGTGCCGGGCCCGAAGCCCTTCACCTCGGTCAGGTACGTCGGCGTGAAGGTGATGATGGTGACGAACCAGGTCAGGTAGGCGCAGGCGATGAGCATGCACACGACGATGTTGCGCAGCTTGAGCACCTCGCCCAGCGGCACCCTGGGCTCCTTGACGGGCGCCGCGGTCTCGGCGGGCGCCTCGGCCGCCGCCCGCGGCGACCGCTCGCGGACGAACTTCGCGATCAGCGCGGCCATGATCAGACCAGGCACGATCGTCACGTAGAAGGCGACCCGCCAGTCGTAGGTCTCGGCGATCCACACCACGACCAGCGGCGCGACGATGCCGCCGAGCAGCCCGGCCGACGAGCCCTGCAGCAGCCCCATGTTGAAGCCCCTGCGGCGCTCCCTGGACGCCTCCACCATGAGCGACTGCGCCATCGGCAACACGGCGCCCTCGGCCGTGCCCATCAGCGCGCGGGCGACCAGCAGCCCGGCGAACCCGCCCATCAGCCCCGACGAGGCCGAGAACAGCGAGAACAGCACCACGGCCACGACCAGGATGGGCTTGCGCCTGCCGAGCACGTCGGACAGGCGGCCGGCGAACATCCCGGCCAGCGCCCAGGTGAGGGCCAGTACGCCGGACAGCGTGCCCAGCTCGGCGTTGGACAGGCCGAAGTCCTGGTCCATGTACGGCGCCAGGAACGCCAGCGCCTGCCGGTCGAAGAAGACGAAGCCGAAGGACAGGAAGAGGATGACGAGAAGCCGGTTCTCGTACCGGTCGGCGGCCCTGGTGTCCGGCGCGGCCGCGGTGTCGGTCATGACGCTCTCATTTCGGGGGATGCGGCGGGGCTGCGATCAGCGGAACAGGGAGTTGACGTAGTCGGCGCCGATGCCGACCTTCTCGTAGTGCTCGCGGCACATCTTGATGTAGTCGTGCACGTCGAAGAAGCCGTCGGGGTCGCCGTTCTCGTCCAGCCAGACCAGCGGGCCCTTGACGATGAAGAACGTCTTCATCGGCTCGCCGCTGTCGTAGGCGACCAGCGTGTGGCCCTCGCCCGGGGCCTCGTAGACGAAGTCGCCGGCGGTCGCCGTCCAGGGCCGCTCCAGGTAGCCCCACTTGCCGGAGATCGTGTACGCGAACACCTCGTGCGGGTGGTAGTGCCGGTTGACCAGCCCCGCCTCCTTGGCCCGCAGGATGTCGGCCCAGCTGTTGTCCTTGACGTTGATCCACAGCGGCCGGGAGCCGACGGTCTCGGTGAACGGCACGTAGTACCGGTCGTCGTCGGTGGCCACCTGGGATAGGTACACCTCGGGCAGCGCGTCCGGGCGGAAGGAGTTCTCGATCGGCCGCAGGTCCTTCCAGAACTCGCCGGTGGGGTTGTCGGGCATGTGAACGGCCCCTTTCGTGTCGTGTTCCCGGCAGTGAATCCCGGCGGGGCCCGCGGCGTCTTTCCCCTGGTGGACGTGGCGGCTTGCAGATTCCGGACATGACGGCGGAAGATCTCGGGTCATGAGCTTCGTCGTCACCACCGGGGCCACGGGCCGGCTCGGCGGCCGGATCGCCGCCCTGCTCGCCGCCCGCGGAGTCGAACAGCGGCTGGTGTCCCGCCGCGCCGGGCAGGCCGCCGCCGGGCTGCCGGGGGCGAGCGCGGTGGAGGCCGACTACGGCGACCGCGCCGCGCTGGACCGGGCGCTCGAAGGGGCCTCGACGGTGTTGTTCGTGTCGGCGTCGGAGAGCGCCGACCGCGTCGACCGGCACCGTACGTTCGTCGCCGCGGCGCAGGCGGCCGGCGTGCGCCACCTGGTGTACGTCTCCTTCTACGGCGCCGCCCCCGACGCCACGTTCACGCTGGCGCGCGACCACTGGGTCACCGAGCAGCACATCCGGGCCGCCGGCCTGCCGTTCACGTTCCTGCGCGACAACCTCTACGCCGACTTCCTGCCCGGCCTGGCGGGCGCCGACGGCGTGATCCGCGGACCGGCCGGGCAGGGCCGGATCGCGGCCGTGGCCCAGGACGACATCGCCGAGTCGGCCGTCGCGGTGCTGCTCGACCCCGGCGCGCACGCGGGCCGCACCTACGACCTGACCGGCCCCGAGGCTCTCACGCTCGACGAGGTCGCCGCCACGCTCACCGCGGCGACCGGGCGCGCGATCAGCTACCACCCGGAGACGGTCGAGGAGGCGTACGAATCACGCAGGTCCTACGGGGCGCCCGGCTGGGAGGTCGACGCCTGGGTGTCCACCTACCTGGCGATCGCCGCCGGGGAGCTGGAGGGGGTCAGCGACGACGTACGGCGGCTCACCGGCCGTGCGCCGACCGGCCTGGCGGACCTGCTCGCGCGGTCCGGCTGAGGCTCAGGCGCCCAGGTCGCGCACCACGTTGTCGAGCCGTACGGCCAGGTCGTCGAGGGCCTGCTCGCTCAGTGCGCCGCCGTCGGGCAGCTGGGCGACGACGTCCTCGCGGCTGGCGATCACGAGTCCCCTGTGGGCGTCGTCGATCTCCCCGGCCCGCAGCACGACGCAGTCGCCCCGGACGAACACGAGCGTCGCGTCGGCGTGCTCCGACTCCAGCAACTGGCGCACACAATCACGGTCGATGAGAGACATCACAGCTCCTCTTCCCCTCATCGGGCGTGTACCCACAGGAACGAGGTGAAACCCGGCGCGACGCGCTACCCGAACGTCGGCGGGCCGCCGTCCTCGCGCGAGCGCCGCCTGGCGAACACCACCAGGTAGACGGCGGCGGCCACCGCGAGGGCCGCGGGCGGCAGCGCCAGCAACGCCCGTCCGGCCAGCAGCGCGAGCACCGCCAGCACGATCCCGGCGAGCAGCGCCAGCGCGGCGGCCAGCAGGCGCAGGCCGAGCGCGTTCGAGGGCGGCGGCGAGGCCGGCCAGTGTCCCTCGCCGCCGCCGTGCACGTCGGGCACGCCGGTGTCGCTCACCACGCCGGAGCGGCTGATCTCGTCCGGAGGCGGCGGCTCGCGCAGCACGGGCGCGAAGAACTCGTCCTCGGGATCGTCGTTCTCCCGGTTCATGAGGAGGACCCCTACCCAGGATTCCGGCCGCTCCACGAGTGAACGGCGAGGCACCGGGAAGGGCTGTTCCTGGCGGCACGAGCCGTCTACCTGCATGAATGAGGACTGTAGACATGACGACGACGCCGCATCCGGCTTCGGGGGACGATCAGCGGGAGCACGACCTGCGCGATGCCGTGAGGACCGACATCGAACGCGTCGAGGAGCCCGCACGACTGCTCCGCGTGAGCGCGATGGCCCGCAGCCTGCTGGAGGAGGCCAAGGGGGTGCACCTGGAAGAGCGTGCCAGGGAGCGCATGCACCGCATCTACGAGCAGGCGATCAAGGAGGTCGCCGACTCGGTCGCGCCCGAGCTGCGCGACGAGCTCGAACGCCTGCGGCCCACGCCCAACGGCGGGACGCCGACCGAGATGGAGATCCGGGTCATGCAGGGTCAGCTCGTGGGCTGGCTGGAGGGCGTGTTCCAGGGCATCCAGGCCGGGCTCCAGCTCCAGCAGGCCGCCGCCCGCCAGCAGCAGCTCGGCCTGCACACCGGCCGCGCCCTGGCCCGCCCAGACGGCCTCCGCCCCCAGGGCGAGGGCAACTACCTCTGACGGCGACCATCTCTGACGGTCAGCGGGCCGGGCTCCATTCGGGGCGCCAGCCGAGGCGCAGCCGGTAGCCGTAGGCGAGGTGGCGCAGGGTCTGGCACGGGGAGCCGGCCCCCTCGCCGCACTGCGGGCAGGGGGCGCCGGCCCCGGCGTCGCGCGCGGCGGACAGGGCCGGGGTGTGCTCGTTCAGCAGCGCCAGCTCGGCGCCGCAGCGGGCGATCACGTCGGCCGGGTCGTGCAGGGCGATGTGGATCGCCTCGACCGGGTGCAGCAGGTCGTCGTCGTGGAAGCCGACGCGGGTGACCGTCCGCCGGCCGCCGAACTCCAGCCGCCGCGCGCCGCCGGTGCCCTGGCGTACCGGGCCGGGGGCGGCGCCGGAGGTCGTGAGGTAGCGCCAGGGCCCGGCGCCCGCAGCCTCCGCGGTGGCCTTGTCGGCCTCGATCTGCGTGCGCAGCCACTGCACCATCGTCGCGCCGTCGGTCTCCGGTACGCCCTCGACGCCGTCCAGCTCGCGCAGGAACGGGGTGACCGCCGCGTTCAGCTCGGCCACGAACGCCTCCAGCGAGGCCTGGGCGTCGTCCAGGTTGGGCAGCCCCTCGGCGCGCGGCCGGGTGGGTGTCGGCAGGCGGTCGCCGGACAGCGGGATGCGCAGCTCAAGCGTGCTCAGCACGGTCGGGCTGCCCTCCGGCCCGGCCGCGTACGGCTGCTCGCCCACGTGCCGCCAGCTCGACCAGCCGTCCGGCAGCGGTACGGGCGGCGGCGCGGCCAGCTCGACCACGGCCAGCGGGTCGCGGCCGTCCTCGGCGCGGTGGCAGGTGGCGTCCAGGACGCGGGGATGGGTGCGTACGTAGGGGGAGTCGGCGACCGGCCCGGTGGCGACCTCCCAGGCGGCCAGCGCGAAGTGCAGGGGGTCCAGCGTGACGCCGCTCGCGCCCGGCTCCCCGCCCGTGGCCGCGAACGCGTGCCGCCACCTGCGCAGTTGCTCGCCGTAGTGCTCCTGCGTCCCGGCGTGCCCGGCGTCGATCCAGAACGCCTGCTTCGCGGCGCGAACAGTGCTTTTCATCCCCGAACTCCCTTAATTACCCCGATTGTGGCCATCTGCCCGATATCGGGGGCGGTCACGCCTCCTGACGGACGCCCGTTAGCGGCGCGACCTGCGGGGTAGCCCACGGCCAGCGGGAAGTGCGAGCGAGGGGGATTATGGTCATGCGCACGACTGCTTTTCGGGGGATCACCCCCATCAACGGAGAACTGCGGCAACCGGCTCCACGCCGTTTCCAGCTCGTCCGGGCCGAGCGGCGAAGGCGGTCGCACCCGGTCGTCGCGGCGGTGGCCGGCGCCTGCGCCGGGGCCGTGGTGACGTACCTGCTGGATCCGGACCGGGGACGCACGCGCCGCGCCCGCGTACGCGACAAGGGGTCGCACGCGACGCACGAGGTGCGCGACGGCCTGACCGTCTTCGGCCGCGACCTGTCCAACCGGGGCCGCGGGTCGGCCGCGGCGGCCAGGTACCGCCTGACCGGCGGCTCGGCCGACGACCGCGTCCTGCACGAGCGCGTCCGCGCCGAGCTGGGCCGCCACATCAGCCACCCGCACGCGGTGGAGGTGGACGTGCACGAGCGCGTCGTGACGCTCACCGGCGACGTGCTGGCCGGCGAGGACGAGCGCGCCCGCCAGAAGGTGCGCCGCATCCCGGGCGTCAGGCACGTGGAGACCAACTGGCACGTGCACCAGGACGGATCCGCCGTGCCCCGGCTGCAGGGCCAGGGGCGGCGGCGCAGGGCGGTGCCCGAGCTGATGCAGCAGCGCTGGTCGCCCACGACCCGGCTGCTCGCGGGCGGGGCCGCGGCCTCGATCTGGGCGATGACCAAGGGGCTGCCGAGGCCGCTGTCCTGGCTGACCCGGTGCGCGGCGTCCGCGCTGGCCGTCCGCGCGGCGACGAACCTGCCGCTGCGCCGCCTCACCGGCGTCAACGCCGGCCGCGAGGCGATCCACGTCAACGCCGCCGTCTCGATCGCCGCGCCGCTGGAGGCCGTGTGGCCGATGGTGAGCGACTACTCGCTGTTCCCGCGCTTCATGCCGGACGTGGAGGAGGTGCGGCTGTCGGCCGACGAACTGCGTTCCCACTGGGTGATCAGGGGCCCGGCCGGGACGCGGATCCGGTTCACCGCCACCGAGACCAAGCGGGAGGAGGGCGCGGAGATCGCGTGGAAGTCCACGGAGGGCGAGCTCATCGCCCACACCGGCGTGCTGCGCGTGGACGCCCAGTCCGACGGCAGGACGCGCGTCCAGGTCCATCTGTGCTACAACCCCATTGCCGGGGCTGCCGGGCACGCCATCGCCGGCCTGCTCGGCGCGCATCCCGCGCGCAAGCTGCGCCAGGACCTGATGCGGCTGAAGGAGCACATCGAGAACCAGGTGCGGCCGGTCGCGCCGACCCTGCTCTGACCGCCGGGCGGCGCCGCCACGCGCGACCTGCTCGCGCGTGGCCCGCACGCTGGGGCGATATCCGATCCGATATCACAGACGGGTCGATATCGGTCTTGGACGTCGCCTTTCGTCGTGTGCTGTCATGTCCGGGCTTGTCCACACTTCCGCCCGGAGGTCCCCCGCATGCCCAACCGCTTGTCGAACATCGCCCGGCTGACGGTCGCCGCGGTGTCGGCCGGACTGCTGGCCGCGGCGATCACGCTGCCCGCCGTCGGCGGCACCGGCACACTGGTCGTCTCCGCCACCGAGGAGCTGAACCTCAAGCCGATGGTGCTGGAGGAGCCGCCACTCTCGCAGACCTCCACCGTGTACGACGCCGAGGGCAACGTGATCGCCCGGTTCTACGACCAGAACCGCGAGGTCGTCCGGCTGGACCAGATCGCCGGCGTGATGCGGACGGCGATCGTCGCGATCGAGGACGACCGGTTCTACGAGCACGGCCCGATCGACGTGGAGGGCACGCTGCGCGCCCTGGTCACGAATTTCACCTCCAACCGGCTCAGCCAGGGCGGTTCGAGCATCACCCAGCAGTACGTCAAGCAGGTGCTGCTCAACGCGGCCGACAGCGAACAGGACAAGAACCGGGCCCTGGAGGCCAGCTACGCCCGCAAGCTCAAGGAACTGCGGTACGCGATGGGCGTCGAGCAGAAGTACGGCAAGGACGAGATCCTGCGCCGCTACCTCAACATCGCCTACTTCGGGGCGGGGGCCAACGGCGTGCAGGCGGCGGCCAAGCGCTTCTTCGGCGTCCCGGCGGCCAAGCTCGACCTGGCCCAGGCCGCCACGCTGGCGGGCGCCGTGCAGGATCCGAACACGACCGACCCGAACCGCGGGAAGAAGGCGCGCGCGCTGCTGCTCACCCGGCGCAACGTGGTGCTCGACCGGATGGCGCAGCTGGGCCGGATCACACCGCAGCAGGCGGCCGCGGCCAAGGCGAAGAAGCTGGGCTTCCGTAATGTCCGGCAGCCCAACGGCTGCGGCGACAGCTCCTATCCGTACTTCTGCGAGTACGTCCGGCACGAGCTGCTCGGCGACCCGGCCTTCGGCCGTACGCAGCGGGCCAGGGAACGGGCCTTCGCCCAGGGCGGCCTGAAGATCTACACCACGCTGGACCCGAAGGCCCAGGCCGCCGCCGAGCAGGCGATCAAGAAGCACGTGAACGCCACGGACAACGCCCTGGCCGCCGAGGCCCTGGTCCAGCCCGGCACCGGCGCGATCAGGGCCATGGCCGCCGCCGGCGCCTACGGCTCCTCCGCCAGGAAGAAGCAGATCTCCTTCAACGCGGCGGCCGACATGCGGCACGGCGGGCTGATCGGCTTCCAGGCGGGCTCGACGTTCAAGACGTTCACGCTGGTCACTGCGCTCAAGCAGGGCATGAAGGTGGACGACGGCATCAATGTGGGCAACGGTTACAACGCCCCCTCCACCGCCTCCTTCAAGAACTGCCGCAAGGAGAACATCGGCGACCCGTCCTGGACGGTCACCAACGACGAGGGCTCGCCCGGCTTCAAGACGCTGCGCACCGGCACGTGGGGCTCGGTGAACACCTTCTTCATGGCCCTTCAGGAGCGGGTGGGGTTGTGCCCGACGGTGGAGACGGCCAAGTCGCTGGGCATCGTCCGGGCCGACGGGAACAAGTTGCAGGAGTTCGAGACGTTCACGCTCGGCATCAACGAGACCGACCCGGTGACCGTGGCCAACGCGTACGCCGCCATCGCCGCGCGGGGCAAGTACTGCGAGCCGACGGCGATCACCAAGATCACCGACGCCGCCACCGGCCGGACGACCTCGTACCGGCCGTCGTGCCGCCAGGCGCTGGACCCGGCGGTCGCCGACGCGACCGCGCACGTCCTGCAAGGGGTGTTCACCAAGGGCACGATGCGCTCGGTCGGCGGCATCGGACGCCCGGCGGCGGGCAAGACCGGCACCACCGACAAGTACGCCTCCGCCTGGTTCGCCGGGTTCACCCCGGATCTGGCGGGGGCCGTCAGCATCGGCGACCCGCGCGGGTCGCAGCGGCACAGGCTGGTCGGCACCACGATCGGCGGCCGGTACTTCCCCTACGTCGCCGGGGCCTCGCTGCCGGGGCCGATCTGGAAGGACACCATGACGGCCGCGCTGAAGGGCGTGCCCGCCAGGGCGTTCACGCCGCTCGACACCGGCCGGTTCGGCGGTTGCGACGCCGACTGCGCCCCCGACCGCCCCACGCAGGACCCGGACCGCATCCTCCCCGACCCCGACCAGGCCTTTGCCGACCCCGACCAGGCGTTCCCCGGCCAGGACGAGGACCTGGACCTGGACGACGCCGGGGAGCCGGGCGGGGCGGGGGGAATGAGGTGACCCCCGCTCCGACACCGCGCGGCCTCCCGGCCGGTTTCCACGACTCCTGGATCCCCGACCGGATCCCCGACTGGATCCCCGGCGCGGTCCCATAACCCCGACCGGGGGATCAAGAGCTATACGACAGGCGGCGTACCCGGCCCATACCCTCGATGAGTCCGCACATCTCCGCCTCATCGAGGGACGGTTCGCCATGCCCAAGGCACGGACGTTCGACCGGATGCGCCCGGCGCTCAGCCGGACACACCTGGCACTCTGCCTCGCGCTCGCCGCCGGGGTCGCCACCATCGGCGCGGGCGCGGTCGCCGACGCCACCGCGTCGCGGCAGGGCGACCCGCGCCCGGTGGTCATCCGGGACACCCGCGGCGTCGCCGTCGGGCGGCTCAGCATCCTGCGCGAGGGGTTCGGTACGGCGCGCGTCTCGGTCTCGGTCAAGGGCCTGACGCCCGGCTTCCACGGCTTCCACATCCACACGACGGGCGTCTGCGACCCCAAGGCCGTCGATCCCGCGACCGGCCAGGTCTCCCCCTTCTTCACCGCCGGAGGCCACTTCGACCTGGCCGGCGGCACCCACGCCGGGCACGCGGGCGACCTGCCGCCGCTGCTGGTCGGCAAGGACGGGTCGGGCGCGGTGTCGGTCGTCACCGACCGGTTCGGGCTGCGCGAGCTGACCGACGCCGACGGCAGCGCGGTCGTCGTGCACGCGCTCCCCGACAACCTGGCCAACATCCCCACCCGCTACGCCCCCTCCGGCCCGGACGAGGCCACGCTCAGGACGGGCGACGCGGGCGGCCGTACCGCCTGCGGCGTGATCAAGTGACGGAACGGCGGGGCCCCGGGACGGCGCGACGCGCGTGAGGGCCGCCACGGCCGGGCGGCGGGGTGCGGCTAGTCTCGTGCCGTAACGCCGCCGACCGTGGGAGTCACCGTCATGATCTTCATCACCGCGAAGTTCCGTGTCCTGTCCGAGTACGCCGACCGCTGGCCGGAGCTCTCCGCCGACTTCACCGAGGCCACCCGCGCCGAGCCGGGCTGCCTGTGGTTCGACTGGTCGCGCAGCCTCGACGACCCGGCCGAGTACGTCCTGGTCGAGGCGTTCCGCGACGGCGACGCCGGGGCCGCGCACGTGAACTCGGCGCACTTCAAGCAGGCCCAGCAGGTGTTGCCCGGCTACCTGGCCGAGACGCCGCGGATCGTGAACGCGACCGTCCCGCAGGACGACTGGTCGCTGCTCGGCGAGCTGGCCGTCCCCGAGCGGGACTGACCGTTCACACCCGTACCACCAGCGCGGGGTCCAGCGCCGGCGTGAGGACCGCCGTCGCGAGGAACACGATCGCCAGGAAGAACTGCGGCGACCGGTCGCCCACGCGCAGGCGGGTGTAGAGGGCGCAGACGAAGTACAGGACGAGCCCGGCCGCGGCGGCGGCCTTGAGCGTGCCGATCGGCCAGAGCAGCCAGGAGTGCGGCGCATGAGGCTCCAGCGGGTCTCGTACGGCGCCGGACGGCGGTCACGGGGGCTCAAGGGTGGGGGCGGAAGGCCGCGGCGTGGGCGGTGGCCCAGGCGGCGAAGGTGCGAGGTGGACGGCCGAGCACCATGGCCGCGTCCCCGGTGACCGGGTGCTGCGGGTGCTCGGCGTGGCGCGCGTACCTGGCCAGCAGGGCGCGGACGAACGGCTCGGGCAGGCCGCCCGCGACCATGTGCCGCCCGGCCGCCTCCGGCGGGATCTCCTCGAAGCGCAGCGGGCGGCCGATCGCCTCGCCGATCACGGCCACCATCCGGGCGTGGGTCAGCGACTCGGGCCCGGTCAGTTCGAGCCGGCGCCCGGCCTGCCCGCCGAGCAGCGCCCTGGCCGCGATCTCGACCAGGTCCCGCTCGTCGATCGGCACCTCCTGAAAGCCTGCGTACATGTACCGGACGACGTCGCCGGCGCGGATCTGCGGGGCCCACGCCTGGAGGGCGTTCCCGGCGAAGGAGGCGGCACGCAGGCTGGTCCACTCCAGGCCGCTGGCCATGGCGGCGGCCTCGGCCTCCGCGTTCCGGTCGCCGCGGAAGCGGGAGGGCTGCTCGTCGAGGGGGTCGTCGGCGTTCATCGCGGACAGGGCGACCACCCGGCGCGCCCCGCGCTCGGCGGCGCGGGCGAGCAGGGCGGGCGCGGCGTCGCCGATGGCGCGCGGGTGCAGGAACACGGCGGTGACGCCGTCCAGGTGCTCGGCCAGGGTCTCGGGACGGGCCGGGTCGCCCTCGACGGCCTCGGCCCCGGCGGGCAGGCGCACCCCGGCCGCGGACCGGGTGACGGCACGTACCTTGGCCCCTTGGGCGGTGAGCAGCTCGACCAGCGGGCGTCCGAGGGCGCCGGTGGCGCCGGTGATGAGGATGTTGTCGTTCATGCCCCCTGAGAGAGCCGCGGGGCGCGAAGTGTGACATCCGGACCGGCAGGCGGGCGTTCAGAACCCGATGGCCTCGCGGAGCAGCAGCACGGTGCCGCGTCCGGGCTGGTATTCCGCGTTGAGGACGAGCAGCCGGTTGACGGCGCTGGGCCAGCCGTGGACCTCCTGCGTACGGGCGTTCTCCAGCGGCAGGCAGTGGTCCTCGACGCGACGCAGCGCGGTGCTCAGGTCGGGCACCACCTTCTGCGCCCCGACGATCCAGATCGCGCGCGCGGCGCCGCCCGCGTAGCCGGGGAGCTGGCTTCCGCTGCCCGAGGCGACCACGAGGGAACCGGTCTCGGTGACCGCGTGGACGCTACCCACGACGACGTCGGGGCTGGCCCGCAGCCGCCGGATCTCCTCCGCCCGGGTGGCGCGGTCCATGGCCAGGGTGCGCGGTTTGACGGCGTCGTACCGGCCGCCGGTGTTGATGTCGGCGTCGATGCCGGACAGGCGGAGGGTCTCGCTGGCCCCGGTGAACACGCTGGCGCCGTCGGGGATGAGCTCCTGGACGCGGACACGCGCGGCGGCTGCGTCGTCGAGGATCTCGACGGTGAAGCCGTGCGCGGTCAGCGCCGCCGCCGCCCGTTCCAGACGCTCGGCGGTCGCCGCGTCGGCGAACGTGGTCTCCGGAATCGAGGTGGTCGTCATGTCTGAGAGCTCCCTGTTCGCTGGATGATGTGCTGGTCTCAGCGGTTCGACAACGCGGCCCCGAGGAATGTCAGGCCGGTTACGCCGCCTCACATTCCGGCGTCCCGTCCTGTCGTACCGGTGAGGACAACCCGACAGAGGGAGCGACGGCCGCCATGACCACCCGATCCGACCCGAGCCTGGACGCGATCATGAGCGAGCGGCGTCACCTGACCAACCTCGCCTACCGGCTGCTGGGCTCGCTGGCCGAGGCCGAGGACGCCGTGCAGGAGACCTACACCCGCTGGTACGCCATGTCCCGGCAGGAGCAGGACGCCATCAGGTCCCCCGGCGCCTGGCTGACGACGGTCGCCAGCCGCGTCTGCCTCAACCTGCTCGGCTCGGCACGGGCCCGGCGCGAGACCTACGTGGGCGAATGGATCCCCGAGCCGCTGCCCGACGGCACCGCCGCCGACCCGGCCGACCGGGTCACCCTGGACGAGTCGGTCAACATGGCCTTCCTCGTCGTGCTGGAGTCGATGACCCCGGCCGAACGTGTCGCGTTCATCCTGCACGACGTCTTCTGCCACTCCTTCGCCGAGGTGGCCGAGATCGTCGGCCGCACCCCGGCGGCCTGCCGCCAGCTGGCCTCCTCGGCCCGCCGCCGCGTTCGGGCCGCGCGGCCGTCCCCGACCGCGACGGCCCGGCCGGTCGGCGGCGGCGGTGTCGTCGTCAGGGAGTTCAAGCAGGCGTGGGAGGCCAAGGACATCGGCGCGCTGATCGCGCTGCTCGATCCCGACGCCACGGCGGTCGCCGACGGCGGCGGTCGCGCCACCACGTTCCAGCACCCCATCGAGGGCGGGGAGCAGATCGCCCGCGCCTGGATGGAGATCGCCCGCCGCAGGCCCGACGACATGACGTTCCTGGAGCGTACGGTCAACGGCCAGCCCGGTCTGGTGGCGGAGCAGGGCGGCGCCGTCGTGACGGTGTTCGCGTTCGAGGTGGCGGGCGACCGGATCAAGCACATCTGGGTGATCCGCAACCCCGACAAACTCCGCCACTGGACGACGGCCTGAAGCACGGTCGGCAGCACAGCCGACCCCTCGGGACCCGCCGACAATGGGGCCTTTATCCGCATCGGAGCGGCGGGAGGCTACCCTGCGGCCCATGCACACCCAGTCACTCGCCCCCGCTCCGGCCCTCGGCCCCAGGCTCATCAGAGCCGAGATCCTCGTCGTGCTGTCGGTCTCGCTCGGCGCCAGCGCGGTGCTTTCGCTGGTCCGGCTGATCGGCGCGCTGACCGCGCCCCGGGAGCTGAAGGGGCAGCAGGCCGTGCTCGTCGGGTCGCTGGCCCCGGGGCGGCCGTGGCTGGACCTGACGTTGCAGCTCGTCGACATCGCGATCTCGGTGGCTCCGGTGGCGCTGGTGGCGTACCTGATGGTGCGGTCGGGCGAGTCGTTGCGGACGATCGGGGTGGACCTGCGCGAGCCGGGCCGCGACACGCTGCGCGGCGCGCTGCTCGCGGCCGCGATCGGCGGCTCGGGGCTGGCCTTCTACCTGGTGGTCCAGGCGATCGGCGTCAACCTGACGGTGGTGCCGGGGCAGTTGCCGGACGTGTGGTGGCGGGTGCCGGTGTTGCTGCTGGCCGCCGTGCAGAACGGGGTGCTGGAGGAGGTTCTGGTCGCCGGTTACCTGCTGCACCGGCTGGACCAAGCGGGCTGGGGGCCGTGGCGGGCGGTGGCGGTGTCGTCGGTGTTGCGGGGGTCGTACCACCTGTATCAGGGGTTCGGGGGGTTCGTCGGGAACGTGGTCATGGGCCTGGTCTTCGGGCGGCTGTACCAGCGATGGGGGCGGGCGATGCCGCTGGTGGTCGCGCACACGCTGATCGACGCGGTGGCCTTCGCCGGGTACGCCGCGCTGCACGGCAAGGTGAGCTGGCTCCCCTGACGCCGGCCCGCAAACCACGCAAGCCGTTTGCGTAGCTCACGCAAGAAGCCGATAGAGACGAGAAGCTCGACAACAACGTTACGAAACTCTTTCGCACGAGCCTTGTGTCCCGGGGTCGTGGGGTCCTACTGTCACCTCACCCCCCGAGAGAATCGAGCTTGCGATGTCACGCACGAGCACATTGAGGAGAGTCGTGGCGGTGCTCGCCGCGGCTCTCGGCCTCCCCCTCGCGCCGCTCGCCGCCCCCGCCCAGGCCGCCGCCGCGGGAGCGCGGCCGGTGGTGACGCGGGCCGCCCTCGATCCGGCGCTGGTGGCCGGCAGGGGCGCGCGCGTCGGCTTCGCCGAGCAGGAGGCCGAGAACGCCGCGACGGACGGCACGGTCATCGGCCCCGACCGCGCCGCGTACACGCTGCCCGCCGAGGCGTCCGGGCGGCGGGCCGTCAGGCTGACACCCGGGCAGCACGTCGAATTCACGCTCCCGGCCGCGGCCAACGCGATCACCGTGCGCTACAGCATCCCCGACGCGCCCTCGGGCGGCGGCATCACCGCGCCGCTCGACGTGGCCGTGAACGGCAGGCGCACCGCGACCATGACGCTGACCTCGCAGTACTCGTGGCTCTACAACCAGTACCCGTTCACCAACGACCCCGGTGCCGACCTGCTGCACCCCGACTGGTGGATCACCGAGTGCTCCTGCGTGCCCGCCGCGACCACCCCGGCCCCGGCGATCGCCAAGCCGTTCCGGCCCAGCCACTTCTACGACGAGCAGCGCCTGCCGCTCGGCCGGACGTACCGGGCGGGTGACCGGATCCGGCTCACGGCGAGTTCCGGCGCCGCCTGGACGGTCGTCGACCTGCTGGACTCCGAGCTCGTCGCCCCGCCGCGGATCGAGCCGCGCGCGGCGAACGTGCTGGCCTTCGGCGCCGACCCGACCGGCCGCCGGGAGTCCTCGGCCGCCTTCGACCGGGCCGTCGCCTTCGCCCGGCGCGCCCACCTGAAGGTGTACGTCCCGCCCGGCACGTACCAGGTGAACCGGCACATCGTCGTGGACGACGTGACGATCATCGGCGCGGGAAGCTGGTACACGATCATCAAGGGCCGCCAGGTCACGCTGGACACCCCGGCGCCCGACGGCTCGGTCCACACCGGCGTCGGCTTCTACGGCAAGGACGCGAAGGACGGCGGCAGCAGGAACGTGCACCTGTCCGGGTTCGCGATCGAGGGCGACGTACGCGAGCGGATCGACACCGACCAGGTCAACGGCATCGGCGGCGCGATGAGCGACTCCACGATCGAGGGCCTCTACATCCACCACACGAAGGTCGGCCTGTGGTTCGACGGCCCGATGAGCGGCGCCCGCGTCACCGGCAACGTGATCGCCGACCAGATCGCCGACGGGCTCAACTTCCACACCGGCGTCACCGGCTCGGTCGTGTCGCACACCTTCGTCCGCAACTCCGGCGACGACGGCCTGGCGATGTGGTCGGAGAGGACGGCGAACGCGCGCAACACGTTCGACCACAACACCGTGCAGACGCCGGTGCTGGCCAACGGCATCGCCCTCTACGGCGGCACCGACAACACGGTCTCGGCCAACCTGATCGCCGATCCCGTACGCGAGGGCAGCGCCCTCCAGGTCGGCTCCCGCTTCGGCGCCGAGCCGTTCGCGGGCCGCCTGGACATCACCGGCAACACCACCGTCCGGGCGGGCACGTACGAGCTGAACTGGAACATCGGCCTCGGCGCGATCTGGTTCTACGCCCTGGAGCACGACATCGACGCCGACGTCCGGGTGACCGGCGACCACTACCTGGACAACACCTACAACGCCGTCATGCTGGTCGCCGACTGGCCGGTCAAGGACCTGTACTCCATCAAGAACCTGCACTTCGAGGACATCAGAGTGGACGGCACCGGCACCTCGGTGCTCAGCGCCCGCGCCGCCGGCTCGGCCACCTTCGCGAACGTGGACGCGCGCAACGTGGGCGCGGTCCCGGTCAACAACTGCGGCACCTTCCACTTCACCCCGGCGGGCTCGGAGTTCTCCCTGGCCGACGGCGGCGGCAACGACGGCTGGCTGGCGTCCTGGCTCCTCCCCAACACGCTCACCTGCGACGACCGCCCGCCGGTCACCCCGCCTCCTGCTCCCTCTCCCTGGTGAGGCACCCGCGTCAGGCGGCGGGGGCGCTCCGGTCCGGCGACCGGCGTTGACCCCGCGCCCCCGCCCGCTCTACGCGGTGGCCGGCTGCCCGACGGCGAGCGCCGCGGCCACCTGCGGCGCGACCCGGTCGGCCCACCCGCTCAGGATCTCCCCCAGCCCGGGAAGCTGGGACTCCACTACGGCGAGCCCGGGCGTCGGCACGGTCGCGCCCAGCTCGACCAGCAGGGGCCGCAGGTGCACCTCGACCGCCAGCGTGTGCTTCGGGTCGCCCATGACCAGCAGCGGCAGCGCCACCACCCCGGCCAGCGCCTCCGGCCGCAGCCGGTCCACGAACGCCTTCAGCAGCCCGGTGTAGGTGCCCTTGTAGGTGGGACTGGCCACGACCAGCACCCTCGCCTCGGCGACCAGCTCCAGCGCCACCTCGACCCCGGGCGCGGGCCCCGGGGCGAGCAGGTGCGGCCCGAGCGCCGACAGGTCGACCACGTCGTTCGTGCCCGGGAGGCCGAGCCGCCGCGCGACGGCCTCGGCGGCCTCGACGGCCACGCTTCTCGTCCTGGAGCCCTCGCGGGGGTTGCCGACCAGCGTGACGACGCTCATCCGGCCACCGCCGCTTCCAGCCTGGCCGCGTAGCGGGAGGCGGGCCGGGTCAGGCCGTAGTTGTCGCGGAGGGTACGGCCCTCGTACTCGTACCGGAACAGGCCCCTGATCTGCAGCTCCGGCACGACGTGGTCGACGAAGTCGGACAACCCCGACGGGAGCAGCGGCGGCATGATGTTGAAGCCGTCGGCGGCCCCGGTGAAGAACCACTCCTGGAGCTGGTCGGCGATCTGCTCGGGCGTGCCGGCGACCACCCGGTGGCCGCGTCCGCCGGCCAGGCGGTTGAGCAGTTGCCGGACCGTCAGGCGCTCCCGCCTGGCCAGGTCGATGACGAGCTTGCGCCGGCTCTGCGCGCCCTCGGTCTCCGTGGGCACGTCGGGCAGCGGCCGGTCGAGGTCGTCCTCGCTCAGCTCGATGCCGGTCATGTGGGAGAGCTGGGCCAGGCCGTACGCGGGGATGATCAGGTCTTCGAGCTCCTTCTCCAAATGCAGCGCCTCCCGTTCGGTCGAGCCGATGATCGGCGAGATGCCGGGCAGGACGAGCACGTCGCCGGGCTGCCTGCCGTGGGCGGCCAGCCGCCGCTTGATGTCGGTGTAGAACTCCTGGCCCTCCTCCAGCGTCTGCTGGGCGGTGAAGACGGCCTCGGCGTGCCGGGCGGCGAACTCCTTGCCGTCCTCCGACGACCCGGCCTGGACCAGCAGCGGACGGCCCTGCGGCGAGCGCGAGGTGTTCAGCGGGCCCCTGACGGCGAAGTGGCGGCCCGCGTGCTCGATCGGGTGGATCTTGCCGGTGTCGGCGTACAGGCCGCCCGCGCGGTCGCCCAGGATGGCGTCGTCCTCCCAGCTGTCCCAGAGCTTGCCGACGACGTCCAGGAACTCGTCGGCCCTGGCGTAGCGGGCGGCGTGCGCGGGGCGTTCGACGCCGAAGTTGAGCGCCTCGGCCTCGCTGGCGGAGGTGACGATGTTCCAGCCGGCCCGGCCGCCGCTGATGTGGTCGAGGGAGGCGAACTTGCGCGCCACGTGGAAGGGCTCGTTGTACGTCGTGGACACGGTCGCGATCAGGCCGATGTGGTCGGTCACCGAGGCGAGGGCGGCCAGCAGCGTGAGCGGTTCGAGGCCGCCGAGCGCGTTGTGCCGGACGTTGCCCTGGAGGGCCACGCCGTCGGCCAGGAAGAGCGAGTCGAGCTTGCCGCGCTCGGCGATCCTGGCCAGCTCCTGGTAGTGGCGGACGTCGGTCAGGCGGCTCGGCTCGGTGCGCGGATGCCGCCAGGCCGCCTCGTGATGGCCGACGCCCATGAGGAAGGCGTTCAGGTGGAGCTTTCTCGTCACGTGGTCCTCCAGGTGGAGAAGCGGCGCTCGACGCCGATCAGGAGCAGGTTGAACAGCAGGCCGACCACGGAGATCGTGATGATGCCGGCGTACATGTCGGGGATGCGGAAGCTGGACTGGGCGTCGAGGATGAGGTAGCCGAGCCCGGCCTTGGCGCCGACCATCTCGGCGAACAGCAGGACCAGGATCGAGTACGCGCCGGCCAGGCGTACGCCGGTGAAGATGGTGGGCACTGCGGCCGGGAGGATCACCTTCTGGAACAGGCGTACCGGGCCGAGGCCCATCGACCGGGCCGACTTGATCAGCAGGGGCTCGACGGTCTTCACGCCGCTGATCGTGTTGAGCAGGATGGGCCAGGAGCAGGCGTACAGGACGAACGTCACCTTCGTCGTCTCGCCGATGCCGAGGATGAGCGTGAAGACCGGCAGCAGCGCGACCGCGGAGGTGTTGCGGAAGACCTCCAGCAGCGGGGTGAGGAAGTCGGCGACCGGCTTGTACCAGCCGATCAGCAGCCCGAGCGGGATGGCCAGCACGATCGCCAGCCCGAACCCGGACAGCGAGCGCACCAGCGACGCCTCCAGGTGCTCGGGGAGCTGGCCGGCGAGCAGCAGGTCCAGGCCCGCGGCGAGGCTCTCGGAGAGCGGGGGCACGAACACGGGGTCCACCACGCCGAGGCGGGGCAGTGCCTCCCAGGCGGCCAGGACGATCAGCATGGCGGCCGAGTTCCGGACCACCCGCCGGGCCGCGTCCCCCACCCGCCGCCGCGCCACGCCGTCCGCCCGCCGCCCGGTCGCGCCGGGGCTCCGGCCCTCCCCCACTGCGGGGGCGACGGGGTCGGCCTGGGCTACGGGGCGGGCCGGGGCGGCGGGCTCGCCGGAGCCGGGCTCGGCCTCGTCGTCGGGCAGGTCGTACCAGTGGACGTCGCCCTCGGGCCGCGTCCGCTCGTCGGCGCGCGCGTCAGTCATGCCGGATCGCCGCCTTCCGCTCCTGCACCTGTGCCGCGGCGACCTCGTCGCGCAGCAGCCCCCACACGTGGTGCCGGTACTCCCCGAAGCGCGGGTCGGCCCGCAGGTCGCCCTCGCGCGAGTCGAACTCCACCTCGGTGATCTCCTTGATCCGGCCGGGCCTGGAGGTCATGACGGCGACCCGCTGCCCCAGGTAGACGGCCTCGTCGATGCCGTGCGTGATGAAGATGACGGTCTTGCGGGTGTGCTGCCAGATGCGCAGCAGCTCCTCCTGGAGCGACTCGCGGGTCTGCGCGTCGAGCGCCGCGAACGGCTCGTCCATCAGCAGGACGTCGGGGTCGAAGGCCAGGCTGCGGGCGATGGCGACGCGCTGGCGCATGCCGCCCGACAACTCGTGCGGGTAGCGGTCCTCGAAGCCGGACAGGCCGACCAGCTCCAGGTGCCGCCGCGCCCGTTCCGTACGCTCGGCCTTGCCCACGCCCTTGGCCTCCAGCCCGAACGCCACGTTGGCCAGGGCGGTACGCCACGGGAACAGCGCGTACTGCTGGAAGACGACCCCCCGGTCGAGGCCGGGCCCGGTGACGGGCACGCCGTTGACCACGATCTCGCCCGACGTCGGCTCGGTCAGCCCGGCGACCAGGTCGAGGAGCGTGGACTTGCCGCACCCGCTGGGCCCGACCAGCGTGAGGAACTCCCCTTCCCGGACGTCGAGGTCGATCCCGGACAGAGCGGTGAACGGCTCGTCCGCGTCCCTGACCCGGAACTCCTTGCCG
The DNA here is from genome assembly GCF_003947315.1 of Nonomuraea sp. WAC 01424. Classification (NCBI taxonomy): domain Bacteria; kingdom Bacillati; phylum Actinomycetota; class Actinomycetes; order Streptosporangiales; family Streptosporangiaceae; genus Nonomuraea; species Nonomuraea sp. WAC 01424. The sequence continues at coordinate 148,253 of NZ_QHHZ01000003.1, forward strand.
ACGTTCCGGATGCCGATCTTGGTACGGACGCCGGTCTCGCTGATCGTGGCGGTCATGACCCGTTCCCGTTCGCGTAGGGGTTGAACTCGTTGGTGTAGACGTCGCTCGCCTTGACCTGGCCGGGGCGGATCTCGCCCTCGCGCTGGAGCCAGTCGATCCACCGCTGGAACTCCCGGCTGTCGATCACGCCGCCCTTGCCCGCGATGCCGGTGCTCTTCCAGAGCTTCACCGTGTCGGTGCTCTCGTTGCGCCCGCGCTTGGCGATGATCTGCTCGAACTTGGCGACGACCTCCGTACGCGGGTGGGTCTGGGCCCATTCGATGGCCTTGGCGAAGCCGGTGACGAAGGTCTTGACGGTGGCGGGGTTCGCGGCGATGAAGTCCTCGCGCAACACGACGGACCCGGCCGTGAACGGGCCGAACAACTCGACGTCGGTGAACAGGGGACGCAGCCCGCCGCGTTCGAGCGCCTTGTCCTTGAGCACGCCGCCGAGCGTGCCGACGTCGAGCTGTCCCTGGCGCAGGGCCTGCTCGGTGTTGACCGGCGGGATCACCACGAGCTGGACCTGCTCGATCTCGGCCGGGGTCAGCCCCTGGCGCTTGAGGTACTCCTTGATGACGGCCTCGTGGTGCGCGCCGAGGGTGTTGACGCCGATCTTCTTGCCGATGAGGTCGCGGGCGGTCCTGATGGGGCTGTCGTCCTTGACGTAGTAGCCGTTGAACGACTTCTCGTCCGAGCCGTAGTAGCCGATCACCGCCTTGATCGGCGCCTTGGCCGCCTTGAGCTTGATGACGGCGCCGTCGAAGGCGCCGCCGAAGTCGGTCTGGCCGGTGGCCGCGGACTGGATGTCCTGCGGCCCGGAGGTGGTGTTGCCCACCCACTTGAGCTTGAGATCGCCGAGGTAGCCGAGCTCCGCGGCCAGTTCGGGGAAGGTGACGTTGCCTGCGCTGCCCTGGTAGCGGAGCTCCTTCACCTCCGGTCCGCCGGGTTTCGCCGAGCCCTCGGCCGCGCCGCAGCCGACGGTCACGGTCGCGAGCAGCACGGCGAGGAGTGCATGTCTGATGTTGATCACGAGAAGTTCCTCTGGGGAGAACTGCGCAGGGGTCGGGGGCTGCCGGAGGTGCGTGATCAGCGACACTGCGCGCTGGCGACGTGGCCGAAGTCCACGTGCGGGCGCCGGGTCAGGTAGAGGCCCTGGCTCATGCGTACGAAGCTACGGAACCCGCGGAGCTAAGTCAACATTCCCTACTGGATTTACATGAAAAGCCACGTGCCCTTCCGGAAACGGGCCCCACCGCATCCCCGGTTTGGCGATCTTCGTTCGGGGGAATCCGGTCCGCGGACGAACGAACTCGGCCACCGAGCATCGTCGCAGCCCCGGGAGCTGATCAGCGTGGGCGAAGCCGAATGGCCCGCAGATCTCGATGTGGGAAGACTGTTGGAGTCAGGGTGGCGGCCCACTCCGTTCAGGCAGTTCATACTCAAGCTCCACAGCCGCTGCAACCTCGCGTGCGACTACTGCTACATGTACGAGATGGCCGACCAGAGCTGGCGCAGCCAGCCGCGCCGCATGTCCGGCCCGACGATCGACCGCGTGGCCGCCCGCATCGCCGAACACGCGCGGGCCAACGGCCTGGAGAGCGTCGAGGTCATCCTGCACGGCGGCGAACCCCTGCTGGCCGGCGTCGACCACATGCGCTACGCGCTGACCGCGCTGCGCACCGCGCTCGGCCCCGGCATCGAGCTGGTGACCCGTGTGCAGACGAACGGCGTCCTGCTCAACGAGGCGTTCCTGAGCCTGTTCGCCGACCTGGACGTCCACGTGGGCGTCAGCGTCGACGGCGACGAGGAGGGACACGACCGCCACCGCCGCCGCGCCTCCGGCCAGGGCAGCTACGAGCAGGTACGGGCCGGCATCGAACGCCTGACCGCGCCCGGCTACCGCCACCTGTTCGGCGGCCTGCTGTGCACCCTCGACCTGGCCAACGACCCCGTCACGACCTACGAGGCGCTGCTGCGGTTCCGTCCGCCGGTGCTGGACTTCCTGCTGCCGCACGGCAACTGGGAGACTCCCCCGCCCGGCTGGTCCCCCACCGGCTCCCCGTACGGCGACTGGCTCGTGGCCGTCTTCGACCGCTGGTACCGCGCGCCGGAGCGGGAGACCCAGATCCGGATGTTCAGCCAGATCATCCGGCTGGTGTGCGGCCGGCCGTCCAGGAGCGAGGGCATCGGGTTGTCCCCGGTCGCGGTCGTGGTCATCGAGACCGACGGCAGCATCGAACAGGTCGACACGCTCAAGTCCGCGTACGAGGGCGCCTCCGGAACGCTGCTGCACACCTTCCGCGACTCCTTCGACGCGGCGCTGCTCCTGCCCTCCATCGCGGCCCGGCAGATCGGCGCGCGGGCCCTCTCGGACGAGTGCGCCGCCTGCGAGCTAGCCAGGATCTGCGGCGGCGGGCTCTACCCCCACCGCTACCGTCCGGGCACCGGGTTCCGCAACCCGTCGATCTTCTGCCGCGACCTGTACCGGCTGATCAGCCACATCCGGCAGGCCGTGACCGACGACGTGGCCGGCCTGACCGGCCCGGCCGGCCCGGCGGACCTGACGGACCGGACCGGGGCCGCGCCGCCGCCGGCCCCGCGCACCCCCGAGCTGCTCGCGCCCGGCGGGTGAGCGGGGCCGGGCCCGGTCAGACCGGCGGCGGGTCGAAGTCGCAGTCGAGGTGGCGCCGCTCGGCGGCCACCCGCGTGTCCGGGTGCTCTGGGCCCAGCGTCTCCAGGTAGGAGAGCATGGTCGCGTCGAAGAGCGCCGCGCCCTCCGCCTGCTGCCCGGCGGCCTCCAGGTCGGCCGACAGGTTGGCGGCCGACGCCAGGGTCGTGGGGTGGCGGGCGCCCATCAGCGCGCTCAGCCGCTGGTGGACCTCCGCGCCGACCTCGCAGGCGTTCTTGAGGTCGCCGAGCACGGCCAGGTCGCTGGCGTAGTTGATGGCGATGAGCAGGAAGTAGTGGTGGTCGCGGCCCAGCCTGCGCTCGATGCCGTCGAGCGCCTTCCTGTTCAGCTCGCGGGCCGCCTGCGCGTCGCCGAGCACGCGGTGCAGCAGGGCCACGTTGCTGGCGCAGCCGTGGTTGTAGGGGTGGCCGGGGCCGTACATCCGCGGGTAGCGGTTCATGGTGTCGAAGGCCAGCTCGAAGGCGGCCTCCACGTTGCCGTTGGCGCGGTTGCAGTTGGCCAGGCAGGTGGCGGCGGCGAGGGTGCTCGGGTGGTCGACGCCGTACAGCCGTACGTAGCGTTCGTGCAGGTCGATGGCCTGGGCGAGGGCGTCCTCCGTCTCGCCGGACCGCAGCAGGGCGATCGCGAGGTCCTTCTGCGCCAGCAGGATCCTGGGGTGGTTGGCGTCGAAGAACTCGCGGCCGAAGATCAGCGCGTCGTCGCACACGTCGACCGCCTGGCGGTAGTCGCCGCACAGCCGCACGACCCTGCCGAGGCCGGTGCGCAGGTTGAGCTCGGTGCCGCGGGTGACCACGGTCGCGCCGCCCTGGGCCACGCGCAGCGCCTCCAGCAGCAGTTCCCTGGCGCGGACGTACTCGGAGGTCAGGCCGTAGTCGATGGCGAGGCTGTTGATCGCCCGCAGGGTGGTGACGTCCTCGGTGCCCAGCACCTTCCTGTGCAGGCGCAGCGACTCCTCGTCGTGCTCCTTGGCGTCGATGAAGCGGCCCTGCGCGCGCAGGTCGGAGCCGATGCCGTTGAGCAGGATGAGGGTGTCGCGGTGCTCCGCGCCGAGCGCGCGGCGCACAGTGACGAGGGTGGCCTGGTTGAGCTCGTACGCCTCGGCGTAGCGGCCCTGGTCGCGCAGCAGGTCTCCCTGCAGCCGCTGGGCCTGGAGCACGTGCCGGTCCTCCGGGCCGGAGTCCTGCGTCCAGCGGTCGAGGAACGACGTCACGTGGCTGCCGGTCGCGGCGTAGTTGCCGGAGGAGCTGAGGTAGGTCAGCATCTTGATCGAGAAGTCGCGGACCTCCTCCCTGCGGCTCTCCGCCACCCTGGCCGGCCTGACGTGGGCCAGCAGCGCGTCGTAGCGCGGCCAGTTGGTCGGGTCGTCGGCGGCCGGAGGCAGCGCGCCGACGAGCAGCGAGTGCACCTCCGACCGGATCTCCTCCTGGGTCTCCTGGTCGAGCTCCTCCCGCAGCAGGGCCTGGATCAGCCGGTGGACCTGGAGGGTGGCCGGCCGTCCCGGACCTCGCTGGCCGCCGGCCTGCCGGTTCGCCTCGACCTCGACCCGTACCAGGGCGTACTTGGCCAGCGTGCCGATGGCCCCGCTCAGCTTGATCGGGTCGGCGAGCAGGTCGGCGATCACGGGTCGCACCGTCCCCTTGACCGGGACGAGCACCGAGCGCGGGATGGGCTCGGGCCCGAAGAAGGCGCAGCAGCGCAGCAGCTCCATGGCCTCGGGCAGGTTCTCCTTGAGCTTGGCCACCGACAGCCCCCACGCGGCCGTCATGGAGACCGGGTACTCCGAGGGCTTGCCCTTGCTCAGCAGCTGGCTGGTGCGCTGCTGGAGCAACTTGAGGTATTCCTCCGGCGCCATGCCGGTCTCGCTCTGCAGCGCGGCCGCCTGCTCCAGCGCCAGCGGCAGGTCGCCGAGGGCTTCGGCCAGCTCGACGGCGATGGCGTCGCTGATGGCCTTGCGCATGCGCTTCTGGAAGAAGTCGACGCTCTCCTGACGTGGGAAGACGTCGACGGGGACGGTGTCGACGACGCTCTCCCAGCGGTGGTTGCGCGAGGTGATCAGCACGTGTCCCGGCCCGGGACGCACGATCTCCCTGATGTCGTCCGGCTCGTCGGCGTTGTCGAAGATCAGCAGCCACCGGCGGGTCGGGTCGCCGCGGCGCAACGCCTGGAGAACGGCGTTGGCCGCCTCGTCGATGCCCGTCGCGGTCGGGCCGGGCAGCCCGAGCTGCGGCGCGAGCTGGGCCAGCGTCGAGCGCACCAGGCCGGGCTGGTCGGACGGGATCCACCAGACGAGGTCGTACTCGTCGCGGAAGCGATAGGCGTACTCGATCGCGGCCTGCGTCTTGCCGACGCCGCCGTAGCCCTGGAGGGCGTGCGGCACGACCGCGGTGGGCTGCTGGAGGATGCTGTCCCGCAGCCTGGAGAGCAGCTCCTCGCGGCCGGTGAAGTTCTTGTTCCGGGGTGGAACCTTCCAGACATTGGGAAAGTCGCTCACTGCGCGCTGTGCGGCGGACGGCTCTGGAATCGTCACGTGCCCGCCCTTCTGTCCGTGCCTTCACGGTGTGTTCATGCCGGAATGGAGTGTCGTTTCCGCGAAAAGGGCAACATAAAAAACGACAGCTGTCATGGTAGCGGCCCGGCGAGCCGCGTACTACCCGACCATTAGCGACGTTCGCCATCGGCCCGTTCGGGACAGCAGTTATTCGCGCACCTATTGGCGGGCGGACGAAATTCGGCCAATCTTGGATCAGCCTGTTGAGCACTTCGCTCCGGACGGGCCGGTCATCCGGACGGGGAACGCTGCGGGCAGGCCAGAGCCGACGAGGGAGCGCCCATGGCACCGCAGGTCGTCACGCAACACACGGATCTTCTTGATTTGTCCGCACTCTCACCTGCACGTCTCGAGGGGCTGGGGAACTCCGTGATCGCACTGGAGTTGCTCGAACTGCTCGAATCGGGCCCGGGGGACGACGAGGTCTTCGCCGCGTTCGACAACTGCATGCCGGTGCCGCACCGGCCCGGAAATCCGTAATCACTCAACCGGTTCGCCGAAACCCGGCGGAGATCTTTCCCCGGGTTTCGGCGAAGCCGAAAACAGGACGCCGTCCCCGGTGATGCCATATCATGGGGAGCCATTGTGAATGGTACGGCGGTGACGGCATCGGCCGGCGCCGGTGCCCGCGCGATACGGTCCCGGACCAAAAAGGAATATGACGTCGTCCTCGGTGAGTGAGGTCTGGTCCCATGACTGCTTCCGGCCCCCGGCGTGGTCCCTTCGTCGGCGCCCGTCCCTTCGGCGAGCACGACGGGGCCCTGTTCTTCGGACGGGACGCGGAGACCGCCGAGCTGGCGGACATGTGGCGGCACAACCGGCTGACGATCCTGCACGGCGCGGCCGGGGCCGGTAAGACCTCGCTGCTGCGCGCGGCCGTGATCCCCCTGCTGACCCGCGAGCGCGAGCGTGTGCTGCCCGTGGGCCTGGCCCGTTCGACCCGCGTCTGGCTCGCCGCGGCGCTGCCCGAGCACAACCCGTACGTGATGGCGCTGCTCTCCTCGTGGTCGGGCGGCAGCTCCCTGGCCAGTTTCGCGGGGTTGTCCGTGGGCGACTTCCTGCGCAGGCTCCGGCGCGACGACCGCTACGCCGGACCGGGGCCCACGCTGGCCGCCGTCGACCAGGCCGAGACGTTCCTGCGCCTGCCCGACCCGCATGAGCACCTCAGGGAGAGCTTCTTCGACGAGCTGTTCGGCTCGTTGTCCCAGCGGCCCGACCTGCGCCTGCTGCTGTCGGTCCGCACCGACCAGCTCGACGAGCTGCGGCACGTGCTCAGACGCTACGCGGTCCGTGAGCCGCGGGAGCTGGCGCTGCCGCCGCTGACCCGGGAGCGCGCGGTCGAGGCGATGCGCCTGTCGGCCGAGTCCACGGGCGACGGCGCCGCCGCAGGCAAGGCCGGGGAACTGGTCGAGGAGATCCGTACGATCAGGGACGACGCCGGCCGGGCCAGGCCGCCCGCCGACGAGGTGGACCCCCTGCTCCTCCAGGCCGCCGGGGCCCGGCTGTGGGGCGATCCGCCCGACCCCGCCCGTTTCCTGCTCGCGGAGCTGGACACGGCGGTCGACCGGGCGCTGCGCGGATACTGCGCGGACGTCCTGGCCAGTGTCGCCGAGGACTACCTGTTACCCCCGGGCCGCCTCATGTCCTGGTTCCGGCGCGACGTCCTGCGCGAGTACGGCAGGCTGCCCGGTCCCGTCGCCGACGTGGGCGCCGCCGTGCTGAACGCCCTGGAGGAGCGCTGCCTGATCAGCTCGGCCAAGCGCAACGGCCTGCCCATGCACGTCCCCCGCCACCCCCGGATGCTGGCCCCGCTGCGGCAGCTCGACGCCGCCATGTGGCCGCAGTTCCCGCCCGATCCGGCGGCCCGGTTGCGTGCCGCGAAACGCGCCGGCGACGAGGGCGAGCCCGAGCGCGCCCGCAAGCTCGTGCGCGAGGCCGCCCAGACCTGCCCGCCGCAGGCGTTGCGGCTCCGGGCCGAGATCGACACGCTCTCCGGCAACATCGACTACGACCAGGGGCTGCTGGCGGAGAGCATCGAGCACTACCGCGCCGCGGCGCGGCTCTTCGAGGCCGTCGGCGACACCACGGCCGTCGGCTGGCTGATGACCGCGGTCGGGCGCGCCATCCTGGCCCAGGGCAGACCGGGCACGGCCGTCGAGCAGCTGCGCGCCGCGGTCGGCCGGGTGCCGGACGACCTCGTCGTGCAGACCGCGCTCGGCCAGGCCCTGTGGGAGGCCGGGCAGCCGGACGCCGCCCTCGCCGTGCTGAGCGACGTGCTCAACCGCGAGGCCGACACGCCCGAGGCCCGGCGCTCGCGCGGGGAGTTCCTGGCCGATCTGGGCGACGCCGAGTCGGCCCTGCGGGACATGGGGCAGTTGCGCGGCGGCAGACCGGCGCCCTCCACCAAGGCGGCCCGCGCGCTGGCGCTGGCCAGCCTGGCGCGTCCCGAGGCCGCCCACGGTTCCGGCGACGTGCTCGACGAGGCCGAGGAGGCGTTGAAGGAGGCCGAGGAGAGCGGGCCCGTGCTGCTTCGCGCGGCCCGCGTCCACAAGCTCACCGGCGACCTCACCAGGGCGACGGAGCTGGCCGACCGGGCCATGACGGCCCGCCGCCCGCCGCTCCCCGAGCACCAGCGGCGTACGGCCAGGAAGCTCCTGCGCGACTCGTGATGCCGGACACCGCCCTCGTGGCCCTCATCACAGGCGGATCGGCGGTGCTGGCCGCGCTGTCGGGCGCCGGGTGGGCCGTGGTGACCGAACGGGTGAAGGCGAAGCAGTCCGCCAGGGCCGCCGCCGAGCAGCGCCGCGCCGACCGGGAGGACGCGCGGGCCGAGACCCTGCGCACGGCGTTCGCCGACGCGCAGTCGGCGGTGCTGAGATTCGGGCTCACCGTGAGCATCTCGCTCGACATGCGCAGCGACCGGGACGCCCGCCTCGACGGCGAGGACCTGCCCGGCCAGTTCCGGCAGGCGCGGGTGGAGTACCTCGCGGCGGCCGTGGCGGTCGAGCGGTTGTGGCCGCTGTGCCCGGAGAACGCGCGCGAGCACATCGAACGGCTGAGCACGGCCGTCACCAGGGCGTTCAGCCACGCCCGCTCAGTATCAAGTCCGGTTGTTGCAGGGGAGGAGGTGGAGACGGCTCTGCGACGGGCTCTGCGGGCTCTGAGCGAGCAGGTGTTCCCACCGCCGCCCCCTTCCGTCCCCGACGGCGCGGCCGGCTGACGACCGCGCGCGCCAGGCGGCCGAGTTCGTGCCGGAGCGAGGTCACCATGAACGACAGGGCGACCGCCAGCAGGCCGACGACCACCGCCACGAGGCCGAGGGCGCCCGCAGTGCCGAACTCGGCGATGACGTAGCCCCCGGCCAGCGCCCCCAGAGGTACGGCGCCGCCGGAGAAGAAGCGGCCCGCGCCGGTGACCCTGCCCAGCAGCTCCTTCGGCACCACGTCGGCCTGGTAGACGGCCAGCGCGACGTTGATGTGCGCGCCGGTGAACCCGATGCCGCCCCAGGCCAGCGGGAGCACGACGGCGACGTACAGGAGGCTGCCGTGGTCGACCAGGGCCACGGCCGTCGTCAGCCCCACCCACATCCACACGCACAACACGATCACGACCTGCGTGGACACCCTGTTCTGCAGCCGCGGCGCGGTGAACGAGCCCAGGACGCCGCCGAACCCGGTGGCCGCGATGAGACAGCCGATGACCAGGCTCGGCAACCGCTGCTGGTGGGCGAGCAGCATGAGGACGAGCCCGAGCGTCTGGAAGAAGAAGTTGGCCAGCGCGCAGACGAGCAGCACCCGTACCAGGAACCGCTCCTTGCGCAGGAAGGCGAAACCGGCGCGCAGGTCGGCCGCCAGCCTCCGCGCCCGCAGCCGGTCCGCGTGGGGCGCGAGCCGGTCCTTGGCCATGCCCAGCAGCGCCAGCACCGACAGGAACGAGGTCAGCGCGTCGAGCGCGAAGGCCAGCGCCCGGTGCAGATCGAACAGCAGGCCGCCGAGCGGGCGGCCGAGCAGCGCCGCCGCGTGCACGCGCGCCTCGTTCTTCGCCATCGCGCCCGGCAGGTGCTCGCGTGGTACGAGCCGCGGCACCACCGTCGTCTCCGCGGTGGTGAAGAACACCAGGCAGACCCCCTGGGCCGCGGCGACCAGCGGCAGCACGACGTGCTCCGGCATGCTCGCGAACACGCCTACGGTCAGCAGCGTGGCGAGCAGGCCCCGGGCCAGCAGGCTGACGATCATGACATGCCGGCGGTCCATGTAGTCGACCAGCGCGCCCACGGGGAGGGCCAGCAGGATCCTGGGCAGTGTGCCGGCCGCCGTGACCCAGCCGGCGAACACCGGCGAACCGGTCAGCGACAGGGCCAGCAGGGGCGCGGCGAGCATGGCGTTCATCGAGCCGAGCTGGGTGGTGGCCGAGGCACTCCACAGGAGGTTGAAGTCACGCCGCCACGGGATGCGTCTCCCGCCGGCCGGGCCTTCGCCCGTGGTGCTGTCGGTCACCTCAATCGCTCCCAAGGCGTCCGGACACTGGGCGCCAGGCGCGCTCGACTACCAGCCTGCCTCCTGGAAGACCGGTCACCCGCCGAACGGCCTTCGGACGGTGATCGTACCCGTAACCGTGCCTCGTTACAGGCGGAACGGCTTCCTCGGAACTGTCAAGGTTCATTTGACATCGGCAAACGCCGCCTGTGGTTGACAGGGGGGCCGGGCTGGTCTTCTCTGCAACGAGACGCGGGGGCGGAGGGAGCCATCATGCGCGCTTTCGGGCGGTTCGTCGTCGGGCTGGTCCTGTGCGTGCCACTGGCCGCCGTCCCGGGCGCGCCCGCCGTCGCCGCGGGGCCCGGGGTCGCCTCGCACTTCGGCGCGGCGCGCAAGGACTGCGTGGGTACGGCCGCGGGCAGGGCGTCCAAGGTCTGGTACACGGTCGCCGGCGGCGTGCTCTCCGACGTGTACGAGCCCACGATCGACAACACGAACGTCGAGACGATGCAGTTCGTGGTCACCGACGGCGACACGTTCACCGAGCTCCAGGCCCGCGACACCACCTACCGGGTGGAGACCGGCCGCTCGGGGCTGAGCTGCACGGTCACCTCCACCAGCAGGGCCGGCCGCTACCGGCTGACCACCACCTACGTCACCGACCCCGGGAGCGACGCGGTCGTCGTACGGACCCGGCTGCAGCCGCCCGGCCTGCGCCTGTACGTCCGGCTGGACGCGAGCGTGAACGGCAACGGCGGCGGCGGCGCGGCCAACGGCGGGGCCGACACCGGCACGGTGGACGCCGCCACCGGGGCTCCGGTGATCTCCGACACCGCCACCGTGACCTCCGCCCCGGAACGCGACTACGCCGTGCCCACCCACCTGGCGCTGCGTGCCGAGCGGCGGCTGCCGCAGGCCGCCGTCGGCTACGCGGGCACCCCGGGCGACGGGCTGGCGCAGCTCGACGCCGACCACGTGCTGACCCCGCAGAACAGCGCGCCGGACGGCAACGTGGTGGCCACCGCGCGGCTGCCGATCGACGCCTCGGGCTCGGTGACGTTCGCGCTCGCCTTCGGGCGCGACGCCGCCGCGGCGCTGCGCGTCGCGGGCGAGGCCGCGGCGCGGCCGTTCGAGTCCACCCGCGCCAGGTTCGAGGCGGGCTGGGCGGCCTACGACGCCGGGCTGCGCCGGCCGCCCGGCGCCCTGCCCACCGGCCTGCCCGCCGACCTGGCCGGTTTCTACCGGCTGTCGGCCAACGTGCTGAAGGCCAGTGAGGACAAGACCTTCCCGGGCGCGGTCGTCGCCTCGCTCGCAAGTCCGTGGGGGCAGGCGGTCGGCGCGGGTGAGCTGCCCGGCGGCAGACCGGTCTACTTCGGCTCCTACCGCGAGGTGTTCGCCCGCGACCTGTACGCCGCCTTCAGCGGCTTCCTCACCGCCGGCGACCTGGCCACGGCCCGCGCCACCACCCGCTTCCTGCTGGAACGCCAGCAGCTCCCCGACGGCAGGCTGCCGCGCAACTCGCTGCTCAACGGCCGGCTCGCGCCCGACTCCGGCGGCGACCAGCTCGACGAGACGGCCTACCCGATCCTCATGGCGTACCAGTCCGGGCTGGGCGGCGACACGAAGCTGTGGCAGCGCGTACGGGCGGCGGCCGACTTCCTGCTGGCGCACGGGCCGGCGTTCGGCGTGGAGCGGTGGGAGGAGCAGGCGGGCCACTCGCCCTCCACGATCGCGGCCGAGATCGCCGGGCTGGTCGCGGCGGGCGAGATCGCCGACCGGCAGGGCGACCGGGCCCGCGCCCGGCTGTACCGGGCCACCGCCGACCACTTCGCGCGCTCGGTCAAGGACTGGACGGTGACCACCACCGGCCCGTACGCCCCTCGCTACTTCCTGCGCCTGTCGCGCGGCGGCGACCCGGACGCGGCCGTGTCGTACGACCTGGGCAATGGCGGCCCCACCGAGGACCAGCGGCGGGTGGTGGACGCCGGTTTCCTGGAGCTGACCAGGCTCGGCGTCCTGCCCGCCGACGACCCGGACGTGCTGGCCGGCCTCGCGGTCGTCGACCGGGTGCTCAGGCGCACCACCGCGAGCGGCCCCGGCTGGTACCGGTACGGTTCGGCCACGCCGGGCACCGAGGACGGCTACGGCGACTGCCACGAGCCCGACCCCACGTCGTGCGCGCCGTCCGGCAGGCCGTGGCCGACCGGGAACACCGGCTCGGGGCACGTGTGGCCGGTGCTGGCCGGGGAGCGGGCCGAGCAGGCGCTCCAGACGGGTGACCAGGCGACGGCGGCGTCGCTGCTGGCGGCCGTACGGGCGATGTCGTCGGGCACGGGGCTGGTGCCCGAGCAGGCTTGGGAGAACCCGGACCTGGCCGCGTCCCCGTACGGGAGCGATCCGGCGACCGCCTCGATCGGCTTCCGCGACGGCGGCCCGGCGGGCTCGGCCTCGCCGCTGACCTGGGCTCAGGCGCAGGTGGTACGGCTCGTGTCGTCGCTCGGCTCCCGCCGCCCGGCCGAACAGCCCGAGGCGGTACGCGACCGCTACGCCGCACACGGCATGCCCGGGGAAACCCCGCTCACCGTCACGGCCCCGGCCGACGGCTCGGCGGGCGCCGGGGGCTCGGTCAGCGTCCGGGGGACGGCCGCGCCCGGGGCGTTCGTGGACGTGCAGGCCGCGCCCGTGGACGTCGGCGCGCCCGCCCGGGTCGTCTCGGTGCGCGCCGGGGCCGACGGCGCGTTCACGGCCGAAGCGCCGATCGTGTTCGGCGAGGTCGTGCTGACCGTCACCGCGACCTCGGGCGGCCGCACCGGGTACGCCCGGCGGTCGGTCGTCGGCGACGTCACCGGGACCACGGTGCTCGACGTCGCCGACCCCGAGGGCGACGACGACGGCCCCGGGACCTACGCCTACCCGACGGCGGCCGACTTCCGTCCGGGGGCGTTCGACCTGCGCCGCTTCCAGGTGATCACCGACGCGAGCACCGTCTACCTGCGGGCCGGGCTGAGCGACCTTACGCCGACGTTCGGCAACCAGATGGGCGCGCAGCTCCTCGACGTCTACGTACGCGACCCGGCCGCCGCCGGGCGGTCGGCGCAGGCGGCCTTCCCGCAGCGCAACTACCGGATCGCCGAGGAGGACGCCTGGTCGCAGCGGGTCGAGGTGCAGGGCTTCGCCGCCCCGGTCTGGGCCGGCGCGGACGGGCGCGGGCTGAGCGGCGCGGCGGTGCGCGCGTCCGGCGCCACCCGGACGATCACCGTCGCCCTGCCCAGGGCGTCCTTCGGCACGCCGGGGCCGGGATGGCGGTTCGCGGTCGTGCTGACCGGCCAGGACGGCTACGCCGCCGACCAGGCCAGGGGGTTCGCGGCGACGCCGCAGCCGTACCGGTTCGGGGTGTGCGCGGAGGGCGGCGGCGCGCCGCTGTGCGCGGCCGATCCCGGCACGGCGCCCAAGGCGCTCGACGTGCTCACCCCGGACGGGGTGTCGCAGGCCGACGAGCTGAACCCGCTGCTCGGGCCGGTCGCGGTGCGCGCGGTCACCGTGCCCTGACCCGCTCGGGCGGGCGGTCCGGGGTGTCGTGGGCCGGACCGCCCGGTGGTCAGGCGAAGCGTTCGATGGTGACCGGGATCAGGCCCTGGCCGCGGATGGCCTGCCGGTGGTGGTGGAGCAGGGCGCCGATGGCGGCGAGCGGCCCGGCGCTCAGGCGTACGGTGACGTCCAGGCACCAGGCGATGCCGGGGCCGATGCGCCGCAGCTCCCAGGTGAAGGTGTGTCCGGCCGCGGTCGCCGTGGCGGTGCCCGCGATCCTGGCCCGCGGGTTCGGCTCCGGCGGCTCCAGCCGCAGCACCGTGCGTACGTTGGCCAGCCCGCGTTCGCCGAGCTCGCCGGCGAACAGGATGCGGTAGCGCCGGGTCTGCGTGGAGCGCCCGCCGCTCAGGTCGAGCGGGGCCGCGGCGGGGAGCGCCTGGCGGTACTGGAAGAAGGCCCGCAGCCCGGCCTCCTCCGGCCGCGCGCCCCCGCCGAGCATCGAGTACGTGTCGCGGGCGTCCCGCCGGGTCACGGGCAGCACCCGTTCGCGCAGGGCGGGATCGGCGCGGATGGCCCGGCTGGATCCGGGCGACTCGCGCCACTCGCCGCACTCGGACGTCCATTCCGCGCAGTCGATGCCCGCGGCGGTGTAGTCGTCGCAGAGCACGAACTCCTCGACCAGGATGCCCAGGGGAGGTGTGCCGCGGCCGCGGTCTTGCGGGGCGGCGTAGATCAGGTAGTAGTCCAGGGGTAGGTCGGCGTCCATTGGCGACATGATCGTGGGACGGACCCTCCTGGGCAAGGCGACATCCTGATGTTCTCGCAGGTCCTGTGGTTCTGATGGCCGATCTTGCGCGAAGGGCGCGCCCCGGGAGGCGGTCAGCCGGTCGTGGGCCTGCCGGTGGCGCTGCCGGCCAGCCATTCGTCCCAGGACTTCGCCCAGGGCGTGGGGCCGTTGCCGAATTCGAGCTTGCGCGAGGTGCCCTTGACCTGGATGACGTCGCCGCGCTGGGTGAAGTCGTAGAACCAGCGGGCGTCGGCCGGACTGGCGTTGACGCAGCCGTGGCTGACGTTGGAGTTGCCCTGCGCGCCGGTGGACCAGGGCGCGGCGTGGAAGAAGGTGCCGCTGTAGGTCATCCGGACGTTCCACTTGGTCTTGATCCGGTACTCGCCCGGCTTCCCGATCGTGGCGGAGTCCATGACGGTCTCCGCGGCCTTCTCCTGGGCGATCATGGTGCCCGAGTAGCTGTCGTCGCCGGGTTTGCCCAGGCTGACGGGGATGGTCCGGACGACCTTGCCGCCCGCGGTGACGACGGCCTCGTGGTCGTCGGCGTCCACCTTGGTGACGTGCCGGGGGCCGACGGTGAAGGACAGGCTGCGGTCCTTGGTGCCCCACAGGCCCTGGCCCGCGCGCAGCCCGGCCAGATGGGCGACGATGTTGACCTTCTCCCCCACCGGCCAGTACTCGCGCGGCCTGAACTGCACCTCGCGGTCGCTCACCCAGCTCCACGCGCCCTCGACCGGCTCGGACATCTCCACGACCAGCGACCGTTCGACCGCCGCCCGGTCCCGCTTCGAGGTGACCGGCTGGGACAGCAGGAGCTGCACCGGCATCCCGACGCCGACCTTCTCGCCGTCCAGCGGCGACATGCCACTCTGGAGCGCCCGCCGGGGCTTGAGGGTGGTGAAGGACGCCTGTCCGGTGACCGCCTTGCCGTCGGTGCCCGTGGCCTGCGCGCTCACCGTGTACGACGTCGCCGGCCGCAGCGGCCACCGGGGCCGCCAGGTGCCGTCGGCCGCCGCCGAGCCCGTCACCTGGCGGCCCTTGGCGTCGGCGACGGTCACCTTGGTGACCTTCCCGTCGGTCACCTTGACGCTGATCCCGGTGTCGGGGGCGACCTTCTTCGTGCCGTCGGCGGGCGTGATCGCGAGCTTGGCCACCGGGCCCTCGGCCTGCGGCGAGCCGTCCTGAGATCGCATGCCCCCGCCGGAGGTGCAGCCGGCGATCAGGAGCGCCGCGAGGGCGAGCGTGGTGCTGGTCCGGCCGTTCCGCATCCTCGATGCCTCCCGTGCCTGACAAGGCGTCAATTTCCAGATTAATCGGTCAGTGCTGTCCCGTCTGGACACCTCTGCCCGTTGGGCATGGGAGAAACCTTCGGCCGCGGTTGGGGAGACGCGCGAACCATATGAGTGGATCTGGTGTCCAACTTTGTGGAACGGTCCTTGTGGGCCGTTCTCAGGGGAAGAGGCACCGGGGGCGGTGCATGAGGGGGAACGTCATGAACAGCGCCGTGAGGCCGCGCCTGTACGGGATCGGGATGGCCGCGACGATGCTGGCCGTCACGGCCGCGCTCACAGGGGCCACGCCCGCCCGGTCCACGCCCTCCCCCACCCACCCCGCGCCGTCGGCCTCCCCGGAACCCGACCGGCGGCCGGACCGGGACGACCGGGACAAGAACCGGGACAGGGACCGGGACGGGCGGCATGACCAGGGCGAGCCGTCGTCGAAGCCCGCCGACGCTGCCGAGCAGGCCGGGAAGGCCGACTGCCGCCGGGTCAAGTGCGTGGCGCTCACGTTCGACGACGGGCCGGGGCCCTACACGAAGACGCTGCTGCGGCACCTGGCGAAGTACGGGGCCCGCGCCACGTTCTTCGTCGTCGGCCAGAACGTCGGCGCCTACCCGGACGTGGTGCGGCGCACGGCCGAGGCGGGGCACGAGATCGGCAACCACACCTGGTCCCACCCCGACCTGACCAAGTTGTCGCGGGCCGCGATCAAGTCCCAGCTCACCCGTACCGACGAGGCCGTGGAGTCGGCCGCGGGCGTCACGCCCGGCCTGGTGCGCCCCCCGTACGGCGCGCTCGACCGCGACGTGCGGCGGCAGTCGCACCGGCCGCTGGTGTTGTGGAGCGTGGACACCCTCGACTGGCGCCACCGGGACAGCGCCCGGGTGGCCCGCGTCTCGCTCAAGCGGGTACGCCCCGGCAGCGTCGTGCTGTTCCACGACATCCACCCGACCACGGTGAAGGCCCTCCCGCGGGTGCTGAAGGGCCTGTCCGCCCGCGGCTACCGCTTCGTCACGGTCAGCGAGCTGTTCGGCGGCCGGCCGCCGGAGCTGGTCTACAACGCGCCGGCCCGCCGGCTCTCGGGCGGCCCCAAGTAGCTGGGCAGGCGCCCGCCGGTGTCCACCACGAGCCGCTGGAGGACGACGGTCGGGTCCACCATCCAGAACTTCAGCACGTGCGTGCCGGGAGCCGTGATCGTGTGGACGGTCGTGGTCTCGTTGACGTTGTTCGAGGTGTTGCGCTCCCACTGGCGGTTCATGGTGGTGTCGTTCGCGCCGGTCACGGCCGTGACGTTCACCGTCTGCGGCGGCTGGTCGTCGATGGAGACGGCGTAGCTCAGCCCGTCGGACGGCAACACGTTGTTGCGCGGTGACAGCAGCGCCGACACCTTGACCTCACCGGGCGTGAACAACGTCATCGTGTACTCCAGCCGGGGGCTGCCCCCGCCGGGCGTCACGCGCGGGGCGGTCACCTGGAGCGGAGTCACGCCGTCGGAGCTGCGGCCGAGGTCGGGGATGGTCCGCCAGGCGCCCACGGCCCGGCCGTAGTGCGCGGCGTCGATCGTGACCTGGCCGCCCGCCTCGACGAACCCCTTGACCGGGCCGGCCGGGTTGTCCACGACGGCCTTGACGGTCACGCTCGCCCCGCCCGGCCCGGTGACGGTGACGGGTGCGGGGACGCGCGAGCAGCCGACCGAAAGTTTCGTACATTGTGGGAAATTTTCGGATACAGGCATGCGGATGTTAGAACGAACGCCCACGCCCGGTCAATGACCCGGTGAGGCCCGCCCGGCATTGACTGATAATCGTTTGGACCCATACATTTTCGTTCATCCTGTTTCCGGCAGAAGGGCCGACCATGTCAGATCCGGCGGACCTGATCCTGATCAACGGTGACGTGCTGACGCTCGACGAGACGTTCGCCACCGAACAAGCGGTGGCCGTACGAGGGAACAGGATCCTCGCCACCGGGACCACCGAGGCGATCGGGGCACTGGCCGGACCGGGCACGCGGGTGATCGACCTGGCCGGCCGTACCGTGCTGCCCGGGATCAACGACTCCCACCTGCACGGCGCGGCGTGGGCGCTGAGCAGGCCGCCGTTCGCGCTGAACGTGGGCCATCCGGCGGTCGGCTCCATCGCCGACATCGCCGCCGCGGTACGCCGCGCGCCCGGCGACGGCTGGCTCACCGGGCTCGGCTGGGACGTCGGCTACCTGGCCGAGTGCCGGGCCGACCCCGGCCGCCGCCCGCACCGGCGCGACCTGGACGCCGCCGCCCCCGACCGGCCGGTCTGCCTGACCGACTTCTCCGGCCACATGATGTGGGTCAACTCCAGGGCCCTGGAGCTGGCCGGCATCGGCCCCGGCACGGCCGCGCCGCCGGGCGGCGTGATCGAGACCGACGGGCGTGGCGAGCCCACCGGGATCCTGAAGGAGGCCGCGCAGTCGCTGGTCCAGCGGCTGATCCCGCCGCCGACGGTGGCCCAGCGCAAGGAGGCCGTCCGGGCGGCCGTGGCGGCGCTGCACGCCCAGGGCATCACCAGCTACACCGAGCCGGGCCTCGGGCCGGGCGGCGCGGACGTCCTCGGCGGCGCGCTCGGCACCGACACGTTGCGGGCGTACGCCGAGCTGGCCGCCGAGGGCGCGCTGGACGCCCGCGTACGGGTGCTGCTGCTGCCGGCCCCCATGGGTGGCGGCGCGGCCGACGTGACCCGGGGGCTGGCCGAGCTGGCCGGGATCGTGCCCGGCGGGCTGGACCCCGAACGCCTGGCCGTGATCGGGGTCAAGATCTTCGCCGACGGCGTGCCGCCGAACGAGACCGCGTGGATGCACGACCCGTACCCGGGCGGCGGCGGGCACGGCGCGCTGTGCGTGCACGGCGAAGGCCCGGCCCGGCAGCAGGCCGAGCTGGCCGAGATGATCCGCCTCGCGCACGAGGCCGGCCACCAGCTCGGCGTGCACGTCACCGGCGACCGGGCGATCGACGCCGTGGTGGCCGCGTTCACCGCCGCCGACGAGGCCGTCCCGCGCCCGGACGCCCGCCACTACCTGATCCACGCCGACTTCGCCTCGCCCCGCAGCCTGGCCGCCCTGGCCGCGCGCGGCTACGGCGTCAACATGAACCCCGCCATCAAGTGGGCCACCGCCGACCTGATGGACGAGGTCGTCGGCAAGGAGCGCTCGGACTACCAGTGGCCCGTGCGCACCGCCCACGAGGCCGGGATCGCGGTCTGCGCGAGCTCCGACGCCCCGATCACCGAGCCGGACTGGCGGCGGGCCGTGGCCGCGATGATGTTGCGCGAGTCGCGGGCGAGCGGCCGGGCCAGCGGGCCGGAGCAGTGCGTGCCGCTGGAGGTGGCGCTGCGCGCCTACACGGTCAACGCCGCCCGGCAGGACTTCGCCGAGACGTGGAAGGGCACCCTGCGGCCCGGCATGGCCGCCGACCTGTGCGTGCTCGGCGGCGATCTGCGGGCGGCCGATCCGCACGACCTCCCGGACCTGCCGATCGACCTGACGGTCTTCGACGGCCGGATCGTCCACGAGCGAGGTGAACAGTGACCCACGAGGAGTGGCTGGACCGGGCCGCGGCGGTGCGGCTCCCGTCCGCGCATCACATCGACGGCGCCGACGAGCCCGGCGGCGGCGCGGCCTTCCCGGTGCGCTCGCCGCGCGACGGCCGGGTGCTGATCGAGGTGGCCGACGCGGGCGAGGCGGAGGTCGCGCTCGCGGTGTCGGCCGCGCGGCGGGCGTTCGACTCCGGGCCGTGGCCGCGGATGGCGCCCGCCGAGCGCGGGCGGGCGCTGGTACGGCTGGCGTCCCTGATCGAGGAACGGCGCGAGCACCTGGCGCTGCTCGTCAGCCTGGAGATGGGCAAGCCGATCACCGACGCGCACGACATCGAGCTGCGCGCCGCGATCACCACCTTCCGCTGGTACGGCGAGCTGGCCGGCAAGCTCACCGACGAGGCCCCGCACGTGCCCGCCGACGCCCTGGCGCTGGTCACCCGCGAGCCCGCCGGGGTCGTCGGCGCGGTCGTGCCGTGGAACTTCCCGCTCACGCTGGCCTCCTGGAAGGTGGCCCCCGCCCTGGCCGCGGGCTGCACGGTCGTGCTGAAGCCGTCGGAGTCGTCGCCGCTGTCGGCCCTGGAGCTGGGCCGGCTGGCCACCCGGGCCGGGCTGCCGCCGGGCGTGCTGAACGTGGTCGCCGGCGACGGGCCCACCGCCGGGCGGGCGCTCGGCCTGCACCCCGGCGTGGACGTGCTGGCCTTCACCGGCTCCACCGCCGTCGGGCGGCACTTCCTGCGCTACTCGGCCGACTCCAACCTCAAGCGGGTGTGGCTGGAGCTGGGCGGCAAGTCCCCCAACATCATCCTGCCCGACGCCCCCGACCTGGAGGCCGCCGCCGCCACCGCCGCCTGGGGCATCTTCTTCAACCAGGGCGAGATGTGCACGGCGCCCTCCCGCCTGCTGGTCCACAGGTCGGTCGCCGACCGGGTGACGGAGGCCGTGGTCGCCCGGGCCCGTACGCTGCGGGTCGGCGATCCCCTCGACCCGGCCACCGAGATGGGCGCCCTGGTCGGCGAGGCCCACCTGGAACGGGTGCGCGGCCACGTCGAGGCCGGGCTCGCCGAGGGCGCGCGGCTGCGTACGGGCGGCGGCCGGATCCTGGCCGGCTACGGCGGCGCGTACCTCGAACCGACCGTCTTCGACCGGGTGGACCCCGGCGCCCGGCTGGCCAGGGAGGAGATCTTCGGCCCGGTGTTGTCCGTGCTGGCCTTCGACGACGTGGAGGAGGCCGTACGCCTGGCCAACGACACCGAGTACGGCCTCGCGGCCGGGCTGTGGACCTCCGACCTGGGCACCGCCCACCGCGTCGCCCGCGCGCTGAAGGCGGGCACCGTCTGGGTCAACTGCTACGAGGAGGGCGACCTGACCGTGCCCTTCGGCGGCATGCGGCAGTCGGGCAACGGCCGCGACAAGTCGGCGCACGCGCTGGAGAAGTACACCGAGCTCAAGACCACCTGGATCCAGTTGTGAGACCCCTGATCGCGATCCCCGCCCGCTTCTCCGCCTCCGCCTCGGCCCTGCGCTACGCGGCCGAGGTGAGCGCCCGCGCCCTGGTGGAGGCCGTGTGGCGGGCGGGCGGCGAGCCGGCCACGATCCACCCCGCCGGGGACGACGTGGCGGGGAGACTGGCCAGGTTCGACGGCCTCCTCCTGCCGGGCGGCGGCGACGTGGCCCCCCACCGGTACGGCGCCGCCGACACCCACGAGGACGTCTACGACGTGGACGACGAGCAGGACGCCTTCGACCTGGCCCTCGCCCGCCACGCGCTGGCCGCCGGGCTGCCCACACTGGCGGTCTGCCGCGGCCTCCAGGTCGTCAACGTGGCCCTCGGCGGCACCCTGGAGCAGGACATGGGCGGCCCCGAGGGCGGCCACCGGCACGTCGTCCACCCGGTGTCGCTGCGCCCCGGCTCCCTCCTGGAACAGGTGGCGGGGACGCAGAAGGTGGAGGCGTCCTGCTTCCACCACCAGCGCGTCGACCGGCTCGGCGGCGGCCTGTCCCCCGCCGCGTACGCCGCCGCCGGGACGGTGGAGGCCCTGGAGCACGACGGCCCGCCCGGCTGGTTCACCGCCGTGCAGTGGCATCCGGAGGACACCGCCCACCGCGACCCGGCTCAGCAGGCCCTGTTCGACGCGCTCGTCCGCGAGTCGGGGCATGATGGCTCGCATGATCCGCGCCGCCGTCCCTGACGACCTGCCCGCACTCCACGACCTCGCCGTCGCCTTCTACGCCGAGGACGGCTTCACCACCCCGGCCCGTACGCTCAAGGACAACCTCGCCACGCTGATCGCCTCGCCCGCGGCCCGGGTCGCGGTCAGCGAGAGCGACGGCGCGCTGGTCGCGTTCGGGATCACCACGACCACGTTCGGGCTGGAGAAGGGGCTGTGCGCCGAGCTGGAGGACCTGTACGTCACACCCCGGGCGCGGCGGCGCGGCGAGGCCGAACGGCTGATCGAGGACAGCCGCCGATGGGCCGCCGGCCAGGGGTGCACGGCCCTGGAGATCGTGATCGCCCCGAACGGCGCCGACGTGAGCCACCTGTTCGCCTACTACGGCGGGCGCGGCTTCCGCGACGAGGGCCGCCGCATCCTCAGTCACCCTCTGTGAGCCGCCGGCGGCGTCCGCTGCGGCGCGGCGCCGGCGGCCGGCAGTCGAGCAGGGCCAGCCTGCGCCGCTCGCCGCCGGTCTCGACCTGCCTGACGATCCGGCGCAGCGCGTCGGCGGTCGTCAGGCACTCGGCCGGGGTGAGCTGCCCGGCGACGAACGCCTCCTCGGCGTTGAACGCCGGGAACAACCGCCGCATCAGCGTCTCGCCCTCCGGCGTGAGCCTGAGCAGCACCAGGCGGCCGTCCCCCGGATGGGGGGCGCGGGCGACCAGGCCGCGCGACTCCAGCGTGCGCGCGACCCCGGTCAGCGTGCCCTTGGAGACGCCCGCCTCCTCGGCCACCTGGCGCGACTCCGGCTCGCCCCAGATCCAGATGACCCAGAGCACCACGAACCCGGTCCAGGTCAGGTCGGCGCCGCGCAGGACGGTGTTCTCCAGGTGCTGGCGGACGGCCGCCGCGGCGCGGTGGATGTTCGCCACGACGGCCATCTGCTCGCGCAGCACGGGGATGCCGCCGAGCTTGGCCTCGACCAGCTTCTCGGTCTCGGTGATGGAACGGTGGTCCGCCACTGCCTGCTCTCCTTCGCGGTCATGACCGGCGCGGCGGGCGGATGCCCCGGAACTCCCAGTCGCCGCCGAGCGCGGTCGAGCGCACCTCCTCCGACTCCGTCGGCTGCGCGCCGACGTCGGCCCGGATCGGCACCGGCCCGGTCACGACGTGGTTCGTCAGCCGGCCGAGGCCGCCGGCCTCGACCTCGACCACGTCGCCCGGCCGGACCGGCCGCGAGCCCGCCGGGGTGCCCGACAGCAGCACGTCGCCGGGGAAGAGGGTGATCGTCCTGGCGATGTCGGCGACCAGGTAGTGCATGTCCCAGGTCATCTCGTCGGTGTTGCCGTCCTGGACCACCTCGCCGTTGACGTACGTCCGCAGGTGTTTGCCGCGGAAGTCCCAGTCGGTCACCAGTCCGGGGCCGAGCGGGCAGAGCGTGTCGGAGCCCTTCACACGCAGCATCGACCCGGCGTCGGTGTCGCGGAAGTCGTGCAGCCCGAAGTCGTTGGCCACGGTGTAGCCCGCGATGTGCTCCGCGGCCTCCTCGGGCGCGACGTTCCGGCAGGTACGGCCGATGACGATGGCGATCTCGCCCTCGTAGTTGAGCCACTTGCAGCCCTCCGGGCGCACGACCGCGCCCCGGTGGGAGTTGAGCGCGGAGGTGGGCTTGTGGAAGTAGGTCGGCGCGTCGGGCAGCCGGGTGCGGAACTCCTCGACCCGGCTGCGGTGGTTGAGGTGCACCGCGATGATCTTCGTGGGCACGACCGGCGGCAGGTGCGCGGCCTCGTCGATCGCGACGCGGCGGCCGTCCCCGGCGACGAGCTCGTCCCCTTCGCGGACGGTCTCGGTGACGGCGCCGTCGAGGAGGATGCGGCGGTACTCAGGCATGGGCGTTCTCCTGTCGGGGGGCGGTCCAGCCGCCGGACGGGCGGTCGAACCACATCAGGGCCTGGCCGGTGCCGACGGAGTTCTCGTACTCGCCGTACTGGCGGGCGGGGGCGGTGCAGCGCTCCTCGCCGAGGGCGCCGGCCAGCATGATGTAGTGGTAGAACCGGGCCTCGGGCTTGTACGCCCAGAACTCCGGCATCGTGCGCAGGACCTCGTCGTGGCGCCCCTGCCTGAACCATTCGATGCGCTGCCGGTCGGCCGCGGCGGCCTCCGGGGTGAAGATGTGGCGCGGGTCGCTGGACTCGTGGTCGCGCAGCTCGCGCAGCGGCCAGAACGTGTGCGACAGCGCGCCGGAGGCGATCACCAGCACCCGGCGGTCGGTGGCCGCGACGCCGTCGGCCAGCGCGCGGCCGAGCCGCAGGTGGTCCTCCATGTCGCCGGTCTGGCACACGCCGATGCTCACCCAGCGCTTGGCGGGCAGGCCCTCGCCGAGGTACTTCCACAGGTTGGTGGTGGCGTAGTAGATCGGCAGGTACTCGTCGTCGATCGGGGTGATCCAGGTGCCGTGTTTCCCGGCGAAGGAGGCCACGTTGCGGGCCAGTTCGGGGTCGCCGGGGAAGTCGTACGGCATCCGGCACATGCCGCGCGGCAGTTCCTCGGAGGTGAACAGCCCGGCGCGGCGCGGCTGGGCGGTGACCACGAACTCGACCGTGGTGGCCCAGTGGGAGTCCAGCACCACGACGGTGTCGTAGTCGTCGCGTTCGAAGACGTCCCGGCGCAGCTCGCGCAGGCCGGTGACGAGGGTGATCTCCTTGCCCTCGTTCAGCTCCAGCCGGGTCCGCTCGGGCAGCACGATGGTGGGGACGTGCGCCAGCAGGCCCGCCCCGACGATCTCACCCATGGTCGCTCCAGCCCTTCGGCGCGGTGACGGTGTTCTTCAGGTCGCAGTAGAAGTCGAAGCTCCAGGTGCCGCCCTCGCGGCCGACGCCGGACTCGCGGGAGCCGCCGAAGGGCGCTCGCAGGTCGCGTACGAAGAAGCAGTTGACCCAGACCGTGCCCGCGACCAGCCGCTCGGTGACCCGGCGGGCGCGCTCGCGGTCGCCGGTCGCGACCGTGGCGGCCAGGCCGAAGCGGGTGTCGTTGGCCATCCGCACGGCCTCCTCCTCGGTGTCGAACGTCTGGAGCGTGAGCACCGGGCCGAAGACCTCCTCCTGCACGATCTCGCTGTCCTGGGCCACGTCCGTGAGCAGGGTGGGCCGGTAGTACAGGCCGTCGCCACGTTCGCCCCCGACGACGGCGCGCGCCCCGGCCGCCAGGGCCCGCCGGACGAACCCGTCGATCTTGTCCACCTGGCGGGGATGGATGTTGGGGCCGACGTCGGTGGCCTCCTCGCGCGGGTCGCCCTGGACCAGGGCGGCGGCACGCTCGGTGAAACGCCGGGTGAACTCCTCGGCGATCGGCGACTCGACCAGCAGCCGGGTGGCGGCCAGGCAGACCTGCCCGGCGTTGTCGTACTGCTCGACGGCCAGGTCGACGGCCAGGTCGAGGTCGGCGTCGGCGAAGACCAGCAGCGGCGACTTGCCGCCCAGTTCCAGGCTGAGCGGGGTGAGGTTGGCGGCGGCCGAACGGGCGATGCGCCGCGCGGTCGGCACCGACCCGGTGAAGCTGATCCGGCGGATGCCGGGGTGCTCGACCAGGGCGGCCCCGGCCTCGGCCCCGAGCCCCTGGACGACGTTGAGCACGCCGTCCGGCAGCCCGGCGGCGGCGATGTCGGCCAGCAGGGAGGCGGTCAGCGGCGACCACTCGGCGGGCTTGAGCACCACGGTGTCGCCGGCGGCCAGCGCGGGGGCGATCTTCCAGGTGGCCAGCATGAGGGGCGCGTTCCAGGGGGTGATCAGGGCGCAGGGGCCGGCCGGGTCCCAGGAGACGTGGTTGGCGTGGCCGCGGGTGTCGAAGTCGTCGTGGCCGAGGCTCTCCAGCCAGTCGGCGAAGAAGCGGAAGTTGTGCGCGACGCGGGGCATGACGCCGCGGCGGTGCGAGCGCAGCAGGGCGCCGTTGTCGGCGGTCTCGACGGCGGCCAGCTCCTCCAGCCGCTTCTCGACGCCCTCGGCGATCGCCCGGCGCACGGCGGCGCGTCCGGCGCGCGGGGTGGCGGCCCAGCCGGGGAAGGCGTCCTGGGCGGCGGCGACGGCGGCGTCCACCTCGGCCTGGCCGCCGCGGGCGATCTCGCCGAGCGTGCTCCCGTCGATGGGCGAGAGGTCGGTGAACGTGCGCGCGGAGGCGACGCGCCGGCCGCCGATCCAGTGGCGGGTGTCGACGGCGGCCGCGGCGGCGGTGATCTGGCCGGTGATCTGTTCGGACATGTCGGGTGCTTCCATTCTCACGGGGCTCAGTGCGCGTCTCGGCTCAGTGCGCGCCGGACGTGCCGGATTCCAGGAGCGTGCCGCCGTCCCAGACCACGCCGACCTGGCGGTAGTAGGCGGCGATGGGCTCGCGTACCGCCAGTCTGGACAGTTCCTCGGTCGGGGAGTCGAACAGCTCCAGCTCGCCATCGCCCGCCCATGCCTGTCCGGCCTCGAAGGCGGCGGCGCCGGACTCGACCAGCTCGTCCAGCGCGAGCCCGCCGCCCTTGCCGATGGCGGGCAGCCAGCGGTGGTGGGCCATCGGGTGGCCGTTGACGAACCCGTTGCCGGGCGACGGCTCGCGCAGGGTCACGACGGCCTGGGCCAGGCGGCGGTCGGCGGCGGCCAGCGTCGCACCGAACCGGGCGCTGGCCTCGATCCTGGGCGCGGGCCCGTACGGGTGGGGCCTGGTCTGGTGGATCGAGCCCAGCTTCTTCGGATAGCCCTGGTGCAGCCCCCTGGCGACGGCGAAGTCCTTGTCCACCCAGATGTAGACGCACCTGGAGTACGTCCGCCCCCGGTAGGAGCAGCGGACGACGGCGAACGCCTCCTTGTACTGCGAGCGCACCGGGTCGAGCAGTTCCTCGCGGGAGCCGGAGCAGGACTGCCAGTCGGCCCAGATGAGCGCGACCGCGCCGGGGTCCTCCTCGGCCAGGTCCAGCGGCTCGGGCAGCAGCGCGCGCACCCGGTCAGGGTCGGTGCGGTACTCGATCGTGAGCAGGTCGCCGGAGTAGTGCCACGGCGGCTCCGGGACGAGGGACGAGCGGCCTGTGGCCGTCTTGGGGTGGAAGTAGCCGCGGACGCCGGCCAAGGTGGTCCTCCTGGAACTCGTTTGGTTCCAAATAAAATAGGAACAACGAGCCCGATCGGTCAACACCACTTGCGGCTATCCATACGTCACCGTTACGTTTGACCTCAAACGACTCTAGGAGACACCGGTGCAGCAGCACATCGACCGCCTGAGCGAGCGGGGAGTCGACGTGGTCCGCGTGACCTACCCCGACCTGACCGGGACCGACCGCGCCCGCGACGTCCTGCTGGAGTCCCTTCCCGACGCCGTCGGCCACGGCCTGGCCTTCTGCCGGGCGGTCTACCACTCCACCCCGCGCGGCAGCACCGCCGACATCAGCGGCGGCCTGGACGCGGGGCTGCCCGACATCGCCGTCGTACCCGACCTGGCCACGCTCGCACCGCTGCCTTGGGAGCCCGGCGTCGCCTGGTGCCACGGCGACGTCGTCGATCCCGCCACCGGAGCCCCGGCCCCCGAGTCGCCGCGCGACCTGCTGCGCGCCGTGCTGGCCCGCTGCGCCGGGCAGGGCCTGCGCCCGGTCGTCGGCCCCGAGCTGGAGTACTTCCTGTGCGACCCGGCCCCCGCGGGCGGCTGGCAGCGCTACGCCGAGGCCACCGGCAACGTCTACACGGCCGGTCGCCGCGGCGACCCCGACGGCCACCTGACCCGTACCCTGCGGCACCTGCGCGACCTCGGTCTCGGCGTGACGGCGGGCAACCACGAGTTCAGCAGCGGCCAGTTCGAGATCAACCTGCGGCACTCCGAGGCGCTGGACGCGGCCGACCGGGCCTTCTGGTTCAAGGCGGCGGTCAAGGAGCTGGCGCGGGTGGAGGGCAGGCTGGCGACGTTCATGGCCAAGCCGTTCAACGACGAGGGCGGGTCGGGCTTCCACCTGCACCTGTCGTGCCTGGGCGAGGACGGCGGCAACGCCTTCGACGACCCGGACGCGCCGTACGGGTTGTCGGCGACCGCGCGGCACGCCATCGCGGGCGTGCTGGCCCACGCCCCCGCGCTGGCGGCGCTGGCCAACCCGACGGTCAACTCCTACAAGCGGTTCGGCCCCGACACGCTGGCCCCCTGGCTCATCGACTGGGGGCTCGACAACCGCAGCGCGATGTTGCGCATCCCACCGGAGCGGGGCGCCGGCGCCCGGTTCGAGCTGCGGCTCGGGGACGCCAGCGCCAACCCGTACCTGCTGGTCGCGGGCACGGCCGCCGCCGCGCTGCTGGGCGTACGGGCTGGCGAGGAACCACCCGCCCCGCTCGTCGGGTACGGCTACGACGCCTCCAGGGCCCCGGTGCTGCCGATGACGCTGCCCGAGGCCCTGGACGCCTTCGAGGCCGACGGCGAGCTGCCCGAGCTGCTCGGCAAGGACTTCACCGCCGCCTTCCTGGCCTACAAGCGTGACGAGGTCGCCCGCTTCCAGCGGCACGTCACCGACTGGGAGTTCGGCGAGTACGCCTACCACCTGTGACCCGTCATTCGATCGCGCGCTGCGCCAGGTCCTCGGCCAGCGCGATGATCTCCGGGTTGTAGGGCGCCTTCTCGCCCGGGACGTACCGCACCCGGTCCAGGCCGCGGCGGTAGCGGAACACGCCCCTGCGCTCGTGCAGCTCCCAGTCCACCGGGCCGCCGTAGTCGTAGCCGACGCTGATGCCGGTGAAGGGGGCCATGCCGAGCAGTTGCGGCACCCCCTCGACGGCCAGCACCGGCTTGTCCTCCGCCAGCACCTCGATGTCCCAGCGCATCTCCGGCAGCGCGGTGAAGCGGGCCATGACCGTCACCGGGCCCTGCGCCGCCAGCGGCCCCGCCGCCCGCACCGGCACCCCGTAGGCGTTGTACGTCAGCCGCAGCTCGCCGTCCTCGACGAACAGGACATAGCCGCCGCCCTGGTCGCCGTGGGCCACGATCACGCCCTCGTCGCCGGGTTCCCGATCCAGCCACGCCTCGACGGTGAACGACCGCAGCGAGGTGAGCTTGGCCGACCGGAACCGTTCCAGCACCGGCGTGCCGGGCCGGATCGTGACCGGCTCCGACAGCGGCAGCTCGCTCGCCGGCCGGGTGTTGAGCATGCCGGGCGTGTCGGCCAGCGGGAAGACCGTGTTGAGCCAGGCCGCGGCCCGCCACTTCGCGGCCAGGTCGGCGACCCGTCCGGGCTGCTCGGCGGCCAGGTCGGTGGTCTCGGCCGGGTCGCGGGCGATGTCGTACAGCTCCCAGCCGTCGTCGGTGAACGGCGTGCCGGGCAGGTGCGGGGCGATGATCTTGTAGTCGTCCTCGAAGTAGCCGCGCTGGCCGCCACACTCCACGTACTGGGAGCGGTGCAGGCTCGGCCGGTCGCGCTCGCGCAGCAGGTGGTCGAACGGCACGCCGTCCACGTCCCCGGGACGCTCCAGCCCGGCCAGGGTGAGCAGGGTGGGGGCGACGTCGGTGACGTAGGCGTACTGGTCGCGCACGCCCGGGTCGTCGTCGCGCCTGGGCAGCCCGGCCGGCCAGGACAACACGAACGGGACGTGGATGCCGCCCGCGTAGGCGTGGCCCTTGTAGAGGCGGAACGGGGTGTTGGAGACGTTCGCCCAGCCGCGCGGGTAGTGGCCGTGGACCTGGGGGCCGCCGATGAGGCCGAGGTCGCGCGGCACGTCGGGGCACCAGTCGGCCGGCAGCCCGGCCAGGTGCACGAAGCGGCTGAAGTAGCTGCGGGTGCCCTCCGGGCCGCCCTCGCCGGTCGCGCCGTTGTCGCTGGTGAGGACGATGATCGTGTTGTCGTACTCGCCGATGCGCTTCAGGTGCTCGACCAGCCGGCCGAGGCTCTGGTCCACGGCGTCCACGGCGGCGGCGTAGACCTCCATGTGGCGGGCGTACAGCTCGGCGTGTTCCGCCCACGGCGGCAGGTCCGGGTCCGACGGTCTCGTGCCTTCGGGGAAGAGGCCGTCGCGGAGCTGGCGGGCGAACCGTTCCTCGCGGACCCGCGCCCAGCCCGCGTCGTAGCGGCCGCGGTATTTCGCGATGTCCGCCGACTTGGCCTGCACCGGCCCGTGCACGGCCTGGTGGGCGAAGTAGAGGAAGAACGGCTTGCCGGCGTCGTTGGCGCGCAGGCCGTCGATCATGCCGATGGCGCGGTCGGTGAGGGCGTCGGTCAGGTAGAAGTCGTCCGGGAAACCCTCGTCGGGGACCGGGCCGTTGTCGCTGATCAGCCGGTGGGGGTGGAACAGGGAGGTGAAGCCGTCCATGGAGCCGTAGTAGCGGTCGAAGCCGCGTTGCAGCGGCCACGAGCTCTTGTCGGCGCCGTCGTGCATCCTGGACTCCAGGGTCAGGTGCCACTTGCCGACCATGAACGTGGCATACCCGCCGGCCCGGAACGACTCGGCCAGCGTGGGCGCCTCCGGCGGGAGCTCCATCCGGTAGCCGGGATAACCCGGGTCGGCGTGGGCGACCATCGCGAACCCGGCCCGGTGCGGGTTGAGCCCGGTCATCAGGGCGGCCCTGGAGGGCGAGCAGAGCGGCGTGCTGTGGTAGTTGGTGAACCGGTAACCCGACCCGGCCAGCGCCTGCGCGTACGGGGTGTCGATCTCCGACCCGAACGGCGACAGGTCGCTGAACCCCAGGTCGTCCACCAGCACGACGACCACGTTCGGCGCCCCCGGACGCGCCCGCCGCCGCTGCGGCCACCAGGGCGTGGACTGCGAGGCCAGCTCGCGGGCCGTGCCGCCGAAGCCCTCGTAGCCCCTGCTCGGCGGCGTGCTCACGGGCCCTCCGGGTCGACGGCGTCCCGGTCGGCCCACAGCGGCTCCACCCGCGCCCGCAACTCCTCGGCGCCGACCCGCTCGACCAGTTCCACGGCCGCCAGGTTGTCGCGGAGCTGCTCCAGACTGGTCGCGCCGAACAGCGTCGTGGTGTTGGCCGGGTGGGTGAGTGTGAAGGCCACGCACACCTGCGCCGGGGTCGCGTCCAGCTCTGCGGCGAGGCGGGCCAGCTCGGCCGCCGAGTCCGCGATGCGCTCCCTGATGCCGCCGGGGTCGCGGCCGACCTGCCGGTCCACGCCCTTGCCCAGCAGCACGCCGCCCTCCAGCACGTCCGAGGACTGCAGGGTGACGCCCTGGGCGAAGATCCGGGCGAACGGCGCGCCGTCGGGGATCGAGCGCCGCGAGACGCTGTACTTGAGCTGCGCGATGGCCGGGCCCTCGACGCCCTCGCCGGCGGCGGCGTCGATCAGCGTCTGCACGTTCGTCGCCGACCAGTTGTTGACGCCCCAGCTCCTGATCAGCCCGGCCTTGGCCAGGCCGTCCAGGTCGAGGACGAGCCGGTGCAGGTCGACGCCGTCGTGCCGCAGGTCGCCGAGCACCACGAGGTCGGCGTGCTCGGCGCCCGCGCGGAACAGGGCGTTCTCCAGCTGGTCGCGCAGGCTGTGCTCCGGGTAGCCCTCCAGCCACAACTTGGAGGAGAGCAGGTAGTCCTCGCGGCGCAGGCCGGCGGCGCGCACCAGGGCCGAGAAGATCACGTCGGTGAACACCGGCGGCATGCCGGGGAAGCCGTACACGCCGACGTCGAAGAGGTCGATGCCGTGGTCCACGGCCTCGCGGATCATGGTGACCGCGTCGTGGAAGTCCATGCGGTCGTAGGTGTGCCAGGAGCCGAGCGCGAGCACGCCCGTCTCGGGCCCGTTGCGTCCGATGCGTCGGCGCGGGATGGTCTGCACGGTACGGCTCCTAGGGCAGGCGGGGATCGACGACGGCCTTGATCTGGCCGAGCCTGGACATCGACTCGACGCAGGCGCCGGCCTGCGACAGGCCGACGGGCTCGCTGAACAGCTCGTCCCACGGCATGCGGCCGGCGAACGTCTGGAAGAACTCGATCGAGCGGTGGTAGTCGGCGATATCGCCGTTGAGCGAGCCGACCACGGTCAGCTCCTTGCCCATGACCGCCCCGAGCGGTACGGGCGCGAGCTCGAACCCGGTGGACCCGACGATCACCACGGTGCCGCGCTCGGCGCCCACCGCGACGGCCTCCTCGGCCACGGTCGGCGCTCCGGCCAGGTCGAACACGTAGTCCGCGCCGCGCTCCCCGGCCAGCTCCCTGATCCGGGCTATGCGCTGGTCCTTGTCCAGGTCGGTGGAGACGGTGGCGTCGGCGCCGAACCGTACGGCGGCGGCCAGCCGGTCGTCCGGGCCGCCCACGGTGATGACGGTGCCCGCGCCGGCGATCCCGGCGACGGCCGTGGCGAAGATGCCGAGCGCGCCCGCGCCCTGCACCACCACGGTCGAGCCGGCCCTGATGCCGCCGGCCCGGTCCACGGCGCGCAGCACGGTCTTGGCCGCGCAGCCCGACATCGAGGCCCAGGTGTCCTTGACGTCGGCGGGCAGCAGCAGCTTGGCCGCGCCCGGGGTCACGTAGCAGTACTCGACCAGGCCGCCCGTGGCGTACGGGGGGCGGTCGGCGCGTTGCATGAAGCCGTACCCGCGGTTGGCGCAGGCGACCGGCTGGCGCAGGACGGCGCAGCCGTAGCAGTGGCCGCAGGTGGACTCCGACCAGCCGATGCGGTCGCCCGGCCCGATCGGGCGGCCGAGGGCGTCGGTGGTGCCCGGGCCCGCCTCCACGACCTCGCCGACCATCTCGTGGCCGAGGATCATCGGAAGCATCCCGGGGAACGTCATCTGGCCCGCCCACAGGTGCACGTCGGTGCCGCAGAGGGTGGTGCAGGTGATGCGGACCAGGGCGGCGCCGGGCTCGACCGCGTCGGGCAGCGGCACGTCCTGAAGGCTGAGCGGCTTGCCGTGCTCGGTGAGGACGGCGGCGGCGGTTGTCGTTGGCATGGTCACCTTCATGGCTTTCGACCGTTGAGTGTGGTTAATCTACACTCGTTGACAAACAATTACAGCCCCTCAGGAGGAACCCGGTGTCAGCGGACGAGTACGCGGACCTCGTGGCGGTCGGCGGCAACGTGCTCACCTTCGACGCCCGCGACGGGCGGGCGAGCGGTCTGGCGGTGCGCGCCGGCCGCCTGATGACGGTCGGCACGGACGAGGAGGTCCTGGCGTACGCCGGGCCGGGCACCCGGGTGCTCTCCCTGGCCGGCCGTACGGTCCTGCCCGGCATCAACGACTCGCACCTGCACGCGGCCTGGTTAGGAGCGGTCTGGCCGGACACGCTGATCAGCGAGAACGGCCTGTCCGCCCACGAGGGCAGGCTGCTGGCCGACGAGGAGTCCAGGCGGGCGGCCATCCTGCGCGCCGGGCAGGTCTGCGCCTCGCTCGGCATCACCAGCTACACCGAGCCGGGCCTCGGCCCCGGCGAGGACGACGGCGAGACCGGCTGCTTCTCACAGGCCGTCCTGGACACCTACGCGAAGCTGGCCGAGGAGGGTGAGCTGCGGGCCAGGGTGACCGCGCTGCGCCTGTTCGGGGTGCTCGACGGCCCCAGCACGCTGGAGGACGTGGCCGCCGGGCTCGGCGCGCTCGCCCCCCGGTCCGACCCCGCCTGGCTGAACGTGGCCGGACTCAAGATCTTCGCCGACGGCATCCCGCCCATGCGGTCGGCCTGGACCTGCCACCCCTACACCGAGGGCGGCCACGGGTCGTTGCTGGTGGCCGGGGCCGACGACGCCGGGCGCGAGCACAACCTGCGCACCATGATCCGGCTGGCGCATGAGGCGGGCCTCCAGGTGGGCGTGCACGCCACCGGCGACCGTACCGTCGAGGCGTTCCTGGACACGGTGGCCGAGCTGCCGGACGCGGCCGCCGGGCGGCACTACGTCATCCACGGCGACCTGGTGAACCCCGCGCAGATCGCCCGTATGGGCTCGCTCGGCATGGGGCTCACCACGCAGCCCGTGATCGCGGTCGCCACGGCCGACTGGGTGGCGGGGGCGCTCGGCGCGGACGCCGCGGTCGCCGCCTGGCCGCTGGCGGAGCTGCTGTCGAGCGGGGTGAGGTTCACCCTGAGCAGCGACGGGCCGGTGACCACGCCCGACTGGCGGGTGCAGGTGGCGGCCGCGTGCACGCTGCTGGGCGAACGGGCGCCGCGTCCCGGCCTGATGTACCGGCTGCTGCGCTGCTACACCACCGCACCGGCCGCGCAGGACGGCGCGGAGTCGTGGAAGGGGTCGCTGGAGATGGGCAAGGTCGCCGACTTCTGCGTCCTGGAACGCGACCCGCTGGAGGTCACGCCGGCGGAGTTGCCGCAGGTGGCGGTCGACGCGACCGTGGTGGGCGGCCGCGTCGTCCACATGCGCGAAGGCGTGGCCCTGGACTGAGCCCGCGCCGGGGTGCCGGTCAGGCCAGGAGCTGGCCGCCGTCCACCTGGAGGCTGACGCCCGTGATGTGGCGGGCGCCGTCGGAGGCGAGGAAGAGCACGGCGGGCACGATGTCGGCCACCTGGGCGATCGAGCCCAGCGGGATGCGCGACTCCCACGCCTTCCTGGCCGCGTCGTCCGTGGCGAACATCGCCGTCATGGGGGTGAGCACCGGGCCGGGGGCGACGCCGTTCACGCGGATGCCGTGGGCGGCCAGCTCGATGCCCGCCGAGCGGGTCAGGGCGTCGATGGCGGCCTTGGTGGCCTCGTAGTGGCCGAGGCCGGGTGTGGGCTGGCGGGCGCCGATGGAGGAGATGTTGACCATGCAGCCGCGTACGCCGCGCTCCACCATGTGCGCGCCGACCGCCCTGGTCATCAGGAACGTGCCGCGGAAGTTCACCCGGGCGCAGGAGTCGAAGACGTCCACGTCGAGGCCGATGAGGGGGCCGCCGCCCGCGGTGTGGCCGGCGTTGTTCACCAGCACGTCGATGGTGCCGTGCGCGGCGACGACGGCCGCGACGGCGGCCTCGACGGAGGCGGCGTCCCCGACGTCCACCTGGACGTGGTGGGCGCCGATCTCCGCGGCGGCCGCCCGCGCCCGCGCCTCGTCGAGGTCGGCGATGACGACGCGCTCGCCCGCCGCGGCGAACGCCTCCGCGACGCCGCGGCCGATGCCGCTCGCGCCGCCGGTGACGAGGACGGTCCTGGGAACGACAGGTTCGCTCATGTGGGGGTTCCTGTTCGGTGAGGGCCCTTCACAGATGGGGCTGCGGGGGGCGTTGGGGTTTATTATTATACAAGCGTAGACAAAAAAGACCTCGTCCGGCAGGGAGTGGATCGACGTGAGCGACACACAGCGGGTTCCGGTACGGCGACTCGGACCGGGCGGCACGACGACGTCCCTGTTCGGGCTGGGTTCCTGGAACACGTGGGACCGCATGGAGTTCGGCGACGCGGTGGCCCTGATCAGGGCGGCCCTGGACGCCGGCGTGACCCTCTTCGACGTCGCCCACTACAACATGGGCCCGCACGCCGAGCAGGCCCGTACGGACCTCATCTTCGGACGCGCGGTGCGCGAGGCCGGCGCGGACAGGGACGACTGGCAGCTCTGCGGCAAGTTGTGGTTGTGGGAGTACCCGCGCACGGGCTTCCGCGAGCAGCTCGAGGTGAGCTTCGAGCGCGTCGGCGTCGAGCGCGCCGAGACGGTCGTGGTCGGCGACTACATGGAGCGGCCCGACATCCGCCGGATCGTGACGGACGTCGCCGAGCAGATCGCCGCCGGCCGGTTCGCGAGCTGGGGCGTCAACAACTGGATCGCCGAGGACGTGGACCTCGCGCTGCGCTTCGCCGCCGAGGAGGGGCTGACGCCGCCGAGCTTCGCCCAGCTCAAGTACAGCATCGCGCGGCGTTCGATGGCCGAGGGCGGCTTCTACGGCAAGCACTTCGCGTCCGGGGCGCTGTCGCTGCAGGCCAGCGACATCTTCGAGGGCGGCATCCTGGCCGGCCGGAAGTTCCCCGAGCGGAAGATCGGCGCCGACCCGGGCGGCATCCGGGACGCGATCAGGGAGGCCCCCGACGCGGTGGCGCGGGTGGCGGCCGACTTCGGCGCGACGCCCGGCCAGGTCGCGATCGTGTTCTGCCTGGAGCATCCGGCGGTGGCCAACGTGCTGTTCGGGGTGAGCAGGATGGCCCAGCTGGAGGACAACCTGGGCGCGCTGCGGCTCTGGCGCGAGCGGGGACCCCAGGTGCACGCGGCGCTGGCGGACCTGTGGCTGGACCGCGAGGTCAGCGCCGACGGCGTCTGGACCCCGTGACGCGGGAGCGGGGGCGCGCGGCGGTGACCGCCGGGCGCCCCCGCGCGCGCCTGCCCTCACCGCGGCGCCGGACGGCGGGTGCGCAGCTTCTGCAGTTCGCTCATCGACCGGGCCCGCGCGTCGACGACGTTGCGCATGCTCGACCCGATGAGGTTCAGCAGCAGTACGCAGAGCATGATCGCCGCACCCGGCAACACGATCAGCCACGGCGCCTGCGTCAGGTACGACCGCCCCTCGGCGATCATGTTGCCCCACGTCGGCGTCGGCGGCGCGATGCCCAGCCCGAGGAAGCTCATCGCCCCGTCGACCAGCATCGCCGAGGCCGACAGGATCACGACCTGCACCAGCGCCAGCGGCAGCACGTTGGGCAGCACGTGCACGAACAGGATCTTCGCCGGCCGCATGCCGGACACCCGCGCCGCCCCGATGTACTGCCGGGCCGCCACACTGAGCACCCGGCTGCGGATCACCCTGGCCGTGAACGGCGTGAAGATGACCGTCAGCGCGATCAGCTCGGTCCAGATGCTGGCGCCGAGCCCGATGGCCAGCGCCATGGCCAGGATGATCGCGGGGAAGGACATCCAGGCGTCCATGATGCGCATGACGACCGCGTCCACGGTCCGGTAGAAGCCGCTGACCAGGCCGATCACCATGCCGGTGAACGCCGCGCAGAGCGTGATGAGCGCCGACAGGCCGAGCGAGGCCCGGCCGCCGGAGACCAGGCGGCTCAGCACGTCCCGGCCGTAGGAGTCGGTGCCGAGCAGGTGGTCGGCCGAGGGCGGCAGCAGCCGGTGCACCGGGTCGGTCGCGTTCGCGTCCGGCAGGAACACCGGCGCCAGGACGACGGCCAGCACGATCAGGACGAGCAGTGTGGTGGCGGTGATCAGCACCGGGTTGCGGCGCCAGGCGCGGGAGGCGGCGGAGGGCCGCCCGGCCGCCCCGACGCGCCCCGCGACGGCCTCGGTAGTCACGAAACACGCACCTTGGGGTCGAGGAGGGCATAGGACAGGTCGACGATCAGGTTGACGACCACGAACATCAGCGCGACGAACAGCGTCACGCCCTGGACCAGCGGGAAGTCCCGGGTCGAGACCGCGCCCATGAGCAGCGAGCCCAGCCCCGGGATCACGAAGATCGATTCGATGATCACGATGCCGCCGACCATCATCGCGAAGTTGCTGCCGAGCTGGGTGATCAGCGGCATCAGCGCGTTCGGCAGCACGTGCCTGAGCATGACCTGCCGTTCCGACAGCCCCTTGACCCGCGCGGTGCGCAGGTACGTGTGCGGCAGCTCGCCGAGCACGCTCTCCCGCAGGGTCAGCGTGAACAGCGCCGACTGCCCGATGACCAGGCACACCACCGGGAGCACCAGCATCGGCACCCCGGCGACCGGGTCGGTGAAGAGGTCGGTGTACCCGCTGGAGGGGAACCAGCGCAGCGACACGGCGAACACCAGCACCAGGATCAGCGCGATCCAGAAGTCGGGGATCGCCATGCCGAGCGAGGAGAGCAGGTTGAACCCGCGGGCCACGGGGTTGCGCGGCGAGACCGCGTTCCAGGAGGTGATCAGCACCGCGACGAAGAAGCTGATGACGGTGCTGATCACCGCCAGGGTCAGCGTCGGGACGAAGTGCTCGGTCACGACCCGGACCACCGGGGCGTGGTAGGTGATCGACGAGCCGAAGTCGCCGCCCGCCACGTTGCCGAGCCAGCTCAGGTACTGCTCCCACAACGAGCCGGACAGCCCCATACTCTGCCTGAGCGCCTCGACGTCGGCGGGTTTGGCCGTCGGGCCGAGGATCGCGATGGCCGGGTCGCCCGGGATCAGGCGGATGACGAAGAACATCATCGTGCCCACGATCAGCAGGATGACGACCAGGTCACGCAGTCGCCGGAGCAGGAGTCCCGCCATGTTCCCCCCTCACTTCTGGAGCCAGGAGTTCCAGAACACGCGGTAGAACGTGTCGTACCCCTTGAGCGTGGGCGAGTAGGCGGCGTACAGCTTCGACTGGCTGATCGTGATGACCGGGAACTGCTGCCACACGAACGTCTGGAGCTGGTCCATGAGCGTCTTGGCGGTCTCCGGGGAGGTCGCGGCGTTGTAGTCCTCGATCAGCTTGGCCATCTCGGGCGAGCCCGAGCCGTTGAACACCCCGAGGGTCAGCGCGGGCATCTGCGAGGGCGAGGTGAGCGCGGCGTTGAAGAACAGGGTGGTGATGTCCCAGCCGCCGGGGTCCTTGGTGATCGTGCCGAGCATCGTCGGGAAGTCGTAGGTGTCGATCTTCGTCTTGATGCCGATCTTGGAGAGCTGGTCCTGCAGCAGCACCGCCCACTGGCTGAACTGCGGGTAGCTGTTGGAGGTCAGGATGCGTACGGTGTCACCGGCGTTGACGCCGGCCTGCGCGAACAGCTCCTTGGCCTTGTTCGGGTCGTGCTGCTTGTAGACGTCGTCGCCGGCGGTGGAGTACAGGCCCTTGTTGTCCTGCGAGACCAGCGCGCCCACCTCGACGGTGAGGTCGGGGCCGCCGCCGGTGGCGGCGTTCAGCGCGGGCTTGTCCATCAGCAGGTTGAGCGCCTGCCGGGCGCGTACGTCGGAGAACTTGGAGCCCTTGTTGAAGTTGGGGATCAACACGTTCTGGTTGGCGCCGGCCAGGTTCGACACGACCACGGCGGGGTTGTTCTTGAGCGGGGTGTACTGGTCGTCGCCGGGCATGGCGTGCGTCCACTGGCCGGTCTGCAGGCCGTTGACCACGGCGTCCTGGTCGGCGACTACCTTGTAGGTGACCGTGTCGAGGTAGGCGTGCTTGGCGCCGGCCTGGCCGCCCCAGTCCTCCTCGGCGCGCGACTTGTAGCCGTCGTAACGCTCCAGTACGACCTGCTGGCCGATGTCCCAGCTCTTCAGCTTGTACGGCCCCGTCCCGACGGCCGCCTCCTTGGCGAAGCCGGTCGCGGGCACGCCCTTGAGGTTCTTGGCCTCGTAGACCTCGGCGCCGGGGCTGGCCAGCTCGTCGATCAGCGGGTAGCGCGGCTTCTTCAGCTCCAGCGTGACCGTGGTGTCGTCGGTGGCCTTGAGGCTCTTGACGTCGGCGGCGACCTGCTGGCCGGTGACGTGGCTCTTCAGCCAGCGCTCCAGGCTGGCGACCACGTCGGCGGCGGTCAGCGGGTTTCCGTCTTGGAACGTGACACCGGTGCGCAGCTTGAAGGTGTAGGTGAGCCGGTCCTCGCTCTGCTTGTAGGTGTCGACCAGCATCGGGCGGGCCGCGAAGGTCTTGTCGACCTCGAAGAGCTTCTCGTACAACATGTTGCCGATGTGGGCGGTGACCTGGCCCGGGTTGGCGACCATGTCCAGCGACTGCGGATCGGTCGGGACCGCGACCACGAGGTCGCCGCCGCGTACAGGGGTGCCGGCGTCGGCGGAGGAGGACGACGGAGTCGCGCCGCCCGCGCAACCGGAGAGCAGCAGGGCGCTCGCCGCGGCGGCGCAGATCAGCCCGGCCCTCAGGCTCTTGAGCACGTTCATGTGGGTTCTCGCTCTTGCTCTGAAAAAAGGGGGGACAGAAGAGAAGGTCGACCCGAGGGGCTATCCCACGTATGCCGACAAGTCGGGATTCGCGGCCAGAAGGCGGCGCGTGTACTCGTGCGTGGAGGAGGAGGCGATGGTTTC
This sequence comes from Nonomuraea sp. WAC 01424, assembly GCF_003947315.1. NCBI lineage: Bacteria > Bacillati > Actinomycetota > Actinomycetes > Streptosporangiales > Streptosporangiaceae > Nonomuraea > Nonomuraea sp. WAC 01424. The sequence goes on from NZ_QHHZ01000003.1 coordinate 187,166, forward strand.
CGGGATGCCGACCTCGATGAGGTCGCCCTTGTACATCACGCCGACGCGGTCGGCCACCGACAGCACCAGGCTGAGGTTGTGCGTGATGAACAGGAAGCTGATGCCGTGCGAGCGGCGCAGTTGCAGGAGCAGGTTCATGACCTGGCCCTGGACCGAGACGTCCAGCGCGGAGGTGGGCTCGTCGGCGACGATGAGCCTGGGTTCGGCGGCGACCGCGCGCGCGATGGACACACGCTGGCGCATGCCGCCGGACAGTTGTGAGGGCAGCTTGCCGGCGCAGTCGGCGGGCAGGCCGACCTCGTCGATCAGCTCGGCCACACGCCGGTCGAGGCCGGCGCCGCGCAGTGGGGTCAGCTCGCGCAGCGGCTCGGCGATGATGCGGGCCACGGTGTGCCGGGGGTCGAGCGAGCTCTGCGGGTCCTGGAAGATCAACTGCGCGGTACGCCGGAAGGCGCGCTCGTCGCCGCGCAGCCCCGATGCGGTGATGCGGTGCTCGCCGAAGGTGATGCTGCCCGAGGTGGGCCGTTCCAGCGCGCTGACCATGCGGCCGAGCGTCGTCTTGCCCGAGCCTGACTCGCCGACCAGGCCGAAGAACTCGCCGGGCGCGATCTCCAGGGAGACGTCGCCGACGGCGCGTACGCTCGCCCGGCGGCCGGTGCGGTAGACCTTGGTGACGTTCTCGATGACCAGGGGCGGGGTGCCGGTGACCGGCGCGGGCTCGGCGGCGAGCACCAGCGTCTCCGTCACGGTCTCGCCGGACCCCTCGGTGGCGGCCCTGAGCTTGGCCTCCGAGATCGTCGGAAATCCCGTACGACGGCTGACGCCGAGCTGCGGCACGCATTCCAGCAGCGCCTTGGTGTACGGATGCGTAGGCTTGGTGAGGATGTCCATCTTGTCGCCGATCTCCACCAGCCTGCCCCGGTACATGACAGCGATCCGGTCGGCGATCTCGGCGGCGACGCCCATGTCGTGGGTGATGAACACGCAGGCGGTCTGATGCTCACGCTGCACCCGGCGGAACAGCGCGAGGATCTCGGCCTGCGTCGTGACGTCGAGGGCGGTGGTCGGCTCGTCGGCGATGAGGATGTCGGGGTCGGACATCAACGCCATCGCGATCATCACACGCTGCTGCATGCCGCCGGACATCTGGTGCGGATACAGCGCCATGATCCGGTCGGTGTCGCCCAGCCCCACCTCGGTCAGCAGACTCCTGGCCTTGGCCTCGGCCTCGCGGCGCAGCCTGCTGCCCCGGCGCAGTGCCTGCCGGGGCAGCGCACCCTCGGGCCGGTAGCCCTCGATGAGCTGGACGCCGACACGCTGGGCGGGGTTGAGCGAGTCCAGGGCCTCCTGGAAGATCATCCCGATCCGCGCGCCCCGGTAGGCGCGCATCTCCTCGGCGCCGAGGCGCGTGACGTCCACGCCGCCGATCTCGATCGCGCCCTCGGTGTAGGACGGCGCCACGAACTCCAGCAGGCGGATGATCGACAGTGCCGTGACGGTCTTGCCGCTGCCCGACTCCCCCACCACGCAGAGCGTCTGCCCGGAGGCGACGCCGAGGGTGAGCCGGTGGACGAGTTCCTGGGGCCCGGCGTCCTCCCGGGTGACGCCGATGGTCAGATCCGTCAGGTTGAGCAGCGACATGCGCGTGAGCTCCATTCCTGGCACCGGTACCGTGCTCGAAGCGGGGCACGCAAACCCACACTGAGCTGCCGAAAAGCCATGTTCGAGCCAGATAGTTCTACAAAGGTTGACAGACGGTCCCTCCACTGTCAACGGTTATTCCACGTTCGTAGACAGAGGGTCTATGGTGAACGTCTACATTCGTAGACAATACAGAAAGGGCAGGGCCTTGACCATGTCCACGCCTTCCCCCACGCCGGATCCGATCGTCGCCATCGCCACCGGTTACATGGGCGCCAAGCAGCTCTTCGCGGCCAGCCGCATCGGACTGTTCGCGGCGCTCGCGGACGGCGCGCGCAGCGCCGGGGAGATCGCGACGGCCACCGGCGTCACCCCCCGCATGGCCCGCATCCTGGCCGACAGCATGGCCGGGCTCGGCCTGCTGACCAGGACCGACGGCCGGTACGCCCTCGGCGCCGACGCGGCCGGCTATCTGGCCGGGCAGAAGTCGTCCGAGCTCGACCTCGGCCCGTTCCTCACCTTCCTCAACGAGATCAGCTACGGCCACTGGCTGCAGTTCGACAAGACCGTGGACACCACCGAGCCGGGCGTCCTGGACACCTCGGGCAACCGGTGGGGCACGTTCATGGCCGGGGTCATGACGTACAACAGCCTGCACGCCAGGATGCTGGGCGGCGCGTTCGACTTCTCCGGATTCCGCAACCTGCTGGACTTGGGCGGCCTGTCCAGCGCCTTCGCCTTCGAGGCCCTGCGCGCCAACCCCGCGCTGCGCGCCACCTTCGTGTACGACCCGACGTTCGCCGACTCGATCGCCGAGCAGGTCGCCCAGGCCGGGTTCGCCGACCGGGCCGAGGTGACCGGCGCCCCGACCGACACGGCGACGCCGTCCGGCCCGTACGACCTGGTCATGGTCAACCATGTCATCCACCGCTTCGACGTCGAGCAGAACCGGGCCATCCTGCGCAACTCCCGCGCGGCGGCGGCTCCGGGGGCGCGGCTGCTGCTGCTCGACTTCTTCCTCGACGACGACGCCGAGCAGCGGGCCATCGACGCGCTGCACGCCGGGGAGTACCTGGTGATCGACGGGACGGTCGTCTACGAGGAGTATGAGGTGCGCGGCTGGCTCGACGAGGCCGCCTGGAAGCCGGTGGACAAGCTGGCCCTGCCGGGCAGCCCGCGGGTCATCGTGGCCGAAGCGGTCTGAGCACGCGCCGGCCCGCGCCGCGGACGCGCGACGCAGGCCGGAACGAGCGGGGTCAGGGCCAGGGCTGGGCTCAGGGCCGGGCGATGCGGTCGAAGAACGACTGCAGGTGCCGCTTCTGCAGCTCGACCGTGGAGAACTGCGGGCCGACCAGGCTCATCACGTTGGCGCCCGCGTTGAGCAACACGAGCTCGTCCACGAGCTGCTCGTCGGGGATCGAGGTGCGGATCTCGCCGTCGGCGCGGCCCTCCTCGATCAGCCGGTGGAGCATGCCGCGCCAGGCGCGCAGGTGCTCCAGGTACTTGTCGTACAGCTTGGGGTTGGTCAGCGAGGTCTGCCAGAAGATCAGCAGCACCCGGCCGGCGGTGATGCGCTCCTCGTCGATCGGCATCGCCGCCTCGCACATCTCGCGCAGCGCGCCCAGCCCGCGGCGGCCGTCGAGCTTGACGTAGCTGGTCACGATGGCCAGGGCGCGCTCGTACGTCGCCTCGATGATGTCTTCCTTGCCGGGGAAGTAGTGCTTGAGCGCGCCGTTGGCGAAGCCCGCCGCGTTCGCGATCTCGCGCATGGTGGCCGCCTCGATGCCCCCCTTCGTGATCAGGTCCCACGTGACGTCGATGATGTCGCTGCGACGCTGGTCGTGGTCAATGATCTTGGGCATGCGGCACCCCTTCGTACGGCGTTTCGTCTACCAGTGTAGGACAAAATGCCGGGAGGGCATGACCCGATTGTTAGCCGCGGGTGACCCGGACGTCATAGAGGGCGCCGGCGGTGTTGGTCTTGTGCGCGCACGCGACCCGTTCGATCTCCGCGGGGTCGGCGCCCGCGGCGATGAGGTCGAGCAGGTGCTCGTGCTCCTCCACCGAACGGCGGGCCCTTCCCGGCAGGTAGCCGAACACCGAGCGCCGCATGTGGTCGAGCCTGGTCCATTCGGCCTCCAGCAGGAAGTTCAGGTGCTCGTCGTCGCAGTGCTCGTAGACGGAGAAGTGGAAGGCCCGGTTCAGCGCGGTGAACGCGGCGGGGTCGAACGAGTCCAGCGCCTCGAACAGCCGTGCGTTGATCTCGCGGGAACGAGCCACGTCCGCCGGGCCCATGCGCGGGGCCGCGATGGCGGCCGCGTACCCCTCCAGACGGGCCAGCACCTCCAGGGTGTGGCGCACCTGCGCCGCGTCGAAGATCGCGACGCGGGCGCCGACGTTGCGCACCACCTCCACCAGCCCGTCGGACTGGAGACGGCGCAGCGCCTCGCGCAGGGGGATCGTGCTCACGCCGATCTCCCGCGCGAGGCGGTCCATGACGAGCTGGTAGCCGGGGCCGTAGGTGCCGTCCAGGATGCGCGAACGCAGGATCTCGTAGCTGAGCTCCGCCTTCGACGCGACTCCTCCTGTGCTCGTCACGTGGCGAGCGCCTTGGCGACCGCGTCGCGGAACGCCTGACCGGCCAGCGCGCCGCGGTGATCACCCGGGACGGTGACCAGCCGGGCGACGTGCGCGGGCGCGACGACGTTCTCGATGCCGGAGGTCATCATGTCCTCCGCGCCCGCCACGAACACCGGCGGCGTGCGCCCGGCCCATCCCTTGGGCTCGAACGGCGTGGCGCGCAGGCCCTCGACCAGCCTCACCAGCCCGGCGGCCCGCTCGGGCACCCCGCCGGAGGCGCCCGCGATCATCGCCGCGATCATGCCGGTCATCGGGTCGCCCGGCTCGCCGCCCGCGACCGCCGCGCGCAGCGCCGCCACGTCCAGCGCGGCGAACGGCTCGAACGGGCTCAGCCCGCCCAGCACGACCGCCCGCACCCGGTCGGGCGCCAGCTCCGGCAACTCCCAGGCCAGCCGGGCGCCGAGCGAGTACCCCACCACGTCGACCGGCCCGTCGCCGGCCAGGGCGAGCAGCGCCGCGGCGACCGCGGGCGCGCCCGCCGCCTCGGCCGGAACCGGGCTCCCGCCGTGACCGGGCAGGTCGGGTACGACGACCACGCGCCCGGCCGCGGCCAGTTCCGCCGCGATCCCGGTGTCCACCCAGTCCTGCCGCCCGCTGGAGGCGAACCCGTGCAGCAGCAGCACGGGTGGCGCCCCGGTGGGCCGGTCGGGCGTGAACGTCTGAACGGCCGTCATGTCTGCCGAATCCTTCATGTCGTGTGGAACGCGGGCACGGGGAAGTCGACGACCACCTGACCGGTGCCGCTACTGCCGAAGTAGGGACAGAGCTGCTCGCCCCGCCCGTTGTACGCGCGCCAGCCCAGCAGCCCGAAGAGCATGGCGGTGTCGGCCATCGCCCCCTCGCCGGTGCAGCGCTCGTTGTAGTCGGGCAACATGTCGAGGAACTCCGGGATGCGGCCTTCGCCCCACATCTCCAGCACCGCGTGGTCGACGTTGCGGTTCAGCTCGCTGCTCACGTCGTCGAGCAGGGACTCGGCGATCTCGTTGGGCGGGAAGGCGTGCGAGAGCGACCCGCTGGCCAGGAAGGCCACCTTCCTGTCGCTGCGGAGCACGGCACGCAGCAGGGCCTCGCCGATCCGCCGGTTCTCCTCGACGGTCGAGTAGATGTTGCAGCCGATGGGCAGGACCCGGACGCCGGCGTCCTGGTTCATGAAGTACATCGGCACCAGCGTGGCGTACTCCAGGCCCAGGTCCTGGTAGGTGTGCACGCGGGCCTTCTGGCCGCCCGCGACGATCTCCTCGCGGATCAGCTCGGCCAGCTCGGGATCGCCCGCGTAGTCGTAGGCGAGGTCGTGGATGAAGTGCGGCAGCTCATGGCTGACGTACGTGGCCTGGTGGCGCGGCTTGCCGTTGAGGTGGAAGCCGATGCTGTTCATCCAATGGGTGTCGGCGATCAGGAACGTGTCCGCGCCGAGCTCCCGCGCCCGCCTGCCGACCTCGGTCAGGGCGAGCTCCGCGGGGCGGCGGATGCCGAAGTGTTTGCCGGGCTGGATCGACAGCCAGATCGACGGCACGTGCGTGATCTTGGCGGCGAGCACGATCTCGCCCATCACGCCACTCCCCGGCCTGCTTGGGCGGTCTGAACCATCATCCGCACTCTCCTCTCCACTGATGGCGTGATGAGCATCATGTAGGCATCTGAGGGGGTTTGTCGATATTGTTCCACATGCCATAACATAAATGATGTCGTATATGATTTGGAAGGAGACGAGGTGGGACACCCTCTTGGCCTGTCGCCGGGGAAGATCATCGCGGTCCATCTGAACTACCGCAGCCGGGCCGCCGAACGCGGCAGAACCCCGGCCGTCCCCTCCTATTTCCTCAAGCCGCCGACGTCCCTGTCGTGGTCGGGCCGGCCCGTCGTACGGCCGGACGGGTGCGAGTTGCTGGCGTTCGAGGGCGAGATCGGCATCCTCGTCGGCAGCCGCGCCCATCGTGTCTCCCCCGAGCGCGCGCTGGAGCACGTGGCCGGGTACGTGGCGGCCGACGACTTCGGGGTCTACGACTTCAAGCACGCCGACCTCGGCTCCAACCTGCGGGCCAAGGGCCAGGACGGGTTCACCCCGGTCGGCTCGGAACTGCTCACGGACGCCGATCCGGGGCGGTTGTGGTTGCGCACGTACGTCAACGGGGAACTCGCCCAGGAGGCGTGCACGGACGAGTTGCTGTTCGGCTTCGACCTGCTGATCGCCGACCTGTCCCGGTACATGACGCTGGAGCCCGGCGACCTGATCCTGGCCGGCACCCCAGCCGGCTCGACCGTCGTACGGCCCGGGGACGTGGTGGAGGTCGAATTGGAAGGCACCGCCCGGCTGCGCAACGAGGTCGTCGCCGAGCAGGACCCGCCCGCGGCGTACGGCGTCCGGCCCAAGGTCACCCACGCGACCAGGGCCGCCGCGTACGGCTCCGCGCACCCCGCGCCCGGCCCCCTGACCCCGGAGATCACCGCGGCGCTACGGTCGGTCTCGACCGCGACGATCTCCTCCCAGCTCCGCGCCCGCGGCATCGACCACCACTTCATCGAGGGCGTCCGCCCCGCCCGCCCCGACCTGCGCATGGTCGGCGTCGCCCGCACCCTGCGCTACCTGCCGCTGCGCGAGGACGTCTTCGCCGAGATCGGCGGCGGCATGAACGCCCAGAAGCGCACCGTCGAGGAGATCCGGCCGGGCGAGGTGCTGGTCATCTCCGCCCGGGGCGAGCACGGCGCGGGCACGCTGGGCGACATCCTGGCCATGCGCGCCCTGCGCCGCGGCGCGGCCGGCGTCGTCACCGACGGCGGGCTGCGCGACAGCCCCTCCTTCGCCACGCTCGACCTGCCCTCCTACTACGGCACCGCGCACGCCGCCGTGCTCGGCCGCCGCCACGTGCCGATGGACTCCCAGGTGCCGGTGGACTGCGGCGGCGTGCTGGTGTGCCCCGGCGACGTGCTGGTGGGCGACGCCGAGGGCGTCGTCGTGATCCCGCCCGCGCTGGTCGCCGAGGACCCCGGGGCCGCCGCCCGCCAGGAGGACGAGGAGCGCTTCATCCTCGATCGCGTCTCCGAGGGAGCCTCGATCGACGGCCTCTACCCGCTGAAGGGCGCCTGGCGCGAGGCGTACGAGCAGCAGCGCCGACCCCCCGAAAAGGAGAACCCATGAAGTTCCGCTCCGATCCGTCGACCATCCGCGGATCCATCGCACCCGTGGTGACGCCGTTCGCCGCCGACGGGTCGCTGGATCTCGACTCGCTGCGCTCGCTGGTGCGCTGGCAACTCGGCCAGGGCTCGCACGGCATCTCCACCGGCGGCTCCACCGGCGAGCCCGGCGCGCAGTCCGTCGAGGAGCGTGTCGCGGCGATGGCCGTGGTGGCCGAGGAGACCGCCGACCGGGTGCCGTTCCTGCCCGGCACCGGCTCGGCCAAGCTCGACGAGACCCTGCGGCTGACCGCCGAGGCCGAGCGCCTGGGCGCCGACGCCGCCCTGGTCATCACGCCCTACTACGCCCGTCCCACCCAGGAAGCCCTCTACCGCTGGTACGCCACGGTCGCCGCCGAGTTCCCCGCGCTGCCGATCGTCATCTACAACGTGCCCTCCCGCACCGCCGTCGACATCGCCCCCGCGACCGTGGCCAGGCTGCGCCGCGACCACGACAACATCGTCGGCATCAAGGAGACCACCAAGGACTTCGAGCACTTCTCTCACGTGCTCAACCTGTGCGGCCGCGACTTCCTCATGTGGTCCGGCATCGAACTGCTCTGCCTGCCCCTGCTGGCCATCGGCGGCGTCGGTTTCGTCAGCGCCGCGGCCAACCTGGCGCCGCGGACCGTGGCCCGCATGTACGAGGCGTACACGGCGGGCGACCACGAGACCGCGCTGGAGCTGCACTACTCGCTGCACCCGCTGGTCGAGCTGCTGTTCGTGGAGACGAACCCGGCCCCGGCCAAGTGGGTGCTGGAGCAGCGCGGCCTGATCGCCTCCGGCCACGTACGAGCCCCCCTGATCACCCCCACCGAGCCCGGCATCGCCCGGATCAACGAACTACTGGCACAGAGCGAGGGAGTCGCCTGATGAAACTGGAGCACTACATCGGCGGCCGGCACGTGCCGAGCCAGTCCGGTGCGACCTTCACGGCGCTCGATCCCACCACGAACGAGCCGTACCTGGAGGTGGCCGCGGGCGGCGCGGCCGACGTGGACGCGGCCGTGGCCGCGGCCCAGAAGGCGTTCACCGACGGGCCGTGGAGCACGATGCCCGCCGAGCAGCGCGCCGGGACCCTGCGCGCCGTCGCGGCGGCCATCGAGTCGAGGGACGACGAGATCGCCGCGCTGGAGTGCCGCGACACCGGCCTGCCGATCACCCAGGCCCGCGGCCAGGCGCGGCGGGCCGCGCACAACTTCCGTTTCTTCGCCGACGTCATCACCACGATGGGCGAGGACGTCTACCGCGTCGGCACCGCCCAGCTCAACTACGTCGTGCGCAAGCCGGTCGGGGTGGCCGGGCTGATCACGCCGTGGAACACGCCGTTCATGCTGGAGACCTGGAAGCTGGCCCCCGCGCTGGCGGCCGGCTGCCCGGTGGTGCTCAAGCCCGCCGAGTGGTCGCCCGCGTCGGCGAGCCTGCTGCCGGAGATCATGGAGGAGGCCGGGCTGCCGACCGGCGTGTTCAACCTGGTCCACGGCATCGGCGAGGACGCGGGCGCGGCACTGGTCGCCCACCCCGACGTCCCGGTGATCTCCTTCACCGGCGAGAGCGGCACCGGCCAGACCATCATGCGCAACGCCGCGTCGTCGCTGAAGACGTTGTCGATGGAGCTGGGCGGCAAGTCGCCGCTGCTCGTCTTCGAGGACGCCGACCTGGAACGGGCGCTCGACGCGGCGGTGTTCGGCGTCTTCTCGCTCAACGGCGAACGCTGCACGGCCAGCTCGCGCGTGCTCGTGCAGGACACGGTCTACGAGGAGTTCGTGGCCCGGCTGGCCGAGCGCGCCGCGCGCGTACGGGTCGGCGCGCCCGGCGACCCCGCCACGGAACTGGGCGCGCTCATCCACCCCGAGCACTACGAGCGTGTCATGGAGTACGTCGCGATCGGCTCGGGCGAGGGGGCCCGCCTGGTCGCCGGCGGTTCCCGGCCCGAGCACCTGACGTCGGGCAACTTCCTGGCCGCGACGGTGTTCGCCGACGTGACGCCGCACATGCGGATCTTCCAGGAGGAGATCTTCGGACCGGTCGTCTGCGTGACGCCCTTCTCCACCGAGACGGAGGCGGTGGAGCTGGCCAACGCGACCCGGTACGGCCTGGCGGCGTACCTGTGGACCAACGACCTGCGGCGTACGCATCGGCTGGCCCAGTCGATCGAGGCGGGCATGCTCTGGGTCAACTCCCAGAACGTGCGCGACCTGCGCACGCCGTTCGGCGGGGTCAAGGCCAGCGGCGTGGGCCGAGAGGGCGGCCGGCACAGCATCGACGTCTACACCGAGTCGCACATCGTGCACCTGGCCACCGAGGACCTGCCGATCCCCCGGTTCGGAGCCGCCTGATCCGGGCCGTTCCCTGCCGGGCCGGTCCCCGGCCCGGCAGGCCGTAGACGCTGAGAAGTGCGTGGAGTTACGCTCCGGTGGCCGATATGGCAGTGATGGCCACTCTTGGGGGGGAACCCAATGAGCTACACACTTTTACGCGGCAGCTTCGTGATCCGTTACCCGGATCTTCCCCGTCAGGGCCCCGAGCCCGACGGCGACACGATCAAGTTCAGACCCGACTCGCCCGCGCTGGTCGAGACGCTGGCCCGTCCCTCCGGACGGCCCCCGGACCTCAGCGCGCGCGGCATCTCCGTCCGCCTGGAGGCCATCGACGCGCTGGAGACCCACTTCCAGGACACCCACCAGGAGCTCACCGGCGCGAACGCGGCGCGGGACGAGCTGCTGCGCCTGCTCGGCTTCACCGGCGTGCAGTTCTTCGACGACCTGCCCAACAAGGTCCGGTCGGCCGACCAGGACGAGCTGCGCGGGCACGTGCTCAGCAACGGCATCGACGCCAACGGCCGGCTGATCGGCTTCGCGTTCACCGGCGAGCACCCAGGGCCCGACGGCCTGGCCGTGTTCCTCGACGAGGCGCTGGTGGACACCTCCGCGAACGCGCGGCTGCTGGCCGCCGGGCTGACGTACCCGGCCTTCTACGCCACGCTGCCCGCGACGCTGCGCACGCATCTGGCCGGGGTGTCGCGTACGGCCAGGACGAAGGCCTCGCCCACCGGCATCTGGCCGCGTTCGGCCGCCGATCCCGGCGGGCCCGCCGAGGTGGCCTCGCTGGAGGCCCTCACCGGGCTCGTCATGTGGCCGAAGTTGTTCCGCAGGCTGGTGCCGTACCTGGCGACGGGCGCGAGCGACCTCGACGGCTTCGACGCCTGGCTCCGGGCCGACCCCGTCAACCGGGACGACGCCGTGTTCCTGCTGGACAAGCTCGAACACGGCAACCTGCACGACGTGATCCGCGCCTCCGGCACCCGGATCCAGCTCACGGCCTGGCCCGAGGACTTCGTCATCAGCCCCGACCCGGCGCCGCCCGGCGCGCCCGTGGACCCGCGTCCGGTCTCCGCCGGGGACGTGCTGATCGTGGCGGCGCTGCCGGGCGCGGCGGGCGCCGACCGGGGACACGAGAACGTCACCCTCCTCAACGTCACCGGCCGGCCGGTCGACCTGGCCGGATGGGCGCTGGCCGACTCGCGGGGCGGGCGCACCGAGCTGACCGGGTCGCTCGCCGCCGGAGGCGTCCTTCAGGTCGTGCCCGGCGGGCGGCTGCAACTCGGCAACCAGGGCGACACCATCCTCCTCGTGAACGCCAAGGGCGTCACGATCGACCAGGTCACCTACAAACCCGACCACGTCCACCCCGGCCGCACCATCTGCTTCGGCCGCTGACCCTCGCCCGCCGCCCCCGCGCCCCGGCCCTGGGACTTCGCGGGCGCCGGAGGTGGTCCGGCGCCCGCGAGCGGCCGCCCGGTCTCAGGACAGCAGCGCCGCCAGGGCGAGGGTGGTGTCGGGGTGGTGGGTCAGCAGGGCGGCGGCCTCCGGGTGCTCCGGTCCGGCGCCGGCGGCCACCGGCCGCCAGCCGCCCTCGCAGCCCAGCAGCCCGGCCGCCGCGTCACAGGCCGCCGGATGCCCGGCCAGCAGCTCGGCGACCGGGCCGGACGCGGCGGGCGCGACCGCCTTGGACGCGGGCGGCGCCGCCGTACGGGCCCACGGCGGCGTCCAGGCGTCCACCGCCGTCAGGCTGCCGGGGAACGTACGACCGGCCTCCCGTACGAGGACCGGCATCAGCTCCCCCGCCTGGTCCCGCAGCGTCGTGATCAGCTTCGGCAACCACGGCAGCAACACCTGGTCCGGCAGCCGTCCGAACGCCTTGGAGATCACCTCCACCACGAACCCGGACAACGCCGGAGCCGGCTCCATCGCCTGCACGAACCCGGTGATGTACTGCGGGAACGACGGGATGACCAGCGGGTTGGCCAGCAGTTCGTCGCACCGCGACCGCAGCTCGGCCAGCGGCAGCAACCCCAGCAGGTGCTGGGCCGCCCACAACAGCGCCACCTTGGCCGGCGACTCCGGATGCGACTGCCGCACCGCGATCTCGAGCTGGGCCCGGTCGCACCCGAGCGCCAGCGCCAGCCCCTCCATCGTGAACAGGAACCCGAGCATGGCCGACACCTGCCGCACCCCGGTCTCGTCCTCGACGAACGCGGTCGGGAGCAGGGTGCAGTAGTGGGCGTAGCCCTCGGTCACGAACGCCTCGCACCACGCGGGCAGCACGGGCTCGGCGGTGCGGTAGTAGGACAGCAGGCGGCGGATGCGGCGCAGCACGTCCGGGGCGTCGTCGACGCTTCGCTCGGCCGCCAGCAGCTCCACCGCCCGCGCGCCCAGCTCGTCGGCGATGCGCCCGCCGCCCAGGAAGAGGATGGCGTCCTCGACGGCGGCCAGCGCGACGGCGGCGGTGGCGTCCGGCTCCCACACCTTGCGCCGCAACCGCTGTTCGAGCACCTGCTCGATGGTGACGCCCTCGTAGCCGAGCTCGATGATGGCCCGCTGGTTGCGGCCGATCGCCAGGTCCCAGCTCTCCTGGATCGGCCGTTCGCCGAGCCTGCGCTCGCCCATGATCGGCCGTGCCGCGTCGCCGGGCAGCAGGTAGCGCAGCATCCACAGCAGGTCGGAGCAGGGCAGCAGCTCGGGGTCGGAGTGCAGGTCGAGCAGCGCCCGCTGGAGCGTGCGCCGGTCCAGGTCGACGCCGAGCGGCCGGAGCCGGTCGTAGACGTTCTGGGCCAGCGGGGGCAGCGCGTCGTAGCCGACCGAGCCGATGCGGTCGCCGCCGAGCAGGATCTCGCACAGGCGGCGCACGTCGCGCCGGCCCGGCACGACGTCCTTCTCGATGCACGTGACCGCCGCGTCCTGGAAGTCGTACGGCGTGGGCCTGGTCCGGTTGCGCATGCCGGCGAGCAGGATCGACGTCTCGAACACCGCGATGGCGTCGGCGGTGCTGGCGAGATAGCCGTTGCGGCGGGCCAGCCGGACGATGTCCACGCTCCAGCCCAGCAGCCCGGCCTCGTCGAGCGCGTCGAGCTTGGGCGGGCTGGACAGGAACCCGGTCAGCCGGTCGGCGAGCTGCGCCGGCGCGGCGGGCGCGGACAGCTTGACCGCCCGTTTCCTGGTGCCCTTCTGCCCGCTGAGCTGGAACGGGGTGAGCTTGCTCCGCGTCACGGCCTTGGCCCAGGTCGCGGCGGCGATCGACACCGACCCGGAGGCCAGCCCGAACTGCGCCTCGATGGCCGAGTGGCTGGACGGGATCAGCCCGTACAACCACCGGGTCCCGGTGCGGGGGCCGATCTCGTACGGGGCGGTGGCGGCCAGGCCGAACTGCTCGACGCGGCTGGCGGCGTGGAAGGCGCCGCAGACGTAGAGGCAGTCGGCCGGGTCGGCGCCCGAGGCGGCCAGGTGCTCGCGCATCCTGGTCCACATGTAGCGCTCGCGCTCCTCGTCGACGGCCAGCCGGTCGTCCTCGGGGCGCAGCCGGCGGAACAGGCTGCCGATGAGGACCATGACCTGGCGGTAGGTGTCGTAGTCGGCGCCGGACAGCGGCTGCTCGACGTACTGGTCCCACCATTCCGACCAGTGACGGACCTTGCCGTGGTGGAGCAGGTGCTCCTCCAGCTCGGCGAAGCGGGGGCGCAGGTCGCCGATCTCCACGCCGACGGCGTCGCCGTGCAGGCCGGCCTCCTCCCCCGGTTTCGCCGGCTCCTTCTCCTGCTCTCGCGGCAGCCATTGGAAGACGTGGTCCGACGAGCGGTCGACCAGCACCAGCTCGACGTCCGGGGTCTCCAGCGCGTACGAGATGGCCTGGTACTCGGCCGACGCCTCGGTGATCGGGGCCACCACGCTCAGCGGCCCCGAACCCTTGGGGAAGCCGTCCAGCTCGGTCGCGAACGCCTGGAGCGCCACCGGCAGCCGGCAGTTGCGCAGCTCGGTCAGCAGCGGCGCCAGGTCCTCGCAGAGCTCCAGGTAGATGACCTTCGGCTGCTTCTCCCGCAGGCGGCGCACCATGGCCAGCGCCGAGGCCGGCGAGTGGTGGCAGACCGGGAAGATCTCCAGCTCCTCGCGCAGCGCCCGGTCGACGTCCTCGACCAGCCCGGTGAGGATGGACGACACCGCGCCGTCGCCCACGAAGGCCGCGGCGGCCTCGCTGAGCTGGTCCTTCAGCGGTTGGAAGAGGCTCATGACAGGGTGGAGATGGCCTGGCGGCCGCCCTCGAGGAAGTCCTGCCACGGGCCGCCGTCCTTCTTGCTGCGCGGTTCGACGACGCCGTGCCAGTACTTGTTCAGGATGGCCAGGTCCTCGGGGCTGCGCCGGGCCAGCGAGCCGACGAGCGAGCCCGCGAGCGTGTCGGGCCGCAGCGTGCGGTCGCCGAAGAAGTGGCTGTGCAGGATCGCGTCCTCCAGCACGCCGATCTGCTCGGCCGTGGACAACGCGGACTCCAGCTTCTCGTCGTCGCTGGTCGCCGAGGCGGCGGCGGCCCGCAGGTCGGCGAAGCTCTGCAGCAGGATGTCCAGCAGCGTGGGCGGCAGGTCCAGCTCGATCTGGTGCCTGCGCAGCAGCTCCTCGGTACGGAACCGGACGATCTCCGCCTCGCTCTTCTTGTTCGTCACCACCGGGATGCGGACGAAGTTGAACCGCCGCTTGAGCGCGGAGGACAGGTCGTTGACGCCCCGGTCGCGGCTGTTGGCGGTGGCGATGATCGAGAAGCCGGGCTGGGCGAAGACGATGTTGTCGTCGTCGAGCTCGGGGATGGAGACGTACTTCTCCGACAGGATCGAGATCAGGGCGTCCTGGACGTCGCTGGTCGAGCGGGTCAGCTCCTCGAAGCGGCCGATCACGCCCTGCTCCATCGCGTTCATGATGGGCGAGGGGATCATGGACTCGCGCGACTGGCCCTTGGCGATGACCATCGAGACGTTCCACGAGTACTTGATGTGGTCCTCGGTGGTGCCGGCGGTGCCCTGCACGACCAGCGTGGAGTTGCGGCTGATCGCCGCGGACAGCAGCTCGGCCAGCCAGCTCTTGCCCGTGCCCGGGTCGCCGATCAGCAGCAGGCCGCGGTCGGAGGCCAGGGTCACGATGCTGCGCTCGACGAAGCTGCGGTCGCCGAACCACTTCTGCGGGATCTCGCGGTCGAGCCCGTCGGAACGCTCGGAGCCGAGGACGAAGATGCGGATCATGCGCGGGCTGAGCCGCCACGAGAACGGCTTGGGCCCGTCGTCGACCGACTCCAGCCAGTCGAGCTCCTCGGCGTACTTCACCTCTGCGGGGGCGCGGAGCATGTCACTCATGGTCGGGGGTTCTCCTAGGTGAGGAAGTTCTTGAGCTCGAAGACGAGCTTGCGGACATGGCCGGAGAGCACGGGGGTGCCCAGGTCCTTGAGTTTCTGCCGGTACCACGGGTCGACGCTCTGGTAGCCGGAGCTGTTGACCGAGCCGACGGGGATGAACTTGACGCCCGACCGGTGGATCGACTCGAAGTCGGTGATCAGCGAGCGGTTGTCGTAGAAGTCGGAGATCCACACCATCACGGTGTTGCGCGGATCGGCGATCTTCGGTCTGGCCAGGGCCATCGCGGCCGTGCCGTCGGTGCCGCCGCCCAGCGTCGTACGCAGCAGCACCTCGAACGGGTCGTTCACCCACGGCGTCAGGTCGAGCGCGCGGGTGTCGTACGCGACGAGGTGCACGTCGACCTTGGGCAGGCCGGCGAAGATCGAGGCCAGGATGGTGCAGTTGACCATCGCGTCCACCATCGAGCCCGACTGGTCGACGACCACGATCAGCCGCGCCGGGGTGGTACGCCGGGCCGTCTGGCGGTAGTAGAGCCGGTCGACGTAGAGCCGCTGGTCCTCGGGGCTCCAGTTGGTGAGGTTCTTCCAGATCGTGCGCTCGATGTCGAGGTTGCGGAAGACCCGCTTCGGCGGCACCGACCTGTCGATGACGCCCACGCTCGTCTTCTCCACCTGCGTGCGCAGCACCTCGGCGACCTCGTCCACGAACCTGCGGATGAGCGCCTTGGCGTTGGCCAGCGCGACGCCCGACAGGTTGGACTTGTCGCGCAGCAGCTGCTCGATGAGCGACATGCTGGGCGTGAGCTGCTTGGCCAGGGCCGGGTCGGCCAGCACCTCGCGCAGGCGCATGCGCTTGACGAGGTCGCCCTCGATCATGGCGAGCACGGCGGCCAGTTCCTCGTTGCCCGGCCCGTGCTTCAGGCCGCCGGGCTCGCAGCCCATGCCCTTCTCGAACCAGCCCGCGTCCTGCTTCCAGCGGGCCAGATCGCCCGCCGTGACGTTGCCCGTGCCGGTGGAGAAGACGTTCAGCAGCAGCTTGGAGACCAGCGCGGCGCGGCGCACCTCGCCGCCCTCCTCGTGCTCCTTCTCCGCCATCAGGTCCTGCAGCTCGGCGCCCAGCTCAGGGAAGCGCTGGACCAGCGTGTCCACCGACACGCCGGGGTCGAGCAGCGCGGGCGGCAGGTCGAGGTGGCCGACGATGCCCATGCTGGCGGTCTCCAGCGCGGGCTGCTCGTCGGCCGAGAACAGCCGCGACATGAGCCGCCAGTACAACACTTGGCGCCGGGTCTCGTCGGCGCTCGTGGTCGGGTCGCTCATTTGCGCAGCAGCCGTCCCGCTCGTTCGCGCAGCACGGCGACGACGTCACCGGCCTTGGCCTCGGCCTTGACGACCTTGGGGTCGGTCGGGCCGGTCGCCCAGTCGCCGTTGTGCGCGGTGACCGGCTTCTTCTTGACCGTCGCCTGTACGGCGAGCGGTTGCAGCAGCCACCTGCCGCCGTCCCAGCGCACCAGCCCGATGCAGGCCGAGGACGCCGCCACCAGCTCCGGCGTGAGCGGGCAGCTCGACGGGAGCCGGTCGAGGTCGAGGGCGAGCCGGTGGCCGCCCAGGTCGAGGCCCTCGCCGTCGACCTTGTATCCCTCGATCAGCACCGGCTCGGCGATGCGCACGGGGTGGCGGTCGAGCGGCGGCGTGGCGGCGGCCGTCGCGCCCGCGAGCTGGACCCGCGCGGTCGTGAACGGGTCGGCCTCGGCGCCCGTACGGGCCCGGTCGTCGTGCCACAGCAGGTCGCCGCCGGGCAGCAGCGGCATGCCGTCGATCTCCACGGACCGGTGTCCGGCCAGCGCGCCCATCAGCACGGGATGACCGCCCAGCAGCCGCCACACCGACGGCCCGGCGATCGTGTCGACCTTGGCCGCCGCGACGCTGGTACGCACCAGCCGGGTCTGCCCGCCGGCCTCCTCCAGGACGCCGTGCACCTGCACCCGTACGACGGTGGCGTGCTCGTGCACGTCGGCGCCGAGGATCAGCAGCCGTCCCGACACCGGTTCGGGCGCGCCGTGCCAGGTGCCGGACTGGGCGAGCAGCAGCGCCCGCGTCCACAGGTCGGCCCACCGCCTGGCGGGCAGCCTGTCCATGGCCGCCACCGGGGCCGAGGCACGCAGCTCGGCGGCCAGCCCGTCGAGCAGGACGGCGAGCCCGCGCAGCCGCGGCACCGCGAGCAGCGCCTCGATCGCCTGGTCGGCGCCGGAGACGAGATCGTGGTCGACACCGCGCCAGCCGGTGATGGCCAGCTCCCGCAACCAGACCCGGCACCCCGCGAGCAGGTTCGCCGGCACCTCGTCGCCGGCGCCCTCCCCCGGCTCCCCGGCCGGGGAGGCGGGCCAGGCGGCGCGGGTGCGGCCCACGGCCTGGTCGAGGCGGGCGAGCAGGGCGTCGTGCACCGCGCCGAACAGCGCGGCCCGCCCGCCGGCCAGCGCCGCGAGGTGCTCGTCGGCGACCGACCCGGCGGTCACCTTCTCCACCGCCTCGCCCAGCCGGTCACCGAGCGGGGAGGCGCCGAGCGCGCCCGCCAGCGCGGCCAGCGCCGCCGCCGGCTCCTCCGCGATCCTGGCGAACCCGTGGCCGAGCGCCTCGTCGAACCCCGCCGCGAGCGCGAGCGCCTCCCGCCGCCCGGCCGGCCCGTCCCCCACCAGCTCTGCGAGCTGTACGTCGAGCATCACCGCACCTCCCCCATCGCCGGGAACCAGTGCAGCTCGGCCAGGGGCTCGACGCTGTCGGGCACCTCCAGGTAGGCCAGATGGCGCAGGAACCGGCTGAACACCACGGCCGCCGGGGTGCGCTGCGGGCTGCCGTTCAGCGCGCTCATCAGGTGGCCGCCCTCGGGCACCTCCACGCGCAGGTAGCGGGCCACCCGGTCGAGGCCGTACTGCAGCACGGCCTCGTCGGCCAGCAGGCGAAGGTGTTTGCAGGCGTAGCCGTGCAGCGCGCCGCACGGGCGGTTGTTGTTGGTGCTGCAACTCAGGTCGTGGGTGCCGGCGGTGATCGAGGAGACGTAGACCCGCTCGATGTCGGACCCGCTCGACACGACCCCCTGCAACCGGCCGTCAGCCAGCTCGACGAAGGGCACCTTCGCCAGCTTGCGCGGCTGGACCGGCGGCACCACCCGTACGACGCTGCGCTGTTCCCACGCGGTTTCGTCCGCGTCCAAGATCTCGACCTCCAGTCCGACGGCATGCTCACGCCGACAGCCACTTCCGAATGGGCTTGATCAACAGACCCGGAAATCTACCGGAGGCCACTGACAGAGCGGGCTGGAACGATCATCTCGGGCGAACCGCCCGCATCAGCGCCGATCGACGACGCGACCGTCGATCAAAGAGACGCCGTCCAGGCCGGGTGTGCGCCGGGGGCGAGCTCCACGAAGCCGGGCAGCTCGCGCAGGGCGAGCTCGGCCCCGCCCGGCGTGTACGTCGCGATGATCCGCAGCGGCCGCCACCCGGTGTTGAACGTCGAGTGCAGCGTGCCCTTGGGGATGTAGATCGCCTCACCGGCCCTGACCGGGAACTCCGGATCGTCGCCGACGGTCTGCCGTCCCTCGCCCTCGATGACGTAGAGGACCTCGTCGGAGTCCGGGTGCAGGTGGCGTTCGTGGCCCTTGGTGGGGTTGATGATCACCTCGCCGAACGTGGAGGAGGCGCCGGGCACGGCGTCGGGCGTCACGTGCCACTTGATGGCCCCCCAGTCGAAGACCATGGTGGGCAGGGCGTCCGGTCGTCGGTGCATGGCGGGTTCCTCCCGGTCAGAGCTGCTTGAAGGCACGTACCTGGTCGGCGATGGCACGCTCCGCGGGCAGGCGTTCCATCGAGGACGCGCCGAAGAACCCGGCGATGCCGGCCGTTCTTTCCTGGATGAGGCGTACGTCGTCGGGTTCGGCGATGGGGCCGCCGTGGCACAACACGATGATGTCGGGGTTCACGGCGACGGCCGCGTCGCGCATCTCCTGGATCCGTACGGCCGCCTCGTCGAGGCTGATCGCGGTGACGGCGCCGATGCTGCCCTTGGTGGTCAGGCCCATGTGCGGGACGAGGATGTCGGCGCCCGCCCGCGCCATGGGCGTGGCCTGCTCGGGGGTGAACACGTAAGGGGCGGTCAGCAGCTCGCGCTCGGCGGCCAGCCTGATCATCTCGACCTCCAGGTCGAAGCCCATGCCGGTCTCCTCCAGGTTCGCCCGGAAGACGCCGTCGATCAGGCCGACCGTCGGGAAGTTCTGGACGCCGGTGAACCCGATGTCCTTCAGCTCGTCGAGAAAGCGCGGCATCAGCCGGAACGGGTCGGTGCCGCACACCCCGGCCAGCACGGGTGTGTCCTTGACGACCGGCAGCACCTCGCCGGCCATCTCCACGACGATGGCGTTGGCGTCGCCGTACGGCATCAGGCCCGCCAGCGAGCCGCGACCGGCCATCCGGAACCGCCCGGAGTTGTAGATGATGAGCAGGTCGACCCCGCCCGCCTCGGCGGATTTGGCCGACAGCCCGGTGCCCGCGCCGCCGCCGATGATGAGCCGGCCCGCCTCCCGTTCGGCGCGCAGCCGCCGCAGTGCCTCGTCCCGATGCATCAGGCCCCCTTCTGGATCAGCCGGTGCAGCCGGGCGGCGGCGGCCACGGCGAACGTCGTGTCGTTGATGTCCTGGTCGCTCTCCACCACCTCGACGGGGCTGCCCGCGACGGCGGCGAGCACCGCGTCGAAGCAGGCCGCGTCGGCCTCGGGGTCGTGGAACGGGCCGCCCTCGACGTCGACGGCCGACACGCCGCCGCGCGGCACGAACAGCGTGACCGGCCCCGACGCGCGGGCCAGCCGCTCGCCGATCGCCCGCCCGATCTCGGCGTTCTCGGCGGGGGTGGTGCGCATGAGCGTCACGGTCGGGTTGTGCACGAGCAGCCGCCGTGACCTGAACCGTTCGGGGACGGTCTCCATCGGGCCGAAGTTGACCATGTCCACCGCGCCCAGGCTGACGACCTGCGGGATTCCGGCGTTCCCGGCGGCGGTCAGGCGGTCGGGGCCGGCCGACAACACGCCGCCCACGAGTTCGTCGGCCAGCTCGGTGGTGGTCAGGTCGAGCACCCCGGCGAAGTGGCCGCCCGCGGCCAGCGCCTCCATGGCGCGTCCGCCCGAGCCGGTGGCGCGGAAGACCAGCACCTCGTAGCCCAGGGACTCCAGCCGGGCCCGCGCGGCGTCCACGGCCGGCGTGGTGACGCCGAACATCGTGGCCGCGACCAGCGGTTTGTCCTCGCCGGCCGGCTCGGCGCGGGCGTCGTACGAGGCGGCCATCGCGCTGATCGCGGCGGCGGCGTTGGACAGGATGCGACGGGAGACGGAGTTGACGCCGGCGACGTCGACGACGCTGTACATGAGCGTCACGTCGCTCTCCCCGACGTAGGCGGAGACGTCGCCGCTGACCATGGTCGAGACCAGCAGCTTGGGCAGGCCGACGGGCAGCGCCCGCATGACCGCGGCGGCGATGGAGGAGCCGCCGCTGCCGCCGAGCGCGAGCACGCCGCTCAGGCCGCCGCGGGCGTGCAGGTCCCTGGCGATCGCGGTGGCCCCGGCCGCCATCGCGGCCAGCGCCGCGCCGCGGTCGCCCGCGCTCCTGAGCCGGTCGAGGTCGGTGCCAGCAGCCCGCGCGACGGCCTCGGCCGGGACGTCGGCGGCCAGCGCGGAGGAGCCCATCACGCCGGTGTCCATGAGGACGACGTCCTGCCCGGCCCGGGTGATCAGGTCGCGGACGAGGGTGTACTCCGCCCCCTTCGTGTCGAGGGTGCCCAGCAGCAGTACCGCCATGTCAGACCTCCTGGGATCGGCCTCTCGACCCTACCCCGGCGATCATCGCGCGAACCGGTATCCCACGCGCCCGGCTTCCTGCGATCCATCGACGCGTACGGGGAGTCAGTGGACGGGGAGCACGTCCACGCCGTGGTCCGACTCGGGGCGCGGCCCGAAGATACGGCGGTCGCCGGCCGAGATGGGGACGTCGTCGATGCTGGCCTCCCTGCGCCGCATCAGCCCCGACTCGTCGAACTCCCACTGCTCGTTGCCGTAGCTGCGCCACCATTGCCCGGCGGCGTCGCGGGACTCGTACTGGAAGCGGACGGCGATGCGGTCGCCGGTGAACGCCCAGAGCTCCTTGCGCAGGGCGTAGTCCAGCTCGCGGTCCCACTTGCGGCGCAGGAAGGCGGCGATCTCGGCGCGGCCCGTGACGAACTCGCCGCGGTTGCGCCACACCGAGTCCTCGGTGTACGCGAGCGCGACGCGGTCGGGGTCGCGGGTGTTCCAGGCGTCCTCGGCGGCCTGGACCTTGATCCGGGCGGTCTCCTCGGTGAACGGCGGAACGGGCGGGCGTGTCATGCGATGTCCTCTCATGTCGAGAGAACGGGCGTTCTCCCGGGCTGTGCGCTAGCGTAGAGAACGAGCGTTCTCCGCGGCAAGCATCTGGAGGAGTGTCATGGATCACGAGCAGCGGTTGCTGGACGCCGCGGGCGACCTCTTCTACCGCCGCGGCGTGCAGGCGGTCGGCATGGACGAGATCAGGGCCGCGTCGGGCGTCTCGCTGAAACGGCTCTACCAGTGCTTCCCGTCGAAGGAGGCCCTGGTCGAGGCGTACCTGCGGCGGCGGGACGAGCTCTGGATGGGCTCGCTCACCGCGTACGTGGCCGACGACGGCGACGGCATCCCCTCGGTGTTCCGCTGGCTGGAGCGCTGGTTCACCGAGGACGACTTCCGGGGCTGCGGGTTCGCCAACGCCTTCGCCGAACTGGGCGCCGGTTCGGCCGTGGTGCGTACGGCGGTGCGCGAGCACAAGGAGCGCCTGCGCGCCTACCTGCGCTCGCTCTCGGAGGAGGCCGGCGCGGAGGATCCCGGCCTGCTCGCCGAGCAGTTGCTCACCCTGATCGACGGCGCCACCGTCACCGCGATGATCTCCGAGGACCCGGGCGCGGCCCGGTCGGCCGCCCACGCCGCCACCGCCCTGGTCGGCCAGCACACGAAACCTCCCACCCCCTGAGCCGCTCCCGCACACGAAAAAGCGCACCCCCAAGGTGGGAGTGCGCTCTTTCGGAGTGCGATCAGGCGGCGTAGGACGGGTACCCGTAGCCGACGACCTGCGACGTCGGGCGGACTCGCTCCTCGACCTTGCCGTTGCCGGTGTTGCCCTCGATCGTGGAGATCGTGCCGTCGCCGTTGTTCTTGACGACGAAGCCGACGTGCTGGATGGCGCTCAGGTCCTTGCTGCCACCCCAGGAGAAGAAGACCACGGCGCCGGGCTTGGCCTCGGTGCCCCAGCGGTCGTTGGCGGCGAACCACTTGGCGTGGGCGACGGTGTAGGCGTCCCAGCCGATCTGCGGGGTGGCGCCGGTCTGGTTGCCGACCCAGGAGACGAACATCGAGCACCAGGCGGCGTTGACGTAGGCCTGGCGGTTGCCGCCGTCACGGGCGACGGTCTCGCCGGCGCGCTGCGAGGAGGCGTACCACTTCTGGAACTTGGTGCCGCCGCCGTTGGCGTCCTCGGTGGTGCCGACCTGGGCCTTGGCGGTGGCCAGGACCTGGGCGGCGGTGACGTTGACCTTGCCCTTGGCGCTCTCGTCGCTCACCTTGGCGACGTACGGGCGGGCGGCGGTCCCGGCGGTCCCCGCGGCGGTGGTGCCGGCGGCGGCCTGCGAGGCGGTGTCGGCGTTCACTGCGGCGTGCGTGCCGAGCACGCCGGCGACGGCGGTCGCGCCGAGGTCGAGCTTGGCGAGGTCGAGCTTGAAGGCACGGTGAAGACGGTGCTTGGCCATGAGGGATTACTCCTTGTGCTTCCGTGCCGCTTACCGGGTTAGCTGACGGGTTCGGGCGGGAAGCTGCCCTACGGCACAGCAGTGCCGATTCACCCCGATGGACACATGGGTCCCCGGTTCCGCACACAGGCGGATTCAGCGGTCTCTGGTCAGGCAAAGGGCTGACGCACGTCTTCCCGGGCCCAGGAAAGGGCCTGAAGGTATATCTGCGACGCCCGGACGCGGATTGCCCGCGCCGACTCTGTACAACATGGGGCCTGCCTGGGTAATTCCCGGGCAATGTCATCCCTACCTGGGACGACTCCCCGCTTGGGTGTGTACAACCAACGTACCCGGCGAGTAATTCCAGGGCAAACGCGGGCAATTATTTCGGCAGTCGGCAAGAGAAACGCTGCTCGCCGAATGTCAGGCCACGTGCGCCTTTATGGCGACGCTGGTGAGGGCGAGCAGCAATTCCAGATCCGGCTCGGCGTCGACCTGCACGGCGACCCAGGCGCGGTCGCGGCAGGCATGGATCTGATCGCACGCATGGAGATAGGGCTCCAGGCGTCCGATGGCGGGTGCGGTGAGGCGTACGTGGATCTCGTCCCGGCCGGCCAGGCGCAGGATCTCGGTTCCGCGTACGGTGAAGGCGACCTGTTGCCCGGTGCCGCTGAGAGCCAGCGACGGCCAGGACCGTAACTCCGCGACCGCGCGGGCCACATAGGGTCCGCGGCGCGTAGGCGTCCGCCGCCAGGCGGAGATTCCTGCCACGATCCAATGCTGGGCCACGGCTCACCCCGCCGTCAGCCCCCGTTCCTGAACCGTTATCCCCCTGTGAACGGGCGTATCCGGGCCCTGACCGGCACGGTTACGGACACCTGACCGATACGTATTGACGCTCCCGCAGGCAGAAGCTACCGTCGATTCACAACTTAAAGGAAACTTTCCTAATAGTTTCCCCAGAAGTCTCCCATCCCACTCCCCACACACCCCCCAACGGATGTCGGAGCGACATGAAACACACCATTCTGAGCAAGGTCCTGGCGGGAATGGCGGCACTTGCCCTGCCCCTCACCGCGGCCGTGGCCGCCCCACCGATCGCCTCCGCCAGTACGGTGGCCTTCGCGGCGGCCTGGGCGCCGTGGACGGCCTACACCGCCGGCACGGTCGTCACCTACAACGGTGTCGACTACGTCTGTCTCCAGGCACACACCTCCCAGCCCGGCTGGGAGCCGCCGAACGTGGCGGCGCTGTGGAAGGTCTCCGGTGGCGGCGGCGGTGACACGACCGCGCCGTCCGTGCCGGGCAACCTGCGTTCGACCGGCGTCACGAACAACAGCGTGGCCCTGGCCTGGGACGCCTCCACCGACAACGTCGCCGTCACCGGCTACGAGGTCTACCGGGGCGGCACTCTGGTCACCACCGTCACGGGCACCACGTACAGCGACACGGGCCTGACGGCGAACACGGCCTACAACTACACCGTGCGCGCGCGGGACGCGGCCGGCAACCGCTCGGCCAACAGCAACCAGATCACCGCGACCACCACGGGCGGAGGCGGCGGCGACGACAAGACCCCGCCCTCGGTCCCCGGCAACCTGCGCTCGACCGGCGTCAGCAACAGCACCGTCTCGCTGACCTGGGACGCCTCCACCGACAACGTGGCCGTCACCGGCTACGAGATCTACCGGGGCGGCAACCTCGTCACCACCGTCACAGGCACCTCGCACACCGACACCGGTCTCAGCGCCAACACCTCCTACAACTACACCGTGCGCGCGCGGGACGCGGCCGGCAACCGCTCCGCCGACAGCAACCAGATCACCGCGACCACCACCGGTGGCGGCGGTGGCGGCGGTAACAAGGTGCTGGGCTACTTCGTCCAGTGGGGCATCTACCAGCGCGGCTACCACGTGAAGAACATCGACACCAGTGGCTCCGCGGCCAAGATGACGCACATCAACTACGCGTTCGGCAACGTGCAGAACGGCCAGTGCACGATCGGCGACAGCTACGCCGACTACGACCGCTTCTACCAGGCGGGCGAGAGCGTGGACGGCGTCGCCGACACCTGGGACAACGGCGCGCTGCGCGGCAACTTCAACCAGCTGCGCAAGCTCAAGAAGAAGTACCCGAACCTGAAGGTGCTCTTCTCCTTCGGCGGCTGGACCTGGTCCGGCGGCTTCGGCCAGGCGGCCCAGAACCCGACGGCCTTCGCCGACTCCTGCTACAAGCTGGTGGAGGACCCCCGCTGGGCCGACGTCTTCGACGGCATCGACATCGACTGGGAGTACCCGAACGCCTGCGGCCTGACCTGTGACACCAGCGGCGCGGCGGCGTTCAAGAACGTCATGTCCGCGCTGCGCTCGCGCTTCGGCTCGAACAACCTGGTCACCGCGGCCATCACCGCCGACGGCAACGACGGCGGCAAGATCGACGCAGCCGACTACGGCGGCGCCGCCCAGTACGTCGACTGGTACAACGTCATGACGTACGACTTCTTCGGCGGATGGGACGCGAAGGGCCCGACCGCCCCGCACTCGCCGCTCACCACCTGGGACAGGATCCCGATTCCCGGCTTCTACACCGACAACGCCATCCAGAAGCTCAAGAGCAAGGGCGTCCCGGGCGCCAAGCTGCTGCTCGGCATCGGCTTCTACGGCCGCGGCTGGACCGGCGTGACCCAGGCCGCGCCCGGCGGCACGGCGACGGGCCCGGCGCCCGGCACGTACGAGCAGGGCATCGAGGACTACAAGGTCATCAAGACCCGCTGCCCGTCCAACGGCACGGTCGCGGGCACGGCCTACGCCTACTGCGGCAACCAGTGGTGGAGCTACGACACGCCGAGCACGATCGGCGGCAAGATGAGCTACACGAAGAACCAGGGCCTCGGCGGCGCGTTCTTCTGGGAGCTCAGCGGTGACACCACCAACGCCGAACTCCTCACGGCCATGAAGAACGGCCTCGGATAAGTTCGCACCTCAGGGCCGGTCCCGGTTTCGGGACCGGCCCTTCGCCGTGTCCGGCGTGCCGCAGGACGGAACGCCAACTCTCTGGGAGAAGCTGGTCACCGGGGGTGAACGACGATTCTCTGGGGTGGCGGGCTCAAACAGCCCTTGTTCTCGACGCCGGTGTTCGTGGTCTTTCTGATCGGCATCACGGCGCTGGTGGTCGGGCTGGACAAGTTCACCGGCGGGGGCGCGGAGCTCGTACCGGTGCTGATCTTCCTGCCCGCGATCGTGTCGGGGCTCGGCACGGTGTGGCAGACGGCGATCGCGTCGTTGTGGGTGTTGCTGGTGGTGTCGGGCTCGGTCGCCTATCTGGGCGGCAACCTGCGCACGAACCTGGAGGTCTCCGGCTTCACCGCGGCGTTCGGGCTGATGAGCGTGGTCGGCGCGAGCTACCGGATCCAGCGCGAGGAGTAGGTGCGCCGGTTGCGGTCGGCGGCCGCGGCGCTGCAGCGCCAGCTCGTCAGGCCGCTGCCGCTGCGCTCGCTCGACGTGGTCGTGGACGGCCTCTACCAGCCCATCGAGGAGGACACGATGGTGGGCGGCGACATGTACGAGGTGGCGCCGTCGCCGCACGGGACCCGGGTGATGATCGCGGACGTGCAGGGCAAGGGGCTGCCCGCGATCGGCGCCGCACTGGCCGTGCTGGGCGCCTTCAGGGAGGCGGCCTACCGCGAGACCACCCTCATGGGCGTGGCCGACGCCCTGGAGGACGCGGTGATCAGGCACAACAGGTTCGCCGCGCACACCGGCGAGCGCGAACGCTTCGTCACCGCGCTTCTGCTGGACATCGGCCCGGAGCTGGAGGTGGACGCGGTCAACTGCGGGCACATCGCGCCGTACCTCATCCACGGCGGGAACGCCGGGCTGGCCTGGCTCGGCGAGCCCGAGGTGCCGCTCGGCCTGGCCGCGCTGACGGGCGCGCCGCGCCACGGCGCGCGCTTCGCCTTCCCGGCGGGCGCCTCGCTCCTGCTGTGCACCGACGGCGTCACCGAGGCCCGCAACCGGGAGGGCGAGTTCTACCCGCTGGAGCGGCGGCTGCGCGCCTGGGCCCGCGACCCGCCGGCCAGGACCGTCGAGGCCCTGGCCGCGGACCTGACCGCCTTCACCGACGGCGCCCAGCTCGACGACATCGCCGTGCTCATCATGCGCAGGACGGGCTCATGAGCGCCGCTGGTGCCCGAACCTGACCGGCTCGGGGCCCAGCACGCGTACGGCGGGGTCGGGCAGCGCCCGCTCGTCGGAGTCCAGCTCGGCGGCCGGGTCGACGACCGGCTCGGCCTCGCCCGCCTCGACCGTCCGGCGTATCAGGCGTTCGCGCAGCTCCGCGGCCACCTGGGCGTGCGAGCGCAGCCCGGCCAGGTTGACCAGTTCGTGGGGGTCGCTGTGCAGGTCGTACAGGGCCTGCTCGCGGTAGCGGGTGGCGGCGGGGGTGTCCCACGGGTCGGCGTCCGGCGCGACGACGTAGTACTTCCACCGGTCCGTACGGATGCCGCGGCCTACCTCCGACTCGCTCACCTGGAAGAACACCTCCTCCGGCCAGGGCGCGCGGGAGTCGGCCAGCAGCGGCAGGAACGAGCGGCCCTGCATCTCGCCGGGCACCGGCAGCCCGGCCGCCGCCAGCAGTGTGGGCGGCAGGTCGAGGGTGCTGACCGGGCGGGAGATCGCGCCGCCGCCGTCGAAGCCGGGGCCGCGCAGCGCCAGCGGCACCCGCAGGGACGCGTCGTGGCAGGAACGTTTGTACTCGTCGTTCCTGGTCCTGAAGTGGCTGCCGTGGTCGGAGGTGTAGGCCACGATCGTGTCGTCGAGCAGGTCCATGCTGCGCAGGGCGTCGAGCAGCCGGCCCAGGCCCTGGTCCAGCCGTTTGACCTGGCCCAGGTAGCCGCCCAGGTGGCGGGCCGAGGTGCCGCCGAGCGCGGCCAGGTCGGCGGGCAGCCAGCGGCCCTGGTAACGCTCCTCGTAGCCGTCGGGGGCCGGGTGGTTGTCGACCTCGTTCTGGTGGTGGGGCTCCAGGAACGACAGGAACAGGTAGAAGGGCTCGGCGTGGTGGTCGGCGACGAACCTGACGGCGGCGTCCACCAGCGCGTCGGAGCGGTAGCCGGGCAGGAACACCGGCTCGGCCGCGTCGTCGTAGACGATCGTGCGGTAGGCGTCGGAGGTGAACTCCAGCGTGTTGGCCGCCAGCCAGGTGCCGTAGCCGCCGCGCTGCCCGGCCGGTACGGGGTCGCCGTCCGCCAGGTGCCACTTGCCGATGTAGCCGGTGGCGTACCCGGCCGCGCCGAAGTGGTGGGCGAGCGTGCGCTGCCCTTCGGGAAGGGTGAGCCCGTTGCGGTGCACGCCCACGGACGTGGGATAACGCCCGGTCTGGAGGGCGGCGCGAGCCGGGGCGCACACCGGCTGCGGGGTGAGCGCCACCGTGGCCTGCGTGCCGTGCCTGGCCATCCGGTCGAGGTTCGGGGTGAGCGGGCCGACGGTGTCCCACCGCTGCTGGTCGGTGAGGACGACGATCACGTTCGGGCGCAAGCGTGGGCTCCTGTCGAAGGCCGGTCAGCGCTGACGGCGTGCTGTCGATCGGTGCTGTTAATCGATTAACACGCGGGTGGAGGCACCGTACCTCCATGATCGGCCGGGGGCAACCATCGGACTCCGTGGCCCCTTCGCGAATTATTAAGAAAGTTTCCTAATAGAGAGCATTGACGACCCTGGTCAGCAGACTTAGGTTCCGATCAACCCCCCAGTCATGCCCCATCGGAGGTGGCCCTTGAAGCCTTCACGTTTACGCGCGGCGCTCGCCGCGTGCGGCACCTCGCTGCTCCTCATCGCCGGAGCCCTGGCCGGTACGGCCAGCGCCGCGACCGACAACGCCGCCTGCCGCCCGGACGGCCTCTACCAGACCCCCGGCGTGGACGTCCCCTACTGCCTGAACTACGACGAGGACGGCCGCGAGAAGATGGGGGCCGACCACCCCCGCCGCATCATCGGCTACTTCACGAGCTGGCGCACCGGCAAGAACGGCCAGCCCGCCTACCTGGCCTCCAACATCCCGTGGGGCAAGGTCACCCACATCAACTACGCCTTCGCGCACGTCGACGGCTCCAACAAGATCGCCGTCGACGACACCGCCACCGGGATGGAGTGGCCGGGCGTCGCGGGCGCCGAGATGGACCCGGCCTACTCCTACAAGGGCCACTTCAACCTGCTGAACAAGTACAAGAAGCAGAACCCCGGCACCAAGACGCTGGTGTCGGTGGGCGGCTGGGCCGAGACCGGCGGCTACTTCGACGCCACCGGCAAGCGCGTGGCCTCTGGCGGCTTCTACTCCATGACCACCAACGCCGACGGCTCGGTCAACCAGGCCGGCATCGGCACGTTCGCCGACTCGGTCGTCGCGTTCGTCCGCGCGTACGGGTTCAACGGCGTGGACATCGACTACGAGTACCCGACCTCGATGAAGGACGCCGGGAACCCGCTCGACTGGACCCTCGCCAACGCCCGCAGGTCGAGCCTCATGAAGGGCTACGCGGCCCTGATGAAGACGCTGCGCCAGAAGCTGGACACCGCGGCCGCCGCCGACGGCAAGTACTACATGCTGACCGTCGCCGCCCCCGCCTCCGGCTACCTGCTGCGCGGCATGGAGACGTTCCAGGTCACCCAGTACCTGGACTACGTGAACATCATGTCGTACGACCTGCACGGCGCCTGGAACGAGTTCGTCGGCCCCAACGCCGCCCTGTACGACGACGGCAAGGACGCCGAGCTGGCCAAGTGGGGCGTCTACACCGCCGCGCAGTACGGCGGCCTCGGCTACCTCAACACCGACTGGGCCTACCACTACTTCCGCGGCGCGATGCCGGCCGGCCGGATCAACGTCGGCGTGCCGTACTACACACGCGGCTGGAAGAACGTCAACGGCGGCGTGAACGGCCTGTGGGGCACCTCCAACGGCCCGAGCGGAAGCTGCCCGCAGGGCCTGACCACCTGCGGCGACGGCGCCCGCGGCATCGACAACCTGTGGCACGACGAGGAGAACGGCAAGGAGGTCGGCGCCGGCTCCAACCCCATGTGGCACGCCATGAACCTGGCCAAGGGCATCTCCGGCTCCTACGGCCCCGCCTACGGCCTGGACCCGGCGAACGACCCCGAGGACCGGCTGACCGGCACCTACACCCGCAACTACAACACCACCCTGACCGCGCCCTGGTTGTGGAACGCCACCAAGAAGGTGTTCCTGTCCACCGAGGACGACCAGTCGCTCGGCGCCAAGGCCGACTACGTCAAGAACCAGGGCATCGGCGGCGTGATGATCTGGGAGCTGGCCGGCGACTACGCCTGGGACGCGGCCAAGGGCGAGTACTTCATGGGCCAGACCCTGACGAGCCTGCTCTACGACAAGCTCAGGACGGCGACCCCGTACGGCGCGGCCAAGGCCAAGGTGGCCGTCCCGGCCGAGAAGCTGGACGTCACGATCGAGGCCACCGGCTTCCCCGCCGGTGACAGCAACTACCCGATCAACCCCAAGCTCGTCATCACCAACAAGACCCAGACCGCCATCCCGGGCGGCGCCGAGTTCCAGTGGGACTACGCGACCTCGGCGCCGAACAACGCCAAGGACCAGTCGGGCTTCGGCCTGCGGGTGATCAGCAGCGAGCACACCGGCAACAACATCGGCGGGCTCAAGGGCGACTTCCACCGGGTGTCGGTGAAGCTGCCCACCTGGCAGTCGCTCGCCCCCGGGGCGTCGGTGACCCTCGACTACGTCTACTACCTGCCCGTCCCCGGCCAGGCGAACTACACCCTGACCTTCGGCGGCCGGACGTACGGGCTGGCGCAGGACCTGGCGCGCGGCGGCGTCACGCCGAGCCCGAGCCCGACGCCGACCGTCACCCCGACCGGCGGCGCCTGCACCGCGCCCGCCTGGAGCGCGACGGCCGTCTACACCGGCGGCCAGCGCGTCTCGCACAAGGGCCACACGTGGGAGGCCAAGTGGTGGACGCAGGGCCAGGAGCCCGGCACCACCGGCGAGTGGGGCGTCTGGAAGGACGCCGGCGCCTGCTGACCGGCGCCGCCCGCGGGCGGGCGGGACGGCCCGCGTCACGCCCGCTTCGGCGAGGTCAGGTACGTACGACCTGGGGCAGCCTCTTGCGACGTGACGGCGGGCTACGGAAGGATCGCCAGATCGAGCCCCACCGGTGTCCGTAATCCCATGCGTATACCGACGGCCCGCACCCCCCAGCGTTCACGCATGACGACATGGAGAGGCTGTCGTGCAACCACAGGAGAACATCGAGCAGTTCGGCTACCGACAGGAATTACGCCGTGGGGTCGGGCTCACCGATCTCGTGTTCTACGGCCTGATCTTCATGGTGCCGATCGCGCCCTTCGCGATCTTCGGTCCGGTCTACTCGGCGTCGGGCGGCATGCCGGTCCTGGCGTACCTGGTGGGCATGGTCGCGATGTTGTTCACCGCCGCGTCGTACACGCAGATGCTCAAGGCGTTCCCCTTGTCGGGGTCGGTCTACAACTACGCGGGCCGCGGCATCGCCCCGCCGGTCGGCTTCATGACCGGGTGGGCGATCCTGCTCGACTACCTCCTCGTGCCGAGCCTGCTCTACCTCGTCGCCTCGGTCGCCATGCACAACACCCTGCCGCAGGTGCCCGTATGGGGGTGGATCGTCGTCTTCGTGGCCGTCAACACGCTGATCAACCTGCGTGGCATCCGGATGACGATGTCCCTCACCAAGGTGCTGATCACCTGTGAGCTGGTCGTGCTCGGCCTGTTCGTGCTGGCCGGGGTCTGGGCGCTGCTCCAGGGCAGGGGGCACGGGTTCAGCCTCTCTCCGCTGTTCAACCCGGACACCTTCTCCTGGCCGGTGATCTTCGCCGCGGTCTCCGTCGCGGTGCTGTCCTTCCTGGGCTTCGACGGCATCAGCATGCTCGTCGAGGAGTCGTCCGGCGGCTCGGCCCAGGTGGGCAAGGCCATGCGGCTCGCGCTGTTCCTGGCCGGCCTGCTGTTCATCGTCCAGGTCTGGGTCGCGGCCCTGGTCGTGCCCGACCCGGCGGGTGTGCTGGCCAACGGCTCCGAGACCGCCTTCTACGACGCCGCCGCCGCGGCCGGCGGCGAGTGGCTGCGGCACGTCACCTCGACCGCCACCGCGATCTCCTGGGGCCTGGCCGACACGCTGGTCGCCCAGGTCGCCGTCTCCCGCCTGCTGTACGCGATGGCCCGCGACCGGCAACTGCCCTCCTTCCTCGCCAAGGTCTCGGTCAAGCACTCCGTGCCGGCCAACGCCATCCTGCTCGTCTCGGCCCTGTCCGTCAGCCTCGGCGTGTGGATGGCCAACCGCGAGGACGGCATCGGCCTGCTGGGCAGCCTGGTCAACATGGGCGGCCTGATCGCGTTCGTCATCCTGCACCTGTCGGTGATCGTGCACTACACCGTCCGCCGGCGCTCCACCG
The DNA here is from genome assembly GCF_003947315.1 of Nonomuraea sp. WAC 01424. Taxonomy (NCBI): domain Bacteria; kingdom Bacillati; phylum Actinomycetota; class Actinomycetes; order Streptosporangiales; family Streptosporangiaceae; genus Nonomuraea; species Nonomuraea sp. WAC 01424. Next base: position 219,564 of record NZ_QHHZ01000003.1, read on the forward strand.
ACATCTGGTCGCATCTGCTGGCGCCGCTGATCGGCATGGCGATCCTGATCTTCGTGATCATCAACGCCAACATCATGGCGCAGCGGGTGGGCCTGATCTGGCTGGCCATCGGCGCCGTCGTCCTCGGCATCCTGTACGCACTCGGCCGCCGGCCCGTACTGGGCGGCGAGCCTGCGGCCGACGTGACAGTCAGCCGAGCGACGTGACCCGGGCGCCACTGCACCACGAGCTGTTCCTCATCGGCCACGACCAGACCGGCAAGCCCCTGGTGCACCAGCACTCGATGGCGGTCGGGCTGGTCGGGGCCGTGCTGCTCGACCTGGCCCTGAGCGAGCGCGTCACGGTCGGGCAGGGCCGGATCTCCGTCGCCGACCCCACCCCGGTCGGCGACCCGGTCGTCGACTCCCTCGTGCCGATGCTGGCCCGCGACCGGGCCGAGCGGGACGCCAAGTTCTGGATCAAGAAGCTGGCCGAGGACGCCTACGACCGCACCCGCCAGAGCCTGGTCGCCTCGAACGTGCTCGTCATGGTGACCAGGCGGCGCATGGGCATGTTGCCGTACACGCGCTACCAGCTCGCCGACATCGCCTCGGTCGTGCGCGCCTCGGCCGGGGTGCGCTCGGCGGTGGAGGGGTGGAAGCAGCCCGACGGGCGCGGCGCGGCGCTGTGCGGGCTGGTGGCGGCGCTGCGGCTGGAGGCCGAGCTCTACCTCGACCAGCCCTCGGCCCGGCTCATCGAACGCCTCCGCGAGATCGCGGTCACCCACTCCCCCGTCGTCAAGGACGTCGTGAAGCTGATCGACGACATGCTCGGCGAGGCCGCGGTCGCGGTCTTCCGCTGACCCCGGCCCGCCGGCCCGCACACCGGCGAGGCCGCGTTACCGGCGGGTCCGCGTTCAGGCGAACAGCTCGCGGATCTGGCCGACGACCTCCACGATCACCGACACCTCGGCCGCCCGCGCCGACAACCGCTTCAGCGCGTCCATGACCCGGGAACGGTCGGGATCGGCCTGCTCGATCTCCTGCCGCACGTCGGCGACGTCCCGGCGGGCGCGTGCCGGCTCGGTCACGTCCGACTCGTGCTCGGCGAGCAGGCGTTCCAGCCGGTCGAGGAGCCGGGCCGCCTCGCCGGGGGACGTGCCGCCCAGGTTGTTGACCGTGGCGCGGGAGTGGGGCCCCACCGCGATCGGGCCGCTGACCTCGCCGCCGCTGATGTGCACGCCGTACCGGCTGTCCATGGGGGTCTCCTCGTTCGTCACGTGCCCGGCCTTCCCAGGTTGTTGACCGTCGCCGACGCCTGCTGCCCGAACGCCACCGGGCCGCTGACCGTGGCGCCGCCGCTCACGGACAGCGTGTTCATGGTCACGCTCGCCGCCTGCAACCGGTACGCGCCGGTCTCCACGCCCCGGTCCTCCAGGAAGTCGAGGACCGCCTCGGTGAGCCGCTGCTCGATCATCCGCACGTACTTGGAGACGTCGAGCACCTGGATGTGGGTCTGCAGGTCGTCGCTCGCGCCCAGCTCCCGGACGCTGAAGCGGGCGCCGTAGGGATAGACGATGTGCTTGCGCGGGTCGGGGACCAGCATGTTCTGGCGGACGGCCTGCATGCCCGCGCGCGCCAGGCGGGCCGGCGCGGCCAGCACGTCGCGCAGCAGCCGCAGCTTCAGCGACCTGACCGCCTCCCAGGCGATCCGGCCGCCGGTCATCGTGGGCAACCGGTCCACCACGTGGTACGGACCGAGGGCGGGCGGGAGCACGGTGACCACGAACTGGGTGTAGAGCATCCGGCCCTCGACGGCCAGGTAGATGAAGGCGGAGGTCAGCGCCTCCTGGTCCTCGGCAGGCGCGACGAGCTCGCCGTTGCGGTCGCGGATCTCCTGGCCCGCGTTGTTGATCGTGACCCGCTGGTAGTAGCGCACGCCGCCCTGGGGATGGCGGGCGATGGCCTCGATCTCCTCCTGCGTGGCGTGGGATCTGGGCAGGCCGTTCTTGCCGATCAGCGGGTGGGGCACCTGGACGCCGCCCTGGTGCCAGTCGGCCACGGTGAAGACGCCCCTGGTGACGACGTGGTCGCCGATGTCGAGGCGCTGGATGCCCTCGTTCGGGCGCAGCACGCGGTCGCGCATGTCCTTGAGCCGCTCGCGGACGAAGGCGTGCAGCTCGACGGGGTCGACGTCGACCGGGTCGTCCTGGCGGCGCGGCGGGCCCTCGCGGCCGCGTACGCGGTCGAGCTCGACGGCGATCGACCAGCTCCGGACGATGGAACCGGCGCCCATGAAGGCGTCCTCGTTGGCGTACATGGTGACGTTGCCCCACTGGGCGCTGCGCACGTAGTCGACGCGGTGGGCCGTCTTGGGGTTGGCCGCCCTGGTGACCGCCGCGGGCGCGCCCGGCCGCAGCGTGCCGGCCAGCGTCATGTACGTCGCGATCCGGTAGACCAGCGCCACCCCCAGCGTGATGAAGGGCACGAACATCGCCAGCGCCAGCGCGCCCACGCCCAGACTCAGGATCTCGGCGGGGCCGTAGGAGGGGCCGTCGCCGAAGAACGAGGGGCCGGACAGCGCGTTGGCCCACATGGCCCACAGCCCGCTGGAGAGCAGCGCGAGCAGCAGGAAGAGGGCCATGTTCCCGGCCCAGAACCAGATCAGGGCGCGCAGCGCCACCGATCCGCGCCGGACCTGCGCGGAGGTCAGCAGCACGAGCGGGACGAGCATCGCCACCCACGCGATCGTGCTCAGCGGGGAGACCATGAACCCGATGAGGAAGAACACGGTGATGAGCGCGTCGCGGACCACGAGCATCGAGCGCGAACGCCGGCAGTGGTGGACGACCGGGACCAGGTCGAAGCCGCCGTAGGACGGGGGGACCGCGCGGTAGGGATCGAACATCAGCTCCGCCAGGACGCGGTCGCGGAACCCGCTGTCCAGGTAGGCGGCGGCGCTGAGGTAGCGCGTGACGTTGCTCATGCGCGGGACGCCCGTGCCGGCCGCCGTGTCACGCGTCGAGCCGGCGGCGCCGGGGCTGTCGACGGCCATGACCCTCCTTCGTCGGTGATTGCGCGGCCGAGCTTATGAGGGGCGAGTGCGTGAGGGCGATGGTTGTTATCAAATAGTCTCGTTGACCGGAACTGAAGCTCTGCACAAAGCTTAATAATCGAAATTCATCCCTTTACGGAGCATTACGGGAGGGTGTATTGGTCCACCATTCAGGGGCGGGCGGCCGATGCCGGCGATGCGGCAGCGACCCCGGCACCCTCCCCCAATGCCCCCGCTGCGGCGCCCCCACCAGCACCGCTCCCCCACCCTCCGTTCCCCCACCCCCCAAGGGCGCAGACCCCGCGGGCGCCGATCCCACGGGGCCCGGCCTCTCGGGCGCAGGTCCCTCGGGCGCAGCGCGCGCGGGTGACGAGGGAGCGTCCTTGGGCGGGCGGACGGGTGATGGACGGATGGAAGATGTGCGGGAGTTTGGGGGTGTGCCGTCGCGGGCGGGTGTGGGGAGTGATGGGCTGCCGCCTCCGCCTGAGCGGTTGCGAGGGCCGGCGTGGCGGCGTCCGGTGGTGCTGGTCAGCGTGGCGGCGGCCTGTGCCACGACGGCCGTGGTGTGGTGGCTGGCCGGGAGCCGTCCGTCCGCCACCGCCGTGGCGGACGAGGGCGGGACGCCGGCGGCCGTACAGTCGCAGGCGTCGGACCCGGCGGCGACCGGGGACCCGGCGCCCACGGGGGACGCCGTTCCCAGCGAGGACGCGACACCGACCGGGGACGCGATCCCGACCGGCGAGGCGACCCCCACCGGGGAGCCGACGGCGGGCGGGGACGCGGTGGCGGCCCAGCAGGCCGGGCAGGTGGAAAGCCTGCTGTCCAGCAGCAGCTCCACCCGTTCCAACCTCTCGACGGCGATCGCCGACGCCACCAGGTGCCGCCGGAACGCCGTGGACACGATCGAGGACATCACCGCGAGCCGCCGCGACCAGCTCACCGCCGCCCGGACCCTGGAACTGGCGGCCCTCCCCGACGGCGCGGCGCTGAAGCAGACGCTCATCGCCGCGCTCGACGCCTCCTACGACGCCGACACCGCGTTCCTGTCCTGGGCCCGCCGCCATCTCGCGGGCGGGTGTACGGGCCCGGTCTCCGGCGACCGGGATTATCGGCGCGGACTCAGCAGATCGGAGGCCGCGCAGACGGCGAAAGCACAATTCGCGCAGTCCTGGCAGCCGATAGCGGAGGCCTACGACCTGACAATTTGGAAAGCTCACCAGATTTAGCCATATTCACCCATAATTCAGTCACAAGCCGTCTATTTTCGGCGTCCGATCGTTGACTCGTTCCACTCGTTCCATCAGCCACATGCGAAGGAGTACTGCGATGTTCCTGCCACGCCCCCTGATCCGGCTGGCCGTGGGAGCGGCGGCCGGATACCTGCTCGCCGTACGCCCCTGGCACCTGCGCTGGGGCGCGACCGACAGCGAGGTGCACGAGGACCTGCCGGGTGACGACATCGTCCCGCTCCCCCAGCTCCAGGCCACCCGCGCCGTCACCGTGAACGCGCCGCCCGCCGCCGTCTGGCCCTGGGTGGTGTGGCTCACCGGCCATCCGCGTCCCGGCGCGCGCCCCGGGACCGCCGGTCCCACGCCCCCCGACCCCGCGCAACCCCCGCGCGACCTCAAGGCCGGTGACGTCATGGACGGCGGCGGGTACGTCGTCGAACGGGTCGAGGCCCCGTACAGCCTGGTGCTGGCCGACCGCGGCGCCGACGCCACCACGAGTTGTTCCGTCGTGCTCCGCGACACCGGCGGCGGCACCCGGCTGATCCTCCGGACGCGCACGCGCGGCGAGCCCACCGTACGCGGCGCCGCCCACGTCGCGATGATGGACGTGGGCGACTTCGTCGCGATGCGCAGGCAGCTCCTCACCATCAAGGCCAGGGCCGAGTCCGCGGGCTGACCCCGGTTCAGCCCATCCGCCGCTGCCTTAAGGTTCAAGCTGTGGATCAACGCGGAGCGAGCGCGACGACCGAACGAGCCCCGGCCGACGAGCGGCGGGCACCCCGGCGGCCCAGGCGCTGGTTCGCCTGGACCGTGGTCGCGCTGCTGGCCGTGTGGGCGGCGCTGCGGGTGGGCGGTCTGGAGACCGGGTCCTTCCTCACCCAGCTCATGACGGTGACGCCGATCGGCGCGGGGCTGGCCGCGCTGACCGCGCTGTTGTCGATGCTCAAGCGCAACCGTCCGGCGGCGCTCTGCGCGGCGCTCGTGGGCGTGGTGCTGGTCTCGTGCCTGATCCCGCGCACGTCCGGGGTGGCGGGGGAGGTGGCCGACGGCGTCTCGCTGCGGGTGTTGTCGATCAACCTGTTCGGCCGGGCCGACGCCGAGACCGTGGTGCGCCTGGTGCGCGCGTACGACGTCCAGGTGTTCAGCGCGCTGGAGCTCACGCCTGACGCGGTCGCCCGGCTCGACGAGGCCGGGCTGCGCAAGCTGCTCCCCTACAGGGTGCTCCAGGACGCCGACGGCGCGATCGGCAGCGGCCTGTTCGCCAAATACCCGCTCAGGCCGCTGACCGGCCTGTTCACCCCGATCGGCCACAACATGCCGGCCGCCACACTGTCCGTGCCCGCCGGCGGCAAGGTCGAGATCGTGGCCGTCCACCCCAACCCGCCGCTCGGCCCGAAGGTGGACGAGTGGAACGCCTCGCTCAAGGCGCTGCCGTCCCCGTCGCCGTCGGTGGTCAGGATCCTGGCCGGCGACTTCAACGCCAGCCTCGACCACCGTGCCTTCCGCGACCTGCTGGCCCGCGGTTACGTGGACGCGGCCGACCAGGTGGGCAAGGGGCTCATACCGACCTGGCCCAACGGCCGGGCGATCCCGCCGGTCATCGCCATCGACCACGTCCTGGCCGACCGCCGGGTGGGTGTGGCCAGTACGGAGATCCTCGACGTGCCGGGCACCGACCACCGCGGCGTCTTCGCCGACCTGCGCCTGCCCGACCTCGGCTGAGCCGCCTGACCACCCGCCCTGCTGCCCGGCGCCCTGCCCGGCGGTCAGGCTCGCTGCTCTCCGTAGAGCTCTCTCAGCCTGGCCTTGAGCAGTTTGCCGACGCCGTTCTTCGGGAGTTCCGGGACGAGCTCCAGATATTTCGGGATCTTGAAGCGGGCCAGGCGGCCGTCCAGGTGCGCCAGCAGCTCGTCGGGCTCCGCGCTCATGCCCGCCCGCAGCACGACCAGCGCCTTGCCGGCCTCTCCCCACTTCTCGTCCGGTACGCCGATCACCGCGCACTCGGCCACTGCCGGATGCTCGTACAGCAGGCTCTCGACCTCGGCCGGGTAGACGTTCTCGCCGCCGGAGATGTACATGTCGCTGATCCGGCCGGAGATGCGGACGTACCCGTCCGCGTCGGTCACGCCGAGGTCGCCCGACCTGAACCAGCCGTCGGCCGACAGCGCCTTCGCCGTCTCCTCCGGGCGTCGCCAGTAGCCGGGCATCACGTTGGGGCCCTGCACGTACACCTCGCCGGACTCGCCGGGGACGGCGGGCGCGCCGAGGTCGGCGACCAGCCGCACGTCGGAGAAGAAGCACGGCACCCCGGCCGAGCCGAGCTTGCCGTCCGGGTGCCCCGCCCCGAGGAAGAGCGCGCCCGGCGAGGTCTCCGTCATGCCGTACCCCTGAAGGAAGGTCAGCCCCCGCTCCCGGTACGCCCTGATCAGCGCCTCGGGCACCGGCGCTCCCCCGCACAGCAGGTGCCGCAGGCTGGACAGGTCGGCCGTCGCCCAGCGCGGCGACCCCGCGAGGGCCGCGAACATCGACGGCACCCCGAACATCATCGTCACCCGCTCGGACTCGACCAGGTCGAACGTCCTGTCCACCCCGAAGGACGGCTCCAGCAACGCCCTGCCGCCCTTGAGCACGGTGGGCACGAGCGTCTGCGCCAGGGCCGCGATGTGGAACAGCGGCGCGCTGACCAGCGTCACCTCGTCGTGCGCGAGCGGCACGTCGACCAGCAGGTTGACCGCGTTCCAGATGAGGTTGGCGTGGGTGAGCATGGCGCCCTTGGGGCGTCCCGTGGTGCCCGAGGTGTACATGATCAGGCAGATGTCGTCCTGGCTCACCGGCTCGTCGAGGGGGCCGGCGGGCGCGCCGGCGATCAGCTCTTCGAAGGCGTCCTGGGTCAGGTGGCGGCCGGGCAGCCCGCCGCCGTCCTGGCCCTCGCCGAGCACGACTACCCGGGCGCCGGAGTCGTCCAGGACGAAACGCAGCTCGGGCGCGGCGAGCCGGGTGTTGAGCGGGACGAACACCGCTCCGAGCAGCCCCGCGGCGAAGAACGTCTCCACCAGGGACGGGTGATTGGCCCCGAGGTAGGCGATCCGGTCGCCGCGTCCCACATCCAGGTCGGCGAACGCGCGGGCCAGCCGCGTGACCCGGCCGTACAGATCGCCGTAGGTCCGGTCGATTCCCGGGTAGCCGACCGCCGGCCGGCCGGGCGTCATCCGCGCCCTGCGTGCCGGCCAAGACCCAAGCCCCTGATTCCGCATCGGCACTCCTTGACGGTCAGCACTCAAGCTAGGACACCAAGCGCTTGATGTCATCGAAATGCCGGACTTTCCCCGCCCTTCCTCCACGGGTGCATGATCCAGCACCATCAAGGGACATCTTCCGCAAGCCCGGCACCCGCCGACGGGATGCCTCCGAGAGGACCCAGGTGAACGTACGACGTCCGCGTGCCCTGCTCGTCATGGACCCCGCGAGCTTCGCCGAGCAGTTCCACGAGCCGCAACTACGACGGCTGAGCGAGCTGGCCGAGGTCGGCGACCCGGTCTCGATCGCGGACCTGGACACGCCCGAGGCACGCCGCGCGCTGCGCGCGGCCGAGGTGCTGGTGACCTCGTGGGGCTGCCCGCCCCTGACCGCCGAGCGCCTGGCGGACGCACCCCACCTGCGCGCGGTCTTCCACTGCGCCGGCTCGGTACGCGGGTTCGCCACCGACGAGGTCTGGCGGCGCGGCCTCCTCGTCACCAGCGCGGCCGGCGAGAACGCGATCCCGGTGGCCGAGTTCACCCTGGCCGCGATCATCCTGGCCGGGAAGAAGGCGCCGTTCCTCGCCCAGGACGCGCGCCGGCACCGCGAGAACTGGCCCTACCTGGCCCACCAGGGCGAGTTGTCCAACCGCGGCCGGACGGTCGGCGTCGTCGGCTTCTCCCGGGTGGGCCGCCCGGTCGCGGACCTGCTGCGCGTGCTGGAGCTGGGCGAGGTGCTGGTCGCCGATCCGTACGCGGACGAGGACGAGGTGCGCGCGGCCGGTGCCCGCCCGGTCGCGCTGCCCGAGCTGCTGGCCCGCTGCGATGTGCTCACCCTGCACGTACCGGCGCTGCCGGCCACCCGGCACCTGATCGGGGCCGCCGAGCTGGCCCTGCTGCGCGACGGCGCGACGGTGATCAACACCGCGCGCGGCTCAGTCCTGGACACCGCCGCGCTGGAGCGCGAGTGCGCCGCCGGCCGGATCGACGCCATCCTCGACGTCACCGACCCCGAACCGCTGCCGGCCGGGTCACCGCTGTACGACCTGCCCAACGTCATGCTCACCCCGCACGTCGCCGGCTCGCTCGGCTCGGAGACCCGGCGGCTGAGCGAAAGCGCCCTCGACGAGCTCGACCGTTACGTGTCGGGCCGCCCACCCCGAGCCGCCGTGACCGCGGACGACCTCACCGTGACCGCCTGACCCGGCCGCGCGCCGGCCGGCCGGGTGTGCTTCGTTCGGTCACGACTTGAACACTGCCGCCGAACGATCCCGGCGGCCGGGCTGGAATGTCGCCATGGGCCTCTTCCCGCGCACGCCCCGAGTCCCCGCCCAGCCGCGCGAACCTCGTCCGCCCCGGGTCCCCGCCCGGCCGCCCGAGCTGCGTCCGCCCCGCTCGATGTGGTGGTGGACCCTTCCCGCCGCGCTGCTGATCGGCGCCGCCGCATGGGCCACCACCGCCTGGCTGCTCCAGGATCTGAACACGGTTCCGGTGTCCGGCCGGGTCGCCGCCCGGATCGAGGCCGTCCGCACCGCCCTGGCCGCCGCGGCCGGCGTCGGCGCCCCGGCCCCGCTGCTGCTGGCCGTACGCCGGCAGCGCCACCAGGAGCTGGCCACCGCGCACACCACCCACGACGCCGACGAACGCCGGGTCACCGAGCTGTACACCAAGGCGGTCGAGCACCTCGGCAGCGACCAGGCCGCGATCCGCCTCGGCGGCATGTACGCCCTGGAACGCCTCGCCGAGCACACCCCCGCGCTCCAGGGAACCGTCGCGGAGGTGATCTGCGCGTATCTCCGCGGGCCCTGGACGCCGCCCGCACGCCGGAAGGCGTCGGCCGTACCGGCCGGGCCGGATCCACGCGAGGAACGGCAGGTGCGCCTCGCCGCCCAGCGCATCCTGGCCAGGCATCTGCACCACTCCCCTCAGCCGGTGCGTCGCTGGTGGCAGCCGCGCGACTCCGGCGACGCGGACCGGCTGCACTGGCCCGGCACCCGCCTCGATCTCACGGGCGCGACCCTCGTGGACTTCGAGTTCGTCGAGTGCCGCGTGGCCGACGCCGACTTCCGGGAGGCGACCTTCGCCGGTGAGGCCATGTTCGCGGCGACGACGTTCACCGGCCGCGCGAACTTCGCCGGCGCGACCTTCACCGGCGACGCCAGTTTCACCTGGGTGACCTTCGCCGATGGCCACCCGGGACTCGACGGCGCCGACTTCGACGGCGCGACCTTCGCCGACGACGCGAGTTTCCATCATGCGACCTTCACCCGCAGCCCCCGGTTCGAGAGGACGGCCTTCCTGCGGGACGCCGTGTTCGACGGGGCGGTCTTCGGCGGAGGAGCCAGGTTCGTCGGCACGACCATCGTCGGCGAGGTCTCCTTCGTCGCGGTGAAGGGACTGGAGACGACCGACCTGCCGGCCGGGCGGCAGCGGTGGCGGCGGATCGTCCGGCGGCGCGGCCGTGGCTGACCTGGGTGAGCGCCACGACGGGCGACGCCGCTTCAGACCGGCCACGAGCCCACCAGGGGCCTGCTCGCCGGGGCTCGTGAGGTGAGGGCGGTTGCCTGCCGGTCGGTGGCGGCGGTCAGCACAGGGCGGCGTCGAGGGCGGCGAACAGGTGCTTGTCGTTCTTCGGGGTGCCGGTGACGTAGACGGTGGCGGCCCGGCCGGCGCGGTCGCGGCCGCTGAGCACGCGCACCCCCGGCAGCCCGCCGTCGTGCATCCAGGCCGGTCCGCAGCTCAACGGGTAGGTGTACACGCCGAGCCCGTACCGGCTGCCCTGGGGGTCGGAGGCGGGGACGGCCCCGGTGAGCATGGTACGCAGCGTGCGCTCGGGGACGGCCTGCCAGAACCGGTTGAGGTCCTCCGGCGTGGAGACCAGGCCGCCGCCGGCGCCGAACGCGTAGCCGGGAAGCTGGGTCATGTCCGTCTCGCCGTCCTTGGGGGCGGCGGGGTTGAGGCCGTAGGTGTGGGCGTGCCTGCCGCGGATGCCGAGCTCGCCCTGCTTCGGCCAGTACGTGCCCGGCAGCCCCTTGAGCACTCCCTCCTCGGTCACCCGGCGGAAGTCCTTGCCGGTCACCTTCCCGATGATCATGCCAGCGACCAGGTAGTTGGTGTTGGAGTACGACCACCGGCCACCCGGCTCGCCCGTGACGGGACGGGTCAGCGCGAGCGCGAGGTGCTCGGCGGGGACGGCCGGCTTGGTCCAGTCGACCAGGTCGAAGTACTCGGGCAGGCCGCTGGTGTGCTGGAGCAACTGGCGGACGGTCACCCGGGCGCCGCGCAGCGAGCCGGGCAGGTAGTGCTCCACCTGCTCGTCCAGGCTCACCTTGCCATCGGCGACCAGCCGCATCACCGCCGCCGCGATCACCGGCTTGGTCACACTGGCGGCGCGGAAGCGGCCGTCGCCGCCGACCATCGGCCTGCCGGTGCCGCGCTCGGTGGTGCCGGAGGTCCAGGTGGTCGTACGGCCGTCGCGCTCGCGTACCGAGACCACCGCGCCGGCCAGGCCGTCCTGCTTGGTCAACCGGTCGATCTCACGCTGCACGCCGCCGCCGGTCGCGGCCATGGCGGGTGAGGCCGCTCCCAGCAGAAGGGTCGCGGCGGCCGCGGCGGCAATGTACTTGTTCATCAGGACATCTCCTCAGTGGGTGGCGATGTCCCAATCTTTGGGTGTTCCGCTTTCAAGATCAGTCACGTGGGCCCGTTTGTTCCGGTAGGGCTGGCCCTACCGGGCCTGGTCAGGCCCGCGAGGGGACGTCCTGGGCCGCCGCGCCGCGTGGTTTCCAGCCGGAGGGCGGGTCCTCTCCGACGAGGCCGTCGACGGCCTCGCGGAGCAGGTCGGCGTGGCCGGTGTGGCGGCCGTACTCCTCGATGAGGTCGCACAGCAGGCGGCGCAGGCTGGCGTGGCGGCCGTCGGGCCAGGACAGGTGGACGAGCTGCTCGGGGCCGCCCTCGGCGAGCGCGGCGGCGACGCGGGCGCGCAGCCCGGCCGCGTCGAGGCCGTCGGCCTTCCAGCGGAAGGTCGTACGCAGGCGGTCGAGCGCACCGAGCAGGTGGTCGGCCTCGCTGCCCGCGATGGGCGGCTCCCAAGGGGTGTCACTGTCGCTCACGCCGACCCCCTAGACCCCACCCCCGACAATCCCACCGCCACCCAACGCCACCCCCGGCCCCGGGCGACGGCCCCTGGCGGCCCCGCTTCCGGTCCCATTGGGGGTCAGCGGAAGGCGGCGGCGTTGCGGGTGGCCCAGGCGGTGAACGGGTGTGCCGGGCGGCCGAGGACACGTTCGACGTCGGGGCTGACGCGCCGCTCCTCGGGCGTGGGCTCGCCCAGGATGGCGAGGGTGCCCTCCACCACGGGCGGCGGCATGACCCGCGCCATCTGGGCGCGGGCGGCCTCGCGGGTCTGCTCGGCGAAGCGCACCGGCTCGCCCAGCGCGGCCCCGATCGCCGCCGCCCGTTCCCTCGGCGTGGTGGCCACGGGCCCGGTCAGCACGTACGTCGCCCCGTCGTGCCCGTCCTCCCGCAGGACCGCGGCCGCCACGGCGGCGACGTCGTCGGGGTCGACGAAGGGCAGGCCGACGTCGCCGAAGGGCGCCTCGGCGGTGCGGTGCGCCCGTACGGGCTCGGCCCAGGCGAAGGCGTTGGAGGCCATGCCGCCCGAACGCAGGACCGTCCACACCAGGCCCGACCCGCGTACGGCCTCCTCGAACCGGGCGGCGTGCGGGTAGGCCCCCGGCCGCGTGCCGACGCCCTGGCTGGACAGCAGGACGATCCGGCGGACGCCCGCCTCCCGCGCGGCCTCGACGACGCCCTGCGGGTCCTCCCCCGCCACCAGCAGGAACAGCGCGTCCGCGCCCGCGAGGGCCGGACGCAGGCCGGCCGGGTCGCCCAGGTCGGCGGCGACGGCCCGCACGCCCGCCGGGACGTCGGCCTCGGTGATGCGGCGGGCGACGGCGGTGACCGGCAGGCCCTCCGCGGCCAGCAGGCCCACCAGCGAGCGGCCGACGTTCCCCGTGGCACCGGTGATGACGATCATGTCAGTTCTCCTTGATTAGTTAGTTGCCTGACTGAGAAGACCGTAGCACAGAAAGTCAGTCAGGCAACTGACTACTTCCTGTGCCACTACGCCGATGCAGGTCGCCGCCGTCGCCCGCCTCGTCGGGCTCGACCCGCCCGAGCCCCCGTCAGAGGTGTGAATCCCCCATAGGCCGGGGACATCTGGGCAAATGGGGACGGCGCTCGCTGCCGCGAATCTGACCGGGCAAGGGTGGACCCAGCTGGGCGAACTGGGTCTGGCCCTGCTGCTGTCGGCCGCCATCGGCCTCGAACGCGAGATCCGCCAGAAGAGCGCGGGCCTGCGTACGCACACGCTGGTCGGCTTCGCCGCCGCCCTGATCATGCTGGTGTCCAAGTACGGCTTCGCCGACGTCCTGGGCGAGCACGTCACCCTCGACCCCTCCCGGGTCGCCGCGCAGATCGTGTCGGGCATCGGGTTCATCGGCGGCGGCCTGATCTTCGTCCGCCGGGACGCGGTACGCGGCCTGACCACCGCCGCCGTGGTCTGGCTGACCTGCGCGGTCGGCATGGCCGCCGGAGCCGGCCTGTGGCTGCTGGCCGTCGCCGTCACCGCGGGTCACTTCCTGGTCGTGTTCGCCTTCACCCCGCTCGCCGCCCGGCTGCCCCGTTCGAAGTACGCCCAGTCGCGCCTGCACCTGACCTACCTCGACCGCCACGGCGCGCTCCGGCGCGTGCTGGCCCTGTGCGGCGAGAAGGACTTCGTCATCGCCGAACTCAACCTGGAACGCGACAGCGAGCGCAGGGACCGACAGTCGGTCTCGATCTGGCTCGTCGTCCAGGGCTCGGGGCCGGTCGAGGAGCTGGTCACCGAGCTGCTGGACATCGACGGCGTGCTCGGCGTCTCCAGCGACGAACTCGACGTCACCACGCCCTGACCGGCGCGGGAGCCGCACAACCGTTCAAGACCGGGGCCCGTCCCGTCGGCTACAACGGTGGCGGCGGAACGCGGGAACCGGAGGTCGGGCGCATGGCCGTGGCGGGTTTCATCGGACTCGGGATCATGGGACGTCCCATGGCGCTCAACCTGGTGCGGGCGGGCACGGAGGTGGTGGTCTGGAACCGTACGGCGGCCGGGTGCGAGCCGCTGCGGGCGGCCGGCGCGCGGGTCGCGGCGAGCCCGGCCGAGGTGTTCGCACGGGCCCGCGTCGTGCTGCTCATGCTGGCCGACGAGGCCGCCGTGGACGCCGTGCTCGGGCGCGGCACGCCGCGGTTCGCGTCCATGGTCGCGGGGCGCGTCGTGGTGCACATGGGCACGACGTCCCCGGCGTACTCGGCGGACCTGGGCGCCGCCGTACGGGCCGCGGGCGGCGACTACGCCGAGGCTCCCGTGTCGGGCTCGCGCGGCCCGGCCGAGGCCGGGCGGCTGGTGGCGATGCTCGCCGGCGAGCCCGCCACGATCGAGCTGGTACGCCCCCTGCTCGCCCCCATGTGCGCCGAGACGATCACCTGCGGCCCGGTCCCCGGCGGCCTGCTGATGAAGCTGGCCGTGAACATCTTCCTGATCACCATGGTCAGCGGCCTGGCCGAGGCCGCGCACTTCGCCGCCCGGCACGGCCTGGACCTGGAGACGTTCGCCCGGGTGCTCGCGTCGGGGCCGATGGCCAGCGAGGTGTCCCGGGGGAAGGCGCGCAAGCTGCTGGACGGCGACTTCACCGCCCAGGCCGCCATCGCCGACGTGCTGAAGAACAACCGGCTCATCGCCGGGGCGGCGCGGGCGTCGGGCGTGGCCTCGCCGCTGCTCGACGTCTGCCACGCCCTGTTCGCCGAGACCCTGGCGCTCGGGCACGGCACGCTCGACATGGTGGCCGTGGTCCGCGCGATCGAGGCCAGGACCGAGGGCCGTCAGGTCAGCGCGGCCGTCCACTCGCCGGGCGTGAGCCCGTAGGCGCGCTTGAACATGCGGGTCAGGTGGCTCTGGTCGGCGAACCCGGCGCGCAGGGCGGCCTCCCGCAGCGGCACACCGCCGCGCATCGCCCGCCGGGCCAGGTCGAGCTGCCGCATCGTCCTGAAGCGGGTGGGGCTGGTGCCGAAGGCGGCGCGGAACTGGCGGGCGATCGTCCACCGGTCCAGCCCCGAGACACGTTCGAACTCGGCCACCGGGTGCCGGGTCACCGGGTCGGCGGCGATGAGCTCGCGCACCCGTGCCAGCGCCTCGACCGCGAGGGGGTCGCGCCGCCGCCGCGCCGGGACGTCGGCGTGGCGTTCCAGCGCCGCCGCGACCAGCAGCGCGACCTCCAGCCGGGCCAGATCCTCCAGGGGCTCGTCCAGGTGCCGCAGCCACGCCAGGAGCGACGGCGACATCCCCTCCGGCCGGACGACGGGGTCGGCGACGAACGGCAGCGGCCGCCCGCCCAGCGCCTCCTGCACCAGGTACGGGTCGACGTAGAAGATCCGGTAGCCGAAGCCCGCGTCGGTGCCGGCGGCGCCGTCGTGCACCTCGTCGGGGTGCAGGACGTGCCACTCGCCCGGCAGGCATCGCCGTACCTCGCCCCGGTAGCGGAAGGTCTGCACGCCGGCGAGCGTGACGCCGATCGCGTACGTGTCGTGCCGGTGCGGCGCGAACGCCTCGCCGACGAGCGAGGCCGCCAGCCGCTCGATGCCCTCGGCGGCCACCCCGAAGCGCAGCCGGTGCCCCGGCCGGGCCGCCCCGCCACGGACAGGTCGTGTCTCCACCACCCCAGTGTCGGCCAGCGGACCGGGACCGGGCGGCGGATCACAACTCGGCGAGGCGGCGGGTGAGGAAGCGGCGCTCGGCCTCGGTGGTGGTGAGTTCGAGCGCCCTGCGATAGGCCACGCGGGCGCCTTCGGTGTCGTGCAGGCGGCGCAGCAGGTCGGCCCGGGTGGAGTGGTAGTAGCGGTAGTCCTCCAGGGGGAGCCCGTCGAGGACGGCCAGAGCCGTGCCGGGGCCCTCGACCTCGGCGACCGCCACGGCCCGGTTCAGCTCGACGACCGCCGAGCCGGTCAGCTCGCGCAGCCTGCCGTAGAGCGCGGCGACGGCCGGCCAGTCGATGGGCCGCTCGGTCTGGAGGTCGGCGACGGCCGCCTGCACGGCGTACGGACCGGCGGCGCCGAGCGCGACGGCGCGGCCGAGCAGCGCGCGCCCCTCCCGGATCTGGGCGGCGACCCAGAGCGCGCGGTCCTGCTCCCCCAGCAGGACGATCTCACCGTCGCGGACGCGGGCCGCGCGCCGCGAGTCGTGCAGCAACATCAGTGCCAGCAGCGCCGCCACCTCGGGCTCGCCGGGCATCAGGCCGAGCAGTACGCGGCCCAGCCGGATCGCCTCGGCGGCCAGGCCCGCCTCGTTGTCGCCGTAGCCCTGGTTGAAGACGAGGTAGAGCACCGCCAGCACCGCCGCCAGACGCCCCGGCAGCAGGTCGGAGCGGGGGATCGTGAACGGGATCCCGGCCGCCCGGATCTTGTGCCGGGCCCGGGACAGCCGGCGTTTCATCGTCTCCTCGCTCACCAGGAACGCCCGCGCGATCTGCGGTGTCGAGAGCCCGCCGAGCGCCCGCAGGGTGAGCGCGACCTGGGCCTCGGGGGCCAACGCGGGATGGCAGCAGAGGAAGAAGAGTTCGAGTCGTTCGTCGGGGATGTCCGAACGGTCCATGTCCGCCTCCGCACTCGGGCCGGCGATCGGGTGGTCCAGGAGCCGGAGCTTCTCGGCGTGCCTGCGGTCGCGTCGCAGCCGGTCGACGGCCCGGTTGCGCCCGGTCACCACCAGCCAGGCCACCGGGTCGGCCGGTACGCCGTCGCGCGGCCACCGCTCGGCCGCGACGGCGAACGCCTCCTGCGCGGCCTCCTCGGCGACGTCCAGGTCGCCGGTCCAGCTCACCAGGGCGGCCAGCACCCGTGCCCAATGCTCTTGGAAGACCTGCCCGATCACCGGCTACCGCACCTCCACCGGGCGCACCTCCACCGACCCGCCCATCCGCACGGCCGGGATCGCCGCCGCCAGTTCGAGTGCCTCGTCGAGGTCGGCCGCCTCGACGATGTAGAACCCGCCCAGGATCTCCTTGGTGTCGGCGAACGGCCCGTCGGTCACCAGCAGGCCGCCGCCGTCCATGCGGACGGTGGTCGCGGTGGCGGCCGGTTGCAGCCGTTCGCCGGCGATCACGCGTTCGTCGGCCATGAGCGCGGCGTACCGGGCGCTGACGCCGGCGCGTTCGTCGTCGTCGAGGCCGTCGTAGGCGCCGGGGCGCTCGTTGATGAGCAGGGCGTATCTCATGGGATCCTCCTCGGGGTCGTCACGCCGTAGTATCGCGGCCGTAGACCAGGCGGACGGCCTGGCCCACCCGTTCGGCCGAGACGAGGGTCAGCCGCTCGGGCCGGTCGAACAGGCGCCTGCCCTGCCCGAGCACGACCGGGAACACCATCAGCCGGTACTCGTCGATCAGGTCGTGCGCCGCGAGGGCGTCCACGACGCCGGCGCTGCCGGTGACCACGACGTCCTGACCGCGCTTGCGCTCGGCCACCTCCTCGGCCAGGTCGCCGCGGAGCAGGGTGGAGTTGGCCCACGCGCCGGCGTCCGTGAGCGAGCGGGAGGCGACGAGCTTGGGGATGGCGTTCATCCGCTGCGAGAACTCGTCGGTCCTGGACGGCCAGATGCGCGAGAAGAGCTGCCAGGTGCGGCGGCCCAGCAGCATGAGGCCGGTGTCCAGCACGGGACCGAGCACGAACTTGTCGCCGGCCACGGCCTCCGGTCCGTGCCGGAAGGCCCATCCGCCCTGCGGCGTCCCGCCGGAGCCGTCCGGGTCCTCGATGACGCCGTCGAGCGAGACGAACTGCATGACGATCAGCTTGCCCATGATCCTTCGTACCTCCTGGGAGCGGGTTTCCGGATCGAGGACGACCGGGGACGCCGCCCGGGGACAGCCGATCGATGTGATCCGCGTCATATCTCCGGTACGGAAAGCGCCCGCGCGTCGTTGCCGGCGATCGGGTTGCGTACGCTGCCGAGGCGTTCGGCCTCGACCTCGACGACGTCGCCCGGCTTCAGCAACCACGGCGGCGTACGGGCGTAGCCGACCCCTGCGGGCGTGCCGGTGGCCAGCAGGTCGCCGGGCCGCAATGTGAACGTGCGCGAGACGAGGGCCAGCACGTCGCCGACGGTGTAGACCATGTCGTCGGTGCGCGCGTCCTGGACGACCTCGCCGTTCACCCGGGTCCGCAGCCGCAGCCCGTCACGCAGGTCGCCCACCTCCGACGCGGGCACCAGCGGGCTGAGCGGGCCGGAGCTGTCGCCGTTCTTGCCGAGGATCCACTGGCTGGTGAGCTTCTGCGCCCGGCGCGCGGTGAGGTCGTTGAAGACCGAGTAGCCGGCCACGGCGGCCAGGGCCTCCTCGGGCTCGGCGTCCACCAGCGGCGCGCCGACGTACGCGACCACCTCGCCCTCCCAGTCCAGGCCGTCCTCGCCCGCGGGGACGGGCACCGGGACACCGCCCACGGTCAGCGACCGCGTCCAGCGGGCGAACAACGTCGGGTGCGGCGGCACGCCCTCCCCGGCGAACGAGCCCTCGGCGACGTGCCGGAGGTAGTTCAGCCCGACGCAGATCACCCGGGCCTCCGGCAACACCGGCGGCACGAAGGTGACCGACGCGGCCGGGACGCTCTCACCGGCCGGTTCCCTGTCCAGGAAGCCCGCCGCGTCGGCCCAGAAGCGCTCAAGCGTGGCCAGCACGGTGACCTCGGCGCCGTCGGCCGACAGCGCGGCCACCTCGACGCCGCCGGACTCCCGGCGGATGCCGACGATCCTCATCGTCCATCTCCTCATGGCGGCCAAACCTTCTAAAGGTTCGCAGGTTTTGTGGTTGGATTCGGACTATGCCGCATCTCTCCGCGTCCGGACAACCGCCGGCCGATGTCGGGCGGGGCGCGCGTACCCGGGCCGAGCTGCTGGCCGTCGCGCTCGACGAGCGGATCAGGTCACAGGGCCTGGCGCCCGGCGAGCCGGTCGGCACGCTGGAGTCGCTGCGCGCCGAGACCGGCCTCGGCTACGCCACGGTCAGCGAGGCCGTACGGCTGCTGCGCGACCGGGGTGTGCTGGAGATCCGGCCGGGGCGCGGCGGCGGGCTGTTCGTCGCCGACCGAGGGCCGGTGGTGCGGCTGCGGCACACGCTGCTGAGCGTCACGGAGGAGCCGGGCACGGTCGCCGACGCCATCGAGCTGCGCGACCACCTGGAGGAGCTGATCGACGTCGGCGCCGCCCGCCACCGCACCCGCCGGGACGTCGCCGACCTGCGCGCCCTGCTGCGGCGGCTGCGCGCCGCCGCCGGCTGGGACGCCTTCATGCGCGCCAACTGGGCCCTGCACGAGCGCATCGCCGCGATCAGCCCGAACGCCATGGCCCGCGCCGTCTACACCGGCACGCTGGGCCATCTGGGCGCGACGTCCGCCCGCCCCGACGGCGCGGCCGGGGCCGCGTACCGCGCCGGGCGCTACCAGGTCCACGCCGACCTGGTCGAGGCGATCGCCGCCGGCGACGAGAGCGCGGTCCGGGCCGCCGTCGCCCGGCACAACACCACGACCTGACCGAGCCGAAGGGGCGCGCATGCCCGGCGAGTACCGCCAGTACCTGTTCCCGTACGACCATCCGCGGCTGGCCGGCGTACGCGGCCTGGACCCCTACGCCTACCGCGAGCACGCCAGGACGCCGGGCACGTTCACCGGCGGCCTGATCGAGGGCTGGACCCCGCTGTACGGCGCGGACTTCCGCGGCGTCACCACGGACGGCGTCCCGCGGCCGGACCTGTACCCGCTGACGCCCGCCGAGCCCGGCGAGGAGGCGCCGGTCGCGGCCATGGTGGACGCGGCCCGCGACCTGCTCTCCGCCCTCGACGACGAGGACCGCGACCGCCTCTGTCACGAGGTGGCCGCCGTGGAGTGGCAGACCTGGGCCAATCCGGAGTTCATGCAGTTCGACACCGGCCTGCGGCTGGACCTGCGGCCGCCGGCCGTCCGGGAGAAGGCGCTGGCCCTGGTACGCGCCTCGCTCTCGCCCGAGGGCTACCGGCTGGTCCGCGCGGCGATGCTGGTCAACGGCTTCCTCGGCCAGGTCGTCGGCCTGGAGACCATCCTCAATGAGTTCAGCTACAACATCGCCCTCTACGGCACCCCCGACCCGCGGGCTCCGTGGGGCTGGCAGCTCTACGGCCACCACTGCGCGCTCAACTGCCTGGTCGTCGAGGGCCGCATGGTGCTGTCGCCGGTGTTCCTCGGCGCCGAGCCCGACGAGATCGACGCCGGTCCGCACGCCGGCCTGCGCGACCTGTTCGCCGACCGGGTCGCGGCCGGGCTGCGGCTGATGGCCGCCCTGCCCGGCGAGCTGCGGCGGCGGGCCGTCCGCTACGAGCGCATGGTCGATCCCGCGATGCCCGAGGGCCGGGTGCACCCGGGGGACGAACGACACCTGGCCGGGGCGTTCCAGGACAACCGTGTCATCCCGGTCGAGGGGCTGCGGGTCGCCGACATGCCGGCGCGGGCCCGGCGGCACGCGCTGTCCGTCGCCGAGTCCTTCGTCGCGCCGCTGCCGCGGGGCCCGCGCGCCGCCCGGATGCGGGAGATCGCCGCACACCTCGACGAGACCTGGTTCTGCTGGATCGGCGGCCACGAGCCGGGCGACGTCTTCTACTACCGGCTGCAGTCACCGGTGCTCGTCGCCGAGCTGGACCACCACAGCGGCGTGTTCCTCGACTACGACACGCCCAAGCCGTTCCACGTCCACACCGTGCTGCGCACGCCGTACGGCAACGACTACGGCCGCGCCTGGGTCCGGCAGTGGCGGGCGCCGGGTCAGGGCTCGGGCTGAAGGTAGACGACGGTGGAGATCGGGACACGTTCGCGGATGCGCCGTTCGGTCTCGGCCAGCGCCTCGGCGACCGTGTCCCCCTGGTCGGCGACGGTGACACGGGCGGCCACGAGCAGTTCCTCCGGGCCCAGGTGCAGGGTGCGCAGCCGGCTGTAGGAGGCGACGTCGTCGTCGTCGCACAGGGCCTGCTCGATGGCCCGCTGGATCTCCGGGGAGGCCGCCTCGCCGATGATCATGCTCTTGGTCTCCGTGGCCAGGGTGACGGCCACGATGATCAGGAGCACGCCGATGGCGATCGAGCCGATGCCGTCGTAGACCGGGTTGCCGGTGACCAGCGCGAGCGTCACCCCGATGAGGGCAAAGGCCAGCCCCAGCAGGGCGGCGGTGTCCTCCAGCAGGACCACGGGCAGTTCGGGCGCCTTGGCCTCGCGGATGTAGCGGGTCCACGACCGGCCGCGACGCACCCGGTCGGCGTTGCGCACCGCCGTACGCAGGGACAGGCCCTCCATGACGATCGCCCCGGCCAGCACCCCGATCGCCCACGGCCAGCTCTCCAGCGGGTGCGGGTTGCTGATCTTCTCGTAGCCCTCGTACAGGGCGAACAGGCCGCCGCCGAAGAACAGCACGACCGACACCAGGAAGGCGTAGAAGTAGCGTTCGCGGCCGTAGCCGAAGGGGTGGGCCGGCGTGGGCCCGCGCTTGGACCGTGACTGGCCGAGCAGCAGCAGCCCCTGGTTGCCGGAGTCGGCGACGGAGTGGATGCCCTCGGCGAGCATCGAGGACGAGCCGGTGAAGAAGAACGCCACGAACTTGGTGACGGCGATCCCCAGGTTGGCGGCCAGCGCCGCGAGGGTCGCCTCCTGCGAACCCTTGCCGCTCACGCCGTACCCGCCGCCGGTGCTCGTGCAGGCTGCTGCGTCATCGCGGTCCTCCCGTGCCGGTGTGCGAGTCGGATGCGTGCCTTTGCCCCGTGGGCCCGTGCCCACACGTCGATCTTCTTCTGTGCACAACGTGCATTGATGCGCGTTGTGCATCTTTGTAGGGTGGAACGGCCCACCGAGAGAACAGGACGTGCCGATGAGCGACAGCAGCCTGACCCACGGCTCCCCCGGCGCCGCCCCGACCGCGATGCGCCGGATCCTGCCCGCCGACCTGGTCGAGCGCGGCGGCTGCCCGTTCGATCCGCCGCCCGGCCTGCGGGCGCGCCGCGGCCGGGCCGCGGTCCAGCCGCTGCACCTGCTGAACGGCGCCCAGGCGTGGCTGGTGACCGGCTTCGACGAGGCCCGCGCCGTGTTGTCGGACGCCCGCTTCAGCGCCGACCGGATCCGCCACCGCGAGGCCACGTCGCTCCAGCCGCACGAGGTGGCCGAGCAGGCGGCCGGCACCCTCAAGCCCTGCCCGGCCGTCGAGACCCGCGAGGACGGCTTCTTCGTCTTCATGGACCCGCCCGAGCACACCCGGATCCGGCGGCTGCTGACCGGCCAGTTCACCGTACGGCGCATGCGCGAGCTGGAGTCCCGGGTCACCGAGATCGCGGTCGAGCACATCGAGGCGATGAAGGCGGCCGGCACGCGGGCCGACCTCGTGACGGCGTTCGCGCTGCCGCTGCCCTCGCTGGTCATCTGCGAGCTGCTGGGCGTCGACTACGCCGACCGCGCCGAGTTCCAGGAACGCACCTCCGTCGGGCTCAACGCCAACTCCACCGCCGAGGAACGGGCCGTGGCGGGCGCCGAGCTGTACGCGTTCATGCAGCGGCTGGTGGCCGCCAAGCGCGCGGAACCGGCCGACGACCTGCTGTCGGGGCTCGTCCACGACGCCGATCCGCCGCTGACCGACGCCCAGCTCGTGGACGTCGCCCTCGTCCTGCTCGGGGCCGGCCACGAGACCACCGCCAACATGCTGGGCCTGGGCGCCCTCGCCCTGCTGGAGCATCCCGGCCAGCTCGCCGCGCTGCGCGCGGACCCCTCACTCGTCGACAACGCGGTCGAGGAGCTGCTGCGCTACCTGAGCATCATCCAGCTCGGCGTCAGCCGGGTCACGACCGAGCCCGTCACGCTGGGCGGCGTCGACCTCCCCGCCGGCGCGACCGTCGTGATCGCCACGCCCGAGGTCAACCGCGACCCGCGCCACTGGCCCGACGCCGACCTGTTCGACGTGCACCGCCCCCGCGTCCCGCACCTGGCCTTCGGGCACGGCGTGCACCAGTGCCTGGGCCAGCAGCTCGCCCGCGTCGAGATGCAGGCCGGCCTGCGCGAGCTGATCACGCGCCTGCCCGGCCTCCGCCTGGCCGTGCCGGTCGAGCAGGTGCCGCTGCGCGACGAGATGCTCATCTTCGGCGTCCACTCCCTGCCGGTCGCCTGGGCCTGACCTGCCGGGCCCCCATAATGAGGACCGTGGTGAAGGAGGAGACGGCGGCGGTCCGGCCCGCGCAGGTCGTGGGGCGGCGCGAACGCAAGAAGCAGGCCACCCGCGCCGCGCTGCGGGAGGCCGCGCTCCGCCTGTCCCTGCGCCACGGCGTGGAGAACGTGACCGTCGAGCAGATCGCCGCCGCGGGCGACATCGCGCTGCGCACGTTCTTCAACTACTTCTCCAGCAAGGAGGAGGCGGTCGTGGCCTCACTGGCCGCCGCCGCCCAGGAGCTCATCACCCGGTTCCGGGCCCGGCCGCGGACGGAGAGCGTCCTGGTGGCGTTCCGCGAGGCCGTGCTGGCCGTCATGAACGAGAGCGACGCCGCCGGGCGCGACCACGTCAGGGCGTTGCAGCTCGTCCGTTCGGCGCCCACGCTGGTGCCCCAGCAGCTCGCCGTGCTCGCCGCCCAGGAGAAGGCCCTGGCCGAGGCGATCGCCGAGCACGCCGGGCTGCCCGCGCCCGGCCGGCCCGGCGACTCCGGCTATCCCCTGCTGTGCGCGGCGGCCGCCCTGACAGCGCTGCGCGTCGTCCTCGACCAGTGGTTGCGGCAGACCGCGGACTCCGGGCGTCCGCCGGACGCGGCGCTGCTCGGACGGCAGATCGACGCGGCGATCAGCCAGCTCGCGGCCGGCCTCGACCACCCGGGCCGTCCGGGCCACCCGGACCATCCAGGCGGCTGACCGGTCAGGCCCGGCCGCCGTCCGCGACGTCGGCGGCGTCCGCGACGTCGGCGGCGTCCGCGACGTCGGCGGCGAACCGGTCCCATGCGGCCTGGCGGGACACACCGAGGGCCTCGCCGATCCTGGCCCAGGTCACGGCGCGCTCCCGCAGCAGCCGTACCCACGCGCGCAGGTCGCGCTCGGCCTGCTCCACGGTGAGGGCCTGGCGGGGCAACATGGTCAGCATGTCCTCGTCGGACATGCTGACCAGGTACTCGTCAGTGCGGGGATCGGGGCCGCGGTGGACGGGCCGCGGAACGTCGTCCGGCCGGGCCGGGGAGTCGGCGATGATCTGGTTGCACAACTCCACGCAGGCGTCGCAGATGTAGACACCGGGGCCCGCGACCACCCGGGCGGCCTCGGCGTAGGGCTTGCCGCAGAACGAGCAGCGGGTCGCCAGGCCGTCGGTCGGGCCCACGGGCCGCCTACGTCTGCTTCGTGTCACCCGCCGATCATCCCATGACCGTTCTGTCAGCCCGAGCTTGACGGCCAGGGAGCAGCCCCAGCATCAGGTCCAGCCGAGCTTGGCCGCGCGGACGCCCGCCTGGAAACGGCTGCCCGCGTCGAGCAGGGTGGTCAGCTCGGCCACGACCCTCGTCACCGTACGGTTCGAGACGCCGAGGGCACGCGCGATGGCGTCGTCCTTCGCGCCCGTGGCCAGCAGGCGCAGCACGGCCCGCTGCTGCTCGGTCAGCTCGTCGCCGTCGGCCGCCCTGGGCACGTCTCCCGGTTCGGAGGCGGTCATCCAGCAGTAGTCGAACAGGGCGGCGTAGGAGGCGACCAGTCCGCTGCCCTCGATGAGCATCGCGCCCGCCATGAGGTCGCCGGGCATCACCTCGACCACGAGCAGCTCCCGGTCCACCATGATCAGCCGTACCGGGACGAAGGGCATGGTCCGTACCTCGACCCCGCCCCCCAGCAGGCCATGGACGTGCTCGCGCATGAGCGGCTGGGCGAGCTGGCTCTGGGCGTGCATGATCCGCACCCGCAGCCCGCGCGCCGCCGCGTCGGTGTCCTCGGCGCGTGAATGCGCCAGCCGGTCCGCCTCCCAGGCGTGCGGCATGTGCATGGCCATGATCTCCGTACGGGCCCGCGCGGTCGCCACGCGCAGCTTCACGCGCAGGGGCTCCACCTGCGAGCGGGGGAAGAACTCCACCCGGGCGTCCTGGGGGTCGCCGTCCAGCCGCAGGTAGTGCTCGGTGAGCTCCCTCGA
This sequence comes from Nonomuraea sp. WAC 01424, assembly GCF_003947315.1. NCBI lineage: Bacteria > Bacillati > Actinomycetota > Actinomycetes > Streptosporangiales > Streptosporangiaceae > Nonomuraea > Nonomuraea sp. WAC 01424. The sequence goes on from NZ_QHHZ01000003.1 coordinate 244,286, forward strand.
CGCGGCCCGCTGCTCGGCGAGCATCCCGAGCAGCTCCTCACCGCCCAGCAGCATGCGGTTGAGCGCCGCCATGGCGTCCACCGCGATCTCCGCGCCCGGGTTGAGCAGGCCCAGGTTGACCAGCCGGTCCCTGGCCCGTTCGATCTCCGCCCCGCGCAACCCCAGGCCGACGGCGGCCTCGCCGAACGACTCACGGTGCCGCCGCATGCGCGCGTACACCTGCCGCGCCATGGTCTCCTCGCTCACGCCACTCCCCTGTCCGCTTCCCGCCATGGCGGGAAGCGGAAGCCCCACCTGCTGTCATCGCCGCGTGCCGTCCGGCAAGCTCAGAAAAGGGTACGGCCCAGCCATGACGCGGCCATACCCAACCCCTGTACCGCACTTCGGAGGAGACCATGATCACGCTTGTCCACAGCCTCGTCACCTACGACGTCACCGGACTGAACACCGGCAGCTGTGCAAAATGCGTCGAGGCGGTGAAGCGCGAGCTGGCCCTGATCCCGGGAGTGGTCGGCGTCGACGTGAACCTGGCGGACGGCCGGGTGAGCGTGCTCACCGACGGGCCGGTGGAGGAGAGCTTCGTCGTGGCCGCGATCGAGGACGCCGGCTGCGAGGCCGACCGGGTGGTGAGCTGGCGTTCCTGACCGTACGGCCGGGACGGCCGGGACGCCCGGCCGGAGGAGGAGGACGAGGCCGCTGCCCAGACCGAGCACGAGCGAGAGGGCGGCGGCCACGCACGCGACCACGGCCGCCGGACGGGCGGCGGGGACCGCCTCGCCGGGCCGCAGGGCCGGCCGGATCCAGCGGAGATAGTAGAACACGCTGGCCACGGTGTTGATCGCGGCCAGCGCCGCCAGCCAGGCGTAACCGGCGTCCCAGGCGGCGGCGAAGACGAGCACCTTGCCGACGAAGACCGCCGTGGGCGGGGTGCCGACCAGCCCGAGCAGGCAGACCACCAGCGCGAGGAACAACACGGGCGAGCCGCGCGACAACCCGGCGTACCCGGCGAGCGACTCCCTGCCGACGGCGACGACCACGGCGAAGGCGCCGACGTTCGTGATCGCGTACGCGGCCACGTAGAACAGCAGCGCCGGTCCGGCCAGCTCGCTCCCCCCGGCCATGGCGACCGGGACGAGCAGGTACCCGGCCTGGCTGACCGTCGAGTACGCCAGCAGCCGCCGGACGTTGTCCTGGTGGAAGGCGGCCAGGTTGCCCAGCGTCATGGTCGCCGCCGCCACGATCGCGACCAGCGGCCGCCAGCCGACGTCGAGCCCGGCGAACACCTCGACGGCCACGCGCAGCAGGGCGACGAACGCGCCCGCCTTGGGGACGGTGGTGACGAAGGCCGCGACCACCCGCGAGGCGCCCTCGGTCACGTCCGGCACCCAGAAGTGCGCGGGCACGCCGCCGGCCTTGAACAACAACCCGGCCAGCAGGAGCACCACGGCGAGCCCGGCCGCCCCGCCGCGCGCCTGACCGAGCCCCTGGTAGGCCGTCGTGCCCGCCAGGCCGTAGAACAGCGTGACGCCCGCCAGCATGAGCACGCCGAGGAAGGCGCCCATCAGGTAGTACTTGAGCGCGGCCTCGACGCCCGGCCCGTCCTTGGCGAACCCGGCCAGCGCGTACGCGGGGATGCTCGCCAGCAGGTACGCCGCGACCAGGACGAGCAGGTCGGCGGCCCCCGCCAGCATGATCGCGCCGAGCGCGGCGAGCAGGACGAGCACGTAGAGCTCGGCCTCCCGACGCCGCCCCCTCGCCCACCCGCCCGCCAGGACGACGACCAGCAGCGTCGCCACGATGACCGTGGCCCTGGCGACGTGGGTCAGCGGATCCACCGAGAACGCCTCGAAGGCCATCATGTCCGGGCGGAACGCCGCGACCGCCGTGGCGGCCAGCGCCCCCGCCAGCGCGAGCCCGCAGATCCACGCGACCAGCCGTTGCCGGTCCCGCGGCAGGAAGAGCCCGGCCAGCAGCCCGGCGACCGCCCCGGCCAGGAGAAGCAGTTCGGGCAGCAGGTCGGCGGGGTTGTCGGCCATGCCGGTCATCGGCTCACCAGGGTCACGAGCGCCGCGGAGAACGGTTCGACGAGGTCGAGCAGCCAGCGCGGCGCGAGCCCGATGGCCAGCGACAACACGAGCAGCGGAGCGATCGAGGCGGTCTCGCGCGGCACGGCCTCGGAGACGCGAAGCTCGCCCGGCGGGCCGAGAAAGGCCTTCTGGAGCATCCGGAGCAGCAGCGCGGCGGTGATCAGGATGCCGGCGACGCTCAGCGCGCCGGCCACCACCGCCCCCGGCACGCCGGTCCCGATCACGCCCGCGAAGATCTGGAACTCGGCGATGAAACCGGACAACCCCGGCAGGCCCAGCGAGGCGAAGACCGCCACGGCCGTCATCAGGGTGAACGTCCGGGCGGTCGCCGCGATCCCGCCGAACCGGTCGAGGTCGTAGCTGCGCGCCCGGTCCCAGAGGACGCCGGTGAGCAGGAACAGTGCGCCGGTGACCAGGCCGTGGCTGACCATCTGGGTGACCGCGCCGGTGACCGCGAGCCGTCTGGCGCCGGTCTCACCCGCCGCGAGCCCGGCCGCGCCCAGCGCCAGCACGATGTAGCCCATGTGGTTGACGGAGGTGTAGGCGATCAGCCGCTTGATGTTCTGCTGCGCGAGCGCGACCAGGGCGCCGTACAGGACACCGGCCACGCCGACGACGATGATCACCCATGCGTACTGCCGCCACGGGCCGGGGAGGAGGGGCATGGCGATCCTGGCGAAGCCGTACGTGCCCATCTTGAGCAGAACGCCCGCCAGGACGGCCGATCCGGCCGCGGGCGCGTCGGTGTGGGCCGGGGGCAGCCAGGTGTGGAAGGGCACGGTCGGTGTCTTGACCGCCAGCCCGACGCCGACGGCCAGCAACACCAGGGCTCCCGCCTGCGGCGGGCGCGCGGTGAGCTCCACGATGTCGAAGGTGCGCGGGTGGCCGCCGAGGTAGAGGCCGATGAAGCCGAGCAGGAGGGCGAGGGAGCCGAGGAAGGTGTAGAGGAAGAACGTCAGCGCCGACCTGGCCCGGTCGCCGTGGCCCCAGCCGACGATCACGAAGTACATGCCGACGATCGACAGGTCGAAGAAGACGAAGAACAGCAGGAGGTCCAGCGCGGCGAACAGGCCGGTGGAGACCGTCTGCAGGAACAGGAAGAGCGCGGCGTACGTCCTCGGGCGCTCCGGCTGGTTCAGCGAGTAGACGGCGCAGGCGAGGAACAGCACGGCGGTGAGCGCGATCAGCGGCAGTGACAGGCCGTCGACGCCGACGTGATAGCCGGCGCCGAGCGAGGGGATCCAGCGCAGGCGTTCCTCGTGGCCGATGCCGCCGTCGTACCACACCCACATGATCACGACCAGCGCCAGGTCGGCGGCCGAGGCGGCGGTCCAGATCCAGCGGGCGGGCAACCTCGGCACCGCCAGCAGCGCGGCGGCCAGGAGCGGCAGGAAGACGGCCGTCGAGAGCACGATCACCTCACCAGCACGATCACGACGGCCAGCAGGACGGCGGCCACCGTCGCCTGGGCGAGATAGGTGTGGACCTGGCCGGTCTGCGGCTTCCTGGCCAGCGCGCCGAGCCGTCCGGCGAGTGCGGCGGTGCCGCGTACGACGCCGTCCACGCCGGTCTCGAACGGGGACCGGGCGCGTCGGGCCATGGCCATGCCCAGGCGCGGCACGGCTCGTACGGCGCCGTCGATCACCACGTCGTCGAAACGCGCCAGCGCCCTGGCCACCGCCGTCAGGGGCCGCCAGACGACACCCTCTGCGAACGGCTCCAGCCCCAACCACCCGCCCAGGAACGCCCCCCTCCATCCTGGGCGAGTGCCGCCCTCGGGCTCGGCGCTGCGGCGGAGACGGGCGCGGGTCGCCAGGAGGGCGGTGGCCAGCGCCGTGGCCAGTGCCGACAGGCCCGACACGGCCAGCTCGCCCGCCTCGGGGGCCGGTCCCGGTGCGCCGAGCAGCCGGGTCCAGGCGTCGTACAGGAACGGGATCCCGACGATCCCCGACAGGGCGGCGAGCAGCGCGAGCGGGGGCAGCGGCAGCCGTTCCAGCAGCCCCGGCGGGGCCTTCTCGGGACGCCGCGGGGCCGGACGCCAGACGGCGAGGACCGCCTTGGTGGCGTACGCGGCCGACAACACGCCCGCCACCAGCGCCACCACCCGCAGCGCGGGATCGGCCACCCCGGCGAGCACCGCGTCCTTCGTCACCCACAACGACAACGGCGGCACCCCCGCCAGCGACAACCCGCCGATCCCGAACGTGATCCCGACCAGCCGATACCGCCGCGCCGCGCCTCCAAGCCCGCGCAGCCGCTCGGTCCCGAGGGCGGTCAGCCAGGCCCCGGCCCCCAGGAACAGCAGGCTCTTGACCGAAGCGTGCGCGACCAGGTGGGCCGTCCCCCCGGCGACCGCGGAGACCCCGGCGGCCAGCACCATGAACCCGAGCTGCGCGCAGGTGGAGGCGGCCAGGAGCTGCTTGAGGTCGCGCTGCGCGATCGCGACCGCGCCGAGCAGCAGGGCGGTCAGCGCGCCGGTCCAGGCCACCAGGGCCGAGGCCCAGCCCGTCGCCGCCAGCACGGCGTGCGTACGCAGGAGCAGGTAGGCGCCCGCCGCCACCATCGTGGCCGAGTGCAGCAGCGCCGAGACCGGGCTCGGGCCCGCCATCGCCCGCGAGAGCCAGAAGGAGAACGGCAGTTGCGCCGACTTGCCCAGGGCGGCGGCCCGCCGCTCGGCCGCGACGAGGTGCAGCCACGGGCTCCCGGCGGAGGCCAGACCGGGCAGCCCCAGGGAGCCGGTGCCCGCGACGGCGCAACCGGCCGCCAGGTACAACCCCATGTCACCGGTGCGGGTGGTGACGAACGCGATCGTGCCCGACCGCACCCGGTCCCGGTCACGCCACCAGAAGCCGATGAGCGCGTACGACATGGCGCCCATGACCTCCCAGCCCATCAACAGCAGGACGAGGTCCGTGGCGGTGACGGTGACCAGCATCGCGCCCACGAAGATCAGCATCAGGCCGAAGAACCGGCCCGTGGACTCGTGGATCTCGCCCGCGGCGAAGACGAGGACCGCCAGCGCGATCACCGACACGGTGAGCACCATGACCGCCGAGAGCCCGTCGACGGCGAGCCCCGCCTCGAAGCCCGCGAACAACTCGAACGTCACGGCCGGACGTTCGATCGCGGCCAGCACCGCCAGCGCCACCGTCGCCACCGCGACGACGAGGGCGAGCACGGGCGCGGACGCGGCCCGCCGCAGGACGACCAGCGCCCCGCCCGCGACGGCCGGCAGCGCGGGCAGCAACACGGCGAGCGGGTTCATCCCTTCAGGTCCTGCGCGTCGTCGGTCATGTCCACCTCCCGCGCGCGGAAGAGCGCGGTGACGACGGCGAAGCCCATCGCCATCTCCAGGGCCATCACCGTGACCGCCACCAGGACGAGGACCTGGCCGTCGGCGGACGCGGGGGCCGTGAAGTACCAGAACGCCCCGCCGGCCACGATCAACCCGTTGATCATCAGCTCCAGGCCCATCATCAGCATCACGATCGACTGCTGGGAGAGCACGCCGTACAGGCCGACGGCGAACAGCGCGGCGGCCAGCAGGAGGAAGGCCTCGAGCGTCATCGCGGCTGCTCCCGTCCGTCTTCGGCGGCGGGCTCCGGGCCCGGGTCGAGCGGCCGGCCGCGCCTGAGGTCGTCGCCGTAGCGGTCGTAGCGGCCCCGATGGGTGGCGAGCACGACGGTGGAGATCATCGTGGCGAGGATGGCCACGCCGACGACCATCATGACGAGCATCTTCGGCCCCATGATCGCCAGGCCGAGCGCGTGCGCCGGATCGGCGGGCGGCCGGCCGCGGCGCGACGGCCAGGACGTACCGAAGATCCCGGCCGCGAGCAGGACGAAGACGGCCCCCGAGATGACCAGCGCGGCCCGGTTGTTGTGGACCATCCTCATCGGCATGAGCCCCGCCGGGTTCATCATGTACATGATCATGAAAACGGCCATGACCAGCATCTCCATGACCATCATCAGGACGATCAGGACGCCGAGGTATTCGAGGTCGATGAGCAGGAACGCCGCCCCGACCGCCAGCAGCGAGGCGAGCAGCGCGAACGTCGCCCGCGCCATCGAGTCGACGACGAACACCGCGACCCCGGCCGCCACGGAGACGACGGCCAGGGCCCAGAACACGACGGCGGTCACAACACCACGATCCCGACGACGAGCAGTTGGAGCAGCGACACCGGGATCAGCACCAGCCAGGACGCCTGCGTGAAGCGGTCCATCCGGACGGCCGGGACGCGGTGCCGTACCCACACCAGCAGCGCGAGCACGGCCAGCGTCTTGACCAGCACCCACAGCGGGCCCGGCAACACCGGGCCCGCGTCGCCGCCCAGGAACAGCGGCACGGCCGCCCCGGCCGCGATCACGAGGAGCGCGTAGCGGCCCGCGCCGAAGAACAGCCGGTCGAGCCCCGCGAGCTCGGCCTGCACGCCCCCGGCGGCGTCGGCGCCCAGCGGCGCGCTCATCGGCCCCCAGAACGCCATCGCCAGCGCGGAGACCAGGTACACCAGGAAGGCGAGCGGCATCCAGACCACGAACCAGAGCCCCTGCTGGGCCTGCACGATGTCGCTCATCCGCAACGAGCCCGCGCCGAGCGCCACGGTGATCAGCGCGAACATGTGCGGCAGCTCGTAGGCCAGCCCCTGGGCGACGAAGCGGTACGCGCCGACCAGCGGGAACACCGAGTTGACCGACCACCCGACGAGCCAGAGCGAGCCCCAGACGCACACCTCCATGGCGTTGAACCAGACGACGCCCACGGCCGGATCCGCCACGGGCGCCGCGCCCAGCGGGATCACGATCGCCGCCAGCACCGGCGCGACGAGCAGGCTGCCCACCCCGACGCGCAGGAGCAGCCGGTCCGCCAGGTACGTACGCCGCCGCTGCTGGACGAGCAGCCGGGCGACCTCCCCGAACGGCGCCCCCACCCCACCGCCACCCAGCGCGGCGTCCAGACACGCGGCCACACCTCCCAGCACCCCGAGCATCAACGGCAACACCAGCAGCGCACCCTCAGACACAGCCCACCACCAGGGACGGCACGAGGAGGGCGGTGTCAGGCACGGGTCACCGCCGGTTCCGGGTCGAGGCCGGCGACGATCAGTCGTGCCGTGGCCAGTTCGGCACCCACGAGAAGCCCGGGCCCCAGGGCGTTCCTGACCGGAGGCGAGCCGCCGTCGACCGGTGTGTTGTCGCCGAGCGTCGTGTTGTCGCCGAGGGAGCTGATCGCCGCGCGCGTACGGGTCAGCAGCCCGTCCAGTCTGGACAGCGTGTCGCCGTCCGGTGTCGGGCCGATGTCCCGCAACATCCAGCGCAGGGTTGCGGAGCGGCGTACCTGCCTTTCGAAGCGCTCGTACGGCCTGGCGACCGCGTCCGGGGGCGCGTCCGCGAACAGGAGGTCCCTCAACGTCCTGGCGCGCCGGGCGGCGGCGGGCCACCCGGCGACCGACAGCAACCGGCCCAGTGCGTCCAGACGGGAAACGGCCTGACGCCTCGCCGCCTCACCGCACGTCACCGGCAGACCCGCCGCCCTGTCGGCTGAGGGCTCGGTCCAGAACGACTCCGCCGGCTCGACCCACCGGACCACCGCCTCCTGGATCACGTCCCCTTGCAGGACGGTCTCCACCACCAGCCCGCACGGCCAGTCCGGCAGGACCGGGCCGAGCGGGACGTGGAGCCGGTCCAGCGTCAGCCCGTCCCGATCGGGCCCCCGCTCCGCCATGGGCACCCCACCCGGCGCTCCCATGTGATGCTCATGCTCCCCACCCCCACCATGACCGCCCGCACTCCCACCCCCATGCTCCCCGTCCATCGGCCGGTGCTCGTCGGGCGGGGTCCATGGGGTGGCTGCGAGGGCTGCGGCGTCGCGCCACTGCGCCTCACGGTCCGCCAGGCGCGCGACCGCCCGGTCGAACGCCCGGGCGACCGATCGCGGCGACACACCCGCCGGCAGATCGACGCGGGCCCTCGGGACCGGCATGCCCGCCCAGACCGTACGGACGGCCTCCGTCAGCTCCTCCCCCGGCGTGCCGCAGACGACGAGGAGACCGGCCTCCGCCACGGACACGGCCGGCCGCAGGCGTCGCCGGGCGAGCTCGGCCTCGGCGAGCAGCCGGGCCCGCGTGCCGTCACCCGCCGGGACCAGCAAGGGCCGCGCGTGACCGGCCGCCCACCTCAGCAGCCACCCGCTCAGGCCCACCGGAAGGCCCCCTCACGCCAGGCGTAGACCACGCCCGCCATCAGGAGCCCGAGGAAGACGAACATCTCCACCAGCGCCGTCGCCCCCACCACGGCGACGACCAGCGCCCACGGATACATGAAGACCATCTCCATGTCGAAGGCCAGGAAGACCAGCGTCACCGCGTACCAGCGCACGTGGTACCTCGACAGGGCGTGCTCCCGCGGCCGGGCGCCGGACAGGTACGGCGACGCGACGAGCGTCCCCCTGGGCCGGACGACCAGCGAGACCAGATGGATCCCGAGCACGCCCAGGACGAGGACGGCCATCAGGCCGGCGACGGCGATCCAGGGGGCCATGATCCTTCTCCGGGAAGGGGCTACTAGCACCCGTAGTACCCGTGATCGTTCCCGACAATCACAAAGCGGGCAGCCCGGCAATCACAAAACGACCGGCCCGGCGATCACCGACGCGACCGGCCAGGCGATCACGACGCGACCGGGCCCGCCAGCGCCGATTCGATGGACTTCGTCACCACGTCGGCGGCGACGTCCCGGGCGAGGCGTCCCTGGCGTACCTCGTTGGCCGCGCCGTGCAGGATGTAGTGGGTCAGGCTGACCAGCCAGGCGTTGGGCAGGTCCGTACGGAAGACGCCCTGCTCCTGACCCCGGCCGACCAGCTCGGCCATGCGCCGCACCGGCTCGGCGTGCAGGTCGCGCACCCGTCCCGCCGGAAGGACCCCCTCGGCGGCGGCCAGCAGCGCCGCGGACTCGGCCACCAGCTCCCAGCTCGACGCCAGCAGGCGGGTCATGGCCGCGCGCGCGTCGCCGGACAGGTCGACGGAGGCCAGGGGCTCCTCACCGGCCCGCAGCGTGTCCGCGACCGCGGCCTCGACGAGGTCGGCCCGGGTGCGGACGTGCCCGTAGAGGGTCATCCGCCCGACCCCGGCGGCCTGCGCGATGTCGTCGGTGGTCACGTTGGGGTCGGAGCTCAGCAGTTCGCGGGCGGCGGACACGATGCGCGCGATGCTGCGCTCGGCGGCGGCGGGGCCGCCCTCGGCGTCCTCCTCGGCGGGCTGCTCACCGCCGGTCCGGGATGGCCGTGGGTGTTCCACGTCAACGTGCCCATCGGGGTGGTGATCGCCGTGGTGCTCGCCGTACTGCTCCCGGCGCGTACGCCGGCGCCCGCCGACCGGCCCCGGCTCGACGTCCTCGGCGCGGTCCTGGTGACGGCCGCCGGTGCGTCGCTGATCTACGGGCTCACCGCCGCCGGCGAGCGCGGCCGGCTGAGCCCGCTCACCGGCTGGCTCGCGGCCGCGGCCGCCGTGGGTTACACGCTGTTCGTGTTGTGGCAGCGGCGGGCCCGTTCACCCCTTATGGACGTACGCCTGCTGGCCCGGCGGCCCGTCGCGGTCGGCGCCTTCCTGATCCTGATGGCGACGGCGCTGATGATCGCGGTCTTCTTCCTGGGGACGTTCTACTTCCAGCAGGCCCTGGGATACGGCGCGCTGCGGGCCGGGCTGCTGTTCCTGCCGGTGGCGCTGGCCACGATGCTCGGCGCCAACCTGACCGGACGCCTGCTCGGCCGGTGGGGCGGGCGTGCCCTGGCCGTCGCGGGCCTGACGGTCGCGGCGGCCGGCATGGCCGTACCGGCCGTCTCGACGAACGTCGTCAGCGTCGTCGCCGGCGTGGCCGCCGCCGCGGCGGGCACCGGCGCGCTGTTCGTCATCGCCTCGGCCACCGCGCTCGGCCAGGTCGCGCCGCACGAGGCCGGGATCGCCTCCGGCATCGTGAGCACCTTCCACGAGTTCGGCGCGTCCGTCGGGGCCGCCGTGATGTCGAGCGTCGCGGCGGCGAGCCTGGCCGGGACCACGTTGAGCGGGTTCACCAGCGGGTTCGTCGTGGCCGCCGTCGCCTCGGCGGCCGGCGCCGTGGCCGCCGCGCTGGTGACGACCGGCAGGCGGCGGACGGCCTGAGAGCGCCGCGGACGTCCCCGCCCGGACGCCACCGGCGCCCGGGCGGGACGCGATCAGAGCCGGTCGAGGATGCCCTGCATCTGGGCCACCTCGGCCTGCTGGGCGGTCTCGATGACCTTCGCCAGCTCCTTGGCCTGCGGGTTCGACCCGCTCGCCTGCTCGGTACGCGCCATGTCGATGGCCCCCTTGTGGTGGGCGATCATCTGCTCGGCGAACAGCTTGTCGAAGCTCTTGCCCTTGGCGCCTTCGAGCTTCTTCATGTCCTCCGCGGACATGATGCCGGGCATCTCATGCCCCATCCCTTCAGAGGGGGCGGGCTTGCCCCACTCGGCGAGCCAGCCCTTCATGGTCTGGATCTCCGGGTCCTGGGCGGCCTTGATCTTGGCCGCGAGCTCCTTGATCTCCGCGTCGCCCGCCCGTCCCGGCGCCAGCTCGGCCATCTCGACCGCCTGCTCGTGGTGCGGGATCATCATCTGCGCGAACATGACGTCCGCGTCGTTGAAGGACGGCGACGGCTGCGCGGCGGCGCTGGTGGCCGCCGTGGTGGCGGCCGGCTCGGCGTCCGCGGTCGTGGCGGCGCCGTTGCCCCCGCACGCGGTGAGCAGGGCGAGCGCGCCCCCGGCGACGGTGAAGCCGATCTTACGGTTGATGCGCATGGTTGTTCGTCTCTCGGTTCGCTGGAACTTCCGGCCTGTCCCGCGGACGACCTCGGGGTCCGTCCGCGCAGCTCACCGGCCTATATGCGCAATGTCGAGAGACTCGCCAGCCGAAGGGACGTCGGCCGTGGCGGTGGCCGGGCGACCGGCCGCGCCGGGGGAAGGTCACCGGCTCCGGCTCCGGCCCTGCGCCGCGTCCAGAACCGGACGGCGGCCAGCAGGATGATCAACAGCGAGGTCAGCACGGCCAGGCAGACGCTGGTCGGGTCGAAGCCCGGCATCCGGTGCTCGCCCGCGACGGCCTGCGCTCCCGCGGGCAGGACGGCTGGGGCCTCCTGAGCCACCGTCCCGTGACGGCCCGGCGAACCGCCGTGCCGTCCGTCCAGATGGCCCAGCGTGTGCATGCCGCACACCCCCAGGGCGAGGAGGACGAGCAGGAGACCGCGTACGAACCGCCGCACGACACCCACCGCCTCTCCCCTTCTGACCAGCGCGTCCTTCGGCCTCAGCCTACTACCGCGCTTCGTAGGTCCGAGCCGGGCGCCTTCCGGGAAGGGGAACGGCGCCCGGCTCGCGGCGGGCGACCCGCTCAGGCCGGGACCAGCTCGTAGCCCGCCTCTTCGACGGCGTCGCGCACGAGGGACTCCTCGATCGGCTGCTCGCCCGTCACGGTCACCTTGCCGGTCGCCAGATCGACGTCGACCCCGGTGACCCCGGAGATCTTGCCGACCTCGGACTTCACGGTGCCCACGCAGTGGCCGCAGGTCATGCCGCTGACGGTGTAGGTGGCGCTGCTCATGTCCACTCCCCTCGATAATACCCCGGGTGGGTATTCAACGGCTTGGACGATACGTCACGGGAAGCCACCCTCGCAACCCGAACCCCCTACGGGTATGTGAGAGCTAAATCACTTCGAGCCACTATACGGGAGGGGGGTATGGTTGCCACCCATGAGAGAGCTGAACACCATCGCGGTCGTCGGGGCGTCGCTGGCCGGTCTGCGGGCCGTCCAGGCGCTGCACCGAGAGGGCTTCACCGGCGCCGTCACCCTGATCGGCGGGGAACGCCACCTCCCCTACAACCGCCCGCCCCTGTCCAAGAGCATGTTGCGCGGCGACGACGAGATCACCCTGCCCGGCGCCGAGGAGCTCGGCGAACACTGGCTGAAGGGCCGCCACGCGGTGAGCCTGGACGCCGGGGACAAGCGCCTCACCCTGGACGACGGCTCCGAGGTGCGCTACGACGGGCTCGTCATCGCCACCGGCGCCCGTCCACGCCGTCTGCCCGACCACCCGCGGGGCGTGCACACCCTGCGCACGGTCGAGGACTCCCTGGCCCTGCGTGCCGAGCTGGCCGCCGGGCCCGCCCGCGTGGTGGTCATCGGGGGCGGCTTCATCGGCGGCGAGGTCGCCTCCACCGTCCGGGCCCTCGGACTGCCGGTGACGCTGGTGGACTCCTCGCCGTACCCGATGCTGGGCGCGCTCGGCGAGGACGCCTCCCGCTGGCTGGCGGGCCACCACCGGGACCACGGCGTGGACCTGGTCGGCGGCGTCCGCGTGACCGGTTTCGAGTCGGACGGCAGGGTGACCGGCGTACGCCTCGACGACGGCCGGACGCTGCCCGCCGACCTCGTGATCGCCGGCATGGGCGTCGAGCCGAACACCGGCTGGCTGGACGGCAGCGGGCTTGAGCTCGGCGACGGCGTGCTGTGCGACGAGAACCTGTTCGCCGTGGGCGCCGCCGACGTGGTGGCCGCCGGCGACGTCGCCCGCTGGCCCCACAGCCTGTACGGCGGCGCGCTCGTCCGCGTCGAACACTGGTCCAACGCCAACGACCAGGGCACGGCCGCCGCGCTCAACCTGCTCGCCGACCCCGCGAACGCCAAGCCGTTCGACGACCTGCCCTCCTTCGCCACCCACGTGCACGGCGCCCGCGTCCAGACCGCCGGCCTGCCGCACCTGGCCGACGAGAGCCGCCTCGTCGCCGGCTCCCCGGACGAGGGCCGCTTCGCCCTCGCCTTCGCCAAGGACGGCGTACTGGTCGGCGCGGTCGCCGTGAACTCCCCCAAAGACCTGATCCGCGTCAAACGCGCCGTCGCCGCGGGCGGTTCCCTGGAGTCCCTCGTCTGACCCCTCGACGTCCCTACGATCGCCGGTAGCATTTGGGGCAGGCCATCGGCGGAGGGACTGTCGAACCATGCGCGGTCTTGGCGAGCTTGAGTCCACGATCATGGATCGCATGTGGGCGATCAAGGGGCCCGCCTCGGTCCGCGACGTCCTGGAGTTCCTGCAGCAGAGCCGGGACATCGCCTACACGACGGTGATGACCGTGATGGACAAGCTGCACACCAAGGGCCTGCTCAGACGGACGGCGGTCCGCCGGGCCTACATCTACGAGGCGGTGTCGTCGAAGGAGGCGTACACCGCCGACGTGATGCGCGAGTCCCTCGCCATGAGCGGCAACAGGGCGGCCACGTTCGTGCACTTCCTCGAACGCCTCACCCCCGAGGAGGCGAGTGCGCTGCAGGCCGCCCTCCGCGTCTACCCGCCGGACCGGCACACGTCATGACGGTGGCGATCGTCCTCGCCCTCTACGGCGCCTTCGCCGCCCTGGCCGGGCGGAGGCTGCTGCGGCGCGCCGCGTGGCCCGGCCGCGCCCCGAGACTGGCCATCGCCCTGTGGCAGGCGGCGAGCGTGTCCGTGCTCGTCGCCGCCCTGCTGTCGGTGTTCGCGGCGGTCGTGCCCGCCGACACGGTCGGCCATGGCCTGGCCGGGCTGTTCGCGGCCTGCGCCGGCATGCTGGGCCACGGCGCCCGGCCCAGCGTGACCGCCGCCGCCACCGGTCTCCTCGCCGCCGGTCTCGTCCTGACCCGAGTGGCCTGTACGGGCGGGGCGGTCCTGACCCGCGCCCGTCGCGCGCGGCGGCGGCACTCCGAGGCCCTGGCGCTGCTCGGACGGCACGACCACGACCTCGATGCCGTCGTGGTCGACTACGACGAGCGGCTGGCCTACTGCCTGCCCGGCCGCAACGGCCACTCGGTGATCACCACGGGCGCGCTGCGCTGCCTCGCGCCGGAGCAGGTCGCCGCCGTGCTCGCCCACGAGCAGGCCCATCTGCGCGGACGCCATCATCTGGTGCTGGCCGGCGCCGAGACGCTGGCCCGCGCGTTCCCCAGGGTGCCGCTCTTCGAGCATGCCCGCGCCGAGATCACCCGCCTGGTCGAGCTGCTGGCCGACGACGTGGCCGCGCGCCGGCACGACCGCGTGCACATCGCGGCGGCCCTGGTCGGCCTGGCGACGGGAAGAGTGCCCGGGTTCGCCCTGGGGGCGGGCGGCGAGACGGCCCTGACCCGCGTCCGGCGGATGCTGAGCCCGCAGGCGCCCCTCGACCGGTGGCGGCGCACGGCCGGAGCCCTGACGGTGACGGCGCTGCTCACCGGCCCCGCCGTACTGGCGGCCACGCCCGGGGTCAGCGCCTTCCTCGCGCACCACTGCCACGAACTGCTCACGCTCCGGCTGCCGTCGGCGTAGAAGAAAGCCGGAGACGCACGAAGGCTCCGGGCCCGCGGGCCCGGAGCCTTCGTGGTCCGGTCTTACGTGAAGGTCCAGTCTTACGTGAAGGTCCAGTCTTACGTGAAGGTCCAGTCTTACTTGAAGGTCCGGTCTTACTTGAAGGTCCGGTCTTACTTGAAGCGGCGCAGCCGCAGGCTGTTGCTGACCACGAACACGCTGGAGAAGGCCATCGCCGCCCCCGCGATCATCGGGTTGAGCAGGCCGAGCGCGGCCAGCGGCAGGGCGGCCACGTTGTAGGCGAAGGCCCAGAACAGGTTGCCCTTGATCGTGCCGAGCGTCCGGCGCGACAACCTGATCGCGTCGGCCGCCACCCTCAGGTCCCCGCGTACGAGGGTCAGGTCGGACGCCTCGATCGCGGCGTCCGTGCCGGTGCCCATGGCCAGGCCCAGGTCCGCCTGGGCGAGCGCGGCCGCGTCGTTGACGCCGTCGCCGACCATGGCCACGACCTTGCCCTCGGACTGCAGCTCCTTGACCACGTCCACCTTGTCGGACGGCAGCACCTCGGCGATCACCTCGTCGATGCCGACCTCGGCGGCCACGGTCCTGGCCACGGCCTCGTTGTCGCCGGTCAGCAGGACCGGGGTGAGGCCGAGCGCCCTGAGCTGCGCGATGGCCTCCGCGCTGGTGGGCTTGATCACGTCGGCGACCACGAGCACCGCGCGGGCCTTGCCGTCCCAGCCGACCGCCACCGCGGTCCTGCCGCCGGCCTGTGCGGCGTGCAGAGCCCGCTCCAGATCGGACGTCAGGTGCTGCGACCACTCCTCCAGCAACCTCGGCCGCCCGACGAGCACCGCGTGCCCCTCGACGATGCCCTGGACACCCAGTCCTTCGACGTTCGCGAAGTCCTCGGCGGCCGGCAGCTCGCCGACGCGCGCGACGGCGCCCTTGGCGACGGCCTGGGCGATCGGGTGCTCGGAGGCGTGCTCCAGCGCGCCGGCCAGGCGCAGCACCTCGGTCTCGTCCTCACCCTCGGCGAGGTGGACGCCGACCAGCGTCATCCGTCCCTCGGTGACCGTGCCGGTCTTGTCCAGCACCACCGTGTCGATGCGGCGGGTGGACTCCAGCACCTCCGGACCCTTGATCAGGATGCCGAGCTGGGCTCCCCGGCCCGTACCGACCAGCAACGCCGTCGGGGTGGCCAGGCCGAGCGCGCAGGGGCAGGCGATGATCAGCACCGCCACCGCCGCCGTGAAGGCCGCGCCGACGCCGTCGCCGGTGCCCAGCCAGAAGCCCAGGGTCCCGAGTGCCAGCGCGATCACGATCGGCACGAAGATGCCGGAGATGCGGTCGGCCAGGCGCTGGACCTGCGCCTTGCCCGTCTGGGCCTCTTCGACGAGCTTGGCCATCTGCGCGAGCTGGGTGTCCGCGCCGACCCGGGTGGCCCGGACGACCAGCCGGCCGCCCGCGTTCACGGTCGCGCCGGTCACGGCGTCGCCCGGCCGTACCTCCACCGGTACGGACTCGCCCGTCAGCATCGAGGCGTCGACCGCCGAGGTGCCCTCCACGATCACGCCGTCGGTGGCGATCTTCTCGCCGGGCCGTACGACGAACGTGTCGCCGACCGCGAGCTGGTCGCTGGGGATGCGCGTCTCCACGCCGTCGCGCAGCACGGCGACGTCCTTGGCGCCGAGCTCCAGCAGGGCCCGCAGCGCCGCGCCCGCGCGGCGCTTGGACCGCGCCTCGAAGTAGCGCCCGGCCAGGATGAAGGCCGTCACACCGGCGGCGGCCTCCAGGTAGATGTTGCCCGAACCGTCGCTGCGCTCGATGGTGAACGCGAACGGGTGGGTCATGCCCGGCGTGCCCGCGCTGCCGAAGAACAGCGCCCACAACGACCAGCCGAGCGCGGCGATGGTGCCGATCGAGATCAGCGTGTCCATGGTCGCGGCGCCGTGGCGCAGGTTGGTCCAGGCCGCCTTGTGGAAGGGCCAGCCGGCGTACACGACGACCGGCGCGGCCAGCACCAGCGACATCCACTGCCAGTTGGTGAACTGCAGCGGCGGGATCATCGCCATCGCGATCACCGGCACGGCCAGCGTCACGGACGTGATCAGCCGGCTGCGCAGCGGGCGCAGCTCGTCCTCCGGCTCCTGCTCGGCGGTCGCGGCGTCGGACTTCGGCGGCGCGGGCAGCGCGGCGGTGTAGCCGGCCTTCTCCACCTCGGAGATGAGCTGCTCCGCGTCGACGCCTTCGGGGAAGGTGACCTTCGCCTTCTCCGTCGCGTAGTTGACCGTCGCGGTCACGCCCTCAAGCTTGTTGAGCCTGCGCTCGATGCGGTTGGCGCACGACGCGCAGGTCATGCCGCCGATCGAGAGCTCGACCGCGTTGCGCCGGTCATCGGTGATCGAGGTCATCACCGTTCTCCTTTCTCTCGTCAGTGGCTGTGGCCGCCGTGCCCGCCGGCGGCGGGCTCGGACGTCTGGACCTGCGGCTGCCCGCCCGCGCCGAGGGTGAAGTCGGCGGTACGGACCTCGCCCCCGTGCTGGAAGTCCAGGAACAGGCGGTAGTCGCCGGTGCTGGGCACCTGGGCGTAGAACACGATCTCTGGGCCCGGCTTGGTCTTGCCGTCGCCCGGCTCGCCGTCGGGGTGGACGTGCAGGTAGGCCAGGTCCTTGGCGCGCAGCGCCACCAGGTGGCCGTAGGCGCCGAGGTAGGGCTGCAGGTCGGTGACCGGCTGACCGTCCTTGCTGACCTTGAGCGTGAGCTTGCTGGTCTGGCCGGGGGTCAGGTCGCCGTCGAGGGTGACGGTGTAGCCGTCGACCGTCGCGGTACGGCTCGTCTCCGGCAGGGGCTTCGGCTGGTAGTCACCCGCCACGGCCACGTCGGCCCCCAGCGTCAGGGCCTCGCCGCCGGTCGGCGCGAAGTCGGCGAAGGCCCGGTAGCCGCCCGCCTCGGGGAAGGTGACCTTGACCGACCAGACCCCGTCGGCCGCCATCTCCGGATGGACGTGCTGGAAGCTGCCCAGATCACGGGAGACCACGATGAAGTGCAGCTTCTTGTCGTGCTGGACCTGGTAGTCGGTGACCGGCTTCCCGTCGGGGCCGGTGACGGCGAAGCGGAAGTCCGTGGGCTCACCGGGCTTGAGCGCCGTGGTGAGCGGGGTGAAGGTGTAGCCGTTCTGAGACACTTGGAGCCCTCCGGGGGTATCGCTCTTGACCTGCTGGGTGGCGTGTTCCCCGTGTCCGTCGGCCGGGGCCTGCGCCGTCATGGCCGCGTGGTCCGCGGCCGGCGGTGTCCCGACCGGCCCGACGGCCTTGCCCGCGCCGAGCGCGCCGCCGAAGACGACGGCGAGCCCCAGGACGTACGAGCCGAGCTTGGCGGCGGTGTTCACGGGTTCACCACTTCGTATCCGGCCTCCTCGACGGCGGCGACGATCTTCGCCGCGTCGACGGGGGCCTCGCTGCCGACGGTCAGGAGCCCGGTGGCCAGGTCGACGTCGACGGTCGTGACGCCGGCGACCTCGCCCACCTCCTCCTTGACCGAGCTGACGCAGTGGCCGCAGGTCATGCCCTTGACGGTGTAGGTGGCGGTGCTCATATCGGTCTCTCCTTCAATCCGGTCAGGAACGTACGAGTCTGGCGATGGCATCCGAGGCCTCCTTGACCTTGGCGTCGGCCTCGGGCCCGCCCTTCAGGGTCGCTTCGGCGACACAGTGAGCAAGATGATCTTCGAGCAGCGACAGGGAGAACGACTTCAGCGCGCTGGTCGCCGCCGACACCTGGGTCAGGATGTCGATGCAGTACTTGTCGTCCTCGACCATGCGCTGCAGCCCGCGGACCTGCCCTTCGATGCGGCGCAGGCGCATCGCGTGGTCCTGCTTGCCGCGTGCCTGTACGGCCATGGCCACCCCTCCCATCGGGTCGTTGCCGTTGAGAACACTATACCCCCCTATGGTATTCCCGCCACCCCTCCTTACCCCCGCCCTTCGATCCGACGACATAAACGCAGGTCAGACGCTTACACGTCGAGCCTCACGGCTATACCCCCCCACGGTTGGACGGCAGGGCCGGTCCGCGCAGACGTTCTCCGTACCGAATTTCAGGGCTCCGACCAGCAGGTTTGTCGTGACGGCCGGTTTTCGGGGGCATCCGGACTTGACAGATACCCCATGGTGGTATTGATTGACCATCGCCCCGCATACCCCCTACTGGTATGCGAAAGCCCAAGTTCCCCGCCTCCTGCGCCCCCGCGCATGCGGCACAGATCCATCATGCCGGTACCCCCTACCGGTATCGGCACCGTGACTGGAGACAGCTCATGTCTGGACCATCCCCCCGGCGCTGGACCGCCCTGGCCCTGATCGCCACAGCCCAGTTCATCGTCATCATGGACACGTCGATCATCGGCGTGGCCCTCCCCCGCATCCAGGAGGACCTCGGGTTCTCCCAGGAGAACCTGTCGTGGGTGTTCAACGCCTACGTCGTGGCCTTCGGCGGACTCCTGCTGCTCGGCGGGCGCCTGTCGGACCTGTTCGGCGCCCGGCGGCTGTTCGGCGCCGGCTGGCTGATCCTGCTCGCCGGCTCGCTGGTCGCCGGCATCGCCCCCGAGGTGTGGGTGGAGCTGACCGGCCGCGCCGTCCAGGGCATCGGCGCCGCCCTCATCGCGCCGTCCGCGCTCACCCTGCTGATGATGTTGTTCGGCCACGACCCGAAGGAGCTCACCAAGGCCCTCGCCCTGTACGGCGCGGCGGCCCCGGCGGGCGGCACCGCGGGCGTGTTCCTCGGCGGCGTCATCACCGAGTACCTGAGCTGGCCCTGGGTCTTCTACATCAACATCCCGATCGCGCTCGTGGCGCTGTTCGCCACCGGTCCCCTCATGCCCGCGGGCCAGTCCCAGCGCGGATCCATCGACGTGTTCGGCGCGCTGACCGTCACCGCCGGCCTCGGCGCCGCCGTGTACGCGATCGTCCGGGCGCCCGAGGTGGGCTGGGGCTCGGCGGAGACCTGGCTCGTGCTCGGCGCCGCCGTCGTGCTGCTCGGCGCGTTCGTCGCGATCCAGGCGGCCCGCCGCGAGCCGCTGATGCGCCTGTCGATCTTCCGTACGCCCAACCTCGCCGCCGCCAACCTGACCCAGCTCCTGCTCGGCGGCGCGTGGATCCCGATGTGGTTCTTCCTCAACCTCTACCTGCAGCAGGTGCTCGGCTACAGCGCCTTCCCCAGCGGCGCGGCACTGGTGCCGATGACCGTGCTGATCATGCTCGGCATGATCGTCCTGGCTCCGCGCGGCATCAACAGGTTCGGCCCCAAGACGATGACGGTCACCGGACTGGTGCTGCTCACGGCGGGCATGGCCTGGCTGTCGTTCATCAGGCCCGAGGGCAACTTCCTCGTGGATGTCCTGCCCGCCAGTCTGGTGGCCGCGCTCGGCATGTCGATGGCCTTCATCCCCTCGCTGGGCACGGCCATCTCCTCGGCCCGGCCCGAGGAGGGCGGCCTGGCCTCCGGCATCGTCAACACCAGCTACCAGGTGGGTTCGGCGCTCGGCCTGGCCGCCATGACCGCCGTCGCCGCCGCCAACGGCGCGAACCAGCTCGGCGACCTGCCGGCGCTGACCGACGGCTTCTCCTCGGCCTTCGTCGGAGCCGCGGCGATCGCCCTGGTCGGCGCGCTGATCGCGGCGGCCACCCTGCGCTCCCGCACCGGCGCCACCGTCACCGCCGAAGAGGTCAAGGCCTGACGCGGCCGAGGCCGCCCCTCACGCAAGGAGAATCACATGTCCATCCCGATCCTCATCGCCTACGACGGTTCGGCCGGCGCCCGGCACGCCGTCGAGGAGACCGCGCGGCTGTTCCCCGGCGCCTCCGCCGTCGTCCTGTACGCCCGCCCGCCGCTGGAGAGCCTCGCGGCCCACCTGGAGGGCCACGCGCTCCTGGAGGACCTGCGGGACATCGACGCCAAGACCTACGACGCCTCCGAGCGGCTCGCCGCCGAGGGGGCCGAGCAGGCCCGCGGTCTCGGTCTGAAGGCCGAACCGCGCGTCGCGTCCGTCCCGGAGGAGGTCGCCGCCGAGGCCATCGTCGACGTGGCCGAGGAGATCGACGCCGCGCTGATCGTGCTCGGCTCCCGAGGACGGCAGGGCGTCAAGGCCCTGCTGACCGGCAGCACGTCCACCAGGGTCATGCACTCCACCGGCCGCCCGACCCTGGTCATCCCGTCCAGGCCGCTGGCCGCCGCCCGTCGCGAGGCCAGACGGTTCACCGATCGCTGAAGCGACCACGCCCCGGCTCCTACGAGCCGGGGCGCGCTTGTCTGCTCTGAACCTCCCGGAGACGGCGTGCGTACCTCCTCCTGAGCGGCGATCCCCGGATGCCGGCCCGAATGGTGAGCACCACTTCTCGGCAAACGGCTTAGGAGCATCCCGGACTTCTGTAGCATTTCGCGTCAGGCCGAAAATCTACGAGGAGGCATAGTAGTGGGCATGGCGGCAGGGTCCGGACGTATCGCGATGACCGTGACACTGGCGCTGGCCGTCTGGAGCGCCTTCCCCGGCGCCGCGGCCGCCGCTCCCTCGCCCGCCAAGGTCAAAGCCGATCTGGTGAAGCTCAACGAACGCGCCGACCAGGTGGTCGAGCAGTACAACCAGGCCACCGAGACCTACAAGACGGCCAAGAAGAAGTACGACGTCCTGAACACCGAGGTCAAGAGCAAGGCCACGCTGGCCGACGCATTACGCGAGGACCTCGTCACGGCGCTCGTCGGCGACTACCAGTCGGGCCCGTTCACCGGATGGCAGTCGTTCGCCTTCAAGGGCGACCCCGAGTCGGCGCTCGGCAGCATGGCCTCCTTCGAGGCCATCGCCGCGGACAGGGCCGCCAAGCTGCGCGCCTACGAGGCCACCACGAAGGCCCTCCGCGACCGGCGCGACGCGGCCCAACGCCTCCTGACCGAGGCGAGCACCGCCCGCGACCGGGTACGCGGGGAGCGGACCAAGGTCGAAAAACTCATCGCCCGGCAGACCAAGCTGCTGCGCAAGCTCAACGCCTACCGGGCCGGCAACCCCACCAGCTCCGGCATCCCCTACACCGGCCCGGCCTCGGGCAACGCCCGCCGCGCCCTCCAGTTCGCCTTCGCCCAGATCGGCAAGCCGTACCGGTTCGGCGGCACCGGACCCGGTTCCTACGACTGCTCCGGCCTCACCCAGGCCGCCTGGCGGGCCGCCGGGGTCTCGCTCCCCCGTACGACGTGGACCCAATGGTCGTGGGGCGCCGCCCGCAAGGTGCCCCTGAACGCGCTGCAACCCGGCGACCTGCTCTTCAGCAAGGGCCTGGGGCACATGGGCATGTACGCGGGCAACGGCAAGATGGTCCACGCCCCCCAGACCGGCGACGTCGTCAAGGTGGTCGACCTCGACGACTACTGGCGCAACCGCCTCCTCGGCGCCGTACGCCCGTAAGCGGCAACCCCCGGTCACGGGCACCGGCTACTTGGCCAGATGGCGTGAGATGACCAAACGCTGGATCTGGTTGGTGCCCTCGAAGATCTGCATGATCTTGGCTTCGCGCATGTACCGTTCGACGCGGAACTCCCTCGTGTACCCGTAGCCGCCGAAGACCTGGACGGCGTCCGTCGTGACCTTCATGGCGGTGTCCGTGGCGATCAGTTTGGCCACGCTGGCCTGGCGGCCGTAGTCGAGGCCGGCGTCGCGTCGCCGGGCCGCGTCCAGGTACGTCGCCCGCGCGCTGTCCACCCCCGCCGCCATGTCGGCGAGCAGGAAGCCGAGGCCCTGGTGGTCGATGATGCGCTTGCCGAACGTCTGCCGTTCCTTGGCGTAGGCGCCGGCCTCGTCGAGGGCGGCCTGGGCGAGGCCCACGGCGCAGGCGGCGATGCCGAGCCGGCCGGAGTCGAGGGCGCTGAAGGCGATCTGCAGGCCCTGGCCCTCCTCGCCGATCAGCCGGTCGCCGTCGATGACGGCGCCGTCCCAGTGGGCGCTGGTGGTGGGCACGGCGTGCAGGCCCATCTTCTCCTCGGGCCGGCCGAACGTCAGCCCCTCAGCCGCGCCGGGCGCGAGGAAGCAGGAGATCCGGTCACCGGTACGGGCGAACAGGGCGTAGAAGTCGGCGATGCCGCCATGGGTGATCCACGCCTTGTTGCCGGTGATCCGGTAGTCGCCGGCCTCGGTGCGCTCGGCCCGGCAGGTGAGCGCGCCCGCGTCCGAGCCCGCCTGCGGCTCCGACAGGCTGTAGCCGCCGACGATCCGGCCGGCCAGCATGTCGGGCAGCCAGCGTTCGCGCTGCTCGGCGGTGCCGTACGTGGCCACGGGGAAGCAGGCCAGCGTGTGCACGCTCGTCGCCACCGCGACCGCCGCCCAGCGCGCGGCCAGCTCCTCGATCACCTGGAGGTACACCTCGTACGGCTGGCCGCCCCCGCCGAACTCCTCCGGGTAGGGCAGCCCGAGCAGCCCGGCCGCGCCGAGCGTCGCGAACAGCCCCTCCGGGTACGTCTCCGCGCGCTCGTGCTCGTCGACCCGGCGCGCGAGCTCCTTGTCGGCGATGTCGCGGGTCAGCTCGATCAGGTCCTTGGCGTCCTGGTCGGGGAGCAGGCGGTCAACGGTCACGGCGACTCCTTCGGTGCGGCTTCGGCGAGGCGGGCCAGGGCGGCCGCGGCGCGCTCACGGAACTCGGCGACCCGGGCGAGCTTGATGTCCTCGTACCCGCGGATCGACTCGGGGAGGCCGGCGAGCTCGGCCACGGCGTCGATCGTGCCGGGGGTCAGCCGGGCGAGTGCGGCGCGCATAAGATCACGATATTCGGTGACGAGTTCCCTTTCGACCCGGCGGACCTCCGCCTGGCCGAACACGTCGAACGCGGTCCCGCGCAGCACACGCGCGGCACGCAGGCCGCGGAACAACACCGGCGCGCTGCGGCGCAACCGGATCTTGCGCTTCATGCCCATGGCCCGCAGCAGCGGCGGGTGCAGCATCACGGACACGACCGCGTCGGGGCCGTACTCACGGTCCCGCCTGGCCTGCTCGGCGGGGTCGAGGTGCAGGCGGGCGACCTCGTACTCGTCCTTGTAGGCCATGAGCTTGTGCAGGGAGCGGGCGTAGGCGAGCCCGACGCGCGCGCCGGCCTCCTCCCCCGCGCGACCGACGGCCTCGGCGACCACGCGCCGGACGTCCTTCTCGTACGTACGGGAGTAGGTCTCGTTCTGGTAGCCGGCCAGGTCCGCCACCCGCAGGGCCAGCGTCTCCTCCAGGCCGGGCGCGGGCCGCTCGGCGGGTTCGGCGAGCACGGCCCGGCGTACCGCCTCACGGTCGGCGACGGCGGCGCGGCCCCAGCGGAAGGCCGCGAGGTTCTGCTCGACGGCGGCCTTGTTGAGCCTGATCGCCGCCTCGATCGAGGCGGCCGAGACGGGCAGGCAGCCGTGCTGGTACGCCGCCCCGACCAGCAGCATGTTGGCCGGCATGTGGTCCCCGAACAGCGCCTCGGCCAGTTCGTGGGCGTCGAGGTAGAGGTTGTCCGCGCCCTCCGTGGCCGACTCCAGCCTGACCACGGCGTCGGCGGAGGAGCCCGGCACGGCCACCCGTCCGGTGACCATGGCGGCGGTGGGCACGACGGAGGTGTTCACCACGGCGATCGTCCGGCCGGGCGCGGCGACGGCGAGGTTGGCGTCGGCGGCGGCCCCGAGCAGGTCGAACCCGAGCAGCACGTCGGCCGTGCCGCGCGAGGCGCGCACCGAGCCGTCGACGGGCCGCTTGGCGATGCGCACGTCGCTGACGACCGGGCCGCCCTTCTGCGCGAGCCCGGTCTGCTCGATGCCGGCGGCGTGCAGGCCGTCGAGGTGGGCGGCCATCTGGAGGATCTGCGAGACCGTGACGACCCCGGTGCCGCCGATGCCGGGCATGCGGATCAGCGTCTCGGCGTCGCCGTCGAGCCTGCCGACCGGCTCCGGCGGCCGCACCGGCAGGGACGGCGCCTCGCGCGGGGCCCTGGTGCCGGGCTCGACCAGCAGGAACGAGGGGCAGTCGCCCTTGAGGCAGCTCAGGTCGGAGTTGCACGACGGCTGGTGGATGCGGGTCTTGCGGCCGTACTCGGTCTCGACGGGCTGTACGGACAGGCAGGTCGAGACGTCGCCGCAGTCGCCGCAACCCTCGCAGACGCGCTCGTTGACCACGACCTTCGCCGTGGGGGTCGGCAGCTTGCCGCGCTTGCGCAGCCGCCGTTCCTCGGCGGCGCACTTGTCGTCGTGCAGCAGGACGGTCACGCCCTCGAGCGCGGCCAGCTCGCGTTCGACGTCGGCGAGGTCGTCGCGGTGGCGCACCGACGCGATCGGCGCCAGCCGCACCCCCCGGTACGTCTCCGGCTCGGGTGTGGTGATCACGATCCTGCGCACGCCCTCCTCGGCCAGCGAGCGCGTGAGCGCGGGCACGTCGAGCCGCCCTTCCGCGCGCTGGCCGCCGGTCATGGCGACGGCGTCGTTGTAGAGCAGTTTGTACGTCATCGTCACCCCGGCCGCCACCGCGGCCCGCACGGCCAGGGAGCCGGAGTGGTGGAAGGTGCCGTCACCGAGGTTCTGCACGAAATGCCGGTCCCGGGTGAACGGCGAGAGCCCGATCCACTGAGCCCCCTCGCCGCCCATCTGGGTGATGCCGACCTGGTTGCCACGCCCGTGCCCGTCGAGGGCGATCATGGCGTGGCAGCCGATGCCGACGCCGACCAGGGTGTCGTCGGAGGTGCGGGTGGAGGAGTTGTGCGGGCAGCCGGAGCAGAAGTAGGGCGTGCGCGCGGCGACCATCGGCAACATGCGGCGCGGCCGGGGCGCGGAAAGGCGGGTCTGCTGGCGCGGGAGCCGGTCGGGGCCGAGGCAGGTGGCCAGCGCCTTGGCGACGTCCTCGGCGCCGAGGGTGCCGCGGGCGGTCAGCAGGTCCCGGCCCGAGACGGCGGGCGCGCGTTCGCCGCCGTAGAGCGCCTGCTTGAGCTGCCCTTCGAGGAACGGCACCTTGTCCTCGACCACCAGCACCCGGTCGAGGTCGGCGGTCATGGCGGCCAGGTCGGCCTCGGCCAGCGGGAACGGCATCCCGAGCCGGATCAGGCGCAGCCCGAGGTCCTCGGTGGCGCTCTCGTCGAGCCCGAGATCGTTCAGGGCCCGCAGGACCACCGCGTACGTGGTGCCGGAGGCCAGGATGCCCAGCGTGGCGCGCGGCGCGTCGCGCATGACGCGGTTGAGGCCGTTCCTGCGGGCGTAGTCGCGGGCGAGTTCGAGTCTGCGGGTGAGCAGGTCGTACTCGGCGTCCAGGGCGGAGGGGCCGACCAGGATCGGCGACTTGCCGCGGTCGGCGTGGTCGGGCAGGGGGATGCCGTCGCGCAGCGGGCCCAGGTCGACGGTGGCCGAGGCGTCGGCGATGTCGGCGACGATCTTCAGTCCGGTCCACAGGCCGGTGGCGCGGGACAGGGCGACCGCGTGCAGGCCGAACTCGATGATCTCGCCGACCGAGCCGGGCGCGAGCAGCGGCATCGACAGGCTCTGGCACATCGGCTCGCACGAGCTGGGCACCGTGGAGGACTTGCAGCCGGGGTCGTCGCCGATCCAGGCCACGGCGCCGCCGAGCGCGGCGGTGCCCGCCATGTTGCCGTGCCTGATGGCGTCGGCGGCGCGGTCGAGGCCGGGGTTCTTGCCGTACCAGAAGGCGGTGACGCCGTCGTGGCGGCGGCCGGGGACCTGGCCGAGGAGCTGCGTGCCGGCCACAGCGGTGGCGGCCAGCTCCTCGTTGAGGCCGGGACGGAAGACGACGCCGGCCTCGTCCAGGAAGCGGGCCGCGCGGCCCATCTCCAGGTCCACGCCGCCCAGCGGTGAGCCCTGGTAGCCGGAGACGAAGGCCCTGGTGTCCAGGCCGCGTTCCCGGTCCAGGCGCCGCTGTTCGAGGGTCAGCCTGACGAGCGCCTGGATGCCGGAGATCAGCACCCGGCCGTCGGGCGCGGCGTACTTGTCGTCGAGCGACACGGTCGCGCTGTTCACGCTCACGCGAACCTCCTGGCGGGCAATGCGTTGGTGGGGATTCACAGCACAGCAACGGAGAGCTACTGTGCGCAAGTATCAGACGCGAAAGCACAACGAAGACGCAAATAATGTGAGCCGGGCGTTTCTAGGACAGAAGATCTTTGCGTCACTCAGGAGGTTTCTCACATGCCGGACATCGATGACATCGACCACCAGGTGCTCCGGCTGCTGCGCGAGGACGGCCGCCGGACCTTCTCCGAGATGGCCGACCAGGTCGGGTTGTCGGTGGCGGCGGTCAAACGGCGGGTGGACCGGCTCAGGGAGATCGGCGTGATCACGGGGTTCACCGTGCAGATCGACTACGCCAAGCTCGGGTGGGGCATCGAGGCGTTCACCGAGCTGCGCTACCCGGGGACCACGCCGGTGAGCGAGATCGTCCGTACGGCGACGGACGTGCCGGAGGTGCAGGCGGTGTTCACCATCGCCGGCGACCCCGACGCGCTGATCCACGTACGGGTGCGCGACCTCGGGCATCTCCAGCAGGTCATCGACCGCCTGCGCAGGGCCGGGAACGTCACCGGCACCAAGTCCCTCCTCGTCCTCGGCTCCTGGACCCGCGACGCCCTCGCCTGACCCGCCCCACGACAGCCGCCCCGGGGTGAGCGGAGAACCGTCACCCCACCCGGCAGGAGACCGTGGGCCAGGTCCGGTTGCCGTTGTGCTGGATGGTGAAGCCGAAGGTGTTGCCGTTGCCGTTGGGCCGCATCGTCATGACGTTGCCGGTGCCGTCCCAGGTCGGGGTGCCGTTCCAGGTGGCGATGATCTTCTGCGGGCTGCGTACGGTCACGGTGACGATCCAGGAGTTCGTGCCGGAGACCGTGACCGAGAGGTTGAAGCGGTCGCTCCACTGCTGGCCCGCGGAGACCGCCGCCGTGCAGGTGCCGCCGCCGGGCGGCGGGGAGGAGGGCGGGGTGGTCGGGCCGCTCCCGTCGGGCGCGATCACCCTGCCGGTCACCGGCGAGATCATGCCCGCGCACATGTTACGGCTGCGCAGGTTGGCGGCGATCTGCGGGATCGCGGCGATCGTCGTCGCGTAGTTGTCGTGCATGAGGATGATCTGGCCGTTCTGCAGCCTGCCCGCGGCCGCGACGATCTGGGCGGTGCTCGCGCCGTTCCAGTCCTGCGAGTCGACGTCCCAGATGATCTCGGTCAGGCCGAGTTGCTGCTCGACCGACTTGAGCGTGGCGTTGGTCTCCCCGTACGGGGGCCGGAACAACCTCGGGGCCGTACCGGTGGCCTGCTGGATCGCCTGCTGGGTGCGCTGCAGCTCGGACTGGATCTGCGACGTGCTCATCTGGGTGAGGTGGGGGTGGGTCCAGCTGTGGTTGCCGATCCACATACCCGCGCTCTGCTGCGCCCTGACCAGGGCCGGGTTGTTCTGCGCGTTCTGGCCGACGTTGAACATCGTGGCCCGCAGGCCGTTGGAGGTCAGCGCGTTGAGCAGGCTGGAGGTGGTGGCGGGGTTGGGCCCGTCGTCGTAGGTGAGGCCGACGTAGCCGCCGCCGCAGTCGGCGGCGGCGTTCGAAGGGGCGGTGGCCCAGGTCAGCGCGAGGCCCGCGGCGAGCGCACAGGCGGCGCCCAGGACGAGCAGCTTTCTGATCATGGTCTTGCCTCCAAGGCGGGGAGGTACGCGAAGCTCGATCGTGAGTGTGAAGAGCGTCCCGAAACATGTCAACACATCACAGAAACTTTCAGCTCCGAGAAATAGAGACACCCGCTCCACGCTGCACGCTCAGCATCCGAAAGTTTCGGGCGAGAGAAAGCTTCAGGCCGCTATCCCGGCCCATACGTAGATTTCCCGATGTTTTGCCTGCCCGATGTGCCTACTGTCGGCCCCATCCGTCGCCTTCCGAGCAAGGTGGGTTCATGCGTGCGCTGACCGTCCTCCTGTCCGGGCTCCTGCTGGCCACCACCCTCCATTCCCCCGCCGCCGCCACCACCGTGAAGAAGCCAGGTCCCGTCGTCCCCGACGTCGTCTACCAGCGGGCCGACTTCGCCGCCGGAGCGGGAGAGGGCACGTCCGCGACCGACGGGCTGTCGTTTGCCTCCGCCGCCGGCACCACGTCCTACACCGACGCCCTCGGCACCAAGACCTGGGAGTACGCCCGCTGGACCGGCCCCGAGCGCACGGTAGGCTTCCCCGCCACCGAGCTGATCGCCTCCTGGACGGCCGACGTGCCCCGGGGAAGCTGGCTCCAGGTCGAGGCCAGGGCCAGGAACACCGCCGGCCTGAGCAAGTGGTACGTACTGGGCCGCTGGTCCTACGCCGAGGGCGACATCCTGCGCACCTCGGTGCCCGGCCAGGGCGACGCGGACGCGTCCGTCGCCGTGGACACGCTGGTCGCGGCGGCCGGGCGGCAACTGTCGGCGTACCAGCTCCGCCTGACCCTCTACCGCACGCCGGGCTCGGCCGTGACGCCGCGGGTGCGCACGCTCGGCGCGATGGCCTCGAACGTGCCCGAACGCAAGACCGTCCTGGTCAGTCCGGGCGGCGGCGCGTGGGGCGTCGAGCTGAACGTCCCGCGCCGCTCCCAGAACGTGCACGCCGGCCACTACCCCGAGTGGGACGGCGGCGGCGAGGCGTGGTGCAGCCCGACCTCGACCACGATGGTGCTCGGCTACTGGGACAAGTGGCCGAGCGCCGAGGACACCTCCTGGGTGGACCCGTCGGACCCGAACCCCGAGGTGGACCACGCCGCGCGCTACACCTACGACCACGCCTACCAGGGCGCGGGCAACTGGCCGTTCAACACCGCCTACGCCGGCCGGTACGGCCTGGACGGCTTCGTCACCCGCCTGCGCACCCTGACCGAGCTGGAGCGCCTGGTCAAGGCGGGCATCCCCGTGATCACCTCGCAGTCGTTCAAGAAGGGCGAGCTGCCCGGCGCCGGCTACGGCACGGACGGCCACCTCATGGTGATCGTCGGCTTCACCGCGACGGGCGACGTGATCGCCAACGACCCGGCCTCGTCGAGCAACGACACCGTCCGCCACGTCTATCCCCGCGCCGCCTTCGAGAACGTGTGGCTGCGCAGCACCAGCAGCGGCGGCGTCGCCTACGTCATCCGGCCGGCCGGCCGCGCCCTGCCCGCGACGACGCCGGGACTGCCCGCCAACTGGTGACTCAGTCCAGGACCGGGTAGTTGGCGCGGAACACGCCGTGCGGGTCGCGCGAACGCTTGATCTCGCGCAGCCGGGCGAGCGTGGGCTCGGGGAACGCCTGCGCCGCCCGCTCGCCCGGCGACAGGAACGTGTACGGCTTGCGCCCGCTGACCCGGTCCCCCAGGGCGGCGACGACCGCGTCCTGCTTGGCCCGTACGGCCCGGGTCAGTTCGGGGCTGATCCCGGGCCCGAGCAGGTAGAGCAGGTACGGCTCGGTCAGCGCTCCCCCGGCGCCGCCCCCGGGCCGGGCCAGCGCGCCGCCCAGGTGCCTGATCTGCATGGTGACCAGCGGTTCGACCGGCTGGGCCAGCAGGATGTCCGCGGTGGCGGCGTCCAGGCCGGTCAGCAGCTCGGTCCGGGCCAGCGCGGGGGCCGGGTCGGTCGGCTCGGCGGTGATGGCGCCGAGGTCGGCCGTGGCCATGGCGGCCCGGGTGTCGCTCAGCACGCCGTCGATCTTGCCCAGGCGGCCCAGCAGGTCCTCGGCCTCGCCCGCCTCGCCCAGGTAGGCCAGGTCCACGGTCACCATGGGGGGCGCCTTGGGGAACTGCACCCGGTTCAGCCACAGTGACAACTCGGGCGGCGCGTCGGCGGTCAGCTCGCGGAAGGCCGCGAACACCTCGGCCTCCTTGTGGCCGGGCCACATGACGCGGCCGCCGTACAGGGCGCGTTCGGCGTACAGGTCGAACTCGACGGCGGTGACCAGCGCGAAGTCGCCGCCGCCGCCGCGCAGCGCCCAGAACAGGTCGGGGTCGGACTCCTCGGTCACCCGTGCCGGCCGGCCCTCGGCGTCCACGACGTCGAAGGCGCGCACGCTGTCGGCCGCCCAGCCGTACCTGCGGCTGAACCAGCTCAGGCCGCCGCCGAGGGTGTAGCCGGTGACGGTCACGGTGGGGTTGCTGCCGGCCAGGCCGGTCAGGCCGTGCCGGCCCGCCTCGGTCAGCACCGTGCCCCAGTTCACGCCCGCCCCGGCGCGGGCGCCCTCCTCGCCGGGGTGGATCTCCAGCTCGTCCAGCCGGTCGGTACGCAGCAGGATCACGCCCTCGGACGTGCCGCTCGCGCCGTGCCCGCGCGGCTGGGCCGAGACCGTCAGCCCCTCCTTCCGGGCGTGGCGGACCAGGGCGGCCACGTCACCGGCGTCGGCGGCCTCGACCACGGCGGCCACCGGCTGGTCCACGGTCAGGTTCCACGCCCTGGCCGCCGCCTCGAAACCCTCGTCGCCGGGCAGCCGGACGCGCCCCTCGACCGCGGTACGCAGCTTGTCGTACGTCATCGCTCACTCCTTCATGAAGACTCACCCACCTGACGACGCGGAACCGGGAAAGGTGACCGCCTGGCCGGAAGTCACCTGTGAGAAGGCGGTCGGTGCCGCCCGTTAGGATGCCGCCATGGTCGCCCCTCGTCGTCGCTCAGCCGCCTGTATGACGAACCGGCGCGACGAAAGGTGACCGATGAACGCGCAAGCCGAGCTGGCCGAGCACTTCGACCGGACCAGGGCCCATCTGCGGGCGGTCGCGTACCGCATGCTCGGGTCGGCCGACGAGGCCGACGACGCCGTCCAGGAGACCTGGTTGCGTGCCGCCCGCGCCGACGCGGGCGAGGTGGCGAACGTGCCCGGCTGGCTGACCACGATCGTCGGCCGGATCTGCCTCGACATGTTGCGCGCCCGCGGGCGCAGGGACGAGCACCTCGTCGAATCGGAGCGGTTCGACCAGGTGAGCGTCCATGACGGCGATCCCGCCGACGAGGCGGTGCTGGCCGACTCGGTCGGGCTGGCCCTGCTCGTGGTGCTCGACACGCTGAGCCCCGCCGAGCGGGTCGCCTTCGTGCTGCACGACCTGTTCTCGGTGCCGTTCGGCGAGATCGGGCAGATCGTCGAGCGCTCCCCCGCCACGGCCAAGAAGCTGGCCAGCCGGGCCCGTCAGCGGGTCAACGGCACGCCCGTCCTGCCCGCCGCCGACCACGCCAGGCAGCGCAGGCTCGTGGCCGCCTTCCTCGCCGCGGCCCGCGCCGGCGACCTTCAGGCCCTGCTCGCGGTGCTCGCCCCCGACGTGCTGCACCGGTCCGACCTGCCGGGGTCGGCCGGGGAGCGGCGCGGGGCGCGTTCGGTGGCCGAGGGCACGCTCGCCGGCGCGGACGGCGCGCGCCTGGCCGGGGTGCTGCTCGTCGACGGCGTGCCGGGCATCGGCGTGCTGCGCGAGGGCCGGCTGTTCCTGGTCCTGCGGGTCACGGCGGACGGCGACCGCATCACCGGGATCGAGATCGTCTCCGAGCCCGCCCGCCTGGCCGCCCTCGGCCTCGCCCTCGACGAGGGGGTGTCCCCGGCGGCCTGACCCGGGCGGGGGCGGCCGGGCCGGTCACTGAAAGAGCGCGTTCACCTGGGAGTTGGCGGCCGGGAGCGCGGTCTTGGAGTCCGCGGTGCCGAGCAGGACCGACGAGATCGCGGCGTCCATGATCTCGTTGATCTTGTCGGCGTTGTCGGTCACCGGCAGCAGGAACGTGCCGCCCGCCGCCTTGGCCTCGTCCACGAACGGCTGGACGTCGCGCCCGGCCGCCTTGTGCGCGGCCAGCGCCTTGTCGGAGGCCGTCGTGATGGCCGGCAGCACCTCGGTCGTCGCCGCGACCAGGTCCTGGCACTCCGAGGAGCCCACGAACCTGACCCACTGCCACGCCTCCTCCTTGTGCTTGGTGCCGGCGTAGATGGCGTCGGAGACGCCATTGATCGGCGACCTGCGTCCCTGCGGCCCCTCGGGCAGCGGCGCGACGGCCAGGTCGAGCGTCTTGTTGTCCAGGTACGGCTTGGCCATCCACGACCCGGCCATGACCATCGCAGTCTTGCCCGACTGCAGCACCGCGTCGCCGCCGAGGGCCGACTGCTTGTCGTACGGGGGCGCGTACCCCTTCTTGATCAGCGAGGCGAACCAGTCGATCGTCTCGGCCAGCTTGGGGTCGTCGTAGAAGTACTTGCTGCCGAACGGGTTCTTGTCCAGGTACTTGAAGCCGTTGCCGGCCGCGAACCCGGCCCAGCCGGTCTGGCCGAGCGCGCCGGTGTTGTAGTCGGGCGCGATGCCGTAGACGGCCACGTGCTCCTTGTCGAAGGCGGGGTCGGTGCCCCTGCGGCCCTCGGCGTCCACGGTCAGCGCCGCGATGGCCTTCTCGAACGTGCCGCCGTCCTGCGGGTTCCAGGTCCAGTTCCCGAAGGAGGCGGGGTCCAGCCCGGCCTTCTTGACCTGGTCCTTGTTGTAGAAGACGCCGATGGTGTCCCAGTCGAGGGGCAGGCCGTAGCGTTTGCCGTCGCGTACCCAGATGTCGGCCAGGCCCTTCTGGTACTGGCCGAGGTCCACCTTGTCGCGGGCGACGAACTCGGAGATGTCCAGGAGCTGGTTGTTCTTGGCGAACTGCGGATAGTAGGCCACCGAGTCGCGGAACACGTCGGGGGCCGTACCGGAGACGACCTGCGTGGTCAGGTTCTGCCAGTACTGCGCCCACGCCACCGAGCTGAGCTTGACGGTGATGTTCGGGTTCTTCTTCGTGAACGCGTCGGCGCACTGCTTGTACGCCGGCACCTGGCTCTCCACCCACATCATGTAGCTGAGCTCGACGGGCCCGTCGCTCTTCCCCGAGGACGACGAGCAGGCGGAGGCGGCGAGGGTGAGGAGTCCGGCGAGGGTCGCCAATGCTTTCCTGGACATGGGGGTCCTTACTTACTTGATGCCGGTGAAGTTGAGCGAGTTGGCCAGCCGCCTGCCGAAGACCAGCAGGAGCAGCAGGACGGGGATGACGGAGAGGGTGGAGCCGGCCATCAGGCCCGTCCAGTCGGGGCGGGCGTTCGGCGACTGCTGGAGGAACACCCCGAGTGCCACCGTGAGCACCCGGTTGTCCTCCTCCTGGCCGACGAGCAGCGGCCAGAGGTAGTCCTTCCAGGCGTACACGCCGTTGATCAGGGCGATGGTGATGAGCGGCCCCTTCGACATGGGCAGCGCGACCCGCCAGAAGACGCCCCACACCCCGGCGCCGTCGATGACGGCGGCCTCCTCGACCTCGCGCGGCAGCGACAGGAAGAACTGCCGCAGGAAGAAGACGGTGAACGGGGTCATCAGCAGGATCGGCGCCACGAGCCCGGCGAACGTGTTGAGCAGCCCCAGGTTGCGGACGAGGGCGAAGTTCGGCAGCAGCGTGAAGATCGGCGGAACCATCAGCGCCGAGACGAACACCGAGAACAGCGCCTCCCGGCCGCGGAAACGCAGGCGGGCCAGCGCGTACCCGGCCATGGCGCACGACAGCGTCTGCACGGCGACCACGACCGTCGTGTAGATGACCGAGTTGCGCAGGTAGAGCACGAAATCGAGGGACGCGCCCGAGCCGCCCGCCGCCTGCGCCTCGGCGATGGTCGACAGGCCGAGGACACGTTTGAAGTTCGCCCAGGTGAAGTGCTGCGGGAAGAGCGAGAAGTTGTCGGAGAAGAGGTGGTTGGCATCCGTGAGGGCGGTCCGGACCATCCAGTAGAACGGGAACACGGTCACCAGAACGGCCAGCCCCAGCACGGCCCAGGCCACGATCCTGCCGGTACGCATGACGCGCGCCCCCTAACCGAGGTCCGAGTCGGACGCGCGCATCAGGCGCATCTGCACGTAGGTGAGGGCGCCGAGGATCAGCACCAGGCTGAGCGCCATGGCCGCCGCGTAGCCCATGCGGAAGTGGGTGAACGCCTCCTGGTAGATGTAGTAGTAGATGACCTTGGTGGCGTTGACCGGGCCGCCCCTGGTGGCGACGGCGATGGTGTCGAAGATCTGGAAGCAGCCGATCACCGAGACGACCAGTACGAGCGCCAGCACCGGCCGCAGCAGCGGCAGCGTGACCCGGAAGAACGTGCGGATCTCGCCGGCGCCGTCCATGGCGGCGGCCTCGTACACCGAGTTCGGGATCTGCAGCATGCCCGCGTACAGCAGCAGGGCGACGTACCCGACCGAGGCCCACGTGGTCACGGCCGCGACGCTCGGCATGGCCTCGCCGGGCGCGTTGAAGAACCCGTGCGTGGACAGGCCCATGCCGTCGAGCAGCTGGTTGACGAAGCCCAGGTTGGCGTCCAGCAACCACAACCACAGCAGCGCGGTGGCCACGTTCGGCACCAGCCAGGGCAGCAGCAGCGTGGCGCGCAGCACGACCGACTTGGTCAGCCGGTGCATGAGCGCGGCCAGCAGCAGCGCCAGCGTGAGCTGCCCCACCAGGTTGAGCACGGTGTTGTAGCCGGTGAGCAGCAGCGCCTTCCAGAACAGCGGGTCGGTGGCCAGCTCGGCGTAGTTCGCCAGGCCGACGAACCCGGGCTCCGACAGCAGGTTCCAGTCGGTCGCCGACAACCACAGGCCGCGGATGCTGGGGTAGATGTAGAAGGCCGCGAACCCGGCCAGCGCGGGGAGCAGGAACAGCAGCGCGTGCCGTCCCTGCCCGCCCTCCGCGCTGTGCCGCCGTACGGTCCGGAGGACCGCCGTCATGCCAGCCTCGGCACGAGCCGCAGCGCGTTGCGCGCGTACACCTGCTCCAGCACGTCGTCGGGCAGGTCGAGCCCGGAGATCGTCCAGCGGCCCATCAGCGGCGGGTCGTCCAGCGAGTGCGCGAACGCCTCGTCGTCGGTCTCCATGAACCGGAAGTGGAGGCGGTAGATGTCCCGGTGCGGCGGGATCTCGTCGGTGCCGAACAACACCCGGCCGGGGTGGCGGAGCATCAGCGCGCGCGTGGCGCGCGGCTGGCGTCCCAGCTCGGCGACGCGCGCCGCGATGTCGATGTGGAAGTTCGGGTACGCCTCCAGCATCCGCCCGGCGAACCCCAGGTTCTCCGGCCAGCACCCGGCGTGCACCCCGATCACGGTCGTGGCCGGATGCCGGGCGACCATCCCCTCCATGGCCTCCATGAGCCGCTCGAACGAGGGGAACCCGGGCCCGGAGAAGTTCCAGTCGGGCCGGGCGGCCAGCAGTTCGAGGCGTTCGTTGCGCTCGTCCATGGGCTCGAAGAAGGCGACCGGGTCGGCGGTGTGCAACGCGATCGGGATGCCCGCCTCGCCCACGGCGGCCCATAGCGGGTCGAGCCGGGGGTCGTCGAGCATGACCAGCTCGCCCTTGTGGTCGCGGACGCGCAGCCCGACGTCCTTCCACACCTTCAGCCCGGCCGCGCCCTCGGCCACCGACCGGCGTACCTGCGCGGCCAGCCGCTCGCCGAAGCCGGGTACGGCGGTCTCGGACCAGTCGACGTGGCAGAACGTGGCGAAGCGGCCCGGGTGGGCGGCGTCGTAGCGTTCGATGTTCTCGGCCAGCTCCCGGCCCCAGCGGCCGTCGAGGTTGACCATGCCGCGCAGGTTCAGCTCGTCCATCATGTCGATCAGGGCGGGGACGTCCTCGACCATCCAGCCGCCGTCCTCGGTCAGCCAGCGTCCGAGGTGGATGTGGGCGTCCACGACGGGCACCCTGGCGCGGTCGACCTCGTGGACGGCCACCCGGAGCTGGGACACCGGCCGGTAGCGGGACAACGGCAGGTCGGCGTCGCACACGGTCATCCCCTGATGCCTTCGGGCAGCAGCTCGCCGTGGGCCTCGATCAGGGCGTCCACCAGCTCGCGGACCTTGCGTACCGGGAGGGTGGCGGCGGTGTTGGGGTCGAGCAGCGCGGCCTGGTAGACGTGGTCGCGCCGCCCCTCCAGGGCCGCCTTGACGGTCAGCTCGCCGACGCTGAGGAAGGCCCGGTTGAGCGCGGCGACCTGGGCGGGCAGCTCGCCGACGAGCACCGGCTGCACGCCGGACCGGTCGACGTGGCAGGGCACCTCGACGGTCGCCTCCGGGGGCAGGTTGGAGATCAGGCCGCCGTTGCGCACGTTGCCGTGGATCATCCTGCGGGTGCCGGTCTCCATCGAGTGGATGGCCAGCGAGGCCAGCTCCTCGCCGCGCTCGATCGGCACGCCCCGGCCCGCCTCCAGCGAGCTCTTGTACTCCTCGTACTCCTCGTAGCCTTCGGCCAGCCACTCCAGGTAGACGTTGATCGGGATGCGGTACCGTTCGACCTCCTCGGCGTGCGGCAGGAACCACGGCAGGTACTCCGAGCCGTGCTCGGAGGACTCGGTCGGGAAGTAGCCGAAGTTGCGGTAGACCTCGACGCGCACCCGCCGCCGCAGCTCCGGGTCCCGCTCGATCAGCTCGTCGAGCCGCCGGTAGAGGTTCTCCCCGTCGCGCTCGAAGCGCAGCACGAACGCCTGGTGGTTGACGCCCGCGGTGAGGAAGGAGATCTCCTCCTCCGGGACGCCGACCATCCTGGCCAGCGTCTGCTGGGTGTCGCGCGCGGCATGGCAGACGCCCACGACGTTCTTGAACGGGGTGCCGGCGTAGACCGACCACGGGATCATCGACATCGGGTTGGTGTAGGTGAACAACACCGAGTCGGGGGCCAGTTCGGCCAGGTCGTCGCCGATGCCGACCATGACCGGGATCGTGCGCAGGGCGCGGAAGATGCCGCCGATGCCGAGGGTGTCGCCGATCGTCTGGCGCACGCCGTACGCGGCGGGGATCTCCAGGTCGCGCTTGACCGCCTCCAGGCCGCCCACGGCGATCTCGTTGATCACGTAGTCGGCGCCCTCGACGGCGGCCCTGCGGTCGGCGTACGCCTCGATCTTCGCGCCGATGCCCAGCTCGCCGACCATCCAGCGGGCCATCGCCTCGGCGGTGTCGAGCCGGGCCTGGTCGATGTCGTGGAGGCCGATCGTGGACTCGGACAGTTCAGGAAATGTCAGGATGTCTGAGAGCAGGTTCTTGGCGAACGTGATGCTTCCGGCGCCCACCAGGACGATGCGGGCCATGGGTTACCTCGATTCCGGGGTCAGCAGAGCTTTGACGGGGATGGCCTGGCCGTTCATCAGCCGGGTGAAGACCTCGGCGCCCCCTTCGAGGGGGAAGGTCTCGACCCAGCTCAGGTCCCAGCCGGCGACCAGGTCGACGGCCGTGGCGAAGTCGGCCGCGTCATAGGCGAAGGAACCCAGGACGCGCTTCTCGCCGCGTACCAGGTCGGCGGCGTCGTAGCCGGCCACGTGGTCGAGCAGCCCCAGCCAGACGGCCGCGCCACCGGGGCGCAGGCGGGACAGGGACTGCTCGTGGGTCGCGGCGGCGCCGACGGCGTCGAAGATCACGTCGTACTCGCCGGTCAGCTCCGCGCCGGCCGCGACGCCGCCGAGCCGGGCGGCGACGGCCAGCCGCTCGGGCGAGCGGTCGGCCACGTCCACGGAGGCGGCGCCGCCGGACAGGGCGGTCAGCAGGCAGGTCAGCCCGATGGCGCCGGCCCCGATCACGCCCACGCGCGCCCCGGCCGGCCGCCCGGCCAGCCCCCAGGCGTGCACGGCGTTCGCCGCCGGCTCCACCACGCCGGCGGCGGTCCAGCCGAGGCCGTCGGGCAGCGGCACCACGGCGGCGGCCGGCACCGCGACGCGCTCGGCGAAGGCGCCCGGCCGGTGCACGCCGACGATCTGCCGTTTCCTGCAGACGTTGGGCCGCCCGAGCAGGCACACGTCGCAGGCGCCGCACGACAGGATCGGGTTGACCGTCACCGCCCGCCCGTCGTCGGTGCGCCCGGCGAACTCGTGCCCCATCACCAGCGGCGGCACCCGGAACCCGGGGGTCTTCACCCCGTGCAGCTCACTGCCGCAGATGCCGGAGGTGACCACGTGCACCAGCACCTCGTCCGGCCCGGCCACGGGCTCCGGCACGTCCTGCGGCTCCACGACGCCGGGCCCGGTGAAGACCAGAGCCCTCACGAGAGCCGGCCGGCGGTCGAATGCGCGCGTTCGTTCAAGATCCCATCCTATTCCGTCATACAGAATGTCATTCCGAACTGGCGCTAGGAGACCACCGAGACGAAGAGCGTGTCAAGGGTTGGGGGCGAACTCCCAGGGGGAACGGACGCCTGACCACACCCCGAGGAGCACGCCAGAACGGCCGGGCCAGGGGCGACGTCCTCGGACTATGCCCTTCGGCCCGGCCGTTCCGCGCTATTCCGAATCATGGAAAGCCGGTTTGGCTGGCAGAATCAGCTCAGCAGAACCGGCACCGCCAGCGGCCCCTCGGTGATGAGCGACGACGTGTACGCGATCTCCTCGGGCCCGACCGCCAGACGCAACCCGGGGAACCTGGCGAACAGCGACGACAACGCGATCCGCGCCTCCAGCCGGGCCAGCGGCGCCCCCAGGCAGAAGTGCGGGCCCCGGCCGAAGCCCAGGTGCCCCTCCTTGGCCTTGCCGAGGTCGAAGCTGTCGGCGTCCGGGCCGTAGCGGGCCGGGTCGGTGCCCGCGCCGGTGAGCCCGATGATGACCGGCTGACCGGCCGGGATCGTCGTGCCGGCGACGGTGACGTCCTTGAGCGGGTAGCGGAACACCATGCCGACGACCGAGTTGCGGCTGCGCAGCGCCTCCTCCACCACCTGCTCCCAGGCGTCCTCCGAACGGACGCGGTCGAGCTGGGCGGGGTCGGCGCACAGGGCGACGACCGTCTTCGCGATCAGGTGCACGGTGGTCTCGTGGCCGGCGATGAGCACGACCCACAGGATCCACAACATCTCGTTCTCGGACAGGCGGTCGCCGTCGTCCTCGTGGGCGCGGATGAGGCCGGTGGTCAGGTCGTCCCCAGGCTCCTGGCGCCGGCGCGCGATGAAGGCCGCCAGGTAGCCGAGCAGCGCCC
This sequence comes from Nonomuraea sp. WAC 01424, assembly GCF_003947315.1. NCBI lineage: Bacteria > Bacillati > Actinomycetota > Actinomycetes > Streptosporangiales > Streptosporangiaceae > Nonomuraea > Nonomuraea sp. WAC 01424. Next base: position 283,614 of record NZ_QHHZ01000003.1, read on the forward strand.
CGGCCGCCGCGTTCACCGCGTCGGGGGCGGCGGCGTGCGACAGCAGCACGCCGGTCCACTCGCGGATCTGGGCCCGCTCGTCCTCGGGCACGCCGAACAGCTCGCAGATCACCGCGACCGGCAGCGGCTCACTGAAGGCGCGTACGAGGTCGACCTCGCCGTCCCGTTCGGCCATCCGGTCGAGCAGGTCGTCGGTCATCTGCTGGACGCGCGGCGCGAGCCCGGCCACCCGGGCCGGCGTGAAGGCCCGGTTGATCAGGCCGCGCAGCCGCCGGTGGTCGGCGCCGTCCTTGGTCAGCAGGTGGTCGCCCTCGACGACCTGGCGCAACGGCCAGTCGGCCGGGACCGTGCCGTCGTGCAGCCCGGCGAAGTTCCTGGCGTCCTTGCTGAAGAGCGTCTCGTCGTTGGCCAGCACCTCCTCCGTCGCCTCGTAGGAGGTCACCAGCCAGCCGGTCACCTCCCCGGGGAGCAGGACGCGCAGCACCGGGCCGTGCGCGTCCCGCAGGCGGCGGATCGTCTCGGACGTCCGCTCGCCGGGAACCGGGAACGGAAGTGCAGGAGTTTCCAATGCAGCCTCCCATATGCGGATGTCCCCCCACTCTCGGTGGTAAGCCCTCCCGATCCAAGACGGGAGGCTGTCACCGTCAGGCAGGCAACATCTGTCCCTCCCGCCACATAGGAGCCCCAGGTGGGTCAGGCGTTCGGCAACCCCTCACCCTCCGGCTCCAGCGCGTACGCGATGCCGGCGTCGAGGTCGCCGTCGTACCCGGCGCGGAACGCCGACTCGTAAACGTCGTCGCCCAGGGACTCGCGCGCCTGCCGCTCGCAGTCCTGCCGGGCCGCCACCCAGGCCGGGACGCTGGCCTGCGCCTGCCCATGGGTGCTCCAGATCCGCTGGGCCAGCCCCAGCAGCCGGGCCGCCCGCTCCGACCGCCCCGCGGCCCCCGCGCCGAGCGCCAGCAGGTCGACGGTCAGCCCGATCCCGAAGTTGTCGTGCAGCCTGCGCTTGGTACGCAACGCCGCCTGCCCGTAGGCGACCGCCGCGTCCAGGCGTCCGCGGGCCAGTTCGGCCTGGCCGCGCAGCAGGTCGCCATGGGAGCGCATCGACTGCTCGCCGCGCTGGTCGCACAGGGCCCGCAGGTCCTCCAGCACCGAGATCGCCTCGTCGGCCCGGCCGCCGACGGTGTGCGCGACCGCCCGGCACATCAACGCCAGCAGACCCGCGATCGTCAGGTCGCCGTCGCTCCAGCGCATCACGTACGCCGGTTCCGACTCGACCATGGCCAGTTCCAGGTCGCCGCGGATCACGCCGACCGCCGAGCGCAGCGCCTTGACGCACAGCGCGGCGAAGGCGTCGTCGTCGTCCGCGGCGGCCTCGCACTCGTCGGCCCGCGCCTCGGTGGCGGCGGCGTCCCCCTGGGTGGCCGCGAGCAGGCCGTCGGCCCACAGGGCGCGGGCGCGGGCCGTTCCGGGGGCGTGGTCGAGGGCCAGCGCCTGGCCGAGGTAGTGGCGGCCCTCCTTGGCGTAGCCGCAGCCGTACCAGAAGAACGCCAGCGTGCCGGCCAGGTCGAGGGCGGCGCGGCCGTCCCGCTCGCCGAGCGCGCTCTCCAGCGCGGCACGCAGGTTGTCGTGCTCGCCGACCATCCGGTCGTACCAGGCCGGCTGGCCGGCGCCGAGCCAGCCGGCGGCGCCGCGTACGGCCAGGTCCTGGTAGTGCTCGCGGTGCCGGCGGCGCAGTTCCTCCTCCTCGCCGAGGCCGCGCAGCCATCCGGCGCCGTACTCGCGCAGGGTGTCGAGCATGCGGTAACGCTCGCCCGAGCCGGTCGGCAGCCAGGTCAGGATCGACTCGTCGGCCAGGGCGTCGAGCAGCAGCCCGACGCCGGCCTCCGGCAGCCGCTCGTCGGCGCACACCTGGCGCACCGCATCGGCGTCGAAGTCACCGGCGAACACCGACACCCGCGCCCACAGCAGGCGTTCGGCGGGCTCGCACAGCTCGTGGCTCCACCCGACGGCGGTGCGCAGCGCCTGGTGCCAGGGCGGATCGGCCTCCTGGTCGAGCACCTGGTCGTCCTCCAGCGTGGCGAAGCGGTCCTCCAGCCGGTCGGCCAGATGGCCCAGCGGCAGGTCGCGCAGCCGGGCCGCGGCCAGCTCGATCGCCAGCGGGATGCCTTCGAGCCGGCGGCACAGCCGTACGACGTCGTCGCGGTTGGTGTCGGTGACCTCGAAGGTCGGCATCGTCTCGGTGGCCCGTTCGACCAGCAGCGTCACGGCGTCCTGGCCGCGTAGCGCGGTGGCGCCCGGCGCCGGCACGGGCAGCGGCTCGACCACGATCACCAGCTCCGGGTCCACCTCCAGCGCCCGCCGGCTGGTGGCCAGGACGTGCAGCCCCGGCACCGCGGCGAGCAGCGTCTCGACGGTCACCGCGCAGGCGCCCACCAGGTGCTCGCAGGTGTCGAGCACGAGCAGCACCTCGCGGCCGAACAGGTGCTCGGCCAGCACCTCGGCCATGGGCCTCGTGGTCTGGTCGGTGAGCCGCAGCGCCTCGGCGATGGCGTGCGGCAGCAGGGTCCCGTCGTCCAGCGGCGACAGCTCCACCAGCCAGGCCCCGCCGGTGAACGCGGACCGCAGATCGGCGGCGGCGCGCAGGGCCAGGCGGGTCTTGCCCACTCCGCCCACCCCGGTCAGGGTCACCATCCGGGAGCGCCGGCACGCCCGCCGCACCTGCTCCAACTCGTTTTCTCGGCCGATCAGGCTCGTAAGTTCCGCTGGGAGGTTGCCCGCCTGCCAGTTACCTGCCATCGTGATCGCCACCTATCGGATGAAGTTGTGACAGCAGCTTGCCGGAAGCTGATGCGCTCCGTCACTAAAAGTGAGAAAGTAGCTACTCCTACTGTTCGCCCCGTCCGGAAAGAAGAAGCCGATAGCCGGAGACACACCATGCGTTCACAGCGAGGCTGGTTCCTGCTGTTCCTGCTGGTCGAAGTGGTTGTCGCGCTGTTCGCCACCTTCGGTGGCGCCGATTTCGACCCTCTGACGGGCCTGCTCGTCCTGGCCGCCGCGGGCGGCTGGACGTTCGTGACCATCCGGGCCCAGCGCGAACAGGAGAACGAACTCGTCCGGGTTCGCCAGATCGCCGAGCTCGCCCAGCAGGCGGTCGTCCGGCCCCTGCCGCCCCGGCTCGGCGGCGTCAGCCTGGCCGTCCACACCCGTTCGGCCAACGACCAGTCGCTGGTCGGCGGCGACCTGCACGACGCGCTGGCCGCGCCCTCCGGCGTACGGGTCATCGTCGGGGACGCCAAGGGCAAGGGCATGGAGGCCGCCCACCTCAGCGCCGTCGTGCTGGCCGCCTTCCGCCGGCACGCGGCCGCCGCGCCCGACCTGGTGACGCTGGCCGGGGCGCTCGACGCCGAACTCTTCCCGCACCTCGGCGAGGAGGACTTCGTGACCGTCCTGCTGGCCGAGTTCGCGCCCGGCGAGGTACGCCTGGTCAACTGCGGCCACCCGGCGCCCCTGCGGATCGGCCACCGCCTGGAGGCGCTGGAGCCGCCCGAGCCCTCGCCGCCGCTGGGCCTCGGCCCCGACCCGCGGATGCGCCGCGCCGGTCTCGGCCTCTCCCAGCGGCTGCTGCTCTACACCGACGGCCTGTCCGAGGCCAGGGACGCCGACGGCATCGACATCCCGCTCGACCAGCACGTCAGGCACGCCCTGGCCGCGCCGGGCCTCGACCACGCGCTGCCCAACCTCCTCGACCTGCTCGACGAGCACGCCGGCGACCTGCGGGACGACCTGACGCTCGTGCTGGCGCAGCCCGTCCCCGTGCCCGATCCGGCCGAGCGGGTGCCGGGCCCGGCGCCGGGTGACCTGGGCGTCACCGTCCTGCCGGCCGACTCGGGCAACGAGCGCCCGTAGCGCGGCAGGACGCGGCGCGCGCGGGCGAGATCCCACCCCCTAAGGTGGGGACGTTCGTTCGCGGCGTCCGATGAGAGGGAGATCCGGTGAGCGGTACCGGAGAGCTTGCCGTACCCGAGTCGGTCGAGAGCGCGGGCCGTACCGGACCGCCTTCCAGCGGGCTCGCGCGGTGGTTGCTGCGGCACCAGGTCCAGCCCGTCGGCCCGGAGTCGGCCGAGGGCCACGGCGAGCCGCAGGCGTGGTGGAAGGTCATGTGCCTGACCGGCGTCGACTACTTCTCCACCCTCGCCTACCTGCCCGGCATCGCCGCGCTGGCGGCCGGGGCGCTGTCGCCGCTGGCCACGCTGCTCATCGTGGCGCTGACGCTGCTCGGCATGTTGCCGATGTACCGGCGGGTGGCCAAGGAGAGCCCCCACGGGCAAGGGTCGGTCGCCATGCTCGAACGCCTGCTGCCGTTCTGGCGGGGCAAGCTGTTCGTCCTGGTCCTGCTGGGGTTCGTGGCCACGTCGTGGATCATCACGATCACGTTGTCGGCCGCCGACGCCTCGGTGCACATCCTGGAGAACCCGTACTTCCCGAGTTTCCTGCACGGGCACGCGGTGATCATCACCGTGGTGCTGCTGCTGGTGCTCGGCGGGGTGTTCCTGATGGGCTTCACCGAGGCGGTCGGCGTCGCGATCCCGCTGGTCGCGCTGTTCCTGCTGCTCAACGCGGTCGTCGTCGCCGTCGGGTTCGCCGCCCTCGCGGCCGAGCCCGAGGCCCTGTCGCACTGGACGGACGCGCTGCTGACCGGGCGCGGCGGCTTCACCGGGCTGCTCGGCCCGGCGGTGCTGGCCTTCCCCCTGCTGGTGCTGGGCCTGTCCGGGTTCGAAACGGGCGTCAGCATGATGCCCCTCGTGGCCGCCCAGGGCGACAACCCCGAGCAGCGGCTGCGCTCGCGCATCGGCAACACCCGCAAGCTGCTGACCGTGGCCGCGCTCATCATGAGCGTCTACCTGATCGCCACCAGCTTCGTCACCACCGTGCTCATCCCGGCCGAGCAGTTCGCGCCGGGCGGGCAGGCCAACGGCAGGGCGCTGGCGTACCTGGCGCACGAGCGCCTCGGCGAGGGCTTCGGCACGGTCTACGACGTCAGCACCATCCTCATCCTCTGGTTCGCCGGGGCGTCGGCCATGGCGGGCCTGATCAACATCGTGCCGCGCTACCTGCCCTCGTACGGCATGGCGCCGGAGTGGGGCAGGGCCGTCCGGCCCGTCGTGCTGGTCTACACGGTCATCTGCGTGCTGCTCACCCTGGCCTTCGACGCCGACGTGGACGCCCAGGCCGGCGCGTACGCCACCGGCATCCTGGCCATGATGGTCTCCGGCGCGGTCGCGGTGACCATCTCGGCCGTCCGCCGCCGCCAGACCCCGGCCGTCGTCGGGTTCACCGTGCTGACCCTGGTGCTGGTCTACGCGCTGCTGGAGAACATCAGGGAGAAGCCCGACGGCATCACCATCTCGGCGTTCTTCATCCTCGGCATCGTCGCGATCTCGCTGATCTCGCGGGTGTCGCGCACGACCGAGCTGCGGGCCGACCGCGTCGAGTTCGACGAGGCGGCGCGCCGGTTCGTCACCGACTCCCTGAACTACGACGGCGCGCTCAACATCATCGCCAACCGGCGCGGCCCCGGCGACGTGGCCGAGTACCTGGCCAAGGAGAGCGAGCAGCGCGCCATGAACCCGGTGCCGGGCCGGGCCGACGTGTTGTTCCTGGAGATCGACGTCATCGACCCCTCCAGCTTCAGCGACGTGCTGCGGCTGCACGGCGTCGAGGTCGGCGGCCACCGGGTGCTGCGCGCGGAGAGCCCGGCGGCGCCCAACGCGATCGCGGCCGTCCTGCTCGCGCTGCGCGCCGCCACCGGGGTGCGTCCCCACTGCTACTTCGAGTGGGCCGAGGGCTCGCCGATGGTCCACCTGCTGCGCTACCTCATCCTGGGCCGCGGCGACACCGCCCCGGTCGTACGGGAGATCATCCGCAAGATCGAGCCCGATCCGCAGCGGCGGCCCGGCATCCACGTCGGCGGCTGACCGGCCAGGCTGACCGGCCGGCCGGGCGGGCCGGTCAGGCGGGCGGGCCAGGCCGGCAGGACGGTCAGGCGGCTTCGTCCGGCTGCCGGGGCTCCTGCCGGTCGGGCGGGAGGCCGTCGCGGTCGAGGCCCAGCAGGGCGAGACGGAAGCGGGCGCAGCGTGCTTCGAGCTCACGCTCGTCGTCGAGGATCCACTGATCGATCATGGTCATCACAGTGAACACACCGCGGCCCGGCGGACGGCGGACTTGGCGCAGTCTTTTCACCTCAGCGACCCTTCACTGCAGCAACTCGACCGTGCCGCGCTCGCCGTCCACCCGAACGCGGTCGCCGTCGCGCAGCCGCATGGTGGCGTTGCCGGTACCGACCACGGCCGGGATGCCCAGCTCGCGGGCCACGATCGAGGCGTGCGACAGCGGCGCGCCCATGTCGGTGACGACGGCGGCGGCACGCGGGAACATGGGGGTCCAGCCCACGTTCGTCAGGGTCGTGACCAGGATCTCGCCGGGCTTGAGCCGGTCGCCCTCCTCCGGGCCCGCGATGACCCTGGCGACACCCTCGACGTCGGCGGGCGCGCCGGGGAACCCGGTCACGGTGTCGCTGACCGGGACGTCGAACCCGCGGGCGTCGTACACGTCGGCCCGGCGGTCAGGGTCGGCGGCCCACCGTACGGGGTCGAACCGGCCGACGATCACCGTCGGGTACGGCGGCAGCGCGGCGTACCGTTCGTAGGTCGCCCGCCGTACCGGCACCCGGGCGAGGGCCGTCGTGTCCCCGCGCAGCACGTCGAGGATCTCCTCCAGGTACAGGAAGAACAGGTCGTCGCCGTGCCCGGTCAGCTCACCGGCGCGCACCACGAACGCCCGCGACACCCAGAAGGCCCGCATGTTCTCCGAACGCGCGGTCTCCCGGTCGCGGACGACCGCGTTCCAGCGGCGTACCCGGGCGCGAGTCCCGGCCTCCTTGCCCGGGTAGCGCGCGGCGAACCTCGCCCACGCCTCCTGCCGGGCCTTCTCCTGGCGGGCGAGCAGCGCCTCGGTGCCGGCCCGCAGGTCGCGCAGGCCGGCGAGCTGGGCGTCGATCCAGGCCTGGTCCTCGCCCGGCCGGGGCATGGAGACCTCGAACTCGTGGGGGCCGCGATGCCCGTACGCCAGCGCGAACTCCTCCCGGCTGATCTCGCCCCTGGCGAGCCTGCCCAGGCCCAGGACCGGCCCGAGGCTGGCCAGTTCGCCGTCGGCGTTCACGCCGGTCAGCATGGCCTCGGCGTCCACCTCGCCCATCAGCCTGCGCAGCCGGTCGCGGGTCCAGACGAGGGTGGCGCCGCCCTGGCGTCCGGCGGCCTCCAGCATGCGGCTGGAGGTGACCATGTGGGGCTCGATCGCGGCGGCCCACAGATCGGCCAGTTCGGGCCCTGAGGACGTGGCGGCGACGCGTTCGCGCAGTTCCTCGCAGTGCTGCCGGGAGGAGGCGAGGAAGGCCGGCATGTCCTTGAGGTTCCGGTGCACCCGCCGCTGGATGTTCACGGCCATCGGCAACACCCGTTTGACGATCTCCCAGCGCGACAGGTTCACCTTCGGCACCTCCAGGCCGCGCGGCAGCTTGCCGAAGACCTGCTCGACCGCGCCGAGCCGGCTGCGCATGCCCAGGGCGGCGGCGATGGAGTGGACGACGCTGAGGTTCATGTAGAAGCGTCCGCCGATGTTGCCCACCAGGTCGAAGCCGGGCAGCGCCGAGGCCGACATCGCCTCGTGGATGAACAGGCGGACGAACGACCAGGTCGCGGGCGTCATCACGTCGGGGATGGCCTCGCCCAGGTTGCCGCCGGTCCACAGGTAGTCGCCCTTGAGGCTGTCGTTCCACTCCTCGACCTGCTGCTTCAGGCCGGTGATCGGGCGCGCCTGGAGGATCGCGAACGTCCCGTCGTACCGGGCCCACTCGACGTCCATCGGCATGCCGTACAGGGTCTGGACGCGCTCGCCGAGCGCGGCCAGCTCCCGCGCCTGCGGCGGGTCGAGGACGGGACGGCGGCGCAGGTCCTCGGGCACCGGCTCCTCACGGGTGCCGGTCGCGGTGCGCACGGTCATGACGGTCTTGTCGGCGACCTGCGAGCCGGTGACCCGGCCGCCCGAGACGCTGATCGTGTCGGGCGTGACCTGGCCGCCGACGACGGCCTCGCCGAGCCCCCAGGAGGCGTTGATCACGATCTCGTCCCGCGCGCCGGTGACCGGGTCGGCGGTGAACATGATCCCGGCCGCGTCGGCGTCCACCAGCTCCTGGACGACCACGGCCAGAGCCACGTCGTCGTGCGGGACGCCGTTGCGCTCGCGGTAGGCGACGGCGCGCGCGTTCCAGAGCGAGGCCCAGCAGCGGCGGACCGCCTCCAGCAGGCCCTCGCCCCTGATGTTGAGAAAGGTGTCCTGCTGCCCGGCGAACGACATGCCGGGCAGGTCCTCGGCGGTCGCCGACGAGCGCACGGCCACGGCGACGTCGTCGCCGAGCGCGGCGTACGCGGCGGTGATCCGGGCGGCCAGCTCGGCCGGGATCTCGTGCGCGGCGAACAGCGCGGCGGGGTCGCCGGCTGAGGGGATCTCGTCGCGGAAGGGCGCGACGAACGACCGGTACGCCTCCGTCGTGACGACGAACCCACCGGGCACCGGCAGCCCCGCCCCGGCCAGCCGGGCCAGCGAGGCGCCCTTGCCGCCGGTGGTGCCGAGGTCGGCGGCGGCTTCGTCGTCGAGGGGGATGACTGCCTTCACTGCAAGCGCTCCTTAGCAGGGCTCAGGGATGTCGCCAGTTTGCGCCGGGCGACGTCGGCGAGTGCGTCGAGGAGGTCGAGCGTGGCCCGCGCGACGGCCCCGGCGGCGGCGGGCGGCAGCGCGCGTCCCGTGCCCACCGCGCGCTCGACCGTCTCGGCCAGCAGCGCGGCGACGCGGTCGTCGGGCAGCCGATCGGACTCCGGCAGCGCGCCGGGCAGGAACATGAAGCCGTAGAAGATCGAGCCGATCACGGTGACGTGCTCGCCCGGCTCCTCGCGTACGGCGCCGAGCCCGACCAGCTCGCGCAGGTAGGCGTCGAAGGGGCCGCCGAGTTCGAGGCCGCCCGCCGGGCCGCGCCGCTTGAGCCGGGTGAGCTTGCCGAGCACCTCGGAGTCGTCGAGCAGGACCGCGTGGAGCAGCGGCCGACGCAACAACGCCGAGGCAAGGCTCCCGAACAGCTCGCCGAGCGCGGCGGGCGCGCTGTCACGCACGCCTTCCAGCATGAGCACCCGCTCGCGCCGCAGCAGCGCGGCGAACAGCTCGTCGCGCGTCTTCCAGTGCAGGTAGATGGTGCCCTTGGCGACCCCGGCGCGTTTGGCGACGTCGTCGACCGTGGTCTTGTCGTAGCCCCAGCGCAGGATCAGCTCGGCGGCGGCGTCGAGGATCCGGTGCGCGCGCTCGGCCTGCCGCGCGGGGTCCTGCGGCGGCCTGCCCGCTCTGGCCATTCGTCGTCCTCCAATTGTTTGACCATATGAGCCTAAATGGTCATTCAATTGACGGCAAGTCTCAGATCTCCCGTACGCCGCCGGGGAGGCGCCGCCGGGCCGTAGCGTAGGGGGCATGGGCAAGGCGTTCTGGATCGACCAGGAGTTCGACAGGGACCGTGACGGGCGCTATGCCGTACACGTGCGCAAGAACCTCGACGAGTTCGAGTGGGGTGACATCGCGCCCGTCCGGTTCGCGTGCGCGGCCTGGCGGCTGGCCACGCCGCCCTCGCTCATGCCCGGCTACGTGCGCTGGGACCGGCGCGTGCTGGAGGCCACCTGCCACCGCAACACCTGGGACGGCACGCTCTACGCGCGCGTCCGGCTCGTCTCGCCGCTCCCCGAGGAGCTGACCAGGTCCCGCGCCTGGTGGCGCGACCGCGGCTGGCTGGGCTGGCAGGAGACCTTCGGCCAGTACGTCGAGCCGAGCCAGCAGGACCTCGCGCGCATCCCGTTCCTGCGCGCCACGATGCTCGTCGAGGCGCCGGTGCCGCTCGGCGACCTCGCCGCCGAGCCCGAGGGGCCGCACGACGAGGTCGAGCAGCGTGCCCACCGGGCCGTGGTGGTGCTGGCCCGCGAGCTCAACGCGCTGGTCAGCCCGGTGCTCGACCAGCTCGGTTAGCCGGCCCTTCGGCCACATGCCCGATCGCCCCGTGGGTAGCAGGGCTCATGAGACTTCCGTTCGTCGTGCCGGCTCTGCTCCTGGCGGCCGTCGGCTGCGCGGCGGACCCGACGCCCGCCGCGCGCGCGGCCGAACGGTTCCACGCCGCCCTGGAGTCCCGTCACGAGGACGCCGCGTGCGCGCTGCTGTCCCGCAAGACCGCCCGGAAGCTGCCCGACCCCGGCCAGACCTGCGGGCAGGCGCTGTCCGACCTCCACATGGGCCCGGGCGGCCGGGTCACCGAGGTGAACGTGTGGGGGAACGAGGCCCAGGTGCGGCTGACCGGCGACACGTTGTTCCTCCACCACTTCGACGACGGCTGGCGGGTGAGGAAGTGGCTGAAGGAGAACCCCCTCTCGCCGGCCTTCCTGGTGATGTTCTTGCTCGCGGTGGGCGGGCAGGCGGCCGGGGCCGTCTTCGTGTTGTCGTGGCTGGCCCAGTCGGTGGCCGGCCAGGCGGCCTACAACGCCGTACGGCTCGGCGACCTGCGCGACCCCGTCTCGTGGGGGCAGTACGTGACCTCGGCCGAGTTCTGGAACCGCAGCCTGCAGAACTGGCAGTCGGAGCTGCTGGCCGTGTTGTCGATGGTGGTGTTGTCGATCTACCTGCGTCAGCGCGGCTCGCCGGAGTCGAAACCGGTCGGCGCGCCGCACGCGGCCACGAACGTCGAGGGCTGACCGGTCACCACGGCCACGACGCGGGTGCCCGGCGCGAAGGCGCCCCGCCGGGCCAGGTCGAGCACGCCGTACAACATCTTGGCCACGTAGATGCCCTCGACGGCGTGCTCGGCGGCGAACCGGTCGAGGGCGGGGGTCGAGCGGGCGTAGCCGCCGAAGTGGTAGTCGAGGTTGACCGACCAGTTGTCCCAGGTCCGGCCGTACGCCTCGCGCTGGAGCCGGGCCACCTCGCCGGTCAGGAACCCGGCCCCCTTGAGCACCGCGAACCCCAGCGCCCGGCGGCCCGGCGGCAGCCCTGCCGCGATGCCGGCGAGGGTGCCGCCGGTGCCGACCGGGCAGCAGACCACGTCGTAGTCGACGCCGATCTCCGGCGGGAGCTCGGCGCAGCCGCGTACGGCCGCCGCGTTGCTGCCGCCCTCCGGCAGGATCTCGACGTCCCCCCATTGCTCCCGCAGCCGCGCCCGCACCTCGGGCGTGTGTTTGAGGCGGTAGGAGGCGCGATCGAGGTAGGTGAGCGTCATCCCGCAGGCGGCCGCGCAGGCGAGCGTGGGGTTGAGCGGCAGGTGCTCCTCGCCCCTGATCACGCCGATCGTCTCGATCCCGTGCCGCCGTCCGGCCCGCGCCACGGCCCTGATGTGATGGGAGTACGCCCCGCCGAAGGTGAGCAGCCGCGGATGGCCCAGGTTGTACTTGAGCTTGCGCTGCTTGTTGTCGTCGTGCATCAGGAACACCCGGACCTGGCCGAGCGCTGGATCCAGGAGCTCCTCCATGGCGCTAGTCTACGGTCGGGCCTTTGTTGAGGAGTGTTGGATTATGCGCGTTGCTGAAGCTTTTCGTGCCGCCTTCGGAGCCGATCCCCAGACCGTCTGGCGCGCGCCCGGCCGGGTCAACCTGATCGGCGAGCACACCGACTACAACGACGGGTTCGTCCTGCCCTTCGCGGTGCCGTGGGGTGTGAGCGCCGCCGTCACGCCGCGTACCGACCAGACCATCCGCCTGCTGTCCCTCCAGTCCCCCGGCGGCGCGATCGAGCTGTCGGCCAGGGAGGAGGCGACCGGCTGGGCCCGCTACGCCGTCGGCGTGCTGGCCATGCTGGGCGACCGGGTCGCGGGCGCGGACATCGCCGTCGACGGCGACGTGCCTGAGGGCGCGGGGCTCAGCTCCAGCGCCGCGCTGGAGGTGGCCGTCGCCTCCGCGCTCGACGACGTCCACGGGCTGGGCCTGACGCCGATGGAGATCGCCCTGCTCAGCCAGCGGGCCGAGAACGACTTCGTCGGCATGCCGTGCGGCATCATGGACCAGGCCGCCTCGGCCCTGTGCCAGGAGGGCCACGCGCTCTTCCTCGACTGCCGCTCGCTGGGCTCCAGGAACATCCCGCTCGACCTGGCCGCCGAGGGCCTTGGCATCCTCATCATCGACACCCAGGTGCACCACGAGCACGCCGGCGGCGAGTACGCCAAGCGCCGCGCGGAGTGCGAGTCGGCCGCCCGCAAGCTCGGCGTGGCGTCCCTGCGCGATGTCACCGACCTGGCCGCGGCCCTCGACCGCCTCCAGGGCGACGAACGCAAGCGCGTCATGCACGTCGTCACCGAGAACCACCGCGTCGAGGCCCTGATCGGCCTGCTGCGCGCGGGCAAGGTCACCGAGATCGGCGCCCTGCTCAACGCCTCCCACCTGTCCCTGCGCGACCAGTACGAGGTCTCCTCGCCGGAGCTGGACGTGGCCGTCGAGGCCGCCTTCCGCGGCGGCGCCCGCGGGGCCAGGATGACCGGCGGCGGCTTCGGCGGCTCGGCCATCGCCCTGGTCGCCCTGGACCGCCTGGACAACGTGCACGAGTCGGTCTCGGCCGCCTACGCCGAGCGCGGCTTCCGTGCCCCGCGCTTCCTGTCCGCCACCGCGGCCAGGGGCGCCCACCGCCTCGCCTAGCCCTGGCCGGCGCCCGCCCGTGCCAGGTTGACGCCGCTGGAGATGATCCCGATGTGGCTGAACGCCTGCGGGAAGTTGCCCAAGAACGCTCCCGTGGCCGGGTCGATCTGCTCCGGGAGCAGGCCGAGCGGGCTGGCGCGGGCGCACAGGGAGGCGTACAGCTCCTCGGCGCGGTCCCGGTGGCCCTGCATGACCAGGTTGTCCACCAGCCAGAAGCTGCACAGCAGGAAGGCTCCCTCGTCGCCGGGCAGGCCGTCGGGCGACTGCCCGTGCAGGTAGCGGTAGAGCAGGCCGTCGCCGGCCGACAGGCGTTCGGCGATGGCGGCGGTGGTGGCCACCATGCGCGGATGGCCGGCCGGCACGACCTTGCGCAGCGGCAGGGCGAGCAGGCTGGCGTCCAGGCCGCCGCCGCCGTCCAGGTGCTCGCTCAGGCACCGTGCCTCCTCGTTCCACGCCTGGTCCAGGATGAGCCGGCGCAGCTCCTCGGCGTCGGCCCGCCACCTGGCGATCGGACCGGCCAGCCCGAGCCGTTCGCCGATGGCCGCGGCCCGGTCCAGCGCCACCTGGCACATGCCCGCGGAGTACGTGAAGACCCGGCCCTGGCTGCGTACCTCCCAGATGCCCTGGTCCGGTTCCCGCCACGTGCGCCCGGCGGCCTCGGCCAGCTCTGACAGGCCCGCCCATAGCGCGGGCTGGAGCTCGCGGCCGGGAAGCAGCCATTGGTCGGCGCAGTCCAGGACCTCGCCGTAGACGTCGTGCTGGCGCTGGTCGGCGGCGCCGTTGCCCCAGCGCACCGGCGCCGAACGCCGGTAACCCTCCAGGCCGGGATCGAGGATCTCCTCGGGGATGGGGTCGCCGCGCAGCGTGTACATGATCCGCGGCCGGCCACTCTGCTCGAAGGCGTCGAGCACCCAGCCGAGGAATCCGTCGGCCTCCTCCTCGAACCCGACGCGGCGCAGCGCGAAGACCGCGTACGCGGCGTCGCGGATCCACGTGTACCGGTAGTCCCAGTTGCGCACCCCGCCGACGGGCGCGGGCAGGGAGGACGTGGGCGCCGCGACCAGCGAGCCGTTGACCCAGTCGTCGCACAGCTTGAGCGTGATCACCGAACGCCGTACCAGCGCCTCCTGCGGGCCGTGGTAGCCGCACGCGAGCATCCAGCGCCGCCAGGCGTCGGCCGTCTGCCGTACCATCGCCTCGGCGTCGAACCGGTGGTGGCGGTGGATGCGTCCCCACGACAGCACCAGGTCGAGCCGGTCCCCCTGCCGGAGGTCGTGGTCCGTGCGCAGGCCGTTCAGCGGCCGGTTGGACCGCAGGTGCAGCCGCAGGTCGGGCCGCCGGGACGCGCGCACCTCCAGACCGCTGCCTAGCACCCGGACCTGGCCGCCGCCGCGCGGCTCCAGCTCGGCCCGCAGGCGTACGCTCCCGTCCAGGACGACCGCGGACCTGACCAGCTCGCCCCGGCCCCCACCCGCGTCGTCGCTGAGGTCGGCGCCCGCGCGCAGGGCCAGGGCGTCGGTGATCCGGACGAGGCCGTCCGGGCCGCGCAGCTCGGTGACCAGCACCGCGGTGTCCGGCTCGTAGTAGTGCCTGGCCTCCAGCAGGTCGTCGAGGGTCAGCGTGAAGTGGCCGCCGCGCCGGTGGTCCAGCAGGCCGCACAGCAGCGGGTCGCTGTCGAAGGAGGGCAGGCACAACCACGGGATCGAGCCGTCGACGCCGACCAGCGCCGCCGTCGTGCCGTCGCCGATGAGGCCCAGGTCCTCCAGCGCCAGATAGCCCTCCCGGCGGCGTACCGGGTGGAAGGGCGGGTCGAGGTCGAGCATGCCTGGCGTTCTCCTCCGTGCCACGTGCCGGCGGAGTGGGGGGCGCTCGTCGCCGTGTCCGTCCGATGATCGGCTTGCGTCACGGGAAGGTGATCAACACCTTCACCACGTCGTCGAGCTTCTTGTCCGCGACCTCGAAGGCCCGTTCCATCTCCTCGAAGCGGAACGTGTGGGTGGTCATGGGCGTCGGATCGAGCCGCCCGCCCCTCAGGACGCGCAGCAGGCGTTCCATGCGCAGTCTGCCGCCGGGGCACAGGCCGGTCGCGATCGTCTTGTCGGCCATCCCGACGCCCCACTCGACGCGCGGGATGCGGATGTACTCGCCCTCCCCGTAGTAGCCGGTGTTCGACACCGTGCCGCCCGGCTTGATGATCTTGACTGCGGTCTGGAAGGTCACGTCCGCGCCGAGCGCCTCGACGGCGGTGTCCACACCCTGGCCGCCGGTCAGGTCGAGCACGCGCCCGACGACGTCCTCGGTGGCGAAGTCGACGATCTCGTCGGCGCCGTAGTGGCGGGCGAGCTTCTGCCGGCCGGGCACCGACTCGACCCCGATGATCAGGCCGGCACCGCGCAGCCTGGCTCCCGCGGTGGCCATGAGACCCACCGGGCCCTGGGCGAGCGCGTCGACCGTCCCGCCGATCGGGATGTTGCCGTTCTCGGCGCCCATGAAGCCGGTCGAGAGCATGTCGGCGCAGTAGACGGCCCGCTCGTCCGGGACGTCGTCCGGGATCTTCGCCATGTTGGCGTCGGCCTCGTTGACGTGGAAGTACTCGGCGAAGACGCCGTCCTTGGAGTTGGCGAACTTGAACCCGCCGAGCGGGCCGCCCGACTGCGACGGGTGGCCGTTCTGGGAGGCCGGGTCGCCCCAGTCGGGGGTGATGGCGCCCACCAGGACCCGGTCGCCCGGCCGGAAGTCCCGTACCTCGTCGCCCACCTCGTGCACCACGCCGATGCCCTCGTGCCCGAGCGTCAGGTTCTCCCGCGGCCCGATGCCGCCTCTGACCGTGTGGGAGTCGGAGGTGCAGATGAGCGCGGTGGTGGTGCGTACGACGGCGTCACGTGGACCGGGCCGCGGCACGGGTTTGTCCAGGAAGCCGACCTGGCCGATCTCCCGCATGACGAAAGCTTGCACCGCGCCCCCCGATGATCCCCCGTGCCCGGCGTCGCCGGCATGCCGGTACGCCGCGGACAAGCCCTGGCCTACCCTGCCGACCTCGCCGTTTAACCTGGGGACCCGCCGCCGGGCGGCGACGGCGTGGCTCTAGAGCGGCGGGAAGTCGGGCGCGCGTCGTTCGAGGAAGCTGGCGACGCCCTCGGCGAAGTCGGGCCGCCCGAAGGAGGCCATCATCTCGTGGACGGCCTTCCTGGCCGACTCCTCAAGGGTGGCGTCCCAGTCGTTCCACACCTGCCGCTTGATCACCGCCATGGACGCCGGGGAGCTGTGCACGGCCAGCTCCCTCGCGTACTCGTGCGCCTGGGCCAGCAGCGTCTCCCCCGGCACCGCCCGGTTGACCAGGCCCAGTTCGTACGCCTCCCTGCCGGTGAACACCCGGCCCGACAGCAGGATGTCCATGGCCCGCTGCTGGCCCATGACGCGCGGCAGCACCCACGACAGGCCGTACTCGGCGACCAGGCCGCGGCGCGGGAACGCCGTCGTCCACTTGGCCTCCTCGGCCGTGAAGACCAGGTCGCAGACGAGCGCGTGCACCATGCCGAGCCCGGCGCAGGCCCCGTTGACCGCCGCGATGATCGGCTTGCCGATGGTCGTGGGGAACGTGTTGGGCCTCGGGTCGGGGGTCTCGTCGTAGGAGCCGGTCTGGATGGCGGCGAGCGTCCTGAAGTCGGCCCCGGCGCAGAACCCCTTGCCCGCGCCGGTCACCACGATCACCCGGACCTCGGGGTCCTTCTCGGCCTGTGCCAGCAGGTCGAAGTAGCGCCGGCCCATGGCGTCCGTCCAGGCGTTGAGCGTATCGGGACGGTTGAAGGTCAGCGTGAGCACGCCCTGGTCGGACGATGAGAGCACAAGTTCCGCCATGCCCCAACCGAACCATGTTCTGGGCCGGGCTGGCAAGCCGGTCAGCGGGTGGGCCGGTGGTGCACGTACGCGGGGGTCAGCTCGCACGTGTCGTAGTACCGGTGGAAGACCGGGGTGGCGCCGCCCGACAGCGGGGGCACGATCCACGACCAGTCGGCCGGGCAGCGGCGTCCGGCCCGCTCCTCGCGTTCCAGGTGGGTCAGGAAGCGCCGCGACTCGGTGTGGTGGTCGGTGATCGTCACCCCGTCCTGTTCGAACGAGTGCAGCACCGCCACGTTGAGCTCCACCAGCGCGTGGTCGCGCCACAGCGAGCGCTCGGTGGAGGTGTCCAGCCCGAGGCGCGCGGCGACCTCCGGGAGCAGGGCGGCCAGGTCGGCGTCGGCCAGGTTGCGCGCCCCGATCTCGGTGCCCATGTACCAGCCGTTGAACGGCGCACACGGGTAGCACACACCCCCGATCTCCAGGCACATGTCCGAGATGACCGGAACGGCGTGCCAGCGCAGCCCCAGCTCGGCGAACCACCCGTACTCCGGGTGTCGCAGCGGCACCTCCAGCACGGCGTCGCCCGGCAGGTTGCACAGCAGCGGGTCGCCGAGCCCGGACCGTACGATCAGCGGCAGCACGTCGAACCGCCCCGGCCCGCCGCGCCACCCCAGTTCCTTGGCCGCGTCGGTGAGCACGACGTTGCGCGGGTCGCCGAGGACGCCGCCGCCCAGACGGTGCCCGGCGTAGCGGACGAGCTGGTCGTTGAGCACCCGCGGGCCCGGCATGGCCGGGGTGTCCGGGGCGAAGACGGTGACGGTGGGCCTGATCCGTCCCTCGCCTGTCGCCTCCCGCAGGTGGGCCACGCACTCCACCGCCACGCCCTCGGCCGTCGCCACCTCCCGCCGGTCGCGTACCTTCAGCGAGCGCCAGTACAGGCGTCCGATGCACCGGCCGCTGTTGCGCCAGGCGACCCGCGCGCCGAACTCCAGCTCCTCGAAGGTGTGGACGTACGTGCCGTGGCGGGCGACGTCTCTGGCGACGTCACGCAGCCGGGCGGGCAGGCCGCCGGCGGAGGGGTTCTCGGCGTGGAAGAGCCTGATGAAACGCTCTGCCTCGCGGACGTCCGTGGTGCGCCCGAACAGCGCGTGCACGGCATGAACATCGAAGGGACGCAAAGACCTGATCCAGGTACGCACGCGGCAACCAACACATTCCCGTCAGCGGAGCGCCCCGCCGATTCCGGGTCGGCGACACGTCCTGCCGGCGGCGCCCTCTCCACGCCACCGTCACGACTTCCCGCGGCTGCCGACCACAACGACCGACACCCCCATCTTCCCGCCCCAACCCCACCTTTGTCCCCGCAACCCACAAATCCCGTAACCCACCCACTACACCCGGTAAATCCCCCGCCCCGGCAGAACGTGCCCCCTCCGCCGAACGCGCCCCGGCGGAGGGGACCGCACATCCACCCACCTCAACGGAAGCGGGCCTCCGGATCAGCGCAGCACGTCGTCGGAACGACCATCCACCACGCAGGTCAGATGGACGACGCGACCACGGAACCGGTGCTTGACGACCTTGCGCGGCAGCTCGGTCGCAGGCACGCTGACCGAGAACCGATCCGTGGCGAGGACCTTCTCCCCGCTCACCACCTCAGCGAGCTCGGGCCCGATCACATCCTCCTCGACGAACTCGGCGACCTTGACCTTGGAGAACCTGACCCGCTCGCCCTCACCCGTCCAGCACACCAGCTTCCCGGCGGGCCGGGCCTCGGTCACGACCGACCCGCGCCACCTGCTCCCACCACCGTCGTCGGCCAGCGCCGCCCCCGCCATGCCCGCCAGCCCGAGCAGCACGGCGGTGCCGACGACGGCGATACGTCGCTTGAACATGGGATTCTCCTCCCCGAGATGATTTCGACCATCCCGAGGATCACCCGCACCCCCTGAAGCGAGCCTTAAGGCACCCGAAGTGATCTTCAGCTTCCCCCGAGCCCCACTCACGACAGCCGCCGCCCGAGCCCCCAGCGCGTCCCGCCGACCCCGCCCCGAAGCCCTCAGCCGATCACGCTGTCCAGCACCAGGTTCACCACACCGATCCCGGCCGCCAGCACCCCCACCACCAACCCCGCCACCGACATGCTGCGATTGGACACCGTCGAGACAGTAGGCCTGCGCCACACGCCCGGCCACGCCAGCACCACCGCGACGACCCCCAGGGCCAGCATCGTCCAGCCCGGCGCCCCCAGCTTCGCCCTCAACGGCCCACCCGCGAACATGGCCAGGCAGGCGACGACCAACGAAGAAAGACCCAACCGCTCAGATAAGCGCCCCATTCCACCGGATTAAACAACCCCCACAAAGCCGAGCGCCACTCCCGGACCCCGAAGGTCCTTGTCGGTGGCAGCGTTTACGCTCCCCCTTCATGAACAACGAAGGGACTCGCACCGTACGCCTGACAGTCGAAGTCTCCGACTGCGGCGTCGCCGGTCTGGGGGACAAGGATCTCGACGGGTGTGCCGACACACCGGTCCAGTCCGCCGGCTTCATCGAGGTCGAGCAGGGCTGGGTCACCCTTCACATCACCCACCAGTGCGGACCGGCCGACTTCACCGTGACGATCGCCGACCGCGACCCCGGAGCAGATCTCGCCACCTACGAGGACATCACGGAAATCGGCTACGTCTCCATCTCAGGCAAAGTGGAGATGAGCGGATTCACCTTCGACGCGGCCGTGACGCATCCCCTGCCATCCCTTCCGGCCGGGCCCGGAACCTACCGCATTCGATATCACGTCAAGAACATGGATTGGGAAGGCGCAAGGGACGACGGCGTCGACGACCACTACCTTCAGATATGGCCCGCCCCCCTTGAGGAGCCCGCCATCGTCAAGGCCACGAGCAACGCTTCTGAGTACTTCCTCGATCGAGAGAAGTTCGCTCGCGACCGAGAACTGTGAGCACCCGCCGGCACGCGACCGATCACGACAGGCGCTCGCCTCGGAAACGACTCAGGCCCCCGATCTGTCTCCAGATCGGGGGCCTGAGTTGCCAAACTGCTGTTTGACCGCAGCTCCCGCGATAGGACTCGAACCTATAACCTGCCGGTTAACAGCCGGCTGCTCTGCCGTTGAGCTACGCGGGATCGTACGTTCGCCCTGCTGGTCGGGCTTGTTGGGCCCTTCCTTCGTGCGCAGGAATAGATTAGCGCACTCCGGGAGTGCGTGTCGCATCGCAACTGGGGTAGGCCCGGAGACAGCGGAGGTGCAAGATGCGTTATCGGATGACATTCGTGGTTGGTCTGGCCGTCGGCTACGTGCTGGGCAGCCGGGCCGGCCGCGAGCGGTACGAACAGATCAAGCGGGCGGCCCAGCGTGTGGCCGACAGCCCGAGGGTCCAGGAGGCCGCGGGTGTGGTCGGCGCGCAGGCGTCAAGACTGGCGGGAGCGGCCAGGGAGAAGGTGGGCGGGACGCTGCAGCAGCGGATCCCGTTCCTCGGCTCCGACGGCCGCGACAAGTCCGAGACCGGCATCGGCTGGCCCGAGGAGGATCTCGCGGACAGGAGGTCCCGCGAGACCGGCATCCCGTACTGAGGCCCGCCCTGTGATCCGGCGCGGCACGGGCGTGTGAGGGCTCACACGCCCATGCTGCGCCGGACGCCTTCCAAGGCCTGCTCGGCCTGCGCGCGCAGGCCGGGATCGTCGGGATCGAGCCCCTCGTCGAAGACGAGGGTCCAGCCCAGCACCTCTCCGCCCGGCGGGCGCCGGGCCACCAGCCGTACGCCCACGCGTCCCGGCAGGCTGACGCGCTTGTTGACCACGATGGTGGAGTTCACCCGCTCGCGTATGGTCTCCGGCACCATCCGCGGCTCGGCGACGCGCTCGAAGTGACGCTCACCGGCGGTGGTGACGACCCGCAGCCCCTCGTCGTCCCACGACGCCTTGTCGATCTCCTCGTACGGCACCCGCGTCCCGTCCGACAGGAACAGGGCCAGGTTCGTGACCACCAGATGACCGTCGCCGGTCTCGGTGAACGTCAGCACCCGCTCCCCCGGCCGGGTGTCCAGGGATCGGCGCACGTCGGCGGGCAGGCGGCGAAAAATGCTCATACCTCCACGGTATCGGCGAGCAGGTCGAGGGTGAGCGCCGCGCTCCACGAGAAGTCCCTGCACCCGCGTCCGCTGCCGTCGAAGGGGTCGAAGCACTCGCGGAACCCGGCCTGCCGGACGAGCCGCAGGGTGCCGTTGGTGAGCTGCCGGCCGAGCTGGTCGAGCGAGTGCACGTCCGCGGCCCGGCGTAACAGCCAGTTGGTGTTCACCCAGGACGGCCCGCGCCAGTAGCGGGTGCGGTCGAACTGGGCGGCGCGGATCTCGCAGCTCGGCACCGGATAGCCGGTCGCGCCCATGAACCGGGCCGACTCCAGCACCTCGACGCAGGCGTGCAGGTGGTCGCTGGGCAACCCCGGATCGAGCAGCGGGCCGAACGCGCCGACCGTGCACACCTTGATCAGCCGGTCGGAACGCAGGTCGCGCGGGTAGAAGCAGCCGTCCCAGAGCCGGTCGAGCATGGCCTGCCTGATGCGTTCGGCCTGCTCGGCGTGGGGCGTGGGATCGGCGCGGGCCACCGGCGCCAGCTCGGCCAGCGCCTGGCAGGAGGCGAGCCAGATGCCGTTGAACATCGGGTCCTCGACGGCGAACGGGTGCTCGTCGCGCAGGTACTCGGCGCGATAGCCGGCGTCGCGGTAGCGCATCGCCAGCCAGACGTAGCGGTCGTGGTCGCTGTCGGGGTGGCGTTCGGCCGGCTCGACGTTGTGGTAGCCGTAGCCGATGGCGGGCAGGGCGCCGAGCGGCTGGTCCCAGGCCGGGCTGTCGTCCATGCCCGACTCCCAGGGGTGCACGATCGCCGCCAGGCCGGCGCCGCCGAGGTCGCGGGCCGAGGCCAGGTAGTCGTGCTGGGCGACGAGCAGCGGGAACGTGCGCCGGACGAACCCCACGTCGCCGGTGTGCCGGTAGAGCCACCGCAGCGCCAGCGCCTGCAGCGGCGCCGAGGTGAGCCCGGAGGTGCAGACCCTGGGCGCGGACTCGTGCTCCTGCGAGCGCCAGACGGACGGCCCGGGGAAGTACGCCTCGCGGGTGTGGAAGACGATGTGCGGGACCATTCCGGTCGCCCATTGGCCGCTCAGCAGGCTGAGCAGCTCCTCGCGGGCGCGTTCGGGGCGGTGCCTGGCCAGGCCGATGACGACGAAGGCGGAGTCCCAGCTCCACTGGTGGGGGTACAGGCCGGGCGCGGGCACGGTGCCGCTGCCCGTCCAGTTCGCCTCGAGCACGGCCAGCGCGTCGCGCCCGAGCGCGGCATCGTCAACCGCCGGCCGCGCCTCCATTCACTCACTATGCCTTGGGAAGCGGGCGGAAGCTACGTCCTCTTGGCCCACTTCGAGACGAGCGTGACACCGAAGACCACGGCGCCGATGATGAGAGCCCACTTGAGAAGCGTGAAGACGAAGCCCACGAGCGGGCCGATGAGGAGCAGTGCGGCGATGATCGCGGCGATGATCAGAAGAATGCGTGCCATGTCTCCACGGTAAGAGATCCTTTAAGCCACTTGCAGGTGAGCGAGGGTTGAATCAGGGACAAGTCAGGGTCACCCCTACCCTTTGGAACCAACCGGTCAGGCATCCCGTTGAGCCGGTAGGACCACGGGGCATCGGGGGCCCTCTTCACGGGGAGCGTGATGAGTCTGGGACCACCCATGAGCAGGGAGGGCGCCGAGTACGCGCTGCGCGCTCGGGCCGACGAACGCGACCGGATCTCCGGCGACCTGCTCGATCTCGAATCCCACACCACCTACCAGTTGCTCAAGGGCGCCGCGCTGGACGGGGTGACCGGGCGGCGGTGGGCTGCCGTACAGGCCGCGCTGGGCCGGCTGTGGCTGCTGAACGACGCCTACCGGGCCGTACTGCGCGGTGCCGAGCAGGTCAGGGCCACCCGGGCGAAGCTGGGCGCGGACCAGCTGGCGCAGCTCACGGAGCTGCTGTCGGGCACGTCCGTCGTGCTGCGGGCCGCGGCCAAACCCGTCGAGCAGCGCTCGTTGCTGCCGGACGCCGACGAGCGGCTGACCCTCGACGAGACCGTGGCCCGGATGGACGGCGCCTTCCGCGAGGTCACCTCGGCGCTCAACGACATCGACGCCGTGTGGAACGCCGTACTGCCCCGGCTCGACGACGCCGAACGCGACCTGCGCGAGATCCGCGACCTGGAACGTGAGCTGGGCGAGAGCGTCGACCTGGCCGCGCAGGAGTCCGAGCTGCGGCGGATGCGCGCGGCCCTGCTGACCGACCCGCTGGGCGCGGGCGTCGGCCCCGACCTCGGCGGGGTCGCCCGCGTGCTGGCCGAGGTCCGCGCGGAGGTCGACCAGGCGATCGTGGTCAAGCGCGAGTACGCCGCCCGCCGCGAGAACCTGCTGGCCGCCCTCGACCGGGTACGCGGCGCCGAGAGCGAGGCCAGGCTGGCCCACGGCGCGGTCGTGGTCAAGATCGCCCTGCCGCCGCAGGCCAGCCCGCGCAGCCGGGTCGAGGAGCTGACCGGCGGCCTGGACGCGCTCGACGTCTCGGCCGACACCTGGGTGGTACGCGCCAGAAGGCTGGCGAGCCTGGAGAACGAGGCGGAGAAGGCCGCCGACCGGGCCAGGGCCACCGCCAAGGCCCTGTACGGGCTGGTCGGCAGGCGCGACGAGTTACGCGGCCGGCTCGGCGCCTGCCAGGCCATGGCGGTGCGCAAGGGCATGGCCGAGGACCCGGCCGCCTCCGCCTGCTTCGAGCGGGCACGGGCCCTGCTGTGGAGCGCTCCCTGCGACCTGACCGAGGCGGCCGCCGCGGTCGACACCTACCAGCGCGCGATACACGGAGGTAAGCCATGACCCGCTGCGCGCAGCCGGGCTGCACCGGCACCATCGAGGACGGCTACTGCGACCTGTGCGGCAACGCGGCGGCCGCGCCGCCCGCGGCGGCGTCCGTCCCCCAGCAAGGATCGGGACCCGCCTCGGGGCCGCTCTCGGGGCCGCTCTCGGGGCCGGTCAACACCCAGCCGGTGAGCCGGTCGCTGAGTTCGCCGGTGAGCGGCAGCGGCAGGTCGCGGGCCGCGGTGCTGGGCGGCATCGCGGACCTGCCGTCCGTGCCGTACCGCGATCCGGCCACGGCCGTGATGGCCGATCCGCAGGTGCCGGAGGAGAAACGATTCTGCGCCAACCCGGCCTGCGGCGAGCCGGTGGGCCGGTCCAGGCAGGGACGTCCCGGGCTGACGGAGGGTTTCTGCCCGCATTGCCGTACCTCGTACTCCTTCACGCCGAAGCTGGCCAAGGACGACCTGGTGGCCGGCCAGTACCGGGTGCTCGGGTGCCTGGCGCACGGCGGTCTCGGCTGGATCTACCTGGCCGCCGACGAGAACCTGGACGGCCGCTGGGTCGTACTGAAGGGCCTGCTCAACACCAACGACGCCGAGGCGCTGGCGGCGGCCGAGGCCGAACGCAAGTTCCTCACCACGGTCGACCACCCGAACATCGTCAAGATCTTCAACTTCCAGCGCTCGGCCGGCCTCGGCTACATCGTCATGGAGTACGTCGGCGGCCAGTCCCTGCACGAGCTGCGCCGTCAGGGCCCGCTGCCGCTGCGCGAGGCCCTGGTCTACGGCCGCGAGATCCTGCACGCCTTCGGCTACCTGCACGAGAACGGCCTGGTCTACTGCGACCTCAAGCCGGCCAACGTGATCAGGGTCGGCCGGCGGCTCAAGCTGATCGACCTGGGCGCCGTCCAGCCGGCCGGCTCCCCGCCGGGCACGTCGTGGGCGACGGTCGGCTACCACGCGCCCGAGCTGGACACCCGGCCCTCGTCCGTGGCCTCCGACCTCTACACCGTGGCCAGGACGCTGGCGGTGCTGACGATCCCCTCCTGGAGCCCGGCCAAGGGCGGCGTGGCCAATCCGCTGCCGCAGGACTGCGGGCACGAGTCGTTCGCGCGACTGCTGCGCAGGGCCACGGCGCCGAACCCGGCCGACAGGTTCGAGAGCGCCTGGGAGATGGAGGAGCAGCTCGTCGGCGTGCTGCGGGAGATCAGCGCGGCCGAGGACGGCGTGCCCTTCCCGGCGCCCTCGACCCTGTTCGGGCCGGAGCGCTCGGCCGTGGGCACGGCCCTGTCGCAGGCGCGGCACGAGGTGTTCGAGCCGCTCGACCCGGCCCGGGTCGCGGTCGAGCTGCCGGTGCCGCACGTCGATCCGCTCGACCCGGCGGCCGGCGCGCTGGCGGGCCTGCTCGGGTTCGACGGCAAGGAGCTGTTCGACCAGCTCTCGGCGATGCCGCCGACGCCCGAGACGCGGCTCATGCGGGCCAGGCTGCTGGCCGAGGTGGCCGCGGCCGAGACCCCGGCGGCGCTGTCCGAGCTGGACCGGCAGCTTCCCGGCGACTGGCGGATCACCTGGTACCGCGGGGTGCTGGCGCTGGCCGCGCGGCAGGTGGACACCGCGGTGTCGATGTTCGACGCGTGCGTGTCGGCGCTGCCCGGCGAGCCGGCGCCCAAGCTGGCGCTGGCGTTCGCGCTGGAGTGCGCCGGCCGGCAGGCGACCCACTGGTACAACGCCGTCTGGCGGACCGACCACTCCTACGTCAGCGCCGCGTTCGGGCTGGCCAGGACGGGCCGTATGGGCGTGCTGGACGAGGTGCCGCCCACCTCCAGCTACCGGGTGGCGGCGCAGGTGGCGCTGGCCGCCTCGGTGTTCCGCCGGACCGACCTGAGCACGGTGGGCGCGGGCGACCTGGTCGCGGCGGCCGGACGGCTGGCCAACCTGGTCGACCTCGATCCGCGCCGCCGCGACCGGCTCACCGCCGAGCTGCTGCGCTGCGCGCTGGACTGGCTGGAGAACAACCCCGCGCCGGCCGGGACGAAGCTGGCCGAGGCCGACTTCACCGAGTCCGGGCTGCGCAGGCGACTGGAGTCGATCTTCCGTAAGCTCGCGGTGGCGGCCGGCTCCCGCCAGGAACGCCACGCGCTCATCGACGAGGCGAACGCCGTACGACCGAGGACGTGGCTGTGATGGAACCCCTGGCGAGCCGGGCCTGCCCGGTGTGCGAGTCCCCCGTCGTCCAGGGGGACCTCTACTGCGAGCGGTGCGGCCACGCGCTCGGCGCGCCGACCTGCACCTCCTGCGGCGCGGCGGCGGTCGTACAGGAGGGCTACTGCGAACGTTGCGGCGCCCGGCAGCCCACCGGCAGGGACCACGCCGAGACCGTGCTCGACGGCGGGGCCGCCGCCGTGACCGACCGTGGGCTGCGGCGGGCCCGCAACGAGGACGCGATGGCGCTGCTGGCGACCGGCGACGGCGTCGTGACGGTGGTGTGCGACGGTGTGGGCAGCTCGCCGCGGGCCGACGAGGCCTCGGCCGCGGCGGTGTCCACCGCGGGCGCCGCCCTGGCCGCCGGGCTGTCCTCGCAGGAGGCGTTCGAGCTGGCTGGGAAGGCCGTCGCGGCGCTGGCGACCTCCGTGCACGACGCCCCCGCCTGCACGTACGTCTCCGCGGTCGCCGGGCCCGGCGGGATCACGCTGAGCTGGGCGGGCGACACGCGGGCGTACTGGCTGCCGGGCGAGGACCCCGGGCAGGGCGTGCTGCTGACCGAGGACGACGTGGTGCCGACCGGCGAGATCACCGCCTGGCTCGGCGCGGACTCCGGCGAGGTGTCGCTGCATGTGCGCACGCTCGCCCCGGGGGCGCCCGGCCTGCTGCTGGTCTGCAGCGACGGCCTGTGGCGGTACCTGGACGGCTACCGGTTCCCTCAGGCGGGGACCCCGCTCGACATGGCCCGCGAGATGCTGCGCCACGCGCTGGCCTCCGGCGGCCAGGACAACGTGACGATCGTTCTCATCCCCCTAGGAGCAACACATGGGTGACCAGCCCACGTTCACGCTGAACATCGACCAGAACAAATACCTGTCCACCGACGCCCGCGAGGTGCACGCGATCCTCACCGTGAGCTCCTCGGGCGGCGGTTTCACCCAGGCGGCGCCCACCGAGGCGGCCGAGGTCATCATCGTCGACACCTCGGGCTCGATGAGCGGTGGCAAGATCCGGGAGGCCAGGCAGGCCGCGGCGGCGGCCGTGCACGCCCTGCGCGACGGCGTGTACTTCGCGGTGATCGCCGGGACCGAGAAGGCCAAGGTCGTCTACCCCGGTGGCACGAGCCTGGCCAGGGCCACGCCCGCGACCCGTGCCGAGGCCGAACGGGCGATCACCCGGCTGCTCGCGCACGGCGGCACCGCCATCGGCGAGTGGCTGAAGCTGGCCGGCCACCTGCTGAGCGGGCACCCGAACGCGATCAGGCACGCGCTGCTGATGACCGACGGGCAGAACAACGAGCGTCCCGAGGTGTTCGCCTCCGTGTTGCAGGGCTGGAGCGGCAAGTTCGTCTGCGACAGCCTGGGCGTGGGCGACGACTGGGTGCCCGCCGAGTTGCGGAAGGTGGCCGAGGCGATGCTCGGCTCGTTCGATTTCGTACGGAACCAGAGCGATCTGGCCGAGTTCTTCCGCCGGGTCACGCAGACGTCTATGAGCAAGACCGTGGCCGACCTGTCGCTGCGGGTGTGGGTGCCGCAGACGGCCACGCTGAAGTTCGTCAAGCAG
Organism: Nonomuraea sp. WAC 01424; assembly: GCF_003947315.1. Classification (NCBI taxonomy): domain Bacteria; kingdom Bacillati; phylum Actinomycetota; class Actinomycetes; order Streptosporangiales; family Streptosporangiaceae; genus Nonomuraea; species Nonomuraea sp. WAC 01424. The sequence continues at coordinate 310,875 of NZ_QHHZ01000003.1, forward strand.
GTCTCCCCCACGCTGCTCGACCTGACCGGCAAGCGCGCCGACGTGAACCCGCTGACCGGCGACTACCCGACCGGCTCGTGGGGCCAGGAGGAACGCGAGTACCACCTGTGCGTCGAGGTGCCGCCCGGCCAGATCGGCCAGGAGATCAGGGCCGGCTGGGTGAAGCTGGTACGCCCCGACACCCAGGACGTCGTGGCCAGCGGCAACGTGCTGGCCCAGTGGACCGACGACCTGGCGCAGTCCACGCAGCTCAACAGGAAGGTCGCCCACTACACCGGCCAGGCCGAACTGCACGAGCTCATCCAGGACGGTCTCAGCGCCCGCGCCGCCGGCGACGTGCACACCGCGACCGCCCGCCTGGCCAAGGCCAAGGAGCTGGCCACCGAGTCGGGCCGCGAGGACACCGCCCGGCTGCTGGAGAAGGTCGTGGAGGTCGATCCCGCGACCGGTACGGCACGTCTGCGCAGAAACGTGGACAAGGCCGACGAGATCGAGCTGGACACCGGTTCGGTCCGCACGTCCCGGCTGCGTAAGGGCGAAGGCTGATGGCGACCTGTCCCCAGGGGCACGCCTCCGGCTCCGACGACTACTGCGACGTCTGCGGCGCGCAGATGGGCGGCGCGGCCTCGGCCCCGCCGCAGCCTCAGGCCACAGGCGGTGGGAGCGGGGGCGACGACGCCTGTCCCGTCTGCCAGACGCCGCGGGCCGGGCAGTTCTGCGAGGTGTGCGGCCACGACTTCACCGGCGCCGGGTCCCCGGTCCCGATCCCCGTGCTGGGGGCGCGCTGGGAGGCCGTCACGTCCGCCGACCGCGGCTACTACGAGAAGGTGCTGGCCGAGGGCGGTCCCGACGCGGCGAGCATCGCCTTCCCGCCGTACTGTCCTGAGCGCTCGTTCGGGCTGGCCGGCGAGCAGGTACGCATCGGACGGCGCAGCAAGGCCAGGAACCTGGCGCCGGAGATCGACCTGACCGGCCCGCCCGAGGACCCCGGTGTGTCGCACCTGCACGCGGTGCTGCTGGCCCAGCCTGACGGCACCTGGACGCTGGTGGACCCGGGCTCGGCCAACGGCACGCAGGTCAACGGCCGGACCGTGCAGCTCAACACGCCCGTACGGATCGGGCCCGGCGACCGGATCCACCTGGGGGCCTGGACCGTCATCACCATCAGGGAGGGGACGCCATGACCGTGACGCAGAGCCAGGCGCCCCAGCTCCCGGCGACGGTCGCCCCCGTACCGGACCGCAGCGTGCCCGGCCGGATCCGGGTCATCTCCGGCGTCACCGTGGCGGCGCTGGCGCTGCTGTTCGCGGCGCTCGGGGTCGGCAGCCTGACCGCCGGCGACGGGCTGCGGGTCATCGGCCGCGACGCCGGGCCGCAGGTCGTCGCCACCGCCGGGCTCTACCTGGCGCTCAGCGACATGGACGCCCAGGTCGCCAACGCGCTGGTCATGGGCGAGCAGTACGCCCAGCAGCGCGGCGCGGCCGTCGCCCGGTACGAGCGGCGGCGTTCGGAGGCCAGCCAGGCGCTGCTGAAGGCGTTCGAGCTGGCCGGCGACGACGCCGCCACGCGGCGGACCGTGCAGTCGGTGCTCGACGGGCTCGGCAGGTACGAACGCCTCGCCGGGCAGGCCCTCCTGCTGAACGAGCAGGCCAGGCACGCCCCCGGCTCGCCGCCGGACAACGTGGTGGGCACCTACCGGCAGGCCACCGACCTGATGCGGTCGGTGCTGCTGCCGCAGGCCTACAACCTGACCCTGGAGAGCGGCACGATCGTGCGCCGCACCTACGACGAGAAGAACGCCATGGTCCCGCTGCTGCGGACCGCGGTCCTGCTGGCCGGGCTGCTCGCGCTGGGCTGCCTGATCTGGCTGCAGATCTTCCTGGCCAGGCGCTTCCGCCGGGTGTTCGGCCCGGCGCTGCTGGCCGCCACGCTGACCACGGCCGTCTCGCTGATCCTCGGCGCGAACGTGCTCGGCCAGGACCAGGAGGACCTGCGCACGGCCAAGGCGCAGGGCTTCGACTCGGTGCTGACGCTGGCCAAGGCCCGCGCGATCAGCAACAGCATGCAGGGCGACCAGAGCCGGTACCTGCTGGACAAGGGTCGGGCCGACACCTACGAGCACACGTTCCTGGACAAGTCGCAGTCGGTGGTCTACTTCGAGTCGGGCAACCTGACCCAGTACCACGCGAAGGTGGCCGGCGGCTCCGACGACGCCCTGGGCATGCTCGGTCCGGAGCTCACCGGCCCCGAGGGGCGGCGCGTGCTGGAGGCGTACCGGGCCTTCCAGGCGGCCGACACCTCCTTCCGGCAGCTGGCGCTGGGCGGCCGGACGGCCGACGCCGTCACCGCCAAGCTGGGGCCGGTCACCACCGCGTTCGACGCCTACGACCGGGCCCTGTTGGCGCTGGCCGAACGGCACGAGCGCACCTTCGACCGGGCCATCGACGCCGGCGAGAACGCGCTGGACAACCTGTGGCGGCTGCTCCCGTTCGCGATCGCCGGGATCGGGCTGCTGGTGATCGCCGGGGTGTGGCCGAGACTCAAGGAGTACCGTTGAAGCGGGCACTGGTAGCGGCGCTGGCCCTGACCGCGCCGGTCGCCGCGGCCTGCGGGACCGGCGGCCGGGAGTCGATCGTCGACAAGGACTCCCTCGTCATCGCGGTCCGGTCCGACATTCCGTCGGTCGGCTTCCGCAAGCCGGACGGCACCTTCGAGGGCTTCGACGTCGACGTCGCGCGTTATGTCGCGGGGCGGCTGGGCAAGAGCTTCAAGCTGATCCCCGTACTGGCCGGCGACCGGGAGAAGGTGCTGCTCCAGGGGCGGGCCGACCTGGTGCTGGCGACGTACACGATCAGCATGGACCGTAAGGCGAAGGTGTTGTTCGCCGGGCCGTACCACATCTCCTACCAGGACATCCTGACGCGGCCGGACGACAGGGTCGACGACGTGCGCGAGCTGAAGGGCCGCCGGATCTGCGCGGTGGAGGGCTCGAACGCGGCCGAGCGGGTCGTGGAGGAACGCAGCGTGGCGGCCAAGCTCGTGCCGTTCAAGGACTATGCGTCGTGCCTGAGCGCGCTGAAGAACAGGCAGGTGGACGCGGTGACGACCAACGACGTGATCCTCGCCGGCCTGGCCGACCAGGACGGCTCGGGGCTGCGGCTGGCCAACGCGCAGTTCAACGAGCAGCGCACCGGGGTGGGCCTGCGCAAGGACGACGTACCGGGCTGCGAGGCGGTGAACCGGGCGATCACCGACATGTACCAGGACGGGACCGCGGGCAAGCTGCTGCACAAGTGGTTCGACAAGGCGGGCCTGAACCTGACCAACATCGCCGTCCCGCAGTTCGAGGGCTGTTCCTGAGCACCGCGTCGCAGACCCACCTCGGTCCGCACGCCGACCGCCGCGGCGGTGGCGCCGGGCCCGTCGCGGGGTCGAAGGGTCAGTCCAGGTAGTCGCGGAGCATCTGCGCGCGCGTCGGATGGCGGAGCTTGGCCAGGGTCTTCGACTCGATCTGCCGGATGCGCTCCCGTGTCACGCCGAACTCCCTGCCCACCTCCTCCAGCGTGCGCGGATGCCCGTCGGCCAGACCGAAGCGGAGCTGGATGATGCGCTGCTCGCGGTCGGACAGCGTGGCCAGGATGTCGTCGAGCTGGTCCTGCAGCATGATGAAGGCGGCGGCCTCCATGGGCACGACGGCGTCGGCGTCCTCGATGAAGTCACCGAGGTCGGAGTCCTCCTCGCCGATCGGCGACTGCAGGGACACCGGCTCCTGGGCGATGCGCTGGATCTCCACCACGCGATCGACCGGGAGGTCCATCTCCTTGGCGATCTCCTCGGGGATCGGCTCGCGGCCGAGGTCCTGGTGGAGCTGACGCTGCACTCTGACGAGCTTGTTGATGGTCTCCACCATGTGCACCGGAATGCGGATGGTACGCGCCTGGTCGGCGATCGCCCGGGTGATCGCCTGCCTGATCCACCAGGTGGCGTAGGTGGAGAACTTGTAACCCTTCGTGTAGTCGAACTTCTCGACCGCCCGGATGAGCCCGAGGTTGCCTTCCTGGATCAGGTCGAGGAACAACATGCCGCGGCCCACGTAGCGCTTGGCGATCGACACCACCAGCCTGAGGTTGGCCTCGATGAGCCGCTGTTTGGCCCGGGTGCCCTGCCAGACGAGTTCCCTGAACTCCGGGAAGGCCAGGCGCGAGACCCCGTTGGCGAGTTTGTCCTCGGCGAACAGGCCGGCCTCGATCGACTTGGCGAGCTCCACCTCCTCCTCGGCCGTCAGCAGTGGCACGCGGCCGATCTCCCGCAGATAGATGCGGACGAGATCGCTGGTCGGCGCGCGCTTGCCTACGTCCTCCTCATCGGCGCGGGTGGATTCCTCGTCGCCCTGGGGCTCAAGGACCTCCACGCCGTTCTCGGCGAGCATGCGCACGACGCGTTCCAGCGCGTCGGACGGCAACTCGGATCGGTCAAGCGCGGCGGCGACGTCATCGACGGTTACGCTTCCGCGCTCCCTTCCCTTCGCGACGAGGTCCGCCACCTGATCTACCGATGGCGGTCCGCTTGGCAGCACCGATGCACCCACGGGAGACAGTCTGCAGTATTGGTTCCATCAAATGGCAGACCCATTTTTGTTGCCGAAGGTAAGACGATCGTCCTTACCGAATTGAGATCGATTAAAGGTTTGGCCGAAGTTTGATCAGGAAAGAAAAGTCAATTACGCGGTCTGGAATCCAACGTCCGGCAACGCCTTCTGGCCGGACGTATCTCTTTCGCTGCCTCGATGACGTGTCGTGGCCCGTTTTGTCGCAGCGTGGACCGGTCCAGATTCCCCGTCAACCACCCTGGTTTACCGCTTGGCCGCGCTGCCGAACTGTTATCAAAGCCCGGCGGGTCAGCTCCCCGCGGCGCGTTCCCGCAGCACCCGGCGCTGCTGCTCAAGCGCCACCAGCTCGCCGAACAGCTTGTTGTACTCCTGCTGCTCCTCCACCGGATTGAGCCGCTGGATACGGGACTTGACCTGGGCGATGGCACGGTCGACCGCGATCGCCTCGATGGCCGCCAGCATCGCCCCCGCGTAGCGCTCCTCGGTATGGGCGTCGGCCTGGATCGGCTCCACCGCGAACCTCGTCACCAGCCCCCTGGCGCTCTCGTCGTGGGCCTGCTCCAGCAGCCGGTCGACCCACTCCCGGCCGCCGTGGCCGGCCGAACCGGCGCCCCCGGCGGCCACGATGACCTTGTGCAGCGCGACGTGGTCGGGCGCGGTGAACGCCTGCTGGTCGAGCGCGTCGAAACGCGGCCCGAGCAGCGCGGGCCGCTGGACGGCCAGCTTGAGCAGCTCACCCTCCACCCGCACACCCGGATCGACGGGCGCCGCCTTGGGGGCGCGCTGGGGCCGCCCCTGCTGGGTGTTCGCGACCTCGCCGATGCGCTGCATGACGAAACGCTCGTCCATGAACCCGAGCCACCGGTCGAGGTCGATGGCGTAGCGCTTGCGCAGGCCGACGTCCTTGATCCCGGCCACGATCGGCGCCGCCGCGTCGAGGGCCGCGATCTTGCCCTCGTTGCTGCGCAGGTCGTAACGGGAGATGGTGCTCCGGATGGCGAACTGGAACAGCGGCTCCCGGCTCGCGATGAGGTCGCGCACCGCCGCGTCGCCCTGCTTGATCCGCAGGTCGCAGGGGTCGAGCCCGTCGCTCTGCACCGCCACGTACGTCTGCGTGACGAACTTCTGCTCGTCGGCGAAGGCCCGCAGCGCCGCCTTCTGACCGGCCGCGTCGCCGTCGAAGGTGAAGATCACCTCGCCGCGGAACTCGGCCTGGTCGAGCAGGAACCGGCGCAGGATCTTGATGTGCTCCTCGCCGAACGACGTGCCGCACGTGGCCACCGCGGTGGGCACACCGGCCAGATGACAGGCCATCACGTCGGTGTATCCCTCGACGATCACGGCTTGGGCGCGCTTGCTGATCTCCCGTTTGGCGAGGTCGATCCCATAAAGCACCTGGCTCTTCTTGTAAAGCGGCGAGTCAGGCGTATTCAGATATTTCGGACCATCATCGGAATCAAGCAACTTGCGGGCGCCGAATCCGATCACGTCGCCCGTGGCATCCCTGATCGGCCAGACCAGCCGCCCTCTGAAGCGGTCGATCGGCCCGCGCCGGCCCTCCCGCGCCAGGCCGCCCTTGACCAGTTCGTCGGCGGTGAACCCGCGCCCCATCAGATGACGCGCCAGCGCCTCCCACTCGGCCGGCGCGTAGCCGACCCCGAACGCCTCGGCGTCGGCGCGCTCGAACCCCCGCTCGGACAGGAACCGCCGCCCCGGGGCCGCGTCGGGCCCGAACAACTTCTCGGCGTAGAACTCCGCGGCCACCCTGTGGGCCTCGATCAGCCGGGCCCGCTCGCCGTGGTCACGCTTCGGGACGTAGCCGCCCTGCTCGTACTGGAGCTGGATGCCGGCCCGCTGCGCCAGCCGCTCGACCGCCTCACCGAACGGAAGGTGCTCGATCTTCTCGACGAACGTGATCACGTCGCCGCCTTCCCCGCACCCGAAACAGAAGTACATTCCGCGCTCGGGGGTGACGTTGAAGGACGGGCTCTTCTCGTCGTGGAAGGGGCACAGGCCCTTGAGGTTGCCCCCTCCGGCGTTGCGCAACTGGATGTGCTCGCCGATCACGTCGGCGATGGGTGAGCGCTCACGTACGAGCGCGATGTCGACATCACGGATCCGGCCAGCCACGCCGGTGAGTCTATTCCGCCCGACCGACGGTTCCGCCCGATGCGGGGTGTCCCGTGCCCGGTGAACGGCGAGGCAAGGGCGGTGGACGCCCAGGGAAGGCGTGCGTCACCTCTGGGTTGCTAAAGGGGGAAACTGGTGATGCGGAACCCCGCGGTCGGCTACAAATGTGGGGGTTGTCGGTGGAAACGGTGACACGGGTAGGGAAGATCATGCAATCGGGGCATTTCGTACGATGGGCGGCCGTCGTCGGCGCCGTGCTGCTCACCGGCGCCTGTGCCCAGGCGACCGGGGTGGCGGGCGTCAGCGCCCAATCGCCCTCCACCGCTCCGGCCACGAGCACCCCTGACACCACCCCGGCGGTGACCGCGACCATTCCCTCGCCCAGCCCGTCCCAGCAGGCTGCCGAGCAGCCGCCCAAGGGGGACGACCCGGTCAAGGTGCCGCCGCCCAAGTTGTCGAAGTTCACCTACGCCTTCCCGGTCAAGGGTTGTGGCACGACGTACCAGCGCAGCCTGCTGGTGTTGCCCAAGACGACGATCTGGGCCGCGCAGGGCTGTTCGTTCGTCGCGCCGATCGACGGTGTCGTGGACGAGGTCAACATCAAGAACCGGTGGGCGCCCTCCACCGACAAGGGCGCCGACCGCGAGGGCAGGTTCGTCACGATCATCGGCGACGACGGCGTGCGCTACCTCGGCGGTCACCTCGACTCGGTCGCCGAGGGCGTCAGGCCGGGCGTACGGGTCAAGGCCGGGCAGGTGCTCGGCCGGGTGGGCAGGTCGGGCAACGCCCGCGACACCGGCTCGAACCTCTACTTCGCGATCTCGTGGAAGACCGCCCCGGCCTACTGGTGGGTACGCCGGGGCATGGTCGAGCCGTGGGACTACCTCGACGCCTGGCTGTCGGGAAACCGTACGCTCTCCCCGCGGAAGGAGACGCTGGCGATGCGCGGCAGGCTCGGTGAGACGCCGGGCTGCGTGGTCCAGTGCAAGTCGAAGAAGGTGCCGCAGGCCAGCAAGAAGCCCCGCAAACCACAGACGGACGAGAAGGACGAGAAGGACGACAGCCCGATCACGGCGAACCCGTCGACAACTCCTTTTGGTCAATGACGGCCCCCGACCTGATCAGATCCTGGATCTCGGGCAGGGCGTCCCGGGTGTTGACGCCCATGCCGGCGATCACCCGGCGGTCGCGCAGCCAGTACGCGACGAACCGCAGGTCCTCCACCGACCCCCGGTGGACGATCTCGTCGTAGCCGTCGATGTCGCCGGAGAACTCCATGCGCAGGTCGTACTGGCCGGTGGAGAGGTACGGGAGCTCGTCGTGGACGACGTCCTGGCCGAGCATGGCGCGGGCGGCGGCGGGGCCGCCCCTGAGGGCGCCGGCGCGGTGTTCGACGCGGACGTGCCGGCCGTACAGGGGGTGGAAGGGTTCGGCGGCGTCGCCGGCGGCGTACACGTCGGGGTGTGAGGTGCGCAGGGAGGCGTCGGTGCGGATGCCGTGCCCGACGGCCAGTCCCGCGTCACGGGCCAGTTCCGCCTCGGGGACGACGCCGATACCGGCCACCACAAGGTCGGCCGTCAGCCGTTCCCCCGTGCTGAGGCGTACGCCGGTCTTGGTGACCTCGGCGACCGCGGTCCCGAAGCGCAGGTCGACGCCGTTGCGGATGTGCAGGCGGGCGAACACGCCGCCCAGCTCGGGGCCGAGGGCGCGGTGCAGGGCGGTGGGCTCGCGTTCGACGACGGTGACCCGGCAGCCCGCCGCCGGCGCGGCCGCGGCGCTCTCCAGCCCGATCCAGGACGCGCCGACCACGATCACGCTGCCGCCTTCGGCCAGGCGCCGCCTGAGCGCCTCGCTGTCCTCGACCGTACGCAGGTAGTAGGCGGGGCCCGGCAGGCGGCGCGGAGTGGCACCGGTGGCGATCAGCAGCTTGTCGTAGGCCCGGCGGGACCCGTTGGCGAACCTGACGACGTGGTTGCGGGGCTCGACGCGGGTGACGGGCAGGCCGAGCCGCAGTTCCACGTCGTTGTCGGCGTACCACTCCGGGGGGTGGACGAAGATCTTCTCTCGCTCGCTCCCGCCGCGCAGGTACTCCTTGGACAGGGGCGGTCGTTCGTACGGGCGTTCGCTCTCGGCGCCGGCGAGGACGACCTCGCCGTCGAAGCCCTCCTCGCGCAACGTCTGCGCCGCCTTGGCTCCCGCAAGGCCCGCGCCGACGATCACAAATGTGGCCATGCGCGCAGTATCCGCCGAGCGGGCAGGTCCGGAAAGCCGCTCGTGGCGGCGGTCCGGCCGTCAGGAACGGGGTGGCGTCACTTCGACAGGCGCCGGTGCCAGGCCACGGCTGAGGTGTCGGTGAGTGAGGCGATCTGGTCGATCACGACGCGCACCCGGGCCGGGTCGTCGGGGGCCTCGGCGAACGCGGGCCGGAAGGCGGGTTCGAGGGTGCCGGGGGCGCCGAGCGTGATCAACGAGGCCAGTTCGGTGATGAGCTCGCGCTGCCTGGCCTGGTTGGCGTGGTGGCCCTCGGTGGTCATCACGTAGTGGGCGGTGACGCCCTTGAGCAGGGCGCACTCCAGCAGCGTGGCGTGCGGGACGACGAGGTCGGCGCGGTGGCGGGCGCCGTGGACCTCCCTGGTCGCGGTCTGGGCCGAACGGCAGAACCGGCCGATCAGGCCGCTGGTGAGCGCCTTGAGCCCGGCCAGGTCGGCGAGCGTGGCCTCGAAGTGGCGCGGCCACAGCGGGTCGGCGATCAGCTTGGCGAAGACCTCCTCCAGCTCGTTGAGGTCGGCGCCGGGCGCGTACCAGGTGTGGGTGATCCGGGCCACCGCACCGCGTTCCACGGGCGACTGGAGCGCCTCGGGCGTGACGTGGCCGGAGTGGAGGGCGTCCTCCAGGTCGTGGACGGAGTAGGCCACGTCGTCGGCCCAGTCCATGATCTGGGCCTCGAAGCTGACGCGGCCTTCCGGGGCGCCGTCCCTGATCCACTCGAAGACGGGCAGGTCGTCGTGGTAGACGCCGAACTTCGGGGACTTCTCGCACGTCCAGGGGTACTTGATGGAGGCGTCGAGGGCGGCTCTGGTGAGGTTGAGGCCGGCGCTGCGGCCGTCCTCGGTGAGCACCTTGGCCTCCAGCCGGGTGAGCAGGCGCAGGCTCTGGGCGTTGCCCTCGAAGCCGCCGCAGGAGGTGGCCAGCGCGTTGAGCGCCACCTCGCCGTTGTGCCCGAACGGCGGATGGCCGAGGTCATGGGCCAGGCAGGCGGTCTCGACCAGGTCGGGGTCGACGCCGAGTGTGGCGCCCATCTCCCTGCCGACCTGGGCGCATTCGAGCGAGTGGGTCAGCCGGGTGCGCGGGATGTGCTGGCCGCCGCCGAGCGTGTCGCCGGGGCCCACGACCTGCGTCTTGGCCGCCAGCCTGCGCAGCGCGGCGCTGTGCAGGACGCGGGCGCGGTCACGTTCGAACGCGGCGCGTCCGGGGTTGCCGGGAGGTTCGGGAACCCATCGTTCCTGGTCGTGCTCGTCGTAGTTCGACATCGGTGCAGTGATTTTATCCAGTTTCCCGTCTCCGCTAGTGTCAAGCCTCGCGAGAACCCCCTTCCCCGGGAGCCCTCCCCCATGACGACAGCGTTCCGAGCTGTGCTGGCCTTCAGCCTGCTCGCCGGCTTCTACGTGCTGGTCGGCATCATCCTGGCGGCCGCCGTGTTCTTCGACGTCCTGCTGGTGACCGACTTCCGCGTCAGGGGACTGACGGTCGCGATCGCGCTCACGCTGGCCGCGGGCGCGATGGTGCGGGCGCTGTTCATGGTCGGCCGGCGCCGGTCGGGCGAGCAGCCGGGCGTGCCGGTGGGCCGCGAGCACGAGCCCGCGCTCTGGCAGGCGGTGGAGGACCTGTCCCGTCGGGTGCGTACCGCGCCGCCGGACGAGATCCGGCTCGTGCCCGAGGTCAACGCGGCGGTCTCGGAGGACACCCGGTTCCTGGGGATGCGGGCCACGCGGCGGCGCATGTTCATCGGGCTGCCGCTGCTGCAGACCCTCACCGTGGACGAGATGCGCGCGGTGCTCGGGCACGAGCTGGGCCACTACAGCGGGGCCCACACCCGGCTGGGCGCCCCGGTCTACCGGGGGCGGGTCTCGCTGGTCGCGGTGGTGCAGGGGCTCGGCGACCATCCGCTCCTCCGGCGGCTCTTCGCCCTGTACACCAAGCTCTACCTGCGGGTCTCCCAGGCGGTGTCGCGCCGGCAGGAGCTGGAGGCCGACGAGTTCGCGGTGTCGATCGGCGGGCGGGAGGCCATGGCGGGCGCGCTGCGTAAGATCCACAACACCGCCCTGGCCTGGGACCTGTACGCCGGCGACTACCTGTCGCTGACGGGCGTGGGCGGCGCGCGGCCGGCGTCGGTGTTCGGCGGCTTCCACGCGCTGCTGAACGACCCGGTCCGGCAGGCCGAGCTCGCCCGGCTGAGCGAGCGGCCCAAGGAGGTCTCGCCGTACGACTCCCATCCCGCTCTGGCCGACCGCCTGGCCGCCATCGAACGGCTGCCCGAGCCGGAGCAGGTCCCCGACCCGCGGTCGGCGCTGACGCTGCTGCGCGACCCCGACGTCGCGGCCGAGGCGGTGGAGCGGTCGATGTGGACGCCGGAGGCGCTGGCCGGGCTGCGGCCGGTCCCGTGGGACGAGCTGGTGGCCCAGGGCGTCTACGCCGGGCGCAACGCCGACGCGCTGCACGACCTGGCGGTGGCGGGGCAGCGGGTGATGGGGGCCACGCGGCCCTATCTCGACGCGGCCTTCGAGTCGATCGCCAGAGGGCGGCAGGCCGAGCTGGAGGAGCAGCTTCGCGGGCTGGGGTGGAAGCCGTCGGAGACGCTGCTGGCCGGGGTGCTGGGGCAGGCGCTGGAGGCGGTGCTGATCCGGCTCGGCGAGGCCAGGTGGACGCTGTCCTGGTCGGGGCCCGCGCGGCTGCTGTACGAGGACGGCGAGGAGGTGTCCCTGGCCGAGTACGCGGCCCAGGTGGCGGCCGATCCGGCGGCCGTGGCCGGGATGCGGCAGTGGCTGGGCGACCACGGCATGCGCCACGACTACGTGCCGGTCGAGGAGCCCCTGGACCGCTAGTCGCGGGCCGCCGGGGGCTCGGCGGGCCGGGGATGGCGGACCATGAGGACGTCGACCGGGTCCTCGGTCTCGACGGTGAAGCCGTGCCGCTCGTAGAGGCGCTGGGCGGCGCTGCCGCGCAGCACGACCAGGCGTACGGGCACGCCGTCGGCGTCCGCGCGTCCCAGCAGGGTGCGCAGGACGGCCGTGCCGAGGCCGCGGCCCTGGAGTCCGGGGGCGAGGTAGAAGTGTTCCAGCCAGCGCCCGTCCGCGGCGGGGCGGAGGGTGACGCAGCCGCCGAAGCCGCCGCCGGCCAGGATGACGGACGTGTGCCCGGGGGCGAAGGACTCGCGGAAGCGCCGGCGTACGCGGTGCTCGTCATACCGGCCCAGCCGCTCCAGGTCGGGGCGCATCACCGTCGCCCGCAGCTCCGCGATCGCCTCCACCTCCTCCGGCCGGGCGGCGCGCAGTTCCCACTCCACAGGATCTTTCATGGCGTGAAGTATCCCAATAGCCCGTTTTCTGATGATCTCCGGGTCGGTGCACAGGAAGTCAACGGATCCTCAACCGCGGGCTATTAGGGTCAGTCCCAGGAAGCCACGCGCAGGGAAGGGAACCCGTCGTGAACCTCGGCGTACCGGAGATCGTCATCGGCATCGTGCTCTTCTTCCTCCTGATCGGGGCCGTGGTGTTCGGCGCCGTCGTGCTGGCGAACCGGCTGCGCAGGTAGTCTCGCGACCGTGCGGCACGTACTCACCACACCTCGGCTGGTCCTACGCCCGGTGACCCGGGACGACGAGGGCGCGCTGACCGTCCACTGGCGGGCGCCCGACGTGCGGAGGTTCCTGTTCGACGGGGAGGTCCTGCCCGCGGAGGAGATCGCGGAGGCGATCGAGGACAGCGTCCGGCCCCTGGCCGGGCCGCCGGGCGGCGCCGGGGACGTGGCGGCGCTGTGGGTGGTCACGGAGGCCGGCGCCGGCACGCTGGTGGGTACGACCGGGCTGCGTCCGCTGGACGACGCCGGGACCGAGCTGTTCTACAGCCTGGCGCCGGAGGTCTGGGGCAAGGGCTACGCCACCGAGGCCGCCGGGGCCGTGCTGGAGTTCGCGCTCGGCCCGCTGGGCCTGCCCGAGGTGCTGGCCGAGATCGACGAGGGCAACACGGCCTCGGCCGCGGTCGCCGGGCGGCTGGGGATGACGCCGTTCGACGTGGTCCCGGGACTGCTGGGCCCGATGGTGCGCTACCGGCGGGCGGCCGGGGCCTGAGCCCCGGCCGCCGCACGGGTCAGCGGGTGTCGGAGCCGGTGCCGGCCAGGGCGGCGCGACCGGCCTCCAGGCGCGCCACCGGGATGCGGAACGGCGAGCAGGAGACGTAGTCGAGGCCGACCTCGTGGCAGAAGTGCACCGAGTCGGGGTCGCCGCCGTGCTCGCCGCAGATGCCCACGTGCAGGTCAGGGCGGGCGGCCCGGCCCTCCTCCACGGCGATCCTGATCAACCGGCCGACGCCGTCGCGGTCCAGCGTCTCGAACGGGCTGACGCCGAAGATGCCCAGCTCCAGGTAGCGCGAGAAGAACGCGGCCTCCACGTCGTCGCGGCTGAAGCCCCAGGTCATCTGGGTCAGGTCGTTCGTGCCGAAGGAGAAGAACTGCGCGGCCTCGGCGATCACGGCCGCCGTCAGCGCCGCCCTCGGGACCTCGATCATGGTGCCGATCAGCGCCTCGACGCCGGTCTCCGCGAGGATCCTGCCGGCCTCCTCACGTACGGACTCCAGCTCCTGGACGGCCGCCACCAGCGGGATCATGATCTCCGGACGCGCGCCGGGGACCTCGGCCGCGGCCTGGGCGATGGCCCGCACCTGCATGGCGAACAGGCCGGGGATCACCAGCCCGAGGCGTACGCCGCGCAGGCCCAGCATCGGGTTCGCCTCGTGCAGCCTCTTGACGGCGGCCAGCAGCCTGCGGTCCTTGTCCGTCACGTCGGGTGAGGTGGCGACCTTGACCGACAGGTCCACGAGGTCGGGCAGGAACTCGTGCAGCGGCGGGTCGATGAGCCGGATGGTGACGGGATCGCCGCCCATGGCCTTGAAGATGCCGATGAAGTCGGACTTCTGGAGGGGTTCCAGGGCGTCGAGCGCGGCCTGCCGCTCCTCCTTACCGTCGGCCAGGACGAGGTCCTCCACGAGCTGGCGGCGCTCGCCGAGGAACATGTGCTCGGTACGGCACAGGCCGATGCCCTGGGCGCCGAAGCGGCGGGCCCGCGCGGCGTCCTCGGTGATCGCGGCGTTGGCGCGCACCAGCAGACGGCGGGCGGAGTCGGCGTGGCCCATGATCCGGTCCACGGCCCTGACCAGGTCGTCGTCCGGCTGCGAGCCCTCGAAGTACTCGACGACGGCGGAGTCCACGACCGGGACCTCGCCGAGGTAGACCTCGCCGGTGGAGCCGTCGATGGAGATCACGTCGCCCTCGGAGACGACCTCGCCGCCGGGCGTGGTGAACCGGCGCTCGCTCGTGGAGACCTCCAGTTCCTCGGCGCCGCACACGCACGTCTTGCCCATGCCGCGGGCGACCACGGCCGCGTGCGAGGTCTTGCCGCCGCGGCTGGTCAGGATGCCCCTGGCGGCGATCATGCCGGCCAGGTCGTCGGGGTTGGTCTCGCGGCGGACGAGGATGACGTCCTCACCCCGGCCGGCCAGCTCGACGGCGCGCTCGGAGGAGAAGACGACCTTGCCTACGGCGGCGCCCGGCGAGGCGTTCATGCCCTTGGCGATCTTCTTCTTCTCGGCGCCGCCGTCGAAGCGGGGGAACATGAGCTGGGCGAGCTGGTCGCCGGTGACGCGGGTGACGGCTTCGTCGAGGGTGATCAGGCCCTGGTCGACGAGCTGGGTGGCGATGCAGAAGGCGGCCGCGGCGGTGCGCTTGCCGACGCGCGTCTGGAGCATCCACAACTTGCCGCGCTCGATCGTGAACTCGATGTCGCACAGGTCCCGGTAGTGGTTCTCCAGCGTCTCCATGATCTGGAGCAGCTCGTCGTAGGAGCGCTTGTCGATGCGTTCGAGCTCCTGGAGGGGGATGGTATTGCGGATGCCGGCGACGACGTCCTCGCCCTGGGCGTTCTGCAGGTAGTCGCCGTAGATGCCCTGCTGGCCGGAGCCGGGGTCGCGGGTGAAGGCGACGCCGGTGCCGGAGTCGTTGCCGACGTTGCCGAAGACCATGGCCACGATGTTGACGGCGGTGCCGAGGTCGGCCGGGATGCGCTCCTGGCGGCGGTAGAGGATCGCGCGCGGGGCGTTCCAGGAGTCGAAGACCGCCATGACGGCCAGCCGCATCTGCTCGCGGGGGTCGGCGGGGAAGTCCTTGCCGGTCTGCGCCCGTACGATGCCCTTGTAGGTCTCCACGAGGCCCTGCAGCTCGCCCGCGTCGAGGTCGGTGTCCTGGCGCCGGCCCTTCAGCTCGTCGAGCGCGTGCTCGAACAGGTCGCCGTCGAGGCCGAGCACGGTCTTGCCGAACATCTGGATCAGGCGGCGGTAGGAGTCCCAGGCGAAGCGGTCGTTGCCGCCCGCCTGCTTGGCCAGACCGTGGACCGACTCGTCGTTGAGCCCGATGTTGAGGACCGTCTCCATCATGCCCGGCATGGAGAACTTCGCGCCCGACCGTACGCTGACCAGCAGCGGGTCGTCGGCCTGCCCGAGCCTGCGGCCCATCTGGGCCTCCAGGGCGTCCAGGTGCCCGGCGACCTCGCGCTCCAGGCCGTCGGGAAGAGCGCCTTCCGTCAGGTAGTGACGGCAGGCTTCAGTGGTGATCGTGAACCCGGGGGGAACGGGCAACCCGAGATTCATCATCTCGGCGAGGTTCGCACCCTTTCCACCGAGAAGATCCTTGAGATTCCTGTTGCCCTCGGTGAAGTCGTAAACATACTTGGCCACCACAGCTCCAATCCAACGCTTCTGTCCCGGACTCTACCGGCGAAATTGATGATGAAACTGCACTCCTCGGATAAGTCATCGTTTCTGCTGGTCAACGGCCTACAACAGGTCTAATCCAATTATAGGACTCCTGACGGATAAATTGGTTTATACCAATTGGTTTACACCAATTCTTGAGAAAGTAGAGCGGGAGGTGCAGAATCGGATCACCCCCCACCAGGAGGCGCCCATGGCCACTCCTACCAAGCCCAAGCGTCGTGCACGCTTCGTCGCGGGATCGGCCAAGACCGCCGCCGACACGGCGATCTACCTGGACGAGCGGCTGCCGTTCGGCCGCTGGCTGCGTCCCCAGCTCCGCAAACTGTTCCCCAGCCACTGGTCGTTCCTGCTGGGCGAGCTGGCCCTGTACGCGTTCGTCATGCTGGTGCTCACCGGCACCTTCCTGACGCTGTTCTACAAGCCCAACCCCGACGTGGCCTACGACTCCGTCGTGGAGATCAGCCTCGACGTGCGCGGCGGGCTGCTGATGCGCCAGTTGCACCACTGGTCGGCCACGGTGTTCGTGCTGGCGATCGTGGCCCACCTGTGCCGCGTCTTCTTCACCGGGGCGTTCCGCAGGCCGCGCGAGGTGATCTGGATGCTCGGGGTGCTGCTGTTCGGGCTGGCGCTGTTCGAGTCGTTCCTGGGCGTCTCGCTGCCGGCCGACCAGCTCGGGATGACCGGGCTGCGGCAGGCGCAGGGGGTGTTGTCGTCGATCCCGCTGGTGGGGACGTACCTGTCGGCGTTCGTGTTCGACGGCGGCTTCCCCGGCCAGGTCATCCCGCGGGTCTTCGTCACGCACGTGCTGCTGGTGCCGGGCATCCTGCTCGCGGCCGTGCCGCTGCACGCCCTGGTGCTCACCTGGCGGCAGAAGCACACCGAGCGGCGGGCCACCGCGACGGCCGAGGACAAGGTCACCGGCGGGCCCTTCTTCCCGTACTTCGCGGTCAAGAACGCCGCCACGGCGCTGTTCACGATCGCGGCCATCGCCGCGCTGGCCACGCTGGTACGGGTCAACCCGGTGTGGGAGCACGGGGCGTACCGGCCGGGGGCCGCTCCCCCGTCGGCGCAGCCGTTCTGGTACTTCGGCGTGCTGGACGGCGCGCAGCGGCTGGTGCCGCCGTGGGAGGTCACGGTGGGCGGGTTCACGCTCCAGCCGGGCTTGTGGATCCCGCCGCTGATCCTGACGGTCTTCTTCGGTGCGCTGTTCCTCTACCCGTTCGCCGAGCGCCGCCGTACCGGCGACGTCCGCGTCCACCTCCTGCTGGACCGGCCGGCGCAGGCGCCGGGGCGGACGGCTTCCGGGGTCGCGGTCATCACGTTCTTCACCGTGCTCTGGGCGGGGACGTGGGTGTCGCCCGCGCCGCCCGCCGTACGCCCGCAGGCCGCGTTCCCGTCCGAGGGGCGGGCCCCGGCGGCGCTGCTCACCGTGCCGGCGGACGTCTACGAGACGGTCGTCCTGGCGCTGCGGATCGCGGTCTTCGTGTTGCCGCCGCTCGCCTACGTCCTGACCCGGGCCGTGTGCCGCCGGCGTGATCGCTCAACGTGACCCAGCTCGGTTCGTTCCGCGACGCGGGCGTGATCGTGGCATGACACTCTCCTGCCATGCCCCGCACGACGCCACGAGGCCTGATCGCCGCCTGCCTGGCATTGGTGCTGTCCGCCTGCGGTTCGAGCACGCCCGAACCCTTCACCGAGACGCTGCCACCGGGGGCGGAGCAGCGTCACGCGACCCAGCTTCGGCCGGGCGACTGCCTCGTGTCGATCCCCGACGACCTGATCGCGACGCTCGTGCCGTGCGGCAACCCGCACGCGGCCGAGTTCGCCATGATCTACGTGGTCCCGGAGGGCGCGTGGCCGGGCTCCGCGCAGGCCGTACGGCTGGCCAAGAGCTTCTGCGCGCCCCGGATGCGGGTCAAACCGAGCCGGCGCAACGAGGTCGCGGTGAGCGCGCTGCCGCCGCTGGAGGGCGACTGGCCGCGCCACCGCACGGCGTACTGCCTGGCCGCGGCGCGGCACGGGCAGCTCGTCGGGCGGGTGCTGGACTAGACCCGGCTAGGCGACGATCGGGTTGCGTTCGGGGGCCGGCCCCGGCGCGCCCTCGCGCGGCGGCAACCACAACACGAACGTGGCCCCCTGCCCGACCCTGGAGAACACCGCCACCCGCCCGCCGTGCGACTCCACGATCTGCCGGACGATGGCCAGCCCGAGACCGGTGTGCCGGTCGCGGCGGCTGGCCTCGCCGCGCCAGAACCGGTCGAACACCCGCTCCTGCTCCGCCGCGGCGAGCCCGGGGCCGTCGTCCCTGACCGCGACCCACAACCAGCCGCCCGACCGCCCGGCCTCGACCCGGACGAAACCGCCCGGCGGGGTCAGGCGGACCGCGTTGGACAGCAGGTTCGCCACGGCCCGGCGCAGGGCGTCCTGGTCGCCGGTCATCTCCAGGTCCCGGCCCAGGCCGCGGCTGATCGTCAGGCCGCGGGCGGCGGCCAGCGCCGCGTACTCCTCGCACGCCTCCCGCGCCACCCTGCTCAGGTCGAGGTCGGTGTCGGCGAACGCGGTCGCCTGCCGCCGGGCGCTGGCCAGCAGGTCCTCCACGAGCCTGGTCATGCGGGTGGTCGCCCGGTCCACGATCTGCACGGCCCTGGCCCGCTCCTCCTCGCTGGCCTCGGGCGAGGCGAGCACGGCGTCCACGTTCGCCCGGATGATCGTCAGGGGGCTGCGCAGCTCGTGCGAGGCGTCGTCGATGAGCCGGCGCTGCGCGCTGAACGCCTCCTCCAGCCGGTCGAGCATGGTGTCGATGGTGTCGGCCAGGTCCTTGAGCTCGTCGGGCGAGCCGGCCAGCCTGATCCGCCGGGTCAGGTCGGTCGCCTGGATCTCCTCGGCCGTACGCGTGATCGACCGCACCGGACGCAGCACCCGGCCGGACAGCACCCACCCGATGCCCAGGGACGCCAGGTAGAGCCCGGCCAGCGTGGCCAGAGAGTAGTCGCGCAGCGTGGCCAGCGTCCTGATGTTGACCTCGTTCTCGACCTCCTCGATGAAGACGACCTCCTGCTTGCCCACGTACTGGTTGTCGCGGTACGCCTTGGCGTACTCGGTCGAGTACGGGCGTTCCTCGGTGGTCTTGGAGACGGCGAAGTAGATGCCGCCCAGCACCAGCGCGGCCAGCACGAACAGCAGCCCGGAGTAGAGCACGGTGAGCCGGAAGCGGATCGTGTGGATCATGTCGGCTCCTTGAGCCGGTAACCGCGGCTGATCACCGTCTCGATCAGGCCGTCCTCCTGGAGCTTGCGGCGCAGGTTGCCGACCGTGACCCGGACGGTGTTGGTGAACGGGTCGGCGTGCTCGTCCCAGACGTGTTCGAGCAGTTCCTCGGAGGAGACGACGTGGCCGGGACGGGTCATCAGGTAGTGCAGCACCCCGTACTCCTTGGGCGTCAGGGCCAGGGAGCGGCCGTCGAGGGAGACCTCCATGCGGGCGGTGTCGATGCGCAGGCCGCCCACCTCCAGCACGGCGGTGCCGCCGGTGTCCCTGCGCAGCAGCGCCCGGACCCTGGCCAGCAGCTCGGGGAAGGCGAACGGCTTGACCAGGTAGTCGTCGGCGCCCTCGTCGAGGCCGCGTACCCGGTCGTCCAGGCGGTCGCGGGCGGTCACCATGATGATCCGCACCCCGCGCCCGGCGGCCCGTACGGACCGGCAGAGCTGGAAGCCGTCGCCGCCCGGCAGGTTCAGGTCGAGCAGGACCAGGTCGTAGGTGTTGACCTCCAGCTTCTCGTGCGCCGACGGCGCGTCGTAGGCCACGTCCACCGCGTAGCCCGCCCGGGTCAGACCCACCCGTAACGCGTCGACCAGGTCTTCCTCGTCCTCGACCACCAGCAGTCGCATGATCTTGACCCTAATTTCGGATGACGCGTTCCGCCACGGGGGCGACCTGGCCGATCGGGCGGCGCTCCCGCCGAGGTGAACTACAGCAAGCGTGCGCGAAAGCCAACATAACTGCCGTCTTTACACGATTTTTCGGTGTTAGTCGTTAAATCTTTCGAGCATGACGCCCTTCCAGCGATATTTGGCAGAAGAAGTGGCACTCGACCACGTAGAGGGCCTGATCTCGCGGCGCGAGGCACTGCGCCGTCTCGGCCTCCTCGGGCTCGCCCTCCCCGCCGCCACTGCTCTCCTCGCCGCCTGCGCCGCCACCCCCGACACCGACCCGGCGAGCATCCCGCCGGCACCGACGCCCGCGGCGTCCGCCACGGCCTCCCCGGCCGGCCCGCCGCCGCTGCCCACGCGGGCGATCACGTTCCCCGGCCCGGACGGGACGAGGCTCCTGGGCGCCTGGGCGCCCGCGGCCGCTCCCAAGGGCGCGGTGCTGGTCATGCACGAGAACCGCGGGCTGACCGACCACATCCGCTCGATCGCCGGCCGGCTGGCCGCCGACGGCTACTCGGCCCTCGCGCCCGACCTGCTCTCCCACGCGGGCGGCACGGCCGCGTTCGCCGACACCGCGCAGGTCACGGCCACGCTGGGCGCGATCCCCCGCGAACGTTTCGTGGCCGACATGAAGGCGGCCGTCGGCGAGCTGGAGCGCAGGGCCGGGGGCGTCCGGCTGGGCATGATCGGGTTCTGTTTCGGGGGCGGGATGACCTGGCTGCTGTTGTCGTCCGGCGAGCCCCGGCTGGCCGCCGCCGCGCCGTTCTACGGCCCGCTGCCCGACGACGCCGACATGACCGGTACCGAGGCGGCCGTGCTGGCCATCTACGCCGAGCAGGACGACCGCGTCAACGCCACCCGGGAGGCGGCCGAGTCGGCGCTGGAGAAGGCCGGGCTCACCCACGAGCTGGTGACCGTGCCGGGCGTCGGCCACGCCTTCTTCAACGACACGGGCCCCCGCTACGACGCGCGGGCCGCCTCTCAGGCCTACGACTACGTGCTGAAGTGGTTCGGCCGCCACCTGGCCTGACGGGCACCGGCCCGGAACAGCGGAACGCCGCCCGCGGTGGAAACCGGGGCGGCGTCGCCGTGATGGCGCCTGACGGTCAGTCGTTGAGGCTCTGACGCAGGTAGGAGTCGACCTGGTCGATGGAGATGCGCTGCTGGGCCATGCTGTCACGCTCGCGGATCGTCACCGCGTGGTCCTCGAGGGTGTCGAAGTCGACGGTGATGCAGAACGGCGTGCCGATCTCGTCCTGGCGACGGTAGCGGCGGCCGATCGCGCCCGCGTCGTCGAACTCGACGTTCCACCGCCTGCGCAGCTGCGCGGCCAGGTCGCGGGCCTTCGGCGACAGGTCGGCGTTGCGCGACAGCGGCAGCACCGCGGCCTTGACCGGCGCGAGCCGGTGGTCGAGCCGCAGCACCGTGCGCTTCTCCAGGACGCCCTTGGCGTTGGGCGCCTCGTCCTCGGTGTAGGCGTCGAGCAGGAAGGTCAGCGTGGCCCGGTCGACACCGGCGGCCGGCTCGATCACGTAGGGGACGTAACGCTCACCGGTGTCCTGCTCGAAGAAGCTCAGGTCGACGCCGGACGCCTTGGAGTGGGCGGTCAGGTCGAAGTCGGTGCGGTTGGCGATGCCCTCCAGCTCGCCCCACTCCGAGCCCTGGAAGTTGAAGCGGTACTCGACGTCGACGGTGCGCTTGGAGTAGTGGGACAACTTCTCCTGCGGGTGCTCGTAGAGGCGCAGGTTGTCCTTGTTGATGCCGAGGTCGGAGTACCAGCGGAAACGCTCGTCGATCCAGTACTGGTGCCATTCCTCGTCGGTGCCGGGCTTGACGAAGAACTCCATCTCCATCTGCTCGAACTCGCGCGTGCGGAAGATGAAGTTGCCCGGGGTGATCTCGTTGCGGAAAGACTTGCCGACCTGGCCGATGCCGAACGGGATCTTCTTGCGCGCCGACTGCTGCACGTTGAGGTAGTTGATGAAGATGCCCTGGGCGGTCTCGGGACGCAGGTAGGCCAGGCCCGACTCGTCCTCGACCGGGCCGAGGAAGGTCTTGAGCAGGCCGCTGAACTGCCTGGGGTCGGTGAAGGTGCCCTTGTTGCCGCAGTTGGGGCAGGTGATGTCGGCCAGGCCGTTCTCCGGCTCCTTGCCGTTCTTCTCCTCGTACGCCTCCACGAGGTGGTCGGCGCGGAAACGCTTGTGGCAGGACTGGCACTCGGTCAGCGGGTCGGAGAAGGTCTCGACGTGGCCGCTGGCCCGCCACACCTCGGGGGCCAGGATGACGCAGGAGTCGAGGCCCACCACGTCGTCGCGCGACTGGACCATCGACAGCCACCACTGCCGCTTGACGTTGTTCTTCAGCTCGACACCCAGAGGACCGTAGTCCCACGACGCGCGAAGTCCGCCGTAGATCTCGCTCGACGGGTAAACGAGCCCGCGGCGCTTGGCGAGGCTGACGATGGTGTCCATGACGTCGGTGCGTCGTGCCATTTTGGTTGCGTCTCTTTCCGGCTGGAGGTCGGCGAGTGAATTCGATGAGATCCCAGCTTAGGGGACGCTCACCCGGTCTCGCGCGCGACTGACGCTACGCACCCTCTTGCGTGTACACGTCCTCGTACGCGCTGGGTTCGTTGACCATGAGGATCATCAACGGGTACATGGCCATCCGGGCCGCCGACAGCGCCCTCCGGTAGAAGCCCGCGCCCTCCCATTCGCTGACCAGCGCCCACAGGTTGGGCTCGTCCACCGAACGGGCCAGCCGGCCGCGCTGGTATCCGGGTTGGGCGGCGAAGGTGTCGAGGATGGCGTGGCCCTGCTTGACGAAGTCTTGGGACTGCGACTCTGGCACGGTGTATCGGATCACGGCGAGCACCAGCCCAGCCTAGAGGTGTGCGCCCTGCTGTCACGCGAACTCCCTTAGGCTCTCGACGTGGCCTCCAAAAACAAGCGCCCGCTGCCCCAGGGCGAGCAGTTCTTCACGCCGGGCGCGAGCGGCCTGCGCAAGGCCGTCGAGCAGCGCAGCGCGGTCCCGATGACGTTCCTGTTCACGCAGGTGCCCAAGTGGGTGGCGCCCGCCGTGCTGGTGATCCTGCTGCTGGCCGGCTTCGCGCTGGCCAACTGGGTGGGCGGCGTGGCGGCGCTGGCGGTGCTGGCGTTCGTCGGGTGGCTGGCCCACCTGTCGTGGCCGTCGCTGGGCCTCGGGGGGCGGCTGCTGCGGGTGGCGATGCTGGTCTTCCTGGTGATCCTGGCGGCTGACCGGTTTGGTGCGTTCTAGTCCGGCCCGCCGGAGATTTTGACAATCATTTTCATTTTCCCCCATAATTGGGGGCGTGATGTCCCGTACGCCCCCAATGCGCGCCGTAACCCTCCTCGCCGGAGCAGCCCTGCTGGCCACGTCCGCCTCGCGCGCCGGCTCCGCGGAGAGCGCCGACGGCGGCAGGCCCGAGGTGATCGCCGCCTTCTACCCGCTCCAGTGGCTCACCGAGCAGGTGGCCGGGCCCGACGCGAACGTGACCGTCCTGACCGCGCCCGGCGTCGAGCCGCACGACCTGGAGCTGGGCCTTCAGCAGATGACCAAGCTCCAGGACGCGGCGCTCACGGTCTACGTCAAGGGCGTGCAGCCGGCCGTGGACGACGCCGTCTCCGCCGACACCGCCTTCGACGCCGCCTCCGCCGTCACGACGATCCCGGCGGGCGGGCACGCCGGCGAGGAGGGGCACGACGAGCACGCGGTCTCCTACGACCCGCACATCTGGCTCGACCCCTCCCGCCTGGCCACGGTGGCCGGCAAGCTGGGCGAGCGCCTGGCCGCCGCCGATCCGGGCCACGCGCAGGCGTACAAGGACCGCGCCGCCGCGGCGGCGGGCGCGCTGGGCGGGCTCGACCAGGAGTTCACCAAGGGCCTGTCCACCTGCGCCAGCAAGACCCTGGTCACCGCGCACGAGGCGTTCGGCTATCTGGCCGACCGCTACAAGCTCAAGCAGGTGGGCATCACCCTCGACCCCGAGACCGAGCCGTCGCCGAAGCGCCTGTCGGAGGTGGCCGCGCTGGCCAGGTCCGAAGGCGTCACCACGATCTTCACCGAGTCCCTGGTCAGCCCGAAGGTGGCCGAGGTGCTGGCCGGCGAGGTCGGCGCGAAGACGGCCGTGCTCGACCCGCTGGAGAGCAAGCCCGCCGGCGACTACCTGTCAGCCATGCGCGATAACCTCAAGACCCTTCGAACAGCACTGAGGTGTACGGCATGAGCGAGACGGCCTTCGCGATGACCGGCGGCCGGGTCAGCTTCGACGGCCGCCAGATCCTGCGCGGCGTCGACCTGACCGTCCGCCCCGGCGAGGTCGTGGCCCTCCTCGGCGCCAACGGTTCGGGCAAGTCCACCCTGGTCCGCGCGCTGCTCGGCCTCACGCCGCTGTCCGGCGGCCAGACCCTCCTGTACGGCTCCCCGCCCGCCAGGTTCCGCGACTGGTGGCGCATCGGCTACGTGCCCCAGCGCCTCCAGGTCGGCGGCGGCGTGCCCGCCACGGTCCGCGAGGTCGTCGCCTCGGGCCGCGTCGCCCGGCAGAGCCGGCTGCGCAGGACCAGCGCGGCCGACCGCGCGGCGGTCTCCGCCGCCCTCGACGCCGTCGACCTGACCGGCCGGGCCGGCGATCCCGTGCAGTCGCTCTCGGGCGGCCAGCAGCAGCGGGTGCTCATCGCCCGCGCCCTGGCCGGGGAGCCCGACACGTACGTGATGGACGAGCCCACCGCGGGCGTCGACGCCGAGACACAGCAACTCCTGGCCGACACGCTGGGCGGCCTGGTCCGCGAGGGCAAGACGATCGTCCTGGTCGCCCACGAGCTGGGCCCGATGGAGCCGCTGATCACCCGCGGCGTCGTGGTCCGCGAGGGCCGCGTCGCGCACGACGGCAGGCCGCCGCGGCCCGAGGGCGAGTGCGCCAGGCCAGGACACGAGCACCAGCATCCGCACGCCGCGGAGACGGCCGCCGCCCCGCTGACGGGCTGGCAGGGGGAACCACGATGATCGAGCTTCTGCAGGAGAACCTCTTCCAGCTCGCGCTGATCGCCGCGCTGCTGGTGGGGCTGTGCGCGCCCGCGGTGGGCACGTTCATCGTGCAGCGCAGGTTGTCGCTGCTCGGCGACGGCATCGGGCACGTCGCGCTGACCGGCGTGGCGCTGGGCTTCCTGACCGGCACGGCGCCGGTGCTGACGGCGGTGATCGTCTCGGTGCTGGGCGCGGTGGCGATCGAGCTGGTCAGGGCCCGGGGCAGGACCAGCGGCGACGTGGCGCTCGCCCTGCTGTTCTACGGCGGCATCGCGGGCGGCGTCATGCTCATGGGCATCGCCCCCGGCGGCAGCAACGCCAAGCTGAACTCCTACCTGTTCGGCGCCATCGCCAGCGTCACCCAGCAGGACATCTGGATCATCGGCGCGCTGGCCGCTGCGGTGATCGGCGTGGTCATCGTCTTCGGCAGGGAGTTGTTCGTGCTCTGCCAGGACGAGGAGATGGCCAGGGCCAGCGGCCTGCCGGTGCGTTTCCTCAGCCTGCTGATCGCGGTCACCGCCGCGCTCACCGTCGTCATCGCCATGCGCGTGGTCGGCCTGCTGCTGGTCAGCGCCCTGATGGTGATCCCGGTGGCCACGAGCCAGCAGCTCACCAGGGGGTTCCGGGCCACGATGGGGCTGGCGATGTTGTTCGGCGTGCTCGCCTCGGTGGGCGGCCTGCTGGCCTCGACGATGTCGGCACGGGTTCCTCCGGGCGCGGCGATCGTGCTTCTTGCCCTCGCCGGCTTCGTCCTGGCCCTAGGTGTCGGTAAATTCGTACGGCGAGGCCGCATCCAGGAGTCCCCGGTGAGCCCGCGACCACGAGTCCGTGTCGAGGAGGCCGCATGACGACGAGGCGTGATGCCGTGCACGACACCCTGCGCCACAGCAAGGGGTTCCGCAGCGCCCAGGACGTCTACGCCGAGATGCGCCTGCACGGCGCCAAGATCGGCCTGACCACCGTCTACCGGGCGCTCCAGGCGCTGGCCGACTGCGGCCAGGTCGACGTGCTGCGCACGGACGAGGGAGAGTCGGTCTACCGCGCGTGCGCCAGCGACGACCATCACCACCACCTGGTCTGCCGCCGCTGCGGCCACACGGTCGAGGTGGCCGGGCCCGCCGTCGAGCGCTGGGCCGAGGCGATCGGCAGCGAGCACGGCTTCACCGGGATCACTCACACGGTCGAGGTCTTCGGCACCTGCTCGTCCTGCTCGGCGCCGGCCCGCGTGGGCTGAGCGCAGCGGGAGCCGTACAACACGCCGAGCACGACCGCGGCGCACCCGGCGAACTGCAGCGCGGAGGGCCGCTCCCCCAGGGTGAGCGCGGAGATCGCGACGGTGACCACCGGCTGCACGAGCAGCAGCAGCGACGTGAGCGCCGCGGGCTGCCTGGGCAGCGAGTACGTGATCAGCAGCCACCCCACCACCTGCGGCCCCAGCGCGAGCAGCAGCAGCCACCCGTGCGCCGGCCATTCCGGCGCCAGGTCGGCGCAGCCGAACAGCGGGCTGAGCACCGCGATCAGCACGGTGGCCACGACGGTCGCCTGCGCCAGCGGCCCGGCCGTACGCCCCGGTCCCGCCTTCAGGAGCAGCAGGTACGCCGCGTACACCACCGAGGTGACCAGCCCGGTGACCGCGCCCATGACGGGATCGAGCCCGTACGCCGAGCCGTCGAACACCCCCGAGATCAGCACGACCCCGCCGAAGACGATCGGCGTGCCGGCCATGAGCCGGTTCGAGGGCCGCTCGCGGAACAGGCCCCAGGCGGCGAAGGCCACGATGAACACCTGGAGGTTGCCCAGCACGGTCGCCAGGCCCGCGCCGACCAGCTTGATCGACTGGTGCCAGAAGAGCAGGTCGAGCGAGAACAGCGCGCCGGCGGCCCAGGCCAGCAGCGCGCCCTTGAGCGGCAGGGGCCCCAGCTTCCGGCGTTCGAGCCAGGCCAGCACGAGCATGGGCGGCACCGCGTACGCGCAGCGGAACAACGCCGACGTCGCGGGCGACACCTCCGACAGACGTACGAGGGGACCGGAGGTGGAGATGATCAGTGCTCCGGCGATCGCGATCAGGACGATACGCCGATATGCACTCATGGAAACCCCCCGAGCGCCATGGGAGAGATACGCTGCGACCACGCTAGAACCGGCCCCGACAGGAGTCAACATGCCGTTTGGCCATGACATGGTGCATTCTTTGGCCACCGTTGTCGACCTGGTCAACACCTCTCCGTCCACCGGCGGCGGCGACGACCTGGCCAGCCTGGCCGAGCTGCAGACCTTCGTGGAGTCCCGGCAGGTCAGCGGCGTCGGCGCGCTGACGGCCCGCGACCTCGGCCAGGTCCGGATGGTGCGCGAGGCGTTCCACCGGGTGTTCACCGCCCCCGACGTGGCAAGCGCCGTGCGCACCCTCAACGCGCTGCTCGCCGAGACGCGCATCACGCCCAGGCTGACCGAGCACGACGGCCACCCGCTGCACGTCCACTACTTCGCCAACGACGCCTCGCTGGCCGAGCACGTGGCCGCCGACTGCGGCGTGGCGCTGGCGCACCTGCTGGTGGAGGGCGAGATGGAACGCCTGCGCACGTGTTCGGCCCCCGACTGCGACCGCGTGTTCGTGGACGAGTCCCGCAACCGTTCGCGGGTCTACTGCGACAGCCGTACCTGCGGCAACCGCATGCACGTCGCCGCCTACCGGGCCCGCCGCCGCGCCTGACCCGTCGCGGGCCCCGGAAAGCGGACCGCCCGCCCCCCAGGTCACCGGGGGCGGGCGGCAGGTACGCCCGATTCAGGGCGCTTCGCTGGATGTCTGCCACCACGGTGGTTTGGCGGTGGCGAAGACGTCGGAGCAGTTGCACGAGCCGCAACCTGGGAGCATCGGCCCTCCTTCAAGACGTAGGGGGAACGGGTTGTACCCGCCTTCACCCGCTCTCAGCCTGACCGGCATGCCAGTGTTCCCCATCCCGGCGGCAAGCCAAGGCCCCTCAGCAGGCGTCGCGGCGGCGTAGCGCGAGCAGCCCGCCGGCGGTCAGCACGGCCGTCAGCGCGAGCAGCACGAGCACCGGCACCGTCCCGAACGCCTGCCCCGCCAGGATGTTCGGCAGGTAGTGGAACGGCTCGAACGGGGTGCCGCCCCACACCCCGTAGAAGGGGGCGACGACCTGACCGAGCAGGGCGGTCAGGATCCAGGCGGCCCAGCAGAGCGGCACGCTCGCCCGGGGCACCAGCCCGTACGCCGCCAGGCAGACCGCGCCGACGCACCACGCCGCCGGGGCCTGGCTCAGCGCGGCGGCCAGGAAACGCGGCGCGGTGCCGGTGAAGTCGCCGAGGAGCGCCCCGTACACGGCGCTGAAGACGAGGGCGGTGAGCGCCAGCAGCGCCGCCGTGCCGAGGGCGGCCACGACCAGGTGCCCGGCCGCCCAGCGCACCCGGGTCAGGGGCGTGGCCTGCACGGCCTCCGCGCGGCCCGAGGTCTCCTCCGACCGCAGCCGCACGATCATCAGCACCGGGTAGAGCGCGATGCAGTAGGCGAGGATCAGCAGGTAGTACCACATGTACCCGTCGAGGGCGGCCTCCGGGGAGACGCCGAGCAGGGTCGTGATGTTCGTGACCACGACGCTCGGGCGGGCCAGGACGTCCTTGGCCAGCGGGCCCATCGCGCCGCCCACCGCCGCGAAGGCCGCCGTTCCGGCCGCCCACTTCAGCAGCAGGCCGCGGTGCAGCCGCCAGGCCAGGCTGACCGGGCCGCGCAGCCCGGGGGCCGACTCCCTGCCGGGCCGTTCGGCCAGCAGCCCCGAGCCGAGGTCGCGGCGGCCGGCCAGCGTGTACGCCACCGCGCACAACGCCCCCGCGACCAGCGCGGACACCCCCAGCAGCCACCAGCGCTCGTCCTTGTAGGCGTCCACCATGTGGCTCCAGCCGAGCGGTGACAGGGCCTTGAGCCAGTGCTGGCCGCTCGCGTCGGCGGTGTAGCGCAGCACGTAGGCCAGGCCGAGCGCGTACAGGCCGATGACCGTGGCGGTACGGGCCTCGCGGACCAGTTGCGCGGCCACGGCGGCGATGCCCGCGAACACCCAGCCGGCCACCACGACGGCGGCGCCGTACGCGAGCGTGCCGGCGGGTTCGAGGCCGGCGGCGAGCAGGGCGGCGGCGACCAGCGCGCCGCCGGCCAGGCTGGTCGTCCCGGCCACCAGCAGGGCCGCGCCGAGCGGCGCGCGGCGGCCCACCACGCCCGCGCGCAGCAGCTCGGTCCGGCCCGCGTCCTCCTCCCTGCGGGTGTGCCTGACGACGGTCATCAGGGCGGCGAACGCGTTGATCACGTAGAGGAAGCCGCCGCTGCGCCAGGTCGCCAGCACCTCCAGGCGCGGCTCGACGTACCCGCCGCCGAGCGCCTGGAAGAAGGCGTAGCGCCGGACGACCTCGGTGTAGGCGAGCTTCAGCTCGTAGGTGGCCATGTTCCGGTTGATGTAGGCGACCATCGCCAGGGCGAGGGCCACGAGCAGCAGGAGCCACCAGGGTGCGACCGCCCGCTCGCGGCGCAGCGCCAGGCGGACGAGCACGCCGGTGCCGGGGCTCATCGCACGGCCTCCGCCCGCCGCCCGCCGCCCGTGCCCTCGTAGTGGCGCAGGAACAGCTCCTCCAGCGTCGGGGGGCGGCTGTCGAGGGTGCGCACGCCCGCCTCGGCCAGGCCGCGCAGCGCCGCGCCGAGCGCGCCCGCGTCCACGTCGAACCGCACCCGGCCGCCCTCGGCGCGCAGGTCGTGCACACCGGGCAGCGCGGCCAGCCCTTCGGCGGGCCGGTCGAGCTCGGCGTGGACGGTGGTACGGGTCAGGTGGCGCAGTTCGGCCAGGGTGCCGCTCTCGACCGCGCGGCCGTCGCGGATGATCGTCACCCGGTCGCACAGCGCCTCGACCTCGGACAGGATGTGGCTGGACAGCAGCACCGTACGGTCGCCGCGCCGCCGCTCCTCCCTGACGACCTCGCGGAAGGTCTCCTCCATGAGCGGGTCGAGCCCCGAGGTCGGCTCGTCGAGCAGCAGCAGCTCGGCGTCGGAGGCGAGCGCCGCGACCAGGGCGACCTTCTGCCTGTTGCCCTTGGAGTAGGCCCGGCCCTTCTTGCGCGGGTCGAGGTCGAACCGGTCGAGCAGGTCCTTCCTGCGCCCGCGGTCGAGGCCGCCGCGCAGCCGTCCGAGCAGGTCGATCACCTCGCCGCCCGACAGGTCGGGCCACAGCGTGACGTCGCCCGGCACGTACGCCAGGCGGCGGTGGAGCTCGGCGGCCTCGTGCCAGGGGTCGCCGCCGAGCAGGCGGGCGCTGCCCGCGTCGGCCCGTACGAGGCCGAGCAGGATCCGGATCGTGGTGCTCTTGCCCGCGCCGTTGGGACCGAGGAAGCCGTGCACCTCGCCGGTGCGTACGTCCAGGTCGAGGCCGTCCAGGGCCCGGGTCCGGCCGTACGTCTTGACGAGTCCGGCCACCGAGATGGCGTCGCTCATGATCTGCCTCATGACTGTTCGCTTGTACAGTTGACTACCCGAACGAGTAGCAGACTATATCGGCGTATAGTCGTCGTCCAGCGCGGCAGCTCAGCAGGGGTGGACCCGGGGTTTCCCTAGGCGCCGGGGACCTGGTTGGGGATCGCGCCGCCGTAACGCCGGTCGCGCTTGGCGTAGATCTCGCAGCCCTCCCACAGGTCGCGGCGGTCGAAGTCGGGCCAGAGCCGGTCGAGGAAGACCATCTCGGCGTAGGCCGACTGCCACAACAGGAAGTTGGAGAAGCGCTGCTCGCCCGAGGAGCGCAGGAACAGGTCGACCGGCGGGATCTCCGGCTCGTCGAGGTAGCGGGCGAACACCTTCTCGGTCACCTTGGACGGCTTGACCCGCCCGGCCGCGATGTCGGCCGCCAGCTTGACCGCCGCGTCGACGATCTCGGCCTGCCCGCCGTAGTTGACGCAGAACTGCAACGTCAGCTTGCTGTTGCCGACCGTCATCCGCTCGGCGTCCTGCAACTCGGAGATCACGCTCTTCCACAGCCGCCCGGGACGGCCCGCCCAGCGCACCCGTACGCCCATCGCGTTGAGCTCGTCGCGTCGCCGCCTGATGACGTCGCGGTTGAAGCCCATGAGGAAGCGCACCTCGTCGGGCGAGCGCTTCCAGTTCTCCGTGGAGAAGGCGTAGGCGCTCAGGTAGGGGATGCCCAGCTCGATGGCCCCCTCGATGACGTCGAACAGCGATGACTCGCCCGCCTTGTGACCTTCGGTGCGCGGCAGGCCGCGCGCCTTGGCCCAGCGGCCGTTGCCGTCCATGACGATGGCGACGTGCCGGGGCACGAGGTCACGCGGGATCGGCGGCGGGGTCGCGCCTGACGGATGAGGGGTCGGAGGCCGGACGTTCACGCATGCTCCCTTTCGACGTGTCGCAGAGAGCGTATTCCGTGTTCGAGATGCCATTGCAGATATGCGGCGACCAGACCGCTGCACTCGCTGCGATGGCGTGACTCCGAGGCGTCGGCGGTGGTCCAGTCGCCGCGCAGCAGCGCCGTCATGAGCCCGATCGTCTCCCCCGCCGGCACGGCCGCCGCCGGCGGGCGGCACGCCCCGCACACCACGCCGCCCGCGACGATGGCGAAGGCCCTGATCGCGGGGGCCTGGCACTTGGCGCACGCCTCAAGCGCGGGCGCGTAACCCGCCACCGCCAGCGAACGCAGGAAGTAGGCGTCGAGCACCAGCCTGGCCTCGTGGGCGCGCTCGGACAGCGTGCGCAGCCCGCCGACCAGCAGCAGGAACTGCCGCAGCGCCGGCTCCTTCTCGCCCTGGGTCAGCCGGTCGGCCGTCTCCAGCATGGCGCTGCCGGCGGTGTAGCGGGGATAGTCGACGGCCAGGGCCTCGCCGTAGGGGCGGATGGTCTCCGCCTGGGTGATCACGTCGAGCGTACGGCCGGTGTGCAGCTGGAGGTCGACGTGCGTGAACGGCTCCAACCGCGCGCCGAAGCGTGACTTGGTGCGGCGCACGCCCCTGGCCACCGCCCGGATCTTGCCGGTGCGCTTGGCCAGAACGGTGACGATGCGGTCGGCCTCACCGAGTTTTTGCGTCCGCAGGACGACGCCTTCGTCGCGGTAGAGACTCACTTGCCCATCTTACGGCCGCACCCGCGGCTTGTTCCGGGCATGCTCTAGTGACGCGACTTTGCCCTGCCGTCACTAGACTTTGACGTCTGTCCCCGCATCACCCGTTGTTCAACCCCCCGCTACTGCCTCGAAAGGGAGTCATGACCCGCGTGGTCCTGCTGGGCTCTTCGCCCGGCCCCGACACCTCTCCGACCGGCCTGAGGCTGGCCGCGCTGCCCGGCAATCCCACCGTGGCCGAGCGGCTGCGAGGCCAGCTCGCTTCCTATGATCCGCGCCCCGCCACGATCGAGACCGGCGACGTGGCCGCCGCCCTGCGCGCCCTGGCCGACGTCGCTGATTCGGCAACGGATAGCCTCCTCATCCTCCCCCAGAACTCGGTCGTCCACGACGAGCTGATCTACCAGATCACCAAGGCCAAGCGCGGCGCGCTCGCGCTCGTGGCCAAGGAGCCGCGGCTGGAGGTGGCCGAGGAGGCGCAGGAGGACACCGTACCGATCGACGAGGCCGAGCCGGAGATCGGCTACGGCCGCCTCGAAGGGCTGCCGGTCCGGACGCGCGCCGGCAAGTCGCGCGTCGTGTCGGTCGGCACCGCCAACCACGCGGTGACCAGGCCCAACGCGGTGTTGCTCGGCCCGCTGCACATCAGTGCCCGCAACGCCCCCGTGCTCGCGCAGACCTGCCGCGAGCTGGCCCACATGGCCGACCGCTTCGGCAAGGACGACGACCTCGTCCAGCTCGTCGTGTTCGGCCTGGTGCGCAACGGCGTGTCGGTCGGCATCCGCGGCCGGCGCGACCTGTTCTACCGCCGGGTGGCCACCCAGGAGGAGGTCAACGAGGCCGGGGCCGAGATGGCCGGCATGAACGAGGACCGCGCCCGGCTCAACAACGCGGTCAAGGGCGCCGATGGCTTCTTCACCACGTACTTCGTCTCCACCTACTCGCGTTTCATCGCCCGCTGGGCGGCCCGGCGCGGGCTGACGCCCAACCAGGTGACGCTGATCTCGATCACGCTCGGCGTGGCCGCCGCCGCCTGCTTCGCCACCGGCGACCGGCCGTGGATGATCGCCGGCGGGCTGCTGATCTACTTCGCCTTCGTGTTCGACTGCGTCGACGGACAGGTCGCCCGGTACGCCCGAAAATTCGGCGTGCTCGGAGCCTGGCTCGACGCCACCTTCGACCGCTTCAAGGAATACGTGGTCTTCGCCGGCCTGGCCGTCGGCTGGGTCGTCTCGGGCAACGGCGACGACATCTGGATCCTGGCGCTGGCCGCGATCGGGCTGCAGTCCATTCGCCACCTGCTCGACTTCTCCTTCGGCATCTCCAACCGGCGCAAGCCGCCCGCGCCGCTCCCCACGCTCCCGCTCGACGCCCCCGACGACAGTGACCTGCGCAAGGCTCTGGAGCGGCGCAAGGTGGAGCGCAGCCAGGGCCTGCGCGGTGTGCTCAAGATGTGGACCAGGGCGGGCAAGTTCCGCGCGGTCCACTGGGCGCGGAAGATGATCGTGTTCCCCATCGGCGAGCGGTTCGCGGCCATCGCGATCACCGCCGCCCTCTTCGACGCCCGGATCACGTTCCTCACCCTCGTGATCTGGGGCTCCCTCGCCGCCGCCTACACCCTCACCGGACGCCTCATGAGGTCGCTCGTATGATCACTCAACCGCAGGCCATGGCCACCCCCACGCCGGATCCCGACGAGGAACGCCGCCGCATCCAGACCGCCCGCCTGCTCGCCTACCGCGACGACGGCCCGCTCGTGCACGCCCTGTCGGGCAAGCTGGGCAAGGGCCTCCCGCCCGTCCCCGCCACGCTCGTGGCGCTGCTCGCCGTCATCGCCGTCACCGTCGTCGGGCTGCCCGACAAGGGGCCGCTGCTGCTCCTGCCGGTGGCCATCACGCTGCTGCTCGTGCTGCCGACCGCGCCGCGCGACCACCTGAGCCGCTTCGACTGGCTCACCCCGCCGCTGCTGCGCGGCACCGAGTTCCTGGCCATGATCGCGATCGGCCTGGCCGCCGGCGCGCCGAAGTGGCTGCTGTTCGTGCTGGTCTACGTGGTGGGCTACCACACCTACGACACCGTCTACCGTACGCGGCAGAGCATCTGGCCGCCCGCGTGGGTGTTCCACGCGGGGCTCGGCTGGGAGCTGCGCCTGCTGCTCATCGGTGCCGGCGCGGCGCTGGGCTGGCTGACGCCGGTGCTCGCGGTGCTGACGGCGTACCTGTTCGTGTTGTTCGCCGTGGAGAGCGTGACGAGCTGGGTGCGCCTGGACAAGGCCTCCGCTCAGGCCGGTGCCGACGCCGAGCAGGACCTCGAGGCCTCGCCCGAGGACGCGCTCGAACAGGCCACCGGCGAGGCGGAGAAGGGCTGAGCGGCCGCCTCCCCCTCCGGACACGACGGCGGTCACGGGCTCCCGACAGGGACGCCGGTGACCGCCGTTTCGCGTCCGGCCGCCGGGAGGTCCCGGCGTGGACACGGAGCACCCCCCGTCGCCTGCTTCGGAGCGCGCTCTCCCGTATTGACAACAGGTAAACCGCGTGTTTACGTCACGTCAAGAGAGCGCTCTCTCATTCGTCTCCACACCCCCCATGGAGCAGGGATGACAACACCGATCCGGCACAGGCGCCGCCTGCTGGCCGTGGCCGTGGTGCTCGTGGCACTCACCGGGCTGCTCGTCAAGGTGGCCGTCAGCGCCTCGGCGTCCGTGCCGCCCACGCCGTCCGGCTGGTCGCTGGTCTGGTCCGACGACTTCAACGGCTCGGCCGGGACGCCGCCCTCGTCCGCCGAGTGGATCACCGACACCGGGCACGGCTACCCCGGCGGGCCGGGCAACTGGGGCACCGGCGAGGTCCAGAACTACACCTCCAGCACCTCCAACGTCAGCCTCGACGGCTCCGGCAACCTGCGCATCACGCCCCTGCGCAACGGTTCGGGCGAGTGGACCTCGGCCCGCGTCGAGACCAGGCGGGCCGACTTCAAGCCGGCCGCCGGGCGCGTCCTGCGGATCGAGGGCAGGATCCAGATGCCGGACGTGACCGGTCAGGCCGCCCTCGGCTACTGGCCGGCGTTCTGGGCGCTCGGGGCGCCGTACCGGGGGAACTACTGGAACTGGCCGGGCATCGGCGAGTTCGACATCATGGAGAACGTCAACGGCATCAACTCGGTGTGGGGCGTGCTCCACTGCGGCGTCAACCCCGGCGGCCCCTGCAACGAGACCACCGGCCTCGGCGCGAGCCGGGCCTGCCCCGGCTCGGCCTGCCAGTCGGCCTTCCACACCTACCGCTTCGAGTGGGACCGCGCCGCCACCCCCAACCAGCTGCGCTGGTACGTCGACGGCCAGCAGTTCCACAGCGTGAGCCAGGGCCAGCTCGACGCCGCCACCTGGGACGCCATGACCGGGCACGGCGGCTACTTCCTGCTGCTCAACCTGGCCATGGGCGGCGCCTTCCCCAACGCCCTGGCCGGTACGGGCACACCGACGGCGGCGACCGTCCCCGGGCATCCGCTTCTGGTGGACTACGTGGCCGTCTGGCAGAGCGGCACCGGCCCGACCCCCACCGCGACACCCACTGTGACCCCGACCGTCCCGGGCGGCGTGGACGCGCGCTCCACCATCCAGGCCGAGCGCTACCAGGCCCAGTCGGGCACCATCGTCGAGACCACCACCGACACCGGCGGCGGCCAGAACGTCGGCGCCATCGCCAACGGCGACTGGCTGCGCTACGACGGGGTGAACTTCGGGTCCGAGCCCGCCCGCCAGTTCAAGGCCAGGGTGGCCTCGGGAGCGGCGTCCGGGGTGAGCGGGCTGGTGCAGGTACGGCTGGACAGCCCGTCCGCCGCGCCCATCGGCGACTTCGCCCTCGCCGGCACCGGCGGCTGGCAGAGCTGGCGTACGGTCCCGGCCAACATCAGCGGGGTGACCGGCACGCACACCGTCTACCTGACCTTCAGCAGCGGCCAGCCCGCCGACTTCGTCAACGTCAACTGGTTCACCTTCTCGACAACCTGACGGCAGGGAGAATCGCGTCCGGTCTCCGGCCCGGGTCCAGCCTTCGATGGTGATCGCGGGAAATGGGGAACAATGAGGCGGTGCGCGAATTGCCGGTGATCGACATCTCCCCGCTGCTCGGCGACACCACGGGCCCCGCACGGCAGGCCGCCGCCGCCGCGATCGGCGCGGCCTGCCGCGACAACGGGTTCTTCTACGTCCGCGGCCACGGCGTGCCGCACGACCTCCTCGACCGGCTCGACGCGGCCGCCCGGCGCTTCTTCGCGCTGCCCGAGGAGGTCAAGGACGAGATCTCGATGGACCGGGGCGGCCCGGCCTGGCGCGGCTTCTTCCCGGTCGGCGGCGAGCTGACCTCAGGCCGGCCGGACCTGAAGGAGGGCGTCTACTTCGGCGCCGAGCAACCGCCCGGCCCGCTGCCGCTGCACGGCCCCAACCTGTTCCCCGCCCAGGTGCCCGAGCTGCGGGAGGCCGTGCTCGCCTACCTGGACACGATGACGGAGGTCGCCCAGGCGGTCATGTCCGGGGTGGCGCTGAGCCTGGGCCTGGACGAGGGTTACTTCCGCACCGGCTACACCGCCGACCCGACCGTCCTGTTCCGGATCTTCCACTACCCGCCCGCCCCGCCGGACGACGACGACACCTGGGGCGTGGGCGAGCACACCGACTATGGCCTGCTCACCCTCCTCCTCCAGGACTCCAACGGCGGGCTCCAGGTCCGCACGGCGGACGGCTGGATCGAGGCGCCGCCACTGGAGGGCACGTTCGTCTGCAACATCGGCGACATGCTCGACAAGCTCACCGGCGGCCGCTACCGCTCGACCCCCCACCGCGTACGCAACCGCAGCGGCAACGAGCGCCTGAGCTACCCGTTCTTCTTCGACCCCGGCTGGGACAGCGAGGTGCCGCCACTCCCCTACGCCGCCGGCGAGCGGTGGGACGGCCAGGTGGACTTCACCGGCACCTACGGCGAGTACCTGCTGTCGAAGGTGTCCAAGGTCTTCCCGCGCCTGTTCGAGCGGCAGATCTAGGCCGACTCGCGCACCACCAGGCGGGTGGGCAGGACGTCCGGCGCGGTGCTGCGGCCCTCCAGCCGCGACAGCAGCAGCCGCGCGAGGGCCAGTGCCTGCTCGGCGACGGGCAGCCGTACGGTGGTGAGGGCGGGGGTGGTGGCCGAGGCGGCGTCGATGTCGCCGAAGCCCACGATCGCCAGGTCGTCGGGCACCCGCCGGCCGGCGGCGCGGGCGGCCCGCAGGGCACCGATCGCCATCTGGTCGCCGGCCGCGAAGATCGCGTCCAGGTCGGGGCTGTCGCCGAGGAGCTGGCCGGCCGCGGCCGTCCCGGAGGCGCGGGTGAGGTCGCCGATCGCCAGGCGGGGCCGCAACCCGGCGCGTTCGAGGGCCGCGCGGTGGCCGGCGAGGCGGTCCTGCGTGGCGACCAGGTCCATCGGGCCGCAGATCATGCCGATGCGACGGCGGCCCGTCGCGAGCAGGTGCTCGGTGGCCGCCGCGGCGCCCGCCACGTTGTCGGCCTCCACGTACGGCACCAGCGAGCTGACCGGCGGCCGGCCCAGCAGCACGAGGGGCACGCCGGTGCGCGAGAGGTGTTCGGCCAGCGTGTCGCCCCGGTCGGGCGGCAGCAGGACGACGCCGTCCACCAGCCGCGCCTCGGCGTGCCGGACGATGCGGCGGTGGCTCTCGGCGGTGTCGGCGAGCATGAGCGTGATCTGCTTGCCCGCGCCCTCCAGCAGGCTCGTGACGTACTGGACGACGGCCGGGAGCAGCGGGTCGGCGGCGTTCCTGGGGACCGACAACACCAGCGCGACCGTGTCGGTGCGCCGGGTGACCAGGCTGCCGGCGGCGGCGTTGGGCACGTACCCGAGCTCCTTGACGGCCTGGAGCACCGAAGCGCGCACCTCGGGGCTGACCGACGTCTCGCCGTTGACGACGCGGGAGACGGTGGCCCTGGAGACCCGGGCGCGGGCGGCCACGGTCTCCAGGGTGGGCCTCTTCGGCGGGACCTCGGTCAGGCCGTTGCGCCTGATCACGTCCCGGTACCACAGCGCGCTGTCCTTGGGACGCCTGCGCTGGGTCTCGAAGTCGACGTGCACGAGGCCGAACTTGCGCCGGTGGCCGTCGGCCCATTCGAGATTGTCGAGCAGCGTCCAGACGAGATATCCGCGGACGTTCGCGCCTTCCTCGATCGAGGTGCGCAGGGCCCGCAGGTGTTCCTCGATGAATTGCACGCGCTCCACGTCGTGAATGCCGTCGGGGGTGACCGTGTCGACGAAGTCGGCGCCGTTCTCGGTGAGCATGAGTTCGAGGCCGGGATATTCGCGGGTGAGCCGCCTGAGCAGCAGCGAGAGGGCGTTCGGGACGATCGGCCAGCCCATCGCGGTGACCGCCGTCGGAATGGTGCTGAAAAGCACGCCGGCGCTTCCCGGAAAAGCCGGGTCGGCCGGTTCGCCGGGCTGCGCCTGGACGACCGCGGGCGTGTAGTAATTGACGCCGAGCAGGTCGAGCGGCTGGGCGACGACGGCCAGGTCGCCGTCGTGGACGTGCCCGAGCCCCGCGTGCTCCTCGATGACCGGCAGCAGGTCGGCGGGGTAGGCCCCGCGCAGCAGCGGGTCGAGGAACTGCCGGTGGACGAGGGCGTCGATCCTGGCCACGGCCTCGGCGTCCTCCTCCGACAGCGGCCGGTCGAAGTCGCCGACCTGGGCGGGCGTCAGGACGGGCGAGAAGTTGAGCACGGCCCCCACCTCGGCGGCGCCGGCGGCGCGCAGGGCCTGGGCGCCCATGCCGTGGGCGAGCAGCAGGTGGTGGGCGCTCCTGAACGCGTCGGCGGCCGACCTGCGGCCCGGCGCGTGCACCCCCGAGCCGTGGCCGACGAAGGCCGCCACCCACGGCTCGTTGACGGTGAACCAGGTGCGGACCCGGTCGCCGAGCCGGGCGGCGACGATCGCGGCGTAGTCGGCGAACCGGCGGGCGGTGTCGCGGGCGGGCCATCCGCCGCGTTCCTCCAGGGCCTGCGGCAGGTCCCAGTGATAAAGGGTCGCATAAGGCGTGATGCCCGCTTCGAGTAAGGCGTCGACCAGCCGCTCGTAGAAGTCGAGCCCGGCCGCGTTGACCTTTCCCGCGCCTTCGGGAAGAACGCGCGGCCAGCTCACCGAGAACCGGTACGCGGCCATTCCCAGGTCTTTCATCAGCCGTACGTCGTCGCGATATCGGTGGTAATGGTCGCAGGCGTCGGCGGGCACTCCCGCGAAGTCATCCCAAATGGACGGCCCACGTCCGTCGGCGGACGTGCCCCCTTCGATCTGGAAGGCCGACGTCGAGGCTCCCCAGACGAAACCCTCGGGAAAACGTGCGATATTCATGTGGCGGCAATCCTCCGGCAGTGGACCGAACGCCCAGTCTCCCGCGCGGCGCTCGTCGCGCGCCAGCCTGGCCAGGCGGTATACAGAGCCCGTGGAACTGGACCGGCTCGATCGTGACATCATCGCGGCGCTCGTGGACGACGCCCGCGCGACCTACGCGGACATCGGCCATCAGGTGGGGCTGAGCGCTTCGGCCGTCAAGCGGCGGGTCGACCGGTTGCAGAAGAGCGGGGCGATCACCGGCTTCAGCGCCAGGGTCGCGCCGCAGGCGCTCGGCTGGACCACCGAGGCGTACGTCGAACTGTTCTGCCAGGGCAAGACCAAGCCGTCGGACATCGCGGTGGCGGTGGCCAAGTTCCCCGAGGTGGTGGCGGCGGCCACGATCACGGGCCAGGCGGACGCGCTGCTGCACATCAGGGCCACGGACGTACGGCACGTCGAGCGGGTCATCGAGCGCATCGCGGCGGAGGCTTTCGTGGTCCGGACCAAGAGCTCGATCGTGTTGTCGAGGCTGGTCGACATCCCTCCGGGAAGCGCCCTGACGGAGTCACGCAACGGATCGCACATGGTCGGCCGATAGACGCAACAGACCTGCGCGAACGCGCAATGCGCACCGCTTGGCCTGCGCAAACACCAATTCTTAGGCTGTCCTCGTCCTCCCGGAAACGGGAATCTCCCTGCAGACGACGACGGAGCCCTGCATGCCCAAACACTTCCTCATGTGCCGCCCGGACTACTTCGCGGTCGAGTACGCGATCAACCCGTGGATGGACCCCGAGGCCGGCGCGGACCGTGAGGTGGCGATCCGGCAGTGGGAGGGACTGAAGTCGGCCTACGAGGAGCTCGGGCACGAGGTCAGCCTCATCGACCCGATCGACGGCCTGCCCGACATGGTGTTCGCCGCCAACGGCGCGCTGGTCGTCGGCGGCCGGGTCTACGGCGCCCGCTTCACCTTCCCCGAGCGCGGCGCCGAGGGCTCCGCCTACCTGCGCTGGTTCACCGAGCGCGGCTACCCGGCGCTGGAGCCCACGCACGTCAACGAGGGCGAGGGCGACTTCCTCACCCTCGACGAGGTCATCCTCGCCGGCACCGGCTTCCGCACCGACGTGGTCGCCCACCAGGAGGCGCAGGAGTACCTGGGCCGTCCGGTCGTCTCGCTGAAGCTGGTCGACCCGCGCTTCTACCACCTGGACACCGCGCTGTTCCCGCTCGACGGCCGCAACGTCGCCTACTACCCCGGCGCCTTCTCCAAGGGCAGCCAGGAGGTGCTGCGCGTGATGTTCCCGGACGCGGTGATCGCGACCGCCGAGGACGCCGAGGTGCTCGGGCTCAACGCGGTCAGCGACGGCCGGAACATCGTGATCAACGCCGAGGCGACCGGGCTGCAGTTGGAGCTCAAGCGGCGCGGCTACGAGGTGATCCCGGTCGACCTGTCGGAGCTGCGCAAGGCCGGTGGGGGCCCCAAGTGCTGCACACTGGAGATCAGGGGGGAGAAGTAACATGAGCACCAGCGCAGAGCTGATCGAAGTGAGCGAGCGCCGCAGCGCGCACAACTACCATCCGCTGCCCGTGGTCATCCACGAGGCGCACGGGGCGTGGGTCGTCGACGTCGAGGGCAAGCGCTACCTCGACTGCCTGTCGGGCTATTCGTCCCTGAACTTCGGTCACGGCAATCCGAAGATCATCGAAGCCGCCCAGGAGCAGCTCAAGAACCTCACGCTGACCAGCCGGGCGTTCTACCACGACCAGTTCGCCCGGTTCTGCGCCGGGCTCGGCGACCTCACCGGCAAGGACATGATCCTGCCGATGAACACCGGCGCCGAGGCCGTCGAGACCGCGATCAAGGTGGCCCGCAAGTGGGGTTACGAGGTCAAGGGCGTGGCGCCCGAGCAGGCCAACATCATCGTGATGGAGGACAACTTCCACGGCCGCACCACCACGATCATCAGCTTCTCGACCGACCCCGACGCGCACGACGGGTTCGGGCCGTACACGCCCGGGTTCAAGATCGTGCGTTACGGGTCGGCCGAGGCGATCAGGGAGGCCGTCGACGACAACACGGTGGCCGTCCTCGTCGAGCCGATCCAGGGCGAGGCGGGCGTGCTCGTGCCGCCGGACGGCTACCTGACCGAGGTCAGGCGCATCTGCACCGAGAACAACGTGCTGATGATCGCCGACGAGATCCAGTCCGGGCTCGGCCGCACCGGCCGCACGTTCGCCTGCGACCACGAGAACGTCGTGCCCGACATGTACATCCTGGGCAAGGCGCTCGGCGGCGGCGTGGTGCCGGTGTCGGCCGTCGCCGCGGACGAGGACGTCCTCGGGGTCATCAAGCCGGGCCAGCACGGGTCCACGTTCGGCGGCAACCCGCTGGCCTGCGCGGTCGGGATCGCGGTCATCGACATCCTGAACACCGGCGAGTTCCAGGCCAGGGCCGCCAGGCTCGGCGAGGTGCTGCACGCCCGGCTGCGCGAGCTGATCGGCAAGGGCGTGGTGGCGGTGCGCGGTCGCGGGCTGTGGGCGGGCGTGGACATCGACCCGGCCCTCGGCACGGGCCGCGAGGTGTCCAAGGCGCTGATGGCCCGCGGCGTGCTCGCCAAGGACACCCACGGGTCCACGATCCGGCTCGCGCCGCCGATCGTGATCTCCGAGGAGGACCTGCTCTGGGCGGTCGACCAGCTCGCCGCCGTCCTGGAAAGCCTCTAGGACCGCACGGCCGCACCCGGCGGACCCGCCTGCGCGGGCCCGCCGGGTGACGAGCCGCCGGCCGTCAGGAGCCGGCCGGGGTGGGCGTCACGGTACG
The DNA here is from genome assembly GCF_003947315.1 of Nonomuraea sp. WAC 01424. Taxonomy (NCBI): domain Bacteria; kingdom Bacillati; phylum Actinomycetota; class Actinomycetes; order Streptosporangiales; family Streptosporangiaceae; genus Nonomuraea; species Nonomuraea sp. WAC 01424. The sequence continues at coordinate 352,921 of NZ_QHHZ01000003.1, forward strand.
CGTGGGCTCCGGCACCGGCCCGCCGCCCGGGGTGGGCGTGTCGGTGGGCTCCGGCTTCGGCCCGGCGGCCAGCGCGGCCGTGGGCGGCTCCATGGTGGACGTGATCGTCACCTCGGCCGCCGGCTGCTCCGACGTCGCCACGTCGGTCTCCGAGGGGATGGGGGTGGGGGCCAGGGTCTCCGCCGTACAGCTCGCGTCGGCGCCGGCGTCGGGGGCGTCCGGCAGGGCGTCCACCAGCGAGACGTCGAGCTGGGCCGTCAGGGCCAGCACGCTGCCCTTGGGCGCCCCGGCCTGCTCACCGGCCGCCGTCTGCCGCTCGCCGAGGAACATGTGCTCGACCGGGTCGAAGATCAGCTCCTCGCGCACCCCGTAGTCGGTGACCCGGCCCAGCGCCACGCCCACGCGTCCCGAGGAGTCGGCCACGCCCTCGGCCGCCTCGACGCCGGGGATCGCCTTCACGGCCTCGAACAGGGCGTCCCGCTGCGGCTTGGGCAGGTAGTTCTCCCTGACGAGGTCGCCGGCGCGGGTGAAGGCGGCGGCGTCGGCACTGATGTCCTTTCCCTGGGGAACCGGCTGGTAGAGGCGGTCCCGCATCGCCGCGGCGTCGGCCGGGAGCGTGCTCAGGTAGGCGTAGTCGTCGCGGTTGGAGCCACGCCGGTCGGGGCAGGAGGCGAGCCGGTTCCACTGGCTGCCCTGCCAGTTCCCGGCGTCCGCGGGCAGCGGCTCGCCCGGCCAGGGCCGCGGCTCGCGGCCTTCGGTCAGCAGCAGGCCGTCCTTGCTGCCGTCCACCGACTTCCAGATCTTGCGGTGCTGGCGGTAGAGGTGGCGGCTCTCCCCTCCGGAGCCGTTGACCGAGTGCGCGCCGTACATGGTGTCGGACTCGACCAGGATGAACTGGTCCGGCCGGGGGTTCAGCTCGCCGGTCGTGAGCACCACGGACGTGGCCGGCCGGGCGCCCGGCGTGTTCTGGCCGGACAGCGCCACCGCCACGCCGCCGACCAGGACGACCGTGACGCCGAACGCGGCGGCCGTCTGCCAGCCCAGCCTCGGCAGCCGCAGGCGTCGCCCGCCGCGCGCCTCGGCCATCAGCCGTTCCCTGGCCCGCGCGCGGGCCTGCGGCTCGTACGACGGCGCGGACGGCCTACCGTCGGCGAAGGTACGGATCTCGTCATCCATGCTGGGGCTCCTCTGCGAAGGGGTCGATGCCGCCGAGCGCCCTGCGTACCTTGACGCGGAGCCGGTGCAACCTGGATCGAACGGTGCCGACGGGCACGCCGAGGGCGCGGGCGGCGTCCTCGTAGGTCAGGTCGGCCCACGCCACGAGCAGCAGCAGGTCGCGCTCGCCCGCGCTGAGCCTGGTCAGCGCCTTGGCCAGGCGGGGCTGGAGCTGCTCGGCGGTGGCGCAGGCGGCGCTGCGCTCGTCGAAGCCGCCCGGACGCTCGGCGCCCACCCTGGCCATGGCCGCGGTGCGCCGCCGTTCGGCCCTGCGGTGCTGGGACACGACCTTGGTCGCGATGCCGTACAACCAGGGTCTGGCGTCGGGCAGCGAGCGGTCGTAGCGGGCGCGTCCACGGAAGGCGAGGAGGAACACCTCGCCGGTCACGTCGTCGGCCAGTTCCGCGCCCAGGCGCCGGGCGGCGTACCTGTGGATCTCGTCGGCGTGCCGGTCGAACAACGCCGCGAAACGCTCGGGGTCGCCGAGCGAATGCCCGATCAACGTCGAGTCATCCAGCGTTTCGGTTCTGTCCTCGACACTCACCACGTCCGGTCCTCTCTCATGCGGTCACCCTGTTCTTGGCCGCATGGGGAAACCCGGTTCCACCTTTCTCCGGCTGCCTTCCGGCTATGCCGTCCTGCGCCAGGCCGCCAGGCCGTCGGGAGCCTCGTCCCTGGCGAACCCGGCCGCGGCCAGCTCCGCGGCCAGCCGCTCGCCGCCCGGCCGGTGGGCCTCGCTGGTCACCTCGTCCTCGCCGATCACCACGCCGCGCTGCCTGACCCGGTAGAGGAAGCGGGAGCGCACGGTCTCGCCGGCGACCTCGACCACCTGCCCCCAGACCTCGTACGTGTGCCGCCCGACCTGGTACGCCCCCATGAGCTCCAGCTCACCCGGCGTGGGCGCGGGCCGCTCGCGCCAGTTGAACAGCAGCAGCCCGCCCGGCTGGAGCTGCCGGGCCAGCACCCGCCACAACTCCTCCCGCCGCGCCGCCGGGAACGCCTGCAACACCGAGATCATCACGATCGCCTCGACCGGCTCGTCCACGTCGACGTCGAGCGCGCCGTACGGCAGCACGGTGACGCGGCGGCGCGCCTCCTCGTTGGCGGCCACCCGCGACAGCAACACCGACCGCATGGCGAGCGCCGGTTCGACGGCGTAGACGTCGGCCGTCGTCTCCCGGACGATCAGCTCGGTGATCAGGCCGGTGCCCGCGCCGATCTCCATGACGCTGCGCCGCACCCCCTTCAGCAGGGGCGGCAGCAGCTCGCGGATCTCGGGGACGTGCCCGTCCTCGTGCCACAGGTCGTAGAAGGGGACGGCGAGGGAGTACTGGTCGTCGCTCATGAGGTCATTTCTACGACAGGCGGACCGAGTCGATCGGCCGGACCCCGTCGCCCGTCGACTCGTACCAGGTGACCTCGACCTCGTCGGGGAAGGTCAGCGTGGCCAGCGCGTTCTGGAACCAGGGCCCCTTGGTCACCCGCCACCGGAACGGCGGCCGCCGGATGCCGGCCAGCAGCGCGAGCAGCCCGCCGACCAGCGTCGCCAGCCCGAACTGGGTGAGCACGTTGGCCCAGCGCAGCAGCCGGCTCAGCGGGTTGCGGATCGGCGAGCAGACGACCTGGTGGATCTGCCCGGCCGACGCCTTGGCCAGGTAGGAGTAGTGGACGTCGCCGGACAGGATCACCGCGGGCCTGCCGAGCCGGACCAGCAGCCTGGACAGGTCCTCGAACGAGCGGCGGAAGGCCGCCCAGTGCTCCAGGTCGACGAACTGCCGAAGCTGCTCCGACAACCGCTGCGCGGTGCGGCCCCACTTGCCGTCGCACAGCGCCTCGTTCCAGTTCTGGACGCCGTGGACGCCCTCGGGCAGCAGGAACGGGATCGAGGAGCCGATGACCAGCCGCCGGGCCGGCGCGGCGGCCTGCTCCTCGAGCCAGGCCCACTCCTCGGGGTCGAGCATGCGCCGGTCGCCGGGCGTGAGCTGCCTGGCGCACCTGGTGTCGATCATGATCAAGCGGGTGTGCCCGAGATCGCGGGTGTAGCTCCAGCGGTTGCTGCCCGGCTCGGCGTCGAGCCCGGCGGCGAAGGCGTCGAGGGCCGGCCCGCCGTCGCCGCCGCCCTCGGTGAGCTCGCGCACCAGCGGATCGTCCGCGCGCTCGGCCGGGGTCAGGTTGCCGAGGTGCTGGTAGACCCAGTAGGCCCCGAGCCCCGCGACCACGCGGCGGGGCCACCAGCTCGTCCGGGCCATCTTGGCCCGCCAGGAGTGGGAGGTGTTCCAGTCGTCGCGCAGGTCGTGGTCGTCGAAGATCATCGCCGTGGGCACGGTGGACAACAACCAGCGGATCTCCGGGTCGGTCCACGCCTGGCGGTAGAGCTCGGCGTACTCCTCGAAGTCGGCGATCTCGCCCTGCGGCTCGGTGTTCCTGCGCGCGTGGATGTAGTCGAGCATCTGGGGGGACGGGTTGTCGGCGTAGACCTGGTCGCCGAGGAGCAGCAGCAGGTCGGGCCAGTCCTCGTCACCGGCGCGCATGAGGCTCACGCCGTAGGCGCGCAGCACGTCGTCGCCGTGGGTGCGGACGTGTGCCGAGTCGTGCGGCACGCTGGTGCGGCACGAGCCGAACGCCATCCTGCGCGGCCCTTCGGCGGGCATTAACCGGATGCGGCTGGCCGGACGACCCGCCAGGGGCCACACCTGGTCCCCGTCGAGGCTGACGGAATAGGAGGCGATATCCTGGGACAGGCCAACGAGATCCACGATCGCGTAGTGGTGACCGTGCACGGTGAAGGTGGGCGACCGATAAGCCCTGCCTGCCGCTTCGACGGTGACCGTGCAGGGCTCGCCGGTCTCCACCCAGATCGAGGCGCTGACCGAGTCGACGTGACGCAACATGGGCCCAACCACGAGTGCGGGCATCCAACCCCCCGGTTTCGACGATTCGGCACACTCTCGCTCGTTAGCCTGCCAGAGTGGCACGTTCCCAGCACGTTGATCAACGGCTTGGATATCCCTTCATAACCTAGGCAAGGTCAAACTGCCCGGCCTAGGATGATCGAGACAACACGCCCAAGAGGGAAGGCAACGGCGCCTTCTCCCGCAAAATGGGCGCGCATACAGGAGGAAACTCGACCATGAGCATCATGGTGCCGTCAAAGACGCCGGCGCTGATCACACCTGGTCAACAGGCGCTCGACTCCGCTCTTCACCAACTCAACCACGCCGCCGCGCACCTCGGTCTCGACGACGGGCTCCGCACGATGCTGGCCACGCCCCGCCGCTCGCTGACCGTCTCGGTCCCGGTGCGCCGCGAGGACGGACGCATGGACGTCGTCCAGGGCTTCCGCGTCCAGCACAACGTCTCACGCGGCCCCGCCAAGGGCGGCATCCGGTTTCATCCCGCCACCGACATCCATGAGGTCACCGCCCTCGCGATGTGGATGACGTGGAAGTGCGCGCTGGTCGGCATCCCGTACGGCGGCGCCAAGGGCGGCGTGGCCGTCGACCCGGCCGCGCTGACCACGATCGAGCTCGAACGGCTCACCCGCCGCTACGTCAACGAGATCCTGCCGCTGATCGGCCCGGAGAAGGACATCCCGGCCCCCGACGTCGGCACCGACGAGCAGACCATGGCCTGGATCATGGACACCTACAGCGTCAACGCCGGCTACTCGGTGCCCGGCGTGGTCACCGGCAAGCCGATGACGCTGGGCGGCTCGCTCGGCCGTACCGGATCGACCTCGCGCGGCGTGCAGATCGCGGCGCTGTCCGCGCTCGGGCGCTCGCCCGAGGGCGTGACGGTGGCCGTGCAGGGCTTCGGCAAGGTGGGCGCGCTGGCCGCGCAGTACCTGTCCGACTCGGGCTGCAAGGTGGTCGCCGTCTCCGACGTCACCGGCGCGCTCTACGCGCCCGGCGGCCTCGACGTCGCCCACCTGCGTGCCTGGGTGGCCGAGACCGGCGGCGTGACCGGCTATCCGCTGGCCGACGCCATGGCCCACGACGACCTGTTCGAGCTCGACGTGGACGTGCTCGTCCCGGCCGCGCTCGAAGGCGTGATCACCGAGGCGAACGCGCCCCGCGTGCGCGCCCGGCTGATCGTGGAGGGCGCCAACGGCCCCACCACGCCGGAGGCCGACGAGATCCTGGCCGCCAACGGCACCACCGTCGTGCCGGACATCCTGGCCAACGCGGGCGGGGTGATCGTGTCGTACCTGGAGTGGGTGCAGAACATGCAGGCCTTCTCCTGGAGCTCCCGCGAGGTCGAGGTGAAGCTGCGCGACCTCATGGAAAGCGCCTTCGCCGAGGTCAAGTCTCTGTCCGCCGAACGCGGGCTGACGCTGCGGGAGGCGGCGCACGTGATCGGCGTGGGCCGGGTCGCCGAGGCCCACAGCATGCGCGGGCTCTATCCCTGACCTACTTTGGTCGCACGTGACCCGTCCAAGGTTCGATGCCGGGGCGGGTCACGTTCTGCCACTGTCGCAGGCATGAGGGGATTCATCGGGATCATGGCCGTCATCCAAGGGCTCGGCGGGTTCGTCGGGCGCGTCTGGTTCGACAGCGAATGGGGGTTCGTGGGGCGGCTCGTCGAGCTGCCGCTGATGGCCTACCTAGGGCTCGCGGTCGCCGGCGTGGCGCTCCTGCTGTGGGCCGACCACGACAGGAAACGCCACGAGAGCTGACCGCCGGGGCTCAGGACTTGACCGGGGCGCAGTCGAGGGCCGTCACCAGGTCTTCAAGCTCGCGCATCAGCCGCCCCGTACGCTCGTCGCCGAACGCGGCGGCGATGGCCCGGTGGTGCTCGGCCACCGTGCCGTCCACCCGTGCCAGCAGGTCGCGCCCCCGGTCGGCCAGGAACACCGCCACCCGCCGCCGGTCGCCCGCCGACGCGCCCCGGTGGACCAGCGCGCGGTCGATCAGCCGGTCGACCGCCTTGGTGAGCGTCGGGTGCGGCATGAGCACCGCCTCGGCCAGCTCCCCCATCGAATGACCGCGCCCGTCGGCCAGCGCGCGCAGGATGCGCCACTGCTCGACCGTGACGTCCTCACCGGCCAGCGTCGTCGCCAGACCGCGCGTGACGCTGCGTTCGGCCCGGCTGAGCAGGTACGCGAGTGAGGACCCCAGCCCGGAATTAGCCATGACAGATCAGGTCCTTTCACCGGAGAGCTAGTTCGGAGGATACTCGTCCGCGTGACGGCGATCGTCGATCCTTTCGAGGCCCGGCTCATCCCCTCGGACGCGGTCCGGATCGGCTTGGTCGTGCCCGTGTCCGGGGTGCTCGGGCTGGTGGGGCCGTGCGCGATCAACTGCGCCGTGCTGGCCGCCGCGCAGGTCAACGCCCGGGGCGGCGTCCTCGGCAGGCAGGTCGAGCTGGTGCTCGTCGACGGCGGCCGGCCGGGGCCCGAGGTGGCGGCCGAGGTGGCCGGGCTGGTCGCGTCCGGCACGGTCGAGGCGGTCGCCGGTACGCACGCCCGCGACGTGCGCGTGGACGTGGTCGCCGCGATCGGCGGGCGGGTCCCGTTCGTGTACGCGCCGCCGTACGAGGGCGGTGGGCACGCGCCGGGTGTCTACTTCCTCGGCGAGACCCCGGGCCGGCAGCTCGAACCCGGCATCGAATGGCTGGTCCAGGTCCACCGGGCGCGCCGCTGGTACCTGCTGGGCAACGACTACGTCTGGCCGCGCCTGGTGCACGCGGGCGCGCGCCGGCGGCTGCACGCGCGTGGCGCGACCGTCGTCGGCGAGGCGTTCGTCCGGTACGGCGAGGCGGCCTCCCGGCTCGGCCGGATCGCCGACGCCCGCCCCGACGCGATCCTGCTCACGCTGATCGGCAGCGACCTGGTGGCCTTCAACCGGGCCTACGCGGCGAGCGGGCTCGGCGCGGCCCGGCTGTGCGGCGCGCTGGAGGAGCACGGCCTGCTCGGCATCGGCGGCGACGGCACCGGCGAGCTCTACGCCTCGATGGGCTACTTCCGCGACCTGCCGACCGAGGCGAGCCTCGACTTCGCCGAACGGTACGCCAAACGCTTCGGCCCGTACGCCCCCATGCTCAACGCCCACGGCCAGGGCTGCTACGAGGCCGTCGCGATGCTCGCCGCGCTGTCGGGGCGGGCGGGCAGCCTGGCCGTCCCGGCGCTCGACGCGGTCGCCGACGGCACCACGATCGTCAGCGCGCGCGGCCCGCTCACGCTGGTGAACCGTCAGGTGCGGCGGACGGTGCACCTCGGCAGGGCGGACGGCCTCGATTTCTTGCTTGAGAAACCTTTTCAGTAGAAAGCTTTTGGCTCTAAGGTGCGAGTCACCCCCCAACCTCGACAAGGAGCCGCGCAACATGAGCACCGTTGAGCAGTTCGGCTACCGCCAAGAGCTCAAACGCTCTCTGGGCTTCGCCGACCTGATGATCTATGGCCTGATCTTCATGGTGCCGATCGCACCCTTCGGCATCTTCGGCGGCGTGTTCCAGTCGTCCGGCGGCATGGTCGCGCTGGCCTACATCATCGGCCTGGTCGCCATGGCGTTCACGGCGCTGTCGTACTCGCAGATGGCCCAGGCGTTCCCCATGGCCGGCTCCGTCTACACCTACGCCGGGCGCGGCATCTCGGCGCCGGTCGGGTTCATCGCGGGATGGGCGATCCTGCTCGACTACATCCTGGTGCCGTCGCTGCTCTACCTCATCGCCAGCCTGGGCATGAACTCGGTCGTGCCCGGCATCCCGGTCTGGGGCTGGCTGATCATCTTCGTGCTGCTCAACACGGCCGTCAACTACATGGGCATCCAGATGACCGCGCGCATCACGCGGGTGATGCTGGTCGCCGAGCTGGCCGTACTGGCGATCTTCCTGGTGGTCGGCGTCGTCGCCCTGGCGCAGGGCAAGGCCCAGGCGGGCGCGTTCACGCCGATCTTCGAGTCCTCGGCGTTCAGCTGGACGCTGGTGTTCGGGGCGGCGGCGACGGCGGTGTTGTCGTTCCTCGGCTTCGACGGCATCTCGACGCTGGCCGAGGAGAACAAGGAGGACGGCAGGCGGCTCGGCCGTTCCATGGTGGCGGCGCTCGGGCTGGCCGCGGTGCTGTTCGTGGCGCAGACCTGGGTCGCGGCGCTGCTCATGCCGGACCGCGCCAAGCTCATCTCCGACGGCGACCCCAACGGCGACGCCTTCTACCGCATGGCGGAGTTCGCCGGCGGCCACTGGCTGAGCGTGCTGACCGCCGTCGCCACCGCGATCGCGTGGGGCTTCGCCAACTCGCTGGTCGCCCAGGCGGCCACCTCGCGCCTGCTGTTCGCGATGGCCCGCGACCGCATGCTCCCCTCGTTCCTGGCCAAGGTGCACCCCAAGCACCAGGTGCCGGTCAACGCCACGCTGGCCGTCGCGGTGTTGTCGCTGGCCATCGGCCTCTACATGAACAGCCGCGAGGACGGCATCGCGCTGCTCAGCCAGCTCGTGAACTTCGGCGCGATGACCGCCTTCCTGATCCTGCACGTGGCCGTCGTCGTCCACTACCGGTTCCGCGGGCGCAGCAGGAACATGTGGGCGCATGTCATCGTGCCGGCGATCGGCTTCCTCGTCCTGGCCGCCGTGGTGTACAACACGAAGCTGGTGACCCAGACGGTCGGCCTCATCTGGCTGGCGGTCGGGCTCGTCGTCCTCGGCGTCAGCTATCTCATCGGCCGCAGGCCCGTTCTCCCCTCGGAGGTCAAGTGAACGTCGTCTCCTACCACCCCTCGCCGGAGGAGCTCAGCTACACCTTCGGCGGCCGCGCCGCCCTGGGCAGGGTGCGGCCGGGGACGGTGATGGAGCTGTACACCGAGGACTGCTTCGGCGGCCTGGTACGGACCGTGGAGGACCTGCCGTCGCGGGTCTGCGAGTTCCCGTACCTGAATCCCGTGACCGGCCCGTTCCACGTGGAGGGGGCCGAGCCCGGCGACACGCTGGCGCTGCACTTCGTCAGCATCACGCCGGCCCGCGACTGGGCGGTCTCCACCACGTTCCCGCACTTCGGCGCGCTGACCGGCACCCACACCACGGCGATGCTCCAGCCGCCGCTGGAGGAGCGGGTGTGGCGCTACGACATCGACGTGGACAAGGGCGTGGCCGTCTACCACGCCCGCAACAGCGACTTCAGCGTCGCGCTGCCGCTCGACCCGATGCACGGCACGGTGGGCGTGGCCCCGGGCGCCAACGAGGCCCGGATGACCATCACCCCCGACGCGCACGGCGGCAACATGGACACTCCGGAGCTGCGCGCCGGCGTCACCGTCTACCTGGGTGTCAACGTCGAGGGCGGCATGTTCTCGATCGGTGACGGCCATGGTCTGCAGGGGCACGGTGAGGTCTGCGGCACGGCCGTGGAGTCGGCCATGAACACCGTGGTGGCGGTCGAGCTGATCAAGGGCGTGGCCACCCCCTGGCCGCGGCTGGAGGACGATCTGCACCTGATGTCCACCGGCTCGGCCAGGCCCCTCGAGGACGCGTACCGGATCAGCCAGCACGACCTGGTCACCTGGGCGTCGGAGCTGACCGGGCTCGACACGCTGGACGCGTACCAGCTCGTCAGCCAGGCCGGCCAGGCGCCGGTCGGGAACGTGTGCGACACCAACTACACCATGGTCGCCAAGCTGCCCAAGACCTACCTGGGAGCGCCCTCGGTGTACGAGGACGCCCACGCCCGTCTGCGGGCCCTGGGCGCCCAGTACGGTTCGACACAATCCCCCGCTTAGGTAAACGTTGGTGTCGCAGGTCAGGGCATTGATCATCTTCCCCGTACAGTGGGAAAGTGCTCAGGTTGGTTCTGTCTCTGGTCCTGCTCGATCCGGCTGGCGTCAGCGACGTCTCGCTCCACAGCGTCCCCGTCCCCCGCGTGCTGACCCCGGACGGCGACCGCCTGGGCTACGCGCCGGTGCCGCGCCCCTACACGGGGGCGCGGCGGGTGACGGGGGTGCTGCTCGGCCACGATCCCGTCACGCGCACGGACATCTGGTGCGGGGGCGCGGTGATCGGCTCGCGCAGCCGCAGCCTGGTGCTGACGGCCGCCCACTGTCTCTACCACGAGGGCCGGCAGCTCCAGCGGGTGACCTTCATGCCCGGCTTCGACCAGGGGAACCCGCGGCACGGCGTCTGGTCCGCGGTCCGTACGTGGGTGCCGGCCCGCTGGCGGGCCAGCCCCGACTCGCCCGCCGTGCTGCCGTACGACGTCGGCCTGGTCGGGGTCGTCAAGGGCAAACGGCCGCTGGAGTCGGTGGTCGGCCCCGGCCTGCCGCCGCTGCGCACCGGGCGGGGCGCCGAGCTGCGCGGGCTCGAACTGCTCGGCTACCCGGCGGGCAGACGTTACCCGGGCACGCAGATGTACCGGTGCCTGGGCGACGCGGTGGAGGGCTCCACGGTGGGCCCCGGCGTGATGGTCACCCGCAACTGCCACGCCGCCGCCGGAGGGAGCGGCGGCCCGGCCCTGTACGGCGGCTCGGTGGCGGGGGTGGTCTCCTCCTCCAGCCCGCTGAGCGACACCGAGGGGTACACGGTGCTGGCCCGGCTGGGCGGGGACACGTTCGACCGCATGTTCGCCAGGGCCGACGAGTCGATGCGGGTCAGGAAGCCTGGCTGACGGCGTCCTCACAGATGGCGTGGGTGATCAGGGCGTCGTCCGCGCTGATCACCCGGCCCTCGCGCACCGCGAGCAGGAACTCCTGGCAGGCCTGCTCGATGCCGCGCTGCCGGGCGACCGGCACCCAGTCGGGCCGTCTGGTGAGCGTCTCGCCGCCCTCGTAGTCGAGGACGTCGCCGAGGTTGACCACGCGCCGCTTGATGCCGTCGCCCATGACCTCGCAGGTCTCCTCGCCGGCGCCACTGACCCGGTTCATCACGCCGATCGCGGTGAAGCCGTCGCCCGACAGTTCGAGCACGATGTGTTCGAGCAGGTCGCGGCGGACGCGGGTGCGGATCCTGGTCTCGTTGACCGGGCCGGGGGCGAGGAACCTGAGGGTGTCCACGACGTGGATGAAGTCCTCGAAGATGGCCCGCCGGGGCGCGTCGGGGTAGTTGTCGCGGTTCTTCTCCATCAGCACGAGGTGACGGGGAAGGGCGGTGAGCCCGATGTATCCGGGGGCGTGACGGCGGTTGAAGCCGACCATCAGCGACCTGCCCTCGGACTCCGCCAGCCGCGCCAGCCGCTCGGACTCGGCCAGGCTGTAGGCGATCGGCTTGTCGACGTAGACGTGGATCCCGGCGCTGAGCAGCGGCTCGACGATCTCCGGGTGGGCCTCGGTCGCGGCGTGCACGAACGCGGCGTCGACCCCCGCCTTGATCACCTCGTCCACGCTGGTGGACCGGTCGGCGATGCGGTAGGCGTCACCGAGCCGGTCGAGCCGCGCGGTGTTGCGGGTGCACAGGTGGAGGTCGAGGGACTGGGCGGCGAGCACGGGCAGGTACGCCTTCTCCGCGATGTCGCCCAGGCCGATCATGGCTATCTTCATCCGTCGAGCGTAGTCCTCAGCGCGGTCTCCATCGGCGTAGGCGCGACGCCGAAGACCTGCTGGAACGCCGAGGAGTCGAGCACGTACGGCGCGGTGAACTGGTAGCGGACGTGCCGCAGTTCGCCGATCATGGGCGAGAACAGCCCGGCCGCCCGCAACAACGGCCACGGCAGGGTCGTCATCTTCGGCGCGGGCAGGCCCAGCAGGCCGGCCATCCGCGCGCCGATCTCCCGGAAGGTCATCGGCTCGCCGGTGGGCACGTGCCAGGGGCGGCCCCAGGCCCGCTCGTCGGCGCCGGCCGTGATCAGGGCGTCGGCCACGTCCGGCAGGTAGGTCCAGCTGTGCGGCATGTCGGCCGGGAAGACGAGCTGGATGGTCTTGCCCGCCTTGAGCGCCGGGATGAAGCGGGTGCCGAGGTGGGACTGGTCGGTGGCGCCGGGGCCGAAGAAGTCCGAGCCGCGCACCTCGGTCGCCCTGATGCGCCCGGCCCGGTGGGCGGCCAGCGCGTCGTGCCAGATCTTGGCGCGTACCCGGGCCTTGGGGGTGGTGGAGGCGAGCGGCAGGTCCTCGGTCATCGGGCCGGTGACGGGTCCGTACGGGTAGAGGTTGCCGAGGATGGTCAGCACGGCCCCGCTCGACTCGGCGGCGGCCAAGAACGACTCGGCGATCGGCGGCCAGTCGGTGAGCCAGCGGTGGTAGGCCGGGTTGACGCAGTTGTAGAGGACGTCGGCGCCCTTGGCCAGCTCGCTCAGCCGGGCCTTGTCGGCCACGTCGGCGGCCGCTCTGACCGTCCCTTCGGGTCCGCGGCCGGAGCGGGTCACGACGACGACCTCGTGCCCCTGTGCGGCGAGCTTGGTGGCCAGGTGTGTGCCGACCTGACCGGATCCCACGACGACATGCTTGCCCATGATCAGACCTGCTTCCAGATGAGGCGGAGCACCGCGTTGACGACGAAGACGGCGGCGAAGACGATCGCCGGGGTGGCGCGGCCCGCGGCGTAGAGCGCGAGCGCGCCGCCGCCGAACCAGAGGATCTCTAGAGCGGCCCGGGCCAGGCCCGTGAGCGGGATCGTGGCGTTCGCGCCGCCACCCGCGCCGAACAGCGCCCACGCGGCGATGAACAGCGCCGGACCGCCCAGCCCCGCGAGGAGCTTGATCCACCAGTTCGGGCTGAGCGTGAACCCCCAGTACGCGACCGAGGCCAGCACGCCGAGCTCAAGGAAGAACATCAGGACGGCGTTGGCGTTCTTGGCGAGGGCGAGCATGGGGGTCTCCCGAGGTGGTGCGCTGTTCGCTTACGAGAGCAATGCTCTCTCATAAGAGCAGTAGTCGTCAAGAGCAGTGCTCTCGTTTTCTGGCACCGCTCTGATAACCTGCTGTGCATGACAGCCAGCCGTACCGCGCGAGAGCGCGTGAGAGCCGAGCTCACCAGGGAGATCACCGACATCGCCCGCCGCCAGCTTGCCACCGACGGCGCCGGCGGCCTGTCACTGAGGGCCGTCGCGCGGGAGATGGGCATGGTCTCCTCGGCCATCTACCGCTACTTCCCGAGCCGTGACGACCTGCTGACCGCCTTGATCATCGACGGCTACAACGCCCTGGGCGAGGCCGTCGAGCAGGCCGAGGCCGCCTGCCCGCGCTCGGGCCACCTGGCCCGCTGGATGGCGGCCGGCCACGCCGTACGCGACTGGGCGGTCGCCCACCCCCACGAGTACGCCCTGATCTACGGCTCCCCCGTGCCCGGCTACCAGGCGCCGCAGGACACCGTCCAGGCCCGCCTGCGCGACGTCACCGTGCTCGGCTCGATCGTCTCCGACGCCTGGCGCGCCGGCGAGCTCCACGCGCCGGCCGGTCCCGAGGCGCCGCCGGAGGTGGCCGACGACGCCGAACGTATCCGCGCCCTGATGCCGGGTGTGCCCGACGACGTGGTGTGGCGGGCGATCGCGTCCTGGTCGACGTTGTACGGCTGGGTCAACTTCGAGGTGTTCGGCCAGTTCAACAACACCGTGGACAACCGGCGACCGGCCTTCGACCACGCGCTCCGCCTGGCCGCCGCGGCTCTGGGCCTCGCCCCGTGACCAGTGCGTCACCACCACGACAAAAAGGGCAGGAGTGCGGCGGCACTCCTGCCCTTTCCGGCTGACGAGGTCAGCGTGCGGCGCGGTTGACCGCCGAGATGATGGCCTTGAGGGAGGCCGTGGTGGTGTTGGCGTCGACGCCCACGCCCCACAGCACCTGCCCGTCGACCTCGCACTCCAGGTAGGAGGCGGCCTTGGCGTCGCTGCCCGCGCTCATCGCGTGCTCGACGTAGTCGAGGACCCGGACCTTGATGCCGACCCCGGCGATGGCGTCGATGAAGGCCGAGATCGGGCCGTTGCCCACACCCGCGATCTCCCGGATCTCGCCGTCGAGGCGGACGTCGGCGCCGATGCGGTCCTTGTCGTCGACGGTCGACTCGTGGCGGTGGGCCATCAGGCTCAGGCGGCCCCAGCGGTTGGCCGGGTTGGGCAGGTATTCGTCGCGGAAGATCTCGTACATCGCGGCGGGGCTGATCTCGCCGCCGTCGGAATCGGTACGGGCCTGCACGACCTTGGAGAACTCGATCTGCAGCCGGCGCGGCAGGTCGAGCTGGTGGTCGGCCTTCATGATGTAGGCGACCCCGCCCTTGCCGGACTGGCTGTTGACCCGGATGACCGCCTCGTAGCTGCGGCCGATGTCCTTCGGGTCGATCGGCAGGTAGGGCACCGCCCAGGTGAACTCGGCCACCGGGGTGCCCGCCGCCGCGGCGTCGCGCTCCAGGTGCTCGAAGCCCTTCTTGATGGCGTCCTGGTGGGAGCCGGAGAAGGCGGTGTAGACCAGCTCGCCGCCCCACGGGTGGCGCGGGTGGACGGGGAGCTGGTTGCAGTACTCGGTGACGCGGCGGATCTCGTCGATGTCACTGAAGTCGATCTCGGGGTCGACGCCCTGGGAGAACAGGTTCATGCCCAGCGTGACCAGGCAGACGTTGCCGGTGCGCTCGCCGTTGCCGAACAGGCAGCCCTCGATGCGGTCGGCGCCGGCCATGTAGCCCAGCTCGGCGGCGGGCACGGCGCTGCCGCGGTCGTTGTGCGGGTGCAGCGACAACACGATCGAGTCGCGGTGGCGCAGGTTGCGGTGCATCCACTCGATCTGGTCGGCGTAGATGTTGGGCGTGGCCATCTCGACCGTGGCGGGCAGGTTGATGATGACCTTGCGGTCGGGCGTGGGCTGCCACACCTCGTTGACGGCGTCGCACACCTCGACGGCGTACTCCAGCTCGGTGCCGGTGAACGACTCGGGAGAGTACTGGAAGCGCACGTCGACGTCGGTGGCCTCGGCCAGCTTCTTGACCAGCTTGGCGCCCTCGACGGCGATGGCGGTGATGCCCTCCTTGTCCTGGCCGAACACGACGCGGCGCTGGAGGGTGGAGGTCGAGTTGTACAGGTGGACGATGGCCTGCTTGGCGCCCTCGATCGCCTCGAAGGTGCGCTCGATCAGCTCGGGCCTGGCCTGGGTCAGCACCTGGACGGCGACGTCGTCGGGGATGCGGCCCTCGTCGATGATCTGCCGGATGAAGTCGAAGTCGGTCTGCGAGGCGGCCGGGAAGCCCACCTCGATCTCCTTGTAGCCCATGCGTACCAGCAGCTCGAACATCTGGAGCTTGCGGTGGGAGTCCATCGGGTCGATCAGGGCCTGGTTGCCGTCACGCAGGTCGACCGCGCACCAGCGGGGCGCCTTGGTGATGACCTGGTCGGGCCACGTGCGATCGGTCAGCCGGATCGCTTCGAACGGCTGATAACGATGGGCCGGCATGGGGCTGGGCTGCTGGGCGTTCATGTCTGCTGCTCCTCGTCGGTCGAGTCAGAAAGCGGCCGACGCGCACGACTGGCTCCGCGACGAGGGAGCCGGCCTTACAGGCCCTCGCCGCGGCAGCTAAGAAGCAGCCCGCGCAGCATGCCAAGCACGCTACCAGACGTCTCGAGATACGCCGCCCTTGATCTCACATCATGAGAGCCGATCGGTCCACCGATGGGGAAACACCAGGTGGGGGCCATGAAATTCCATCCGGGGCCACCGGCGGGCCGTCGGATGGAACGCCGCGCTAGGCCGGGACGAGCACGCTGAGGCAGGTGACGCAGCCCTCCAGCCGCTCGAACTCCGAGATGTCGACCGTCGTCACGACGAGTCCGCGCCGCTCCAGCAGGGCCGCGGTCCGCGGCGCGGAGGCGGCCAGCAGGACGCGGTCGCCGCCCAGCGGCACCACGTGCGCGCCCGGCTCCTCCGGCGGCTCCAGCAGGTCCGGCAGGTCGACGTGAGCGGGATCGCCGATGAGCGTCCCGTCGGGCAGGGCGGTCACCGCCGACTTCAGGTGCAGCACGCCGCGCAGGTCCACGGGCACGATCCGGCGTTCCGGCAGCAGGGCGGCGAGCTGGGCGACGCCCTCGTCGTTGGTACGGCCCGACCTGCCGACGTACACGGTCCGGCCGACCTGGAGCACGTCGCCGCCGTCCAGCGTGCCGGGGCGGGCGATCCTGACCGCTTTCAGCCCGAGGTCCCGTACGGACTGCTCCACGGACTCCACCTCGGGGCGCCGCTCGGCGGCGCCCGGCCGGGTGAGCACGGCCAGCCGCCCCGACACCACCACGGCGTCCTCCACGAAGGGCCCGTCGGGAAGATGGTCGGCGGGCTCGACGTGGACGGGCCGCCAGCCCGCGGCGGCCAGCGCCGCGACGTAGGCGTCATGCTGGTGAACTGCGCGTTCGTAATCCACGGGTTCGCGCTCGATGTGCGTGACGATGCCCTCGGCGATCCGGGGGCCGGGCTTCCTTACCAGCGCAATACCAGACATAGGGCGTGTTCTATCACGCAGTCGTTAGAGTCTTGGGCATGCGGGACGACGAGATTCTCACCAGGATCAGCGCTCTGGTCACCGAAGAGCACGAGCTGCGCGGCAGGCTGTCGGCGGGCGAGGTCACCTCCGACGAGGAGCACGCGCGCGTCAAGGAGCTGGAGGTGGCCCTCGACCAGTGCTGGGACCTGCTCCGGCAGCGCCGGGCCAGGCGCGGCGTGGGCGAGGACCCCGACAGCGCGGCCGTCCGCCTGGCCGTCGAGGTGGAGAACTACCGCCAGTAGGCCGGGACGCAGGTCTGGCGGCGGTAAATTCGCTGGCCCCGGCCGGTGCCGATGCGCTTGGCTGAACGGATGCGCATCCAGCCAATCGATCCCGACCGGCCGGGCGAGCTGCTGACGGGCCTGTACGACGCCTGCCTGGCGGGCCACGCGCACGAGCTCGGCCCCATGTTGTCTAAGGCCCGCTTCTCCGTCATCGCCCGCGAGGGCGGCCCCGGCAACCGTGCCGAGATGTGGGTCATGACCGACGGCGGCAAGGTGACCGGCGGCTACAGCCTGGCCCTGTCCCAGCACGACAACGAGCACATGGGCTGGGTCTTCCCGCTCGTGGTCCGCCCTGAGCTGCGCGGCCGCGGCCTCGGCGGCGCGCTGCTGGAGCACGTCGTGGGCCGGATGCGCACCCACGGCCGCACCCTCCTGCTCACCGAGACCCCGGCCACGGGCGTCGGCGCCCGCTTCGCCCGCGCCCACGGGTTCACGGTCGCGCAGGAGGAGGCCCGCCGCACGCTCGACCTGCGTACGGCCGACTGGCCCGCGCTGCGGGCCATGTTGCCCGACGTCCCGGGCTACAGCGTCGAAGGCTTCTTCGGCCCGGCCGGGCCGGAGCTGCTGGCCGACCTCGCCACGCTGATGGGCGGCATGAACGACGCCCCGCGCGACCCCGACCTCGAGGACATGACCTTCAGCCTCGACCGCCTGCGCACCCGCGAGGAGCACGTCACGCTCAGCGGCCAGACCTGCTACACGATGATCGCCAGGCGCGACTCCGACGGCGCGCCGGCCGGCTACACGCGCGTCTACCTCGAAGCCGACCGCTCCGACACCTGGGGCCACCAGGCCGACACGACCGTCCTGCGCGAGCACCGCGGCCATCGCCTCGGCCTGCTGCTCAAGCTCTCCAACCTGCTGTGGCTGCGCGAGCGCGAGCCCCACCTGGAGCAGGTCATCACCTGGAACGCCACGTCCAACGCCCACATGCTGGCCATCAACGAGGCCATGGGCTTCGAACTGCTCGACGAATGGAACGAGTGGCGGCTGACGGTGTGACACCCCTGCGGCTAACCTGACGGATTATGACCTTGGAGGCGCTGAGGGACGGGGATCCGCGGCGGGTGGGGCGCTACGCGCTCCTGGGTCGGCTGGGCGAGGGCGGCATGGGCGTCGTCTACCTGGGCGAGGACCAGAGCCGCGGCCAGGTGGCGGTCAAGCTCATCCACGCCAGGATGGACGCCGACCCGGAGTTCCGGCGGCGGTTCGCCCGCGAGGTGGCCGCGGCCCGGCGGGTCGCCCGGTTCTGCACCGCCCCGGTGCTCGACGCCGACGTCGGGGCGGAGGTGGCGTACCTGGTCACCGAGTACGTCGAGGGGCCGAGCCTCGCGGACGCCGTACGCGAGTCGGGGCCGCTCAAGGGCTCGGCGCTCGACGGGCTGGCGGCGGCCATGGCGATGGCGTTGCGGGCCATCCACGGGGCCGGCGTGGTCCACCGCGACCTCAAGCCGTCGAACGTGTTGTTGTCCCAGGTGGGGCCCAAGGTGATCGACTTCGGCATCGCGCGGCTCGCGGACTCGGAGATGAGCAGCGCGGTCGTGGGGACGCCCTCGTACATGTCGCCCGAGCAGGTGTCGGGCTCGCGGGTGGGGTCGGCCTCGGACATCTTCTCGTGGGGCTGCACGGTCGCCTTCGCCGCGTCGGGGGTGTCGCCGTTCGGGTCGGGCACGGTGCCGGCGGTCCTGTTACGCGTCGTCAACGAGGCTCCGGACCTGCGGGGGTTGTCGGGGCCGCTGCTGGACCTGGTGACCGCGTCCCTCGCCAAGAGCCCGGCCGCGCGGCCCACGGCCCAGGAGCTGATGGACCACCTCAGCACCGCCGACCCGTCGGCCGTCCTCCCCGCCCCACGCCCTCCGGCCGTCCCCCCACCCTCCCCCGGGCCCGCGTCCACCCGTCCCCCGGACCCGCCTGAGGAGACGGGCGAGCGGGCGGCGGGCAACCGGCGTACGAGGCTGCTGGCGGCGGGCGTGGCCGTCGTGGTGGCCGCCGCCGGCATCACCACGGCGCTGCTGTGGAACCGCCAGGACGCCACCGTCCACCCGGTGACCTCCGGGACCACCGGGACCACCGGGACCACCGGCGGGCAGGCGAGCACGTCCGCCTCGGTACCGCCGGCCGCGGCGGCGGGCAACCCGCTGCGCCGCGACGGCGTCACCTTCTACTCCGAGAAGGAGAAGGCCGCCGCCCGCCAGGCCGCCGTCTGGCAGAAGGACCGGCCCGCGGACGCCGCGCTGATGGACCGGCTGGCCGCCGTCCCCCACGCCATCCGCCTGAACCAGCCCGAGGTCAGGGCCACGGTCGAGGCCACGATGACCGCCGCGCGGGAGGCGGGCGGCGTGCCCGTGTTCCTGATCAACCGCATGCCCGGGGGCGGCGACTGCCTCCCCGCGGGCGCGGGCGACCTGGCCGCCTACAAGGAATGGGTCAACGGCGTGGCCCGCCAGATCGGCGACCACGAGGCGGTGGTCATCCTTGAGCCGTCCAGCCTGGTCAACCTGCCCGGCACCAAGGACTGCAAGCTCGCCAGCACGGCCGAGCAGCGCTACCGCGACCTGCGCGACACCGTACGGTCGCTCAAGACCGGCCACGCCCGTACGGCCGTCTACCTCGACGGCGGCCAGGACCTCTACCCCGGCACCGAGATCATGGCCGAGCGCCTGATCGGGGCCGGGATCGACGAGGCCGACGGCTTCTTCGTCAACACCGCCTCGCACCAGAGCACCACCAAGGCCGTCGAGTACGGCAAGTCGTTGTCGGCCTGCATCGCCGTCATGCGCAGGACCGGCGGCACGGGCTGCCCGAAGGACGCCGACCCGGGCGCCGGCCTGCCGCACTTCGTCGTGGACACCGCCAGGAACGGCAAGGGCCCGTGGTCCCCGACGAAGACGTACGCGGACCCGCAGACCTGGTGCAACCCGCCGGGCCGGGGCGTCGGCGAGCGCCCGACGACCGACACCGGCGAGGAGCTGGCGTACGCCTACCTGTGGATCACCCGGGCGGGCAGCTCCAGCGGCAGGTGCCGGCGCGGCACGAACGGCGACAAGGACCCCGAGCGGGGCGTGGTGGCCCCGGCGAACGGCGAGTGGTGGCCCGAGCTGGCCCTCGAACGCGCGAAGAACGCCGAGCCCCCGTTGCGCTGAGAAGACCGTTGTGGGGAGAAGAGCCCGATGTTAAGCGCACGTTAGATCTGACCCGCCGCACCTTGTCCGAACAACCTTCTGGGGAGAGGCTCTGGCCTGCATCCACTCCCCCCAGGAGGTCCCACATGAACAAAGCGCGCGTGCCGTGGAAGGCAGTGATCGGCGGCTCCGTCGGCAATCTGGTCGAGTGGTACGACTGGTTCGTCTACAGCAGCTTCGCCGTGTACTTCGCCGCTTCGTTCTTCCCTGAAGGGGACGACACGGCCAAGCTGCTCAACACCGCGGCCATCTTCGCCGTCGGCTTCTTCATGCGCCCGCTGGGCGGCTGGCTGCTCGGCCGCTACGCCGACCGCCGGGGCCGCAAGGCGGCGCTCACGCTCACCGTCACGCTGATGTCGGCCAGCGCGCTGCTGATCGCCGTCGCCCCGACGTACGCGGCGGCCGGCTACTTCGGCGCGCTGGTCCTGGTGGTCGCCCGCCTGCTCCAGGGCCTGTCGGTCGGCGGCGAGTACGCCGCCAGCGCCACGTACCTGACCGAGGCCACCCCGCGCGGCCGGCGCGGCTTCGCCTCCAGCTTCCAGTACGTCTCCATGACCGCCGGCCAGCTCGTCGGCCTCGGCCTGCAGATCATCCTGCAGAACACGATGTCGACCGAGGCCCTGAACTCCTACGGCTGGCGCATCCCGTTCGTGGTCGGGGCCGTGGCCGCCGCGGTCGTGTTCTACCTGCGTCGCAGCCTGCTGGAGACCGAGGTGTACGGCGAGGAGGAAGAGGAGGGCCGGGCCAAGGGCACCATCAGGCAGCTCCTCGCGCACAGGAAGGAGGCGCTGCTGGTCATCGCCCTGACGATGGGCGGCACTGTCGCGTACTACACCTACACGACCTACCTCACCAAGTACCTGTGGAACAGCGCGGGCCTGCCGAAGGAGACCGCGACGCTGGTCAGCTTCTGCGCGCTGTTCATCTTCATGTGCGTCCAGCCGCTGGCCGGGTCGCTGTCGGACCGGATCGGGCGCAGGCCGCTGCTGATCACGTTCGGGATCGGGTCGATGCTGGGGACGGTGCCGCTGATGACGGCGCTCGGCGGGGCGAGCGGCTTCGGGGGCGCGCTCGTCCTGTCGCTCGCCGGGCTGGTCATCGTCACCGGCTACACCTCGATCAACGCCGTGGTGAAGGCCGAGCTGTTCCCGACGCACGTGCGGGCGCTGGGGGTGGCGCTGCCGTACGCGATCGCGAACGCCCTGTTCGGCGGCACCGCCGAGTACGTGGCCCTGTGGTTCAAGCGCCACGACATCGAGTCCGGCTACTTCTGGTACGTCTCCGCCTGCGCGGCCGTGTCCCTCGTCGTCTACCTGACCATGCGCGAGACCCGTGACGTGGCGCTGTCCCGCAGCGAAGGCGCGCAGCCGTCGGATTCGGTCGCCGCCCGCGTCTAACCTGGCACTATGCGGGTTCTCCTGGTCGAGGACGACGACCGCCTCGCCTCCGCGCTCACCACGGCGCTGGCCCGGCACGGCCATCAGGTCACCCGCGCGGGCCTCGCCGTCGACGCCCTCCGCCTGGCGGGGGGCGTCGACTTCGTGCTGCTCGACCTGGGCCTGCCCGACATGGACGGGCTCGACGCGCTGCGCCGGCTGCGCCGCGTCTCTGCGGTGCCGCTCATCGTGGTCACCGCGCGCACGCAGGAGCGCGAGGTGCTGCGCGGCCTGCGTTCGGGGGCCGACGACTACCTGGTCAAGCCGTTCCGCACGGTCGAGCTGATGGCCCGTATGGAGGCCGTGATGCGGCGCGGCACCCGTCCGATGCCGGTGCGCGACCACGTGGTGTGCGTGGGCGACGTGCGCATCGACCTGGAGGCCAGGCAGGTCACGGTCGCCGGTGAGCCGGTGACGCTGACCAGGCGCGAATTCGACGTGCTGGCGCTGCTGGCCCGCGAGCCGGGCGTGGTGCGCAGCCGGGAGGAGATCCTCGACGAGGTCTGGGGCGACCCGCTGCTGTCGGCGTCCCGGTCGCTCGACGTGCACGTGGCCGGGCTGCGGTCCAAGACCGGGCGTCCCGGGCTGGTGGAGACGTTGCGCGGCACCGGCTACCGGCTGGGCCCGGCGGGGTGAACGCGCGCCTGGTGGTCACGTTCACCACGCTGATCGTCTTCCTCATCGCGGCGCTGGCGGTGCCGCTCGGCCTGGCCTACGCCTCCCACCGGACCAACCGCCTGCTGCTCGACCGGCGCGCGGACGCCACCCGCTTCGCCGAGCTGGCCGACGCGGCGGCCCGCGACGACGACCGTACGGGCCTGATCACCGAGGTGGCCCGCTACGCCGACCTGTACGGCGCGGCCGTACGGGTCCGCGACCGCGACGGCTCGATCCTGGTCTCGGCGGGCCGGTTCGAGGCCGACGACCGGGAGGCGACCAGGCTCGCGCTGTCCGGCCGTACGACCGAGGACCTGCCCACGGTCAGCCCGTTCGGACCGGCCACGGTGCTGCTGGCCGAGCCCGCCGGACGCGACGCGCAGCTGTCCGGCGTGGTGCTGCTGGAGGCGCCGACCGGGCAGGCCCGGCTGGACGTGTCGCTGGTCTGGGGCGCGCTGGCGGCCGGGGCGCTGGTCGCGCTGGCCTGGTCGGCGCTGGCGGCCCGGCGGCTGGCCCGCTGGATCCTGCGGCCGGTGACCGAGCTCGACCGCACCACGCGGGCCATCGCGCAGGGGCAGCTCGACGCGCGGGCGCATCCCGGGGTGGGCCCGACGGAGCTGCGGCGGCTGGAGGAACGCTTCAACGCGATGGCCGACGCGGTCTCGGCGGCGATGGAACGGCAGCGGGCGTTCGTGGCCGACGCCTCGCACGAGTTGCGCACCCCGCTGACCGTGCTCGGGCTGCGCCTGGAGAACCTGGAGCCGCACCTGCGCGCGGAGGGCACGGCCGAGTACGCCGAGGCGATGTCCGAGCTCGACCGGCTGGCTCTGCTGGTGGAGGACCTGCTGGCGCTGGCCAGGGTCGAGGCGGGCGCGGGCCTGGCGGGCAAGGAGGTCGCGCTCGGCGAGCGGCTGGCGGTGTGGCGGGAGGTCTACGCGGCCAAGGGTGTGTGCCTGGTGGCCGACGTCCCCGACGCCGCGCTCGTGCCGGAGGCGGCGGCCAGGATCGCCGACATCGCCCTCGACAACGCCCAGAAGTTCGTCCCCGAGGGCGGCACGGTGACCGTCACGCTCGACGGCGAGGTGTTGCGCGTCGCCGACGACGGGCCGGGGCTGGGCGAGGAGGAGCGGGCCGAGGCGCTGGGCCGGTTCTGGCGGTCGGGGGCGCACGCGAACGTCCCGGGCAGCGGTCTCGGGCTCGCCATCGCCGCCGAGCTGGCCAAGGCGTGCGGGGCCACCCTGCGGCTGCGGCCCGCCGTACCGCACGGGCTGGTGGTCGAGCTGGCCATGGCTCAGCCGTAGACCGAACGGTAGTAGCGGGCGGCGCCCGGGTGGAGGGGGACGACGCCGGTGCCGATGGCGTACCGCTTGTCCAGGCGGCCGCCGGGGGCCGACGGGGCCTGGAGGCGGTCGCGGGCCCTGAAGAGCGTCTCGGTGACGGTGAAGGCCACGTCGTCGGGCAACGTGGTACGGCACATCAGGTAACTGGGCGTGCCCACGGTCGGCACCTGCCTGGCCGGCCCGTACGCGCCGGCCGGCACGGCGGCGTGCTCGTAGACCGGGCCGTAGAGGCGGCGCAGCACCGGCACCAGCGACTCCATGGGGACGAGCGCGATGTCGCCGAGAGCGGCCAGCGCGGGCGTCGGCACGCCCCCGGACCAGAAGAACGCCTCGATGCGGCCCTCGCGCAGCCCGGTGATGGAGGCGTCGAGCCCGAGCCTGGACAACTCCGGCGGGGTGCGCAGCCCGGCTGCGGACAACACGCGGGTCGCGGTCACCGCCGTGCCCGACCCCTCGGCCCCGATCGAGACCGCGCGCCCCGCCAGGTCCGCGACCGCGGTGATCCGGGCGCCCTCGCGTACGACCAGGTGCACGTAGTTCATGTACATCCGGGCCAATGCGGAGACCGGCTGGTGGCGTACCCTGACCGCGTCGTCGGCGCTGTCGGCCAGCACGAAGCCGACGTCGGCCCGGCCGCCGGCCATCATGGTGAGGTTCTGGACGCTGGCGGCGGTCTCCACCACCCGCACGGTCAGCCCGTCGCGCCGTAGCTCGCCCGCCAGCTGGTCGCCGAGCACGCCGTACGGGCCGCCCGCCAGCCCGGTGACCAGCCGCAGCTCGGCGGGCCGCGCCGTGGAGCAGCCGGCCGCGAGCGCGGCGAGCCCGAGGAAGGCCCGGCGGGATATGGGCATGATTTCACGGTATCCGGTCCCGCAGAATGGACAGCGTGACCGAACAGGACGCACGCCTGCGCATCGCCGACGAGCTGAGGATGTTCCTGCCCGCGAACCGGCGGCGGGAGTGGCAGCAGGTGACCACCGACGGCACCTCGACGCTCGGCCACCACGTCGAGTCGATCGGCATCCCGCTGACCGAGGTGGGCCCGATGGTGGCGGCCGGGCGCGGCGTGGTCCCCGCCCACCTGCTCGCGCCGGGCGAGGTGGTCGAGGTGTACGCGATGCCCCGGCCGCAGCCGCTGCCCGCCGGGCCGCGGTTCCTGCTCGACGTGCACCTGGGCACGGTGGCGGGGCGGTTGCGGCTGCTCGGCGTGGACACCGCGTACCACAACGACATGGACGACCCGGCGCTGGTCGTCCAGGCGAACGAGGAGCGGCGGGTGCTGCTCACCCAGGACCGCGGCCTGCTGCGCCGCCGCGCGCTGTGGCTGGGCGCGTACGTCCGCGGCTCCCGTCCCGCCGAGCAGCTCCGCGACGTGCTCGAACGGTTCGCGCCGCCGCTGGCTCCCTGGACACGCTGCACGTCGTGCAACGGCGTGCTCGTCCCGGTGGCCAAGGAGGAGGTCGAGTCGCTGCTGGAGGCCGGCACCCGGCGCAGCTACGACGCGTACGGCCGTTGCGGCGACTGCGGCCGGATCTATTGGCAGGGCGCGCACAGCGACAACCTTGAGGAAATCGTGCAGTCAGCCCGCATTTGGACTGAGAACGCCTGATTCACGCCGCCTGAAGCAAGCGTCAAGATGATCTCAAAAACGCCCTCCACCTGGGATTACCCGGAAGACCAAGGGTATGAGCAGGGGAAACGGCTCTACCCGAAATCGGGTGCATGCCGACAGCCCTCCACCTCGTTGAGTAAAAGACTCCAATACGACGTTTATCCGGAATAACGGACACGTCGCGTTTCCGCGTATCCGCAGCGCGCACGCCCATGGAGAACGGGGAATTCGCCCAGGATCGGGGGAAACACCGCCATGGCCAAGAACGGAAAGTCCGGCAACCGCGCCGGGCGCGCTCCACACGTGTGGAGCATCAGAAGGAAGTGGGCGACCGCCATCGTCGGCATGGCCACGACGCTGGTGGGCCTGCCCGGCGTCGTGGTGAGGTACGGCCAGGCGCAGGGCGAGGGTCAGCCGGCCCGGCTCGCCATCACCGCGCCCGCCACCGGGCCGGGAGCCAGCGCGCCGCCCTGCCCGCTGGTGAGAGGCACCGCGACGCTCCCCGAAGGCACGACCCTGCTGGTCGGGGTACGCCGGACGACCGGCACCCCGCGCACGAGGCTCACCCGGTTCTACCGCGTCGACACCGTACGCCCCTCGGGGCAGTGGGACGTGCCCGTCTCGCTCGAAGGCGACGACCCCGCGATGGCCGGGGAGTGGTACTCGATCACGGCGCTCACCGTGCCGACCGGGTGGAGCGACTTCCTGGAGCGCGTCGACGGCACGGCGGGCGAGCTGCTGACGACCGCGTCCGCACTGCCGCCGTACGAGGGGCCGGCGCCCTCCATCGAGGTCCAGCGGGAAACCAGTCCCGGCTTCTGCTGAACACCGCCCGGCCCGACCCGGCTCGAACCATGAAGGGGCCCGAGGTAAGCAGGCGAGCACAGAACAGCACCGCTTTCCTCGGGCCCCGGCCGCCGATGGCTTGGCCGACGAGCAGATTGTTCCTGACGGCCGCCGGCTTTACGGTGGGCCGGGCCCTTCCTCTTTCTTCGCCGGGAGACGAAATTGCACTCCGATGCGCTGACGCACTATCGCGTGCTGGTGGAGGAGATCCTGGACGGGTCGGGCAGGCGCACGTTCACGCAGACCGTACAGGCGGCCTACGACGCGCTTCCCGATCGGGCCGGAGCGGCATTGGCCGGAAGCCTGAGGTCCTGGACCGTCCTGGTCGAGCCCAATGGCTTTCAAGGCGTGCGTCCAGAGGTTCTGTCCCGGTTGGCGCGGCAGGGGCGAGCGCTCAGCGTGTTCTGGAACGACCCCGGACGGCCAGGACAAGCGTGACCACCTCGCCTACCTCGCCGGCGACCCCGGACGTTCTAGCCGAGCTCCGCGCCGAAGTACGCCTCCTCAGCCAGGAGCTGCTGGCCCAGAGTCTGGAGGCCACCGCTCCCACTCAGACGGTGGAACTCCGGCGCGCGCGGTACCACGCGTCGAACGTCCTGGAGGCGGCGGTCGAGGAGGACGCCCTGACCGCGGCCAGGGATACGATCTGGCGCGTCGGCATGCTTCGGCTGGGCGACCGGGGAGGCCGTCGTGTGGGCGCGCTCATGGGAGTGCTGGAGCAGCTGCAGAAATAGGGCCGGGCGAGGGGGATCCGGCGCTAGCGGCACACGTCGAACGGTTCCACCCCCGGCAGGTACGCCCGCCACTCCGCCGCCGTGAGAGCGCGCCCGGCGCGGGCGCACACGGTCGCGGCCACGTGCCGCCGGTCGAGGTCGTGCGTACGGAAGGTGCCGGCGTCGTCCAGGGTGCGCAGCTTCGTCCCGTCGGCCGAGAAGCCGAGCCAGATGTTGTCGCCCATCGACTCGGCCAGCCCGTCGAACACGACGCCGATGTGCCGCCGCGAGGCCACGTCCCACAGGCGGATCCTGGGGCCCTTCTCGTACGTGGCGATCAGGCGGCCGTCGGGCGACCAGGCGGGCAGCTCGAACTGGTCCGCGCCCGGCACGGTGGGGAACGCCCCGAGCAGCGTACGCAGGTCCCGGTCCCACAGCGTGAGCCGGCCTGGATGGGAGAAGGCCACCTGGCGGCCGTCGGGGCTGTAGGCGAAGGCGCCGCCGATCAGCCTCGCCTCGGCCCCCACCGGCAACACGGCCCCGGCCGCCGGGTCGTAGAGCCGCAGCTCGGGGCCGCCCATGAGCAGCCGGGAGCCGTCCGGCGCGAAGCTCATGGGCCCGACGCCGGCCACCTTCGTGGTCCTCGTCCGTCCGCCCGCGAGGTCGCGCAGCTCCAGCGGCAACCCCCGTTCGAACCTGGAGGGCAGCACGGCCAGGGTGCGGCCGTCGGGGCTGAAGGCGAGCGCGTCGGCCCGCTCCGCCCCCTTCCCGGCCAGCTCGAACGCCTGCCTCTCCCGCCCGTCGGCGACGTCGAGCACGCGGACGCGGTCGCCGTCGCCGTAGGCCAGCAGCGTGCCGTCCCGGCTGAACGCCATCGCCGACCCCTCGCCCTTCCAGGCGACCGGGCCGGCCAGGCGGCGGTGGGTCGCCGGGTCGAGCAGTTCGAGCCGGCTCCGGCGCTTGACGGCCAGCACCCGGCCGTCCTGGCGCATCCGCAGGTCGGGCAGCTCGCCCTCGACCGGGGGGTCGAACACCGTGGAGACGTCGACGGTGGAGACGCCGCCGACCGCGTCCAGCAGGCGTACGGCCTTGCCCGCCAGGTCGAAGCGGACCTGCGTGACGCCGTCCGGCAGCGGGAGCCGCAGCGCGGGCACCAGGCTGTCGCGCGGCCGAAGGGTGAGCAGGTCCGCCGGTCGCCACATGGCTACGTACCGGCCGCCGAAGACCACGTCCGCGGCCTGCGCGTTCTGGCCGTCGAACTCGTACACGGTGGTGCGGGCGGGCAGCTCGTACAGGTGGATCCTGGGTTTGTCGTGGCGGGGGACGTCCTCGACGACCACGAGGTCGCGGCCGTCGTCGCTGAACCTGGCCTCGACGGCGGTGCCGGTGCCGGGCATCATCGGCAGGTCCAGCGGCCGGCCGCGGCCGAGGTCCCACACCTCGGCGCTCTCCTCGCCCTCGGCGACGAAGCCGTAGTGGCCGTCGGGGCTGACGCCGTTCAGGATCGCGCCGCCGGGAGCGGTGAGGGGGGTGCGGGTGGCGACGTCCCACCACTGCTCGGCCTCGGCGCCGTACGGGACCGAGAGCCGGCGGCCGGTGCGGTCGAACTCCAGCGCCCCCAGCCCGCTCGCCTTGCCCGCGAACCGGCCGCCGAGCGGCCTGCCGGTGACGGTGTCCCACAGCCGCACGCCCTTGCCGTCCAGGGCGGCCAGGAGGCGGCCGTCGAGGCTCACGGCGAGGGTCTGCACGCCGGCGCCGAGACCGGTCACCTCGTGCAGCTTCCGCCCGGTCGGGACGTCCCAGAGGCGGGCGGTGCCGTCCGTCGCGGAGGCCAGGACGCGGCCGTCCGCGCTGAGCGCCTGCACGCTCGCCGTGTTCACGTACGGCGCCACGAACACGTCGGTGACGTGCTGGGACGCCGCCTCGTACAGCGCGCCCGACGTCTCGATCAGCGCCGGGGCCAGCCGCCAGGCCGCCACGGACAGCAGGCCGGACAACGCGGGCTCCAGCTCGCGCAGCCCGGCGGCGCGCAGGGCCAGTTCCCTGGCCAGCGCCTCGTCCCGCTGGCGGGCCGACTCCCTGCGCAGGTACTCGGCCGTCCCGAGCCCGCCCAGCGCGGCCACCAGCAACACCGCCAGCACGGCCGCGACCAGGCCGCGCCGCCTGGAGCGCCGGCGGGCCTGCCCGGCTGCGGCGTCCAGGAACTCGCGCTCGCGCCTGGCCAGGGTGAGGTCCTTGCGCTCGGTGGCGGCCCACCGCAACGTACGGTCCAGGTTGGTGCCGTGCAGCAGGTCGGTGGGCTTGCGGCCGTGGTCGTCCCACTCGGCGGCGGCCTCGGCCAGGCGCCGGTGCACAGGCAGCCCCTCGCGGTTGCCCGCCAGCCAGTCGCGCAGCCGCGGCCACGCCCGCACCAGGCCGGGGGCCACCAGTTCGTACGCGCCGCCGCTCGCCGCCAGGATGCCCGCCGAGGCGAACACGCCGAGCATCGAGTCGACCGCCTTCGCCTCCGGCAGTTCCTCGCGCTCCACGGGCCGCAGCGCGTCGCCGTCGAGCAGGCGCAGGAAGACCTCGGGCACGACCGCCCGCTCGGCCTCGCTCAGCTCGCCGTAGAGCTCCTCGGCGATCGCCCCCAGGTCGGGCCCGGCCTGCCCCTTCAGCTCCCCCGCCACGATCCCGCCACGGGCGAGCGGGTCGGCGGCGTCCGGGCGGCCGCCCTCGGCCAGCAGGCGGAGCAGCAGGTCCCCGGCGGCGGGCCGGTCGGCCGGGTCGCGGGCGGTGGCCGCCGACACCAGCGGGGCCAGTTCCTCCGGCAACCCTGAGAGGTCCGCCTCGAACTCCAGCACCCGGCCCACGACCGCCATCGGCTCGCCCGCCTCGACCGCGTCGTGTCCCCGCGCCGCGAACAGCACCACCATCCCCCACGCCCACACGTCGGCCGCCCCGGTGGCGGCGCGCCCGGTGAGCACCTCGGGCGCCATGTAGCCGGGCGTGCCCATGATCGGCCCGCTCGTGGTCGGCCCGGCCTCCCTGGCCACGCCGAAGTCGATCACGCGGGGGCCGTCCGGGCCCAGGATGATGTTGTCCGGCTTGAGGTCGCGGTGCACGATCCCGGCCCGGTGGATGGCCGTCAGCGCGGTCGCGACCCCGATCGCCAGGCGGCGCAGCGCGCCCTGCCCGTACGCCCCCGCCCCGGCCGCCACCTCGCGCAGGCTGCGCCCGGGGACGTACTCGCTGACGATGTACAGCGGCGCCTCGTCCACCTGCGCCTCGATCACCTTGGCCGTGCAGAACGAGGCCACCCGCTGGGCCGCCGCCGCCTCCCTGGCCAGCCGCGTACGCGAGTCCGCGCTGTCGAACCTGGGCACCTTGACCGCGACGCGCTCCCCGGCCTCGCCGTACGCCTCGTAGACCACGCCCTGGCCACCGGCCCCCAGCCGACCGGCCAGCCAGTAGCGTCCCAACCGGTGAGGGTCGGACGGAGTGAGGGGAGCCATCAGATGTGCCATTCTGATCTACGTCTCCTCCTAAAAGGAAGGCCGCGTGGAATTTCGCATCATGGGGCCGCTCCACGTCCTCGACGGCGGCCGGGATCGTACACCCACGACCCCGAAGCACCGGGACCTGCTGGCGACGTTCCTGCTCAACGCGGGCCGCCCGCTGACCGTGGAGCGGCTGCGCCGGCTGTTGTGGCCGCGCGAGGGCGGCGACCGCTCCGACTCCCTCGTCCGCGGGTACGTGGGCCAGCTCCGCCAGCTCCTGGGCAAGGACGTGATCATGACCGTGTCCGGCTCGTACGTGCTGACGATCGGCGACGACCAGCTCGACGTGGACCGGTTCCGGCTGCTGGTGGACCGGGGCTCGTACGAGGAGGCGCTGGTGCTCGGGCGCGGCCCCGCGCTGGAGGACGTGGACCCCGACGGCGAGCGCTGGCAGGAGACCCGGCGCCTGCGCGAGGAGCTGGAGGAGCTGCGCCTGCTCGCGCTGGAGCGCCGCCTCCAGGCCGACCTGGACACCGGCCGCCACCGCGAGCTGCTGGCCGAGCTGAAGCACCTGACCAGGCAGCACCCGATGTGGCAGCGCTTCCGCGGCCAGTACATGCTGGCCCTCTACCGCAGCGGCCGCCGGGTGGACGCGCTGGCCGCGTACGCGGTGCTGCGCGACCAGCTCGACGGCGGCCACGCGATCGAGCCGGACCCCGAGCTGCAACTCCTCTACCACCGCATGCTGCACGACGACGTGTCGCTGCACGTGTCGGCGGGCCCGCCGGTGTTGCTGCCGCCCGACATCCCCAGCTTCACCGGCCGCGCCGACCTGCTCGGCCGGGTCGTCGGCGGCCAGGTCGTGGTGCACGGCCAGGCGGGCGCGGGCAAGTCGGCCCTGGCCGTGCACGCCGCCTGGCTGGCCCGCGAGTCCTTCCCCGACGGCATCCTGTACGCCGACCTGCGCGAGACCACGACCCCCTCGGCCGTCCTGGAGGACTTCCTGCGCTGGCTCGGCTGCCCGGCCCAGGCCGTACCGGCCGGGCTGGAGCAGCGCGAACGCCTGTTCCGCGCCTACACGGCCAACCGCCGCCTGCTGGTGCTGCTGGACAACGCCGTCGGCGAGGCCCAGGTGCGCCCGCTGCTGACGTCGTGCCCGACGGTCGTGACCAGCCGTTCGTCCCTGGGCGGGCTGACCGGCGCGACCCGGCTGTCGGTGGGCGTGCTCGGCCAGGAGGAGGCCCTGGACCTGCTCGTGGCCGGCTCGGGACGCCCCGCGGACGAGTCGCTGCGCCGGCTGGCCCGTTTCTGCGGCGGCCTGCCGATCGCGCTGCGCATCGCAGCGTCCAGGCTGGCCGCCCGCCCGAACTGGACGGTCGACTACCTCGTGAGCCTCCTGGAGGACGAGCACAAACGGCTCGACAGGCTGCACGCGGGCGACCAGACGGTCCGCAGCGTGTTCACCGTCGGCTACGAGGGGCTGCCCGAGCCGGCCAGGCTCACGCTGCGCGGGCTCGGCGCGCTGTCGGCCCCCGACTTCGCCGACTGGCTCACCGACCAGCTCGGCGGCGGCGCCGAGGCCCTGGTGGACGCGGGCCTGCTGGAGACGCACGGCGTGGACGCGGCCGGCCAGATCCGCTACCGGATGCACGACCTGACCCGGCTGTTCGCCCGCGAGCAGCCGCTGCCGGGGGTGCTGGCCAAGGTGTCGGCGATCGTGCTGGCCCGGGTGCAGGCGTCCCGGTTCTCGCTGGTGTCCGGCGATCCCGGCACGGCCGTGGCGACCAGGGACATCAGGGAGTCGGTCGAGTGGCTGGACGCCGAGCGGCCGTTCCTGGTGAGCCTGGTGGCCGACCTGCACGCCGCGGGGCTGGACGAGCCGTGCTGGCGGCTGGCGCACCTGCTGGGGCCGTACCTGGAGCGGCACCGGTACCTCGACGACTGGCGGGCGGTCTCGGAGCGGGCGCTGGAGTCCGCCCGGCGGGCCGCCGACGATCGGGGGGAGGCGCTCGTCCTGCTCGACCAGGGCGACCTGCACCTGGCCGAACGCGATTGGGACCTGGCCCACGAGAAGCTGCGGCTGGCGCTCGGCATGTTCCTGCGGCAGGGCCGCGACCGCGACGTCAACCACACCCGGCGCCGCCTGGGCCGCGTGCACCTGGAACGCGACCGGCTGGAGGAGGCCGAGCGGGCGCTGCTGGCCTGCCTGGACGCGGCCGGCAACCAGCGTGACGCCGCCGACGCCGAGCGCGTGCTCGGCGCGGTGCTGCGCCGCGCGGGCCGTCTGGAGGAGGCCGCCGTCCACCTGCTGGCGGCCGTCGGCCATCTCACCGAGCTGGGCGACCGGCACCGCCAGGCCGACACCCTGCTCGACCTGGCCGCCGTACGCCTGGCTCAGGGCGCCAAACCCGACGCCCGCTCCGCCGCTGAACGGGCCAGGAGCATCGCCGTACGGCTCGGCGACCGCCTGCTCGACGCGCACGCCCTGCTGACCCTGGCCCGCGTCAACCGGGCCGAGGGCGCGGCCGAACACGCCCGCGAGCTGGCCAGGACCGCGCTGGACGTCTTCGACGAGACCGGCGACCGCCAGGCCGCCGCCAACGCCCGCGCCCTCCTCGCCACCCCCTGACGTCCCGTCCGCCGCCAACCCCCGCGCCCCCGCCGCGCCGGCCGTCCGGCTTGGTGACGACTCCGTCGCGTCGGGTGGTGAGGGGCGGGGCCCCGGCTTACAGTGATCGTGTGGCCGATGACCTCAAGCCCGCCCGGACGACGTCCGCCCGCCGCGGCGCCGCGCTGGCCGTCGCCGTCGCGGCCGCTCTCCTGGTGCTCACCGCGATCATGCCCTGGGCCGGCGTCGAGGCCCGCAGCGACCTGCTCGGCGGCGGCGTCTCCGACGACGTGCGCGGCGTCGACGTCAGCACGGGCCTCTACACGCTCCTCGCCGGCCTGGCCGCGCTCGCGTTCGGCGTCACGGGTCTGCTCGGCGGCCGGCCGCGCGTCGCGGCCATGGCCGTGATCCCCGGCGCGCTGGCCACGGTGCTGCTGGTGCTGTTCGTCTCCGACCCCCAGCGCATCGGCGACCGGCTCTCCATCGACCTGGGCCGGCTGTTGTCGGTCGAGCCGGTCATCAGGTTCGGCTGGTTCGCCGCACTGGCCTGCTCGATCGCGATCGTCGTGCTGTCGGTGCTGGCCCTCCCGCGCCGCCCACGCTGACCGTCCTGAGCGGCGGGGTCAGTCGAAGAAGCCGAGGCGGCGAAGCTGCTTGGGATCGCGCTGCCAGTCCTTGGCCACGCTGATGCGCAGGTCGAGGTAGACCCGCGTGCCGAGCAGCGCCTCGATCTGCTTGCGGGCCTTGGTGCCCACGTCGCGCAGCCGCTCGCCCTTGTGCCCGATGACGATGGCCTTCTGGGAGGGCCGCTCCACGAACATGTGGGCGTAGATGTCGAGCAGGTCGTCGCGCCCCTCGCGGGGCAACATCTCGTCGACGACCACGGCGATCGAGTGCGGCAGCTCGTCGCGTACGCCCTCCAGGGCCGCCTCCCTGATCAGCTCGCCCACCATCACCTGCTCGGGCTCGTCGGTGAGCTGCCCGCCCTCGTAGAGCGGCGGCGACTCGGGCAGGTGCTCGATCAGCACGTCGCCCAGCACGTCGAGCTGCTCCCCCGACTGCGCCGACACCGGCACGACGGCCGCGAACTCGGCCACCTGCGACACCGCGAGGAGCTGCTGGGCGATCTGTTCCCTGC
The DNA here is from genome assembly GCF_003947315.1 of Nonomuraea sp. WAC 01424. NCBI lineage: Bacteria > Bacillati > Actinomycetota > Actinomycetes > Streptosporangiales > Streptosporangiaceae > Nonomuraea > Nonomuraea sp. WAC 01424. The sequence goes on from NZ_QHHZ01000003.1 coordinate 386,793, forward strand.
TCGCCAGGTCGCACTTGGTCACGACGGCGACCACGGGCGTCTTCTTGACCGCCGACAGCTTGTCGGCGATGAAACGGTCGCCCTTGCCGATCGGCTCGTTGGCCGGGACGCAGAAGCCGATCACGTCGACCTCGGTGAGCGTGGACAACACCAGGCTGTCCAGCCGCTCGCCGAGGAGGGTGCGCGGCCGGTGCAGGCCCGGCGTGTCCACGATGACGATCTGGGCGTCGGGGCGGTGCACGATGCCCCTGATGACCCGCCTGGTCGTCTGCGGCTTGGACGAGGTGATCGCCACCTTCGCGCCGACCAGGGCGTTCATCAACGTGGACTTGCCGACGTTCGGCCTTCCCACGAAGCAGGCGAATCCGGCGCGATGGTTGTCTGGCGAAGTCACATTGTGCATTGTCGCTTATCAGCCGGCGTGTTCACGCCACCAGGTGAACGCGTCGGGCAGCGCGCCCGGCGTCCAGGCCGTCGTCGTGAGGTCGCCGACCTCGTGCTCGGCCACCCACTTGTAGTCGGTGATCTCCTCGCCGTCGGGGGTCGGCGTGCCGGAGGCGAGCGTGCAGGCGTACATGGCGATCACGTACGCGACCTCGTGGCCGTTGGGGTAGACCGTGTGGTACTCGGGGCCGCCGAAGACGCCGATCAGCCCGCGTACCTCGACCTCGATGGCCAGCTCCTCGCGCAACTCCCTGACCACGGCGTCCTCGGGGCGCTCGCCGGGGTCGACGCCGCCGCCGGGCGTGGCCCACAGGCCGACGTCGCCGTGCTTGGCCATCAGCACCCGGCCCGCCTGGTCGAACACGCATCCGTTGACCGACGGCAACATGATCAGGTCGTTGCCGATCTTGGCCCGCAGCCGGGCCAGGAACGGTGACATGGCCACGTCAGGACCTCAGCGTGCCATCGGGGCCGGCCACGAGCAGGGCCTTGACGCCCAGCTCGGCCGCGACCGCCTCGTCGGCCGGGTCCGGCGCCACCGCCGTCACCAGCGCCACGGCCTCCAGCGAACGCGCGCCGCTGGAGATCGCCATCGCCGCCGCGACCTGTACGGCCGACAACCTCAGCGACGACAACGCGACGTTGGTCGCCGAGTACGTGCGCCCGGTCTCGTCGCGCACGGCGGCCCCCTCCGCCGCCTCGTTGCGTGCCCTGGCCGCCCGCGCCAGAGTGATGATCTTGCTGTCTTCAGGATCGAGAGTCACGGGAACCAGGTTAGGCGGTGGACATCGACAGCACGGCGGCGACCAGTTTCTTCGTCCGGTCCCGGTCCACGTCGGTCATTCCCGCGTGCACGACCGACACCAGCGTGTCACCGGTCCGCGACAACACGACGTCCAGCGCGTACGGGTAGCCGTTCAGCCGCCCGCGCAGCCGCGTACCGACGACCTCGTCGCCCGACCGGCCCGCGTCGCCGATGTCCAGCCGGCGGGCGCGCAGGTCGGTGCCGCCGGCCACCCGGATCTCCCGGCACGACTCGAGGCCATCGCTGAGCGCGTCGAAGCTGGTCTCGGCCTCGTCGCCGGCGTACCGCGCGAGGACGAGCCCGGCCCGCTCCCCCAGGCCGTCCCCCTGGTAGCTGACCGCGGCCTGGCCGGTGAGCCCTTCCTGCGGCGCGTGCCCGGCCGCCGCGTCGAGCGCGGACCCGCAGTTCTTGTCCAACCGGCCGAACGGCACCCGCCACGCCTGCTCCGGCCGTTGCGCGAAGCCGTCCGGCAGGCTCGGCCGCCTGTTGAGCACCTCACGGAGCTCGGCCATGGCGTGGGCGTCCACGACGTTGTCCGCGCCGCCGCCGGCGCAGCCCGCCAGGGTCGCGGCCAGCAGCCCGTACAGGATGATCCCCGGTTTCATGATTCCCCCTGGACCGCAGCCTCCCCAGGTGACGAATGCGGCAATCTCCACGGAGTCTCCACCAAACGCAAAAAGGGTGCCCCCGTCCGGTTTTCCAGACGAGAACACCCTTTACGCCGATCGACGTCCAAGCCGGCTAGCTGGCCGGAACGCCGTCGTCCCCCCAGGAGCGCCCTCCCGCCGCGAACCCCACCCGGCGTTCGGACGCTTCCTCGTGACACCCACCGCACCGGGTGTCAGGTATGAGACTGCCGGAACCCACTTGCAGGAGACTTGTAGAACACTTGCGGCAACTCCCCGCAAAGCGGTCACTCGCGGTCGGCCGCGGCCTGGTCCGTCTCCTCCTCGGGCCGCGTGACCCGGCGGACCACGACGGTGCTGATGCGGTTGCGCCGCCCGGCCAGGCTCTCGGCCGTCAGCTCCAGCCCGGCCACCTCCGACTGCGACCCGGCGATCGGCACCCGGCCGAGCGCGTGGGCCAGCAGGCCGCCGACCGTCTCGACGTCGTCGACGTCGATCTCGGTGTCGAACAGCTCGCCCAGCTCGTCGACCGGCATGCGGGCGGTCACCCGGATGGCGCCGTCGGGCATGGTCTCCACGCGCGGGGCCTCCTGGTCGTACTCGTCGGTGATCTCGCCGACGATCTCCTCCAGGACGTCTTCGATGGTGACGAGGCCGGCGGTGCCGCCGTACTCGTCGATGACGATCGCGATGTGGATCTGCCGGGCCTGCATCTCGCGCATGAGCTGGTCGATGGGCTTGCTCTCCGGCACGTACGCGGCCGATCGCATGATCGACTCGACCGTCTCCTTGCCGCCGCCCTCCCCCGACTCGTGGATCTTGCGGGCGATGTCCTTGAGGTAGGCGATGCCGATGACGTCGTCCTCGTTCTCGCCCACGACCGGGATGCGGGAGAAGCCGCTGCGCAGCGCGAGCGACAGCGCCTGGCTGATCGTCTTGCCCCGCTCGATGTAGACCATGTCCGTACGGGGCACCATGACCTCGCGGACCAGCGTGTCGCCCAGCTCGAAGACCGAGTGGATCATCTCGCGCTCGTCCGGCTCGATCACCCGCCGCTCCTCGGCCAGGTCGACCAGGTCGCGCAGCTCGGCCTCCGAGGTGAACGGCCCGTCGCGGAAGCCCTTGCCGGGGGTCAGCGCGTTGCCGAGCAGGATGAGCAGCTTGGGCAGCGGGCCGAAGATACGGGTCAGGCCGTAGACGATCGGCGCCCCGGCCAGGGCGACCGGCTCGGCGTGCTGGCGGCCCAGCGTACGGGGCATGACCCCGACGACGACGTAGCTGACCACGATCATGACCGCCGCGGCGGCCACGTACGCCCAGCCCTGGTCGTGCATGAGGTCGATGAACAGCAGCGTGGCGATGACCGTCGCCACCAGCTCACAGCTCAGGCGCAGCAGCAGGAGCAGGTTGAGGTAGCGCGGCGGGTCGGTGACGATGGCCTGGAGGCGCTCGGCCCCGCGTCTGCCCTCGCGGACGAACTCCTCCGCGCGCACCCTGGAGATGCGCGTCAGTGCCGTCTCCGCACTGGCGATCAGGCCACCGATGATCACAAGGGCGATGGCCCACAGCAACCAGGCGTTCACCGCGAGTCGCGCACCTCCTGCCAGGACTCAAGAAGCTGAGCCTGCAGCCCGAACATCTCCTTGTGCTCCTCGGGCTCGGCGTGGTCGTAGCCGAGCAGGTGCAGGATGCCGTGGGTGCACAGCAGCTCCAGCTCGTCCTGGGCGCTGTGGCCGGCCTCCTGGGCCTGCCTGGCCGCCACCTGCGGGCAGAGCACGACGTCGCCGAGCAGCGCCGGATCGGCCGGGCTCTCGCCGTCGCCGCGGGCGCCGCCGCCGGGACGCAGCTCGTCCATCGGGAAGGCCAGCACGTCGGTCGGGCCGGGCTCGCCCATCCACTTCTCGTGCAGCTCGGCCATGGCGTCCTCGTCGACGACCACGATGGACAGCTCGGCGAGCGGGTTGATGCCCATCTCGCCGAGCACGTGGGTGGCCAGCGCGACGAGGTTCTCCTCGTCGACGCCGACACCGGACTCGTTGTTGATCTCGATGCTCACGGGCGTCGTTTCCCCCGGTGGATGGCCTTCGGCTCCTGTGCGGCCTGGGTGGCGTCGTAGCGCCCGTAGGCGTCGACGATCTCGCTCACCAGCTTGTGGCGCACGACGTCGGCGCTGGACAGGCGGGCGAAGTGGATGTCGGGGATGCCCTCCAGGATCTCCTGGACGACACGCAGCCCGCTCACCGTGCCCGAGGGCAGGTCGACCTGGGTGACGTCACCCGTGACGACGATCTTGGAGTTGAACCCCAGCCGGGTCAGGAACATCTTCATCTGCTCGGCCGAGGAGTTCTGGGCCTCGTCGAGGATGATGAAGGCGTCGTTGAGAGTACGGCCGCGCATGTACGCCAGCGGGGCGACCTCGATCGTGCCCGCGGCCATCAGCTTCGGGATCGAGTCGGGGTCGACCATGTCGTGCAGCGCGTCGTAGAGCGGCCGCAGGTAGGGGTCGATCTTCTCGTAGAGGGTCCCGGGCAGGAAGCCGAGCCGCTCGCCCGCCTCGACCGCCGGCCTGGTCAGGATGATGCGGTTGACCCGCTTCTCCTGCAGCGCCCGCACGGCCTTGGCCATCGCCAGGTACGTCTTGCCGGTGCCCGCGGGCCCGATGCCGAACACGACCGTGTGCTGGTCGATTGCGTCGACGTACCGCTTCTGGTTGACGGTCTTCGGCCTGATCGTGCGCCCGCGCGAGGACAGGATGTCGAGCGAGAGCACCTCGGCCGGGCGGTCGGAGGTCATGCGCAGCATGGCGATGCTCCGCTCGACCGCGTCGGGCGTGAGCTCGCCCCCGCTGCGCAGCACCTCGACCAGCTCCTCGAACAGGCGCACCACGGCGCCGCTCTCGTCGGGGCTGCCGGTGACGGTGATCTCGTTGCCCCGTACGTGGATGTCGGCCCTGAAGGCGCCCTCGATGACGCGAAGCAGTTCGTCGCGGGAGCCGAGGAGGCTGACCATCGGGTATTCGTCCGGAATCAGCACCTTGGCTTGAGTGCGCGAGGGAGGTGCCGTGCGTCGGGATTCATGTAGTTCGGACATGGGCAGGCCAGCGGCCTGATGCCTCCCGGTCTGTTCGGTGTTCTTCTCCGCCCATGGTAGCCGCCACCAGGCTGATCGCTCGCGTCAATATCAGCCCGGCGGCCACGTCAGGCCACGCCCGCCGAGAACGTGGGCGTGCACGTGGAAAACGGTCTGGCCGGCGCCGGCGCCGGTGTTGAAGACGATGCGGTATCCGCCCTCGGCCACGCCCTCCTGGACGGCGACGGCGTGGGCGGCCTTGAGCACGTCGTCGGCGAGCCCGTCGTCGGCCGCGGCGAGGGCCGCCCCGTCGGCGTGATGGGCGCGCGGGATGACGAGCACGTGGGTCGGAGCCTGCGGGTTGATGTCGCGGAACGCCAGCGCCCTGGCGTTCTCGTAGACGATGTCGGCCGGAATTTCCTTGGCCACGATTTTGCAGAAGAGGCAGTCGCTCACGGCAGTACCCTATCGAGAGCGACCGTTCGGCAGTCCGTTGCGAATCGGTAATCCGTGGTGTCGTGCGCCCGAAGATCCGCGCGGTTAGGGTGAGTATGCGACACTTCAGAGCAAAAAAGATGATTCAGGGTCGGGCGAACGCCACCTGGCGAGGGACACGACTGGGTAATGCACCCTAAGGAACCGGGGAAACCTTCAGAACCGGAAGAGCGTAAACCCTCTGGGAAGGCCGCGCGTCCCACTGATGTGACCACCGAAACCCTTCTGGCCGACAGGTCGATGGGGGCGGTGCCGGTCGGGTGGGATGCCGACATGGCCGTGACCGCGCTGTACAGCGCTCATTTTCGGTCATTGGTGCGTCTCGCGGTGTTGCTGGTGCGCGACATAGCAACCGCGGAGGAAGTCGTGCAGGACGCGTTCGTCGCCATCCATGGCGCCTGGCGCAGACTGCGTGACCCCGACAAAGCACTCGCCTACCTACGTCAGTCTGTCGTCAACCGGTCCCGTTCCGTGCTGCGTCACCGCGCGGTCGTCGAGAAGTACGCCCCCAAGGGCCTGCCGGACGCCCCGAGCGCCGAGAACGGCGCGATCGGCGAGCTGGAACGCTCCGCCGTCATCGAGGCGTTACGCGCCCTGCCGACCCGACAGAGAGAAGCACTGGTTCTGCGTTATTACGGAGATCTGTCCGAGGCTGAGATCGCCCATGCCATGGGAATCAGCAAGGGCGCGGTCAAGAGCCACACCGCCCGTGGCATGGCCGCGTTGCGATCCGTCCTGGAGACGATGTCATGACCCAGCCCCCCGACGAGTACGGCGACGTCCTGCGCCGTGCGCTCCGTGCGGAGGCGGACGCGGTCGTGCCCTCGCCGGAAGGACTGCAGATCATCCGTGCCCGCATCGAGCGGCGCGGCGTCCGTAACCTGTTCTGGTGGCGCGCGGGCGCGGCGGCCGCCAGCGCCGTGCTGGTGGCGGGGACGATCGTGATGGTCGTTCCCGGGCTGCGCTCCCAGATCTTCGAGACCCCCGCCAACCTGATCGACAACTCGACCACGACCCCCGGCAACTCCTCGACCAGGTTGTCCACGCCACCCAAGCCGCCCACGCGCAGCGCCGAGCCGCCGCCCGTGGTGGTCGTGCCGCCGAGCCACAGCGAGACCCACCGGCCCTCGGAGTCGGCCAGGTCGACCCGGCAGCCCACGCCGTCGCCGACGCCGTCCCCGACGCCCTGCGCGAGCGGCGAGCCCGCCGCCGACCAGGACGCCGCCGACCAGGACTGCCCGGAGGTCACCCCGACGCCCACGCCGACGCCGACGGAGGTGACGGACACGCCGACGACGACGTGCCCCGTCGACGAGTGCCCGCCGGAGGAGACGCCCACCGGGCCGAGCGACCTGAGCAGCCCGCTCGTCGGCGTGCCGCACACGACGCCTTAGCGGCCGCCGCCTACCAGCGCCCGGTACGCGCGAGCAGCACGGCCGCCGCCGCCACCCCCGCCGTGGAGGTGCGCAGCACGGTGGGCCCGAGCAGCACGGGCACCGCCTTGGCCGCGACGAACCTGCGCAGTTCGTCCTCCGACACGCCGCCCTCGGGCCCCACGACGACCACGATGTCGCCGCCCGGCGGCAGCGCCACCCGCGACAGCGGCTCGACGGCCTCCTCGTGCAGCACCAGCCCCAGCGCCGCGTCGGCCAGCAGCCCCTCGACCCGCGCGGTGGAGGCCGGCTCGGTGACCTCGGGCAGGTGGAACCGGCGTGCCTGCTTGCCCGCCTCGCGGGCCGTGGAACGCCACCGGCCCAGCGCCTTGGCGATCTTGTCGCCCTTCCACTGCGTGATGCTGCGCGAGGCCGCCCAGGGCACGATCACGTCGACCCCGGCCTCGGTCATCATCTCGACGGCCAGCTCGCCCCGGTCGCCCTTGGGCAGCCCCTGCACGACGACCAGCCGCCGCGCGGGCGGCTCGACGGTGTAGCGGGCGAGCACGTCGAGCGTGAGCGTGTCCTTGAACACCTCGCGCACCACGCACTCGGCGACGTCGCCCGCGCCGTTGGTCAGATCGACCCGCTCGCCGGCGCGCAACCGCCGTACGGACGCGGCGTGCCGGCCCTCAGGGCCGTCGAGCGTCAGCTCGGAGCCGTTCAGGTCCTCGGCGAGGAACACGGGGACGGTCACGGCCGGCCGTCACCTGCCGTTGAAGGCGTCACGCAGGCGGGAGAAGAAACCCTGCTGGCCGGGCGCGAACTTGCCCGGCGGGCGCTCCTCGCCGCGCAGCCTGGACAGCTCGCGCAGCAGGTCCTCCTGCGGCTGGTCGAGCCGCAGCGGGGTCTCGACGTTGACGTGGATGAGCAGGTCGCCCCTGCCGGACTCGTTGAGGCGCTGCACGCCGCGCCCGTACATGGTGATGACCTGGCCGGACTGGGTGCCGGGGCGCACGTCGATCTCCTCGGAGCCGTCGAGGGTCTCCACGGCGAGGATCGTGCCGAGCGCGGCGGCCGTCATCGGGATCTGGACCGTGCAGTGGAGGTCGTCGCCGCGCCGCTCGAAGATCTCGTGGGCGCGCTCGACGATCTCCAGGAAGAGGTCTCCGGGAGGGCCGCCGCCGGGGCCGAGCTCGGCCTCGCCGGCGAGCTGGATGTGGGTGCCGTCCTCGACGCCCGCGGGGATGCGGACCTTGATCGTACGGCGGGTGCGCACCCGGCCGTCGCCCGAGCACTCCTGGCAGGGGTGACGGATGATGCTGCCGAAACCGCCGCACTGGGGACACGGCCGCGAGGTCATGACCTGGCCCAGGAACGAACGGGTGACCTGGGAGATCTCGCCGCGCCCGTTGCACATGTCGCAGGTGTCGGGGTGGGTGCCGGGGGCCGCGCCGGCGCCGTGGCACACCTCGCACAACACGGCGGTGTCCACGACCAGCTCACGGGTGGTGCCGAACGCCGTCTCGCGCAGGTCGAGCTCGACCCGGATGGTGGCGTTGCGGCCCCTCCTGGCGCGCGAACGCGGCCCGCGCGTGCCGCCCGCGGTGCCGAAGAAGGCGTCCATGATGTCGCTGAAGGGGAAACCGGCCCCGAAGCCTCCCGCGCCCGCGCCCGCACCGGCGCCGCCGCCGAAGGGGTCGCCGCCCAGGTCGTACATCTGGCGCTTGTTGGGGTCGGACAGCACCTCGTAGGCCTGCGTGATCTCCTTGAACCGCTCCTGGGTCTCAGGATCGGGGTTCACGTCGGGGTGCAGCTCGCGGGCGAGGCGGCGGTAAGCCTTCTTGATCTCGTCCTGACTGGCGTCACGGCGCACCCCGAGGGTGGCGTAGTAGTCGCTGTTTGCCACTTATCGACCTCTTAAGATGCAGCCAGGATCTGGCTGACGTAGCGTGCCACCGCGCGTACGGCGCCCATCGTCACGGGGTAGTCCATCCTCGTGGGACCCAGCACGCCGAGCCGGGCCAGTTGGTTGTCGCCAGAACCGTATCCGGTTGCGACGATGGACGTGCCCCGAAGGTAGGGGTTTTCCGAACCGATGCGCACGGTGAGCGCGGACGGGGTGTCTGTGGAAGTCTCGCCGAGCAGCCGCATGAGCACGACCTGCTCCTCCAGCGCCTCCAGCACGTCGCGCAGGCCGGTGGCGAAGTCGGCGCCCGCGAGATTGGCCGCGCCGGCGAACACGATCTTCTCATCGTGGCGTTCGACGAGGGTTTCGAGCAGCACCGACAGGATCGTGGCCACGGCGGGGCGATCCTCGACGGGAAGCCGCTCGGGCAGGTCGGCGACCAGCTCGGGCACGTTGCTCAGCCCGCAGCCGTCGAGGCAGGCGTTGAGGACCGCGCGCAGGTGGGCGATGCGGTCGTCCTCCACCACCTCGGGCAGCTCGATCACGCGCTGCTCGACGCGCCCGGTGTTGGTGATCAGCACGAGCATGACGCGCCGGTCGTTGAGCGGGACCAGCTCGACGTGCCTGACCGTGGAGCGGGTCAGCGTCGGGTACTGCACGACCGCGACCTGCCTGGTGAGCTGCGCGAGCAGCCGCACGGTGCGGAAGACCACGTCGTCGAGGTCGACCGCGCCGACGAGGAAGGTCTCGATCGCCCGCCGCTCGGCCCCCGACAGGGGCTTGACCTGCGAGAGCCGGTCGACGAACAGGCGATAGCCCTTGTCCGTCGGCACGCGGCCCGCGCTGGTGTGCGGCTGGGTGATGTACCCCTCCTCCTCCAGAGCGGCCATGTCGTTCCTGACCGTTGCCGGGGAGACCTTCAGATTGTGGCGCTCGGCCAGCGCCTTGGAGCCCACCGGTTCGTTGGTGGACACGTAGTCTTCGACAATGGCGCGGAGCACCGCAAGCTTCCGATCGTCGAGCACGTGCTCACCTCCTGCCTCTGCCTAACAGGGAAACGACAGGTCTAGCACTCCGTGTTCCCGAGTGCCAAGTGTACGGCTCTCGCCCACAAGGTGCGATAACACCGGGTCCCATCCTGTTGCTAGCGTCTTACAAGCGACAGGCCTCACACTTGCCGCATGACCGACAATTCCCAGCCCCCGCAGTACGGACCGCCCCAGGGGCAGGGTCCCTACTACGGTCAGAACCCCCAGTACGCCCAGCCCCAGCAGTACGGCCCGCCTCCCCAATACCAGCAGCCTCCTCCCCAGTACGGCCCCCCACCCCAGTACAACCAGTACGGCCAGTACGGGCAACAGCCCCAGTTCCCGCCCAGGATCGACGGCAAGGCGATCAAGCCGCGCCTGTGGTGGATCGCGGTCGTGTGGGCCGTCGCCGTGGTGCTGGGCGTCGTGGGCGTGGTCGTGTTCGCGGGCGGTGTGCTGAGCAGCGTCTCCGACATGGCCCCGACGGCCACGTTCGCGTCCGGCGAAAGCGTGAAGGTGTCCCTCGACCCCGCCGAGCGCCCGGCTGTCTTCATCGCCACCGGGACGCGCGTCAACTACCAGTGCGAGATCTCCGGCGGCCCGGCCCAGGCCAAGCTCGTCAAGGTCAACGGCACCCAGACGGTCAGCGCCGGTGGGAGCACCTGGCAGGAGATCCTCGCGGTCAACGCGCCCGCCAAGGGCGAGTACCAGCTGACCTGCGCCACGCAGGAGCAGGCGTCCGCCCGCTTCGGCGTCGGCCGTGACGTGCTCTCGGCCGCGGGCGGCATGTTCGGCGGCGTGGCCGCGCTGTTCCTGATCCCCGGCGCCGGCCTGCTCATCGGCATCGTGGGGACCGTCGTCGTCCTCGTCCGGCGCAGCGGCGCGCGTAAGCGCCTTGCGGTCAGCGGGTGATTTGCTACGGTCCCCGTGTGTACGAGGGTGATGTGCTGGCAGGCAATTGGCGGCGGCCGGGCAAGGGCAAGATCCCGAAGGTGCCCGCCGAACTCGACCTGGTCGTGGAGGACGCCGACAGCGGCTTCTGCGGCGCCGTGGTGGCCTGCGACAAGGAGGCCGTCACCCTTGAGGACCGGTTCGGCAAACGCCGCCTGTTCCCGCTGGCGCCGGCCGCGTTCCTCCTGGAGGGCAGGCCCGTGACGCTGGTGCGCCCGGCGCCCGCGGCGGCCCAGGCGGGGCCCCGGCGCAGCGCGTCCGGGTCCATCGCCGTGGAGGGGCTGCGGGCCCGGGTGGCCAAGGAGAGCCGGATCTACGTCGAGGGCGTGCACGACGCCGCGCTCGTGGAGAAGATCTGGGGCCACGACCTGCGCGTCGAGGGGGTCGTGGTCGAATACCTGGAGGGTGTCGACGACCTGCCCGCCATCGTGGCCGAGTTCGCCCCCGAGCCGGGCCGCAGGCTGGGCGTGCTGGTCGACCATCTGGTGCCGGGGTCCAAGGAGAGCCGGATCGCGGCGCGGATCACCTCGCCGCACGTGCTCGTCGTGGGCCACCCGTACATCGACGTCTGGCAGGCGGTCAAACCGTCTGTGTTGCGCATCCCGGCCTGGCCCGACGTGCCGCGCGGGGTGCCGTGGAAGGAGGGCGTGCTGGCCGCGCTGGGCTGGCGCATGGAGCCCGCGGACGCCTGGCGGCGCATCTTGGGCTCCGTCTCGTCCTACGCCGACCTGGAGCCGGAACTGCTCGGCCGGGTCGAGGAACTGATCGACTTCGTTACGGAGGCAACATGAGCCAGGATCCGCAACCGCCGCCCGCCGACGACTCCCCCCGCCAACCCCCGCCCTCGGACGTACCCGGCGGCCAGGGCTCCGGCCCCCAGCTCGGCTACGGACAGCAGCCGGGCTCCCGGCCCGACTACGGCCCGCCGCCCGGTTCCATGCCGCCCCCGCCCCGGCACGTCCCCCCGCCGCCCGGCTACGGCCAGCCCCCCGGCTACGGCTACCCCGCCGCCGGGCCGTACGTGCCCGGCAGGTTCGGCCCGCGCCCCGGCAGCGACGACACGACGATGGCGATGCTCTCCCACCTGCTGGGCCTGCTGGTCTCGTGGGTCGGCCCGCTGATCATCTACCTGATGAAGAAGGACGAGTCCCCCTACGTCAGGGACCAGGCCGCCGAAGCCCTGAACTTCCAGATCACCATGTTCATCGGTTACATGATCGCGGGCGTGCTGACGGTCGTGCTGATCGGCCTGCTGCTGCTCCCGCTCGTGTGGATCGTGTCGCTGATCTTCCACATCCAGGCGGCCCTCGCCACCAACCGGGGCGAGAACTACCGCTACCCGTTCGCCATCCGCCTCATCACATGAGCTCGGTGATCAGGGCGTCGGCCAGCAGCCGCCCCTTGAGGGTGAGCACCATCCGTCCCGCCCTGAACGGCTCGGGCTCCAGCAGCCCGCGGGCCAGCGCGCTCGCCACGGACGTGCGCGCCCCGGGGGCCACCTCGGCCAGCGGGTAACCCGAGACCAGCCGCAGCTCCAGCATCAGCCGCTCGGCGGCCCGGTCGGCGTCGGAGAGCACCTCGCGCGCGTGGGCGGGCGAGGTGCCCGCCGCCAGGCGCTGGGCGTAGGCGGCGGGATGCTTGACGTTCCACCAGCGGGTGCCGCCGACGTGGCTGTGGGCGCCGGGACCGGCCGCCCACCAGTCGCCGCCGGTCCAGTAGAGCAGGTTGTGCCGGCAGCGGGCCTGCTCGGACGTCGCCCAGTTGGACACCTCGTACCAGGAGAAACCGGCCTCGGTCAGCATCTCCTCGGCGATCAGGTAACGGTCGGCGGCCACGTCGTCGTCGGGCATCGGCAGCTCGCCGCGCCGGATCCTGGCCGCCAGCCGGGTGCCGTCCTCCACGATCAGCGAGTACGCCGACACGTGGTCGGGCCCGGCCTCGATCGCGGCGGCCAGCGAGGCCCGCCAGTCGTCGTCGCTCTCACCCGGCGTGCTGTAGATCAGGTCGAGGTTGACGTGCTCGAACCCGGCCGCCCGCGCCTCCTGCACGGCCCGCGCCGGCCGGCCCGGCGTGTGTGTACGGTCGAGCACCCGGAGCACGTGCTCGCGCGCGCTCTGCATGCCGAAGCTCACCCGGTTGAAGCCGCCCTGGCGGAGCTTGTCGAGGTAGGCCGGGTCGACGGACTCGGGGTTGGCCTCGGTGGTGACCTCGGCGCCCGGCCGCAGCCCGAACTCGGCGTCGATCGCGGCGAGGATGCGCGACAGGTCCTCCGGGGGCAGCAACGTGGGGGTGCCCCCGCCGAAGAACACCGTCTCCACGGGCAGCTCGGCGTCGCCGAGCACACGCCGCGCGAGGCGCACCTCCTCGACGACCGTGTCGGCGTAGTCGCGGTGGGAGGCTCCGGGGCCTAGCTCAGAGGCCGTGTAGGTGTTGAAATCGCAGTAGCCGCAGCGGGTCACGCAGAAGGGCACGTGCACGTAGAAGCCGAACGGACGCTCGCCGAGGCCGCGCAGCGCGCTGCCGGGCAGCTCGCCGGATGCGGGCGCCGGGTCTCCGTCGGGCAGGGTGGATGGCACGTCATCCAGTGTGCCTGCTCACGGGGGTGCTCCGAGCCATCGAAGGAGGCGGCACATGACGGGCATCGGAATCGTGGGCGCGGGGATCTCGGGGCTGACCCTGGCCCTGCGGCTGCAGCAGCTCGGCGTCGCGACCACGCTCTACAGCGAGGGCGACGCGGCCGGCCTGGGCCGGGGACGGCTGCCGAACACCGTCGGCAGGATGGCCCGCGCGCAGGCCCATGAACGGGAGCTGGGCAGCTTGCACTTCCTCGACCCCGGCTGCCTGCTGAGCAGCGGCAGGCTCTCGATCAAGGGGGATCCGCCGCTGGAGTTCACCGCCCGCGTGGCGGAGCCGTTCCACGCGGTCGACTTCCGGCTGCTGCTGCCGGCGCTCATGGACGACTACACGGCCAGGGGCGGCCTCCTGGTCGTCGATCCCGTCCCGCCGGACGCGGAACGGGTCGAGCGCTGGTCGCGCGGGCACGAGCTGATGGTGGTGGCCACCGGGCGGCGCTCGGTGAGCGAGTTGTTCCCGCGCGATCCGGCCTGGTCGCCGTACGAGGCTCCGCAGCGCGTCCTGGCCGCCGGGCTGTTCCACGGATTCGACCCGGGCCCGGCGTTCGGCTTCAACATCTCGCCCGGCTGCGGCGAGATCCTGAGCATGTCGATGATGACGCGGGCGGGCCTGGTGCCCGGCATCCTGGTCGAGGCGATCCCGGGCGGGCCGCTCGAAGCGATGGCGCGGGTGCCCGCCGCCGGGTTCTGCCAGGCGCTGCTCGCCCTGCTCCCCGAGCACGCGCCGCGCCTGGCCGAGCTGATCGATCCCGCCGCGTTCGAGCTGCTCGGGCCGGACGACCTGCTCCAGGGCGCCATCACGCCGGTCGTGCGCGAGGCGGTGGCCGAGCTGCCCGGCGGCGGCGTCGCGCTGGCGATCGGCGACGCCTGGATCGCCAACGACCCGATCACCGGGCAGGGCGCGAACCTGGGCTCGGCCTGCGCCTGGATCGCGGCCGACGCCATCGCGGCGGGCGGGCCGTACGACGCGGCGTTCGCGCGGGACACGGTCCGGCGTATGTGGGCGATGGCCGAGCCGGTCACCTCCTGGACGAACGCCTTCCTGCGGCCGCCGGCGGACCACGTCACCGCCCTGCTCGTGGCCGCCTCGACCATGGCGTTCGTGGCCGAGCTGGTGCTGTCGCTGTTCGGCGATCCGGTACGCGCGTGGGAGCTGCTGTCGAGCGCCGAGGAGGTCGCGCGCGTCGTTGACGGGGTGGGGCGACGGTTTTAGGATCGCGTCAACTTATAGGAAAGTTTCTTATAAGTTCACCCCCCAGGAGCGCCCGTGAAGAAGATCGCCCTCGCACTCTCGCTCTTACTCGGGCTCACGGCGGTATCCGTGCCCGCCGAGGCCCACTCCCCCTTCAAACGGGTCGCCTATTTCATCCAGTGGGGCGTGTACGGCCGCAATTACCACGTCAAGGACCTGGACGCCAGCGGCGCCGCCGCCAAGCTCACCCACCTCAACTACGCCTTCGGCTTCGTCAACGCCGAGGGCTCCTGCTACTCGGCCGACCCGTGGGCCGACTGGCAGCGTCCCGTACCGGCCGAGCAGAGCGTGGACGGCGTCGCCGACCAGCCGGGCCAGGCGCTTAACGGCAACCTCAACCAGCTGCGCAAGCTGAAGGCCAAGCACCCCGGCCTCAAGGTGCTCATCTCGCTGGGCGGCTGGACCGGGTCCAAGTACTTCTCCGACGCCGTGCTCACCCCCGAGTCCCGCGCCACGCTGGCGCGGTCGTGCGTGGACCTGTGGCTGCGCGGCAACCTGCCCGGCCTGGAGCCGGGCACGGGCGCCGGCGTGTTCGACGGCATCGACCTGGACTGGGAGTGGCCCGGCTCGGCGGGCAACGACGGGAACGTGATCAGGCCCGAGGACCGGCGCAACTTCACGCTGTTCGTCGAGGAACTGCGTGCCCAGCTCCGGGCCTTCTCCGCGGGCTCCCAGCTCACGGCGTTCCTGCCGGCCGCCGCCGTGAAGATCGACGCCGGGTTCGAGGTGCGGCGCGTGTTCCGGTCGCTCGACTTCGCCACCGTCCAGGGATACGACCTGCACGGTACGTGGGAGCCGCGGACCGGGCACAACGGGAACCTGTTCACCGACCGGCGCGACCCGAACCCGGTGAAGTACAGCGTGGACCAGACCGTCCGCGACTTCCTGTCGCGCGGGGCGCCCGGTCGCAAGATCGTCGTGGGCGTGCCCGCGTACGGCCAGGGGTGGACCGGCGTGACCGGCGGCGGCAACGGCCTCTACCAGCCGGCGACCGGGCCGGCGGCGGGCAAGTGGGGGCCGGGCACCGAGGACTACAAGGACCTGGCGGCCAAGCCGGGCAAACGCTACCGCGACCTGCGCACCGGGGCGATGTGGCTGTACGACGGCAACGAGTTCTGGTCCTACGACGACCCGGCGTCGCTGCTGGAGAAGGCGGCCTACATCCGGCTCAAGGGGCTCGGCGGGTCGATGATGTGGTCGATCGACCAGGACGACGCCCGCGCCTCCCTCACCTCGGCGCTGTACTCCGTCCTGCGCTGACCGGCCCCCTCCGGCCCGCCCCTGAGCTCTGCCCGGGAGGCGGGCGGGGCGGGCTAGGCGGTTGCCCGGCCGGTGCGTTCGGCCATCCGGTCCCATTCGGGGTCGTGCCCGGGGACCGCGAGGATCCGGGCGAGTGCCTCGTCGTCGCCGTGGCGGGCGCGGAAGACGTCCGCCACGGTCATCCCGGTCTCCGGCCGCGAGACGATCTCCACCTCGTCGCCCGCGCCCAGCTCACCCAGTTCCACCACCGCCAGGTACGCCCCCGGCCCGGCCGCGCGGGTGAAGCGCTTGAGCCAGCCCGGCTCGTCCATCCAGTTGCGGAACACCACGCACGGCGTGCGCGGCCCGGTCACCTCCAGCAGGGCCCCGCCGACGCGCCACCGCTCGCCCACGAAGGCGCCGTTGACGTCGAGGCCGGCGGTGGTCAGGTTCTCCCCGAAGCGGCCGTGGCGCAGGTCGCGGCCCAGCTCGCCCTGCCACCAGTCGTAGTCCTCGCGGGCATAGGCGTAGACGGCCTGGCTTGGGGCGCCGTGGTTGGGGGTGTCGGCCCGTTGGTCGCCGGTGAGCCCGTTGCGCAACACCTGCACCCGATGGGCCACCGGCTGCTTGTCGATGGCCGTACGGCCGAGTTTGCCGGCCCATTCGGCGTCGACCGACGTCCCGACGTTGACGGAGAGTATGTGCATGTCGTGACGGTAACCGACAAAGAAGGGCGGAGTGCACCGATATTTCCGCCTTTCTGGAGAAGTCCGCGGCGTTTCCCCGTCACCTCCGGTTGAGCTGGGAGTCGGCGTCGAGCTCGGCCAGTTGTAACAGGGTCTCCAGCGCCGCCTGCCTGGTCTCCTCGACCGAGTCGCCGCGTTCGCCGAAACACTCGGCCGCGACGTCGAGCAGCGCCGTCACCACGGCCGCGTCGGGATAGGGCACGTCGACCACCACCTTGCCGTCTCCGCCCACCTCGGCGGGCCTCAGGTGAAGCCGCAGCAACCGCCTGGTCTCCTCCGCCACGGCCACCCCCAGCACAGCGGCACGCTCGAATCGCTCAGAAGCAATCACGTCACCCTCCAGTAGCACTGGTGTTCGGGAACAGCAAAACTAGCGATCGCCACCGACAGAATCGGCGAACCGCGAGTGGGCGGCCGTTGCGGGCGGCGCGGGTGGGCGGGCGTCGCGGCGCGGGTGGGCGGGTGAGTGGCTACGCTCGAACGATGAGCAGCTTGATCGTCGACGTCGCGGGCCTCACGGTCGAACTCGGGGCCAATCCGGTGCTGCGCGACCTGGAACTGGCCGTCGAGCAGGGCGAGATCGTGGCGGTGGTGGGGCCGAACGGCTCGGGCAAGTCCACACTGCTGCGCTGCCTGGCCGGGCTCCAGCCCCCCACGTCCGGGACGGTGCGGGTGTTCGGCGCCGAGCCCGCCGACGACGCGACCTTCTGGCGCAGCGTCGCGCTGCTCGGCGACGAGCCCGCCTGGTATCCGGGGCTGACGGCGCGCGAGCATCTGGAGCTCATGGGAGCGGTGCACGCCGAGGCGCGCATGACGGTCGAGTCGGCGCTGGAGGTGTTCGCGCTGGCCGAACGGGCCGACGCGCCGCCGCTCAACCTGTCCACGGGCCAGCGACAGCGCCTCTGCCTGGCCGCCACGCTGCTCAGGCCCAGCACGCTGCTCCTGCTGGACGAGCCCGAACGCGGCCTCGACGCCGACTTCCGCGTCCGCCTCGCGCGGCTCCTGGAGGAGTACGCCGACGAGGGCGGCACCGTGGTGATGGCCACCCACGACGAGACCCTCGCCGGGGCCGCCCGCCAGGTCTCCCCCACCGGGGTGACCGCATGACGCACCCCGAAGCGGCCGGAGCGGGTGGGGGCGTGCCGAGTGTGCGGGCGTTCGTACGGGCGCGGGGCCGGGCTCCCGCCGGGCTGATCGATCGCTACGTCTCGGTGTTCGGCCTGTGCATGCTGGCCGCCGTCCTGGGGCAGCCGCTGTCCACGGTGCTGGCGGGGCTGGAGGGGGCGGTGGCGCCGGGCCGTACGGGCGCGGGGATCGCCCTGGCGCTGCTGGCCTTCGCGGGCTGCCTGGCCGTCGCGCGGATGGCGGGGCCGGTGATGATGCCGGCGGCGGACGCGTCCTGGTTGCTGATGTCGCCGCTGAACCGGCGGCACCTGCTGGGCCGTACGGGACGGGTGCTCATGGTCGTCGCCCTGGTCGCGGGGCTGCTGCTGGGGCTGGGGTTGCTCGCGGCGCTCGGCGCGCCCGGCGACCTCGTGTGGCGGCTGCTCGGCGCACTGGCGCTGGGCGTGGCGGCGAGCGTGGCGGGCATGGCGCTGGCGATGCTCTCCCAGGCGTCCCAGACGTGGCACGTCTGGCTCACCGGCGTACTGGCCGCGCTTCTCGTACTGGCTGTGGTGGCCGTCAGCGGCCAGGCCCGTACGGTGCTCGCCGCCGCCGCGAACGCCCCCCTGCCCGCGCTCGCCGCCACGGCGTCGGCCATGGCCGCGCTCGCCGCGATCCTGGCCCGTCGCGCCTGGGGGGCTCTGGCCACCATCCCCACCCGCCTGCTGCTGACCGCCTCCACCCGCGCCGGTCACGTCGCCGACGCGGCCGTCACCCTCGATCCGGGGGCGCTCACCTGGATCGCCGAGGACAACCACTGGCGGGCCAGGAGGCTCAGTTCACGGCGCTGGCCGGCCCTGCCCGCGCAACTCGCGCTGGCCTGGTCCGACTGGGTGCGGCTCGGCCGCAGGCCCTGGCGGCTGGCGGCGACGGCCGCCAGCGCGGCGTTGCCGGCGGTGTTCGCCCAGGCGGGCGGCGCTCCGGTGGCGCTCGCGCTGGCCGTGCTCGGCGGCGGGCTGGCCGTGGCGGCCTCCGGCACGTCCGGCGCGCGCAGGGACGCCGACAACCCCGCCCTGGCCCGCCTGACCGGCGTGGGCCGGCGTCCGGCGCTCGCGGCGCGCGCGCTGCTGCCCGCGCTGCTGGGCGGTACGTGGGCGGCCCTGGCCCTGGCCGGCGTGGCGGCGGCGGGCGGCCTGCCGCCGGGATCGTGGTGGTTCGGCCTGCTTGCCGCCCCTGCGCTCGCGGCCGGGGCGCTGCGGATCGCCAGGAGGGGCCCGGTCGACCATTCGATGCCGGTCATCGACACCCCCGGCGGCGCGATCCCGACCGGCCCGGTGATGTGGGCCGCGACGGGCGCCGACCTGGCGCTGATCGGCTCCCTGCCCGCGCTGGTCGCGCTGGCCACCGGACCGGCCGAGGCGGGCGCGTTCCTGGCGGCGCAGGCGCTGACGGGCCTGGCGGCGCTGGCGGGCGTCCTGCTGAGGTCACGCCCGGACGCGAGATCACGCCCGGACGCGCGGTTGCGGCCCTCGGGCGGTCAGGCGACGTAGAGGTCGCTCGGCACGCCGCCGTACGGGATCGTGCGCGTTCTGTGCAGCCCCGCCCTCTCGGCCACCCGGCGGGAGGGCGCGTTCGCGTCGCCGATCACCGCCACGACGGTGCCGAGGCCGCGCCCGACGCGCAGGGCCGCCCTGGCAAGCTCGACCGCGTACCCGTGGCCCCAGGCGTCGGGGCGGAATCGGTAGTAGAGGTGGAGGGCGTCCGTACCCTCGATGGCGGCGTGCCGGATCCCGCCGATGCCGAGCACCCGCGACTGCCCTGCCAGGCGGGCGGCCCAGTAGCCGATCCCGGTCTCGTCCCAGTCGGCCAGCCACAGGTCCAGCATGGCCCGGCTGGCCTCCAGGTCGACGGTGGGGCCGGCGGAGTTGTAGAGGTTCGTCCGTGGATCGGCGTGGATCTCGTGCACGGCTTGGAGGTCCTCCGGGCGTACCCGGGAGAGGACCATCCGTTCCGTGTGCACCACTTCCATACCTTCAGGGTAGCTTCTTCGATCGCTAGGCTATCGGTAGCGATCGAAGAGCGATGAGGAGCGTCGATGAACATCGCCCGCGTACAGGCGTCGTTGCGGCTCATGGCGCGCGGTCTGGAGGAGCTGGCCGCCGCGCTGGGGGACGAGGAGGCGGGCGAGGCCGAACGTACGGCTCGGGTCATCGCCGAATGGGGCCGTCGCGGCCTCACCCAGCAGGAGGCGTCGGCGCTGTTCCGGCGGCACGGGTTCGCCCCCCAGACCACCGGCGGCTGGGCCCGCAGTGACTGGGTGGAACTCGGCGAGGACGGCCTGCGCTACCTCACCGCCAAACCGCACGCCTGGCTGGAGGAACGACCATGACCTCCCCGGCGCGCGGCGGCGACCCGACGAACCCGCCACCCGGCCTGACGGACCCGCGGACGGCCGCGCCGGTGCCGTGCCGAGCCTGAAGCGCCCGCGGACAGCTCAGGCGTCCGCGGGCGTTCCGGGGTTACTTCTTGGTCTTGTCGGCGGCGGCGCCGGAGTCGGTGGACAGCGCGGCGACGAATGCCTCCTGAGGCACCTCGACGCGGCCGACCATCTTCATCCGCTTCTTGCCTTCCTTCTGCTTCTCCAGCAGCTTCCGCTTACGGGAGATGTCACCGCCGTAGCACTTGGCCAGGACGTCCTTGCGGATGGCCCGGATGTTCTCGCGGGCGATGACCCGGGCGCCGATGGCGGCCTGGATCGGCACCTCGAACTGCTGGCGCGGGATCAGCTCGCGCAGCTTCTTGGCCATGTCGACGCCGTAGGAGTAGGCCTTGTCCTTGTGGACGATCGCGCTGAAGGCGTCGACGGCCTCGCCCTGGAGCAGGATGTCCACCTTGACCAGCTCGGCCTCCTGCTCGCCGGCGGGCTCGTAGTCGAGCGAGGCGTAGCCGCGGGTGCGCGACTTGAGCTGGTCGAAGAAGTCGAAGATGATCTCGCCGAGCGGCAGCGTGTAGCGGATCTCGACGCGGTCCTCCGACAGGTAGTCCATGCCGAGGAGCTGGCCGCGCCGGCCCTGACAGATCTCCATGATCGCGCCGATGAACTCGGCCGGCGCGAGGATGGTGGACTTGGTGACCGGCTCGAAGACCTGTGCGATCTTGCCGCCCGTCGGGAACTCCGACGGGTTGGTGACCGTGAGCTCCTTGCCGTCCTCCATGACCACGCGGTAGACCACGTTGGGCGCGGTGGAGATCAGCGACAGGCCGAACTCGCGCTCCAGCCGCTCCCGCACGATCTCCATGTGCAGCAGGCCGAGGAAGCCGACGCGGAAGCCGAAGCCCAGCGCGGCCGAGGTCTCCGGCTCGTAGACCAGCGCGGCGTCGTTGAGCTGGAGCTTGTCCAGCGCCTCGCGCAGCTCGGGATATTCGTCGCCGTCGATCGGGTAGAGCCCGGAGAACACCATCGGCTTGGGGTGCTCGTAGCCGGCCAGCATGTTCTTGGCCGACTTGACCGAGGAGGTGACGGTGTCACCCACGCGCGACTGGCGCACGTCCTTCACGCCGGTGATCAGGTAGCCCACCTCACCGACGCCCAGGCCACGCTCGGAGGGCTTGGGCTCGGGCGAGATGACGCCGATCTCCAGCGTCTCGTGGGTGGCGTTGGTGGACATCATGAGGATGCGCTCGCGCTTGCCCAGGTGGCCGTCGACGACCCTGACGTACGTCACGACGCCGCGGTAGGTGTCGTAGACGGAGTCGAAGATCAGCGCACGCGCGGGGGCCTCGGCCACGCCCACGGGCGCGGGGACGTTCTGCACCACGTGGTCGAGCAGCTCGCGTACGCCCACGCCGGTCTTGCCCGACACCTTGAGCACGTCGGACGGGTCGCAGCCGATCAGCCCGGCCAGCTCCTCGGCGAACTTCTCCGGCTGGGCCGCGGGCAGGTCGATCTTGTTGAGGACCGGGATGATGTGCAGGTCGGCGTTCATGGCCAGGTAGAGGTTGGCCAGGGTCTGCGCCTCGATGCCCTGCGCGGCGTCGACCAGCAGGATCGCGCCCTCGCACGCCTGGAGCGACCGGGAGACCTCGTAGGTGAAGTCGACGTGCCCGGGGGTGTCGATCATGTTGAGGACGTGGCCGTCCCACGGCAGCCGCACGGCCTGCGACTTGATGGTGATGCCGCGTTCGCGCTCGATGTCCATCCTGTCGAGGTATTGGGCGCGCATGGAGCGCTCGTCGACCACACCGGTGATCTGCAGCATCCGGTCGGCAAGGGTCGACTTGCCATGGTCGATGTGCGCGATGATGCAGAAGTTGCGGATCAACGCGGGGTCGGTCTGGCCAGGCTGAGTGCGCACCGAAGTCCGTTTCGACAGGGTTGAGGTCAAGCGTCTTTCATGGTGACATGCCCGGATGATTCTCCGGACCGTCATCCGCCGCGGCCTGCGCCTGGTCGCGCTGGCCGTGGCCGTCGTGGTGGCGCTGGCCGGCCTCCTCGCCGTCGCGCTCCGCCTCCAGTTTACCGGTGCCCCGGCGGCCTGGGCGAAGAGCACCGGCAACGACGCTCTCTGGCTCGGCCACGCCTGGGTGGACGGCCGCCGTACGGAGCAGGATGTGGAGCGACTGGCCGTACGCCTGCGAACCACCGGCATCAAGGATGTGTACGTACATTCCGGTCCGTTCGAGTGGGACGGCCGACTCGACCCGGCAAAGCATCCCAACGCCGGAAATTTCGTGAAATGGATGCATGAGCGCCTACCAGCCGTCCGCGTCTCCGCCTGGCTCGGCCAGGCCGTCAAGAACGGTCTCGACCTCGACGACCCCCGCGCCCGCGCGAACGTCCTGGCCGGTGTGGCCGACATCATGAAGGCCGGCTACGACGGCATCCACTACAACTTCGAGCCGATCGGCGACGGCGACACCGAGTTCCTCGCCCTGCTGGACGAGACGCGCAAGTACACGAGGCTGCTGTCCACCTCGACCCCGCAGATCGAGCCCTATCCCCTCATGCGCCCGGCGGCCCGGCTCGCGCTCGGCCACGACAAGTACTGGTCGCAGGGCTACTTCCAGCAGGTCGTGAACCGGGTGGACCAGGTCGCGATCATGACATACGACTCCGGCGCCCCCACGCAGTCCCTCTACGGCGGCTACGTGGCCCGGCAGGCCGGGCTCGCCCTGGAACTGGTGCCGCCCGGCAAGTCGCTGTTCATCGGCGCCCCCGCCTACCACGACCACGGCCTGGCCTGGCTGGACGCCGCCGAGAGCGTGGCGATGGCCGCCGAGGGCGCCAGGCTGGCCCTGTCGGACCACGGCCGCCGCGACCGCTTCGGCCTGGCCCTGTACGTCGACTTCGCCGCCACCGAAGAGGACTGGAAGGAGTACATGACCCGCTGGCTGTCCTAAACTGGGAAGACCCGGTGCGTTGATTTGAGCAGCCGCCCGGGTTATTGGTACCCTGTTCACTTGCGTGTGGCGCGCCCTCTCTCGAGCCCGCGCGCCCCATCCATCCTTAGACTTTCACCGAGGCTTCTTCGTGGCGAACATCAAGTCCCAGATCAAGCGCAACAAGCAGAACGAGAAGGCGCGTCTGCGCAACAAGGCGGTCAAGTCCTCTCTGAAGACGGCTGTCCGCAAGTTCCGCGAGGCCGCCGAGCAGGGCGACGTCGAGCAGGCGGCGGCGCTGCAGCGGGTTGCCGCCCGTCAGCTCGACAAGGCCGTCAGCAAGGGCGTCATCCACAGGAACCAGGCCGCCAACCGCAAGTCTGCGATCGCCAAGCAGGCCGCCGCCCTGGCCGCCAAGTAACACCACCGGCGAGCACCGACGCCGCACTCCTTCCTAGGGGTGCGGCGTTCTTGTTTTTGTGCGCGTTTTGTCACAGTTTCGATATCACATGGGCATAGCTGCTGCGTATCGGCTGCGCATCCCTTGACAAGATCACCTTGCCACCTCGTCCGCCTCTCCGTGAGGGTTCACTAAACGGACGAAGGGGGACACATGCGGGGGCCGTTGGTCGTCAAACGGGCGTTCAGCGAGCCTTTGCTCCTTCTCGCCGCGTTCGGCTCGATCCTGCTCGCCACCACCACGCTGGTCGCGCTGACCATGTACGCCTCCTCGATCGCCGACGCCGGCGTGCGCAGGACGATGGAGACCGCCTCCCTGCGCCAGACCTCGGCGACGATCAGCGCCCCGGTCACCGCCAAGACGTTCCCCGTCTACGACCAGGCGGTACGCGCCGAGCTGACCAAGGCGTACACCAAGGCGCCCGCGCTCACCACGAGCTTCCACTCCGACTCCTACGCCATGCCCGGCCAGGAGGGCAGGGACCGGCCGGAGCTGCTGCGGTTCGGCAGCTACGACGGCCTCGACCAGCACGCCAAGCTCGTCTCCGGCGCCTGGCCCAAGGCGGCCGACGGCCAGGTGGAGGCGGCGGTCTCGCTGTCGGCGGCCTCGGCGGCCGGGTTCAAGGTCGGCCAGGAGCTGACCACCGTGGGCCGCCTGTCGCCGGAGCCCGTCAAGGTCCGCATCACCGGCGTCTTCCAGCTCGACGACCCCTTCGGCGAACGCTGGACCGGCGAGCAGCTGCTCAGCAGGGGCGTCGAACGCGGCGACTTCACCACGTACGGACCGCTGATGGTCGCGCGCGAGACGTTCATCGGCCGCTTCGCCACCAACGTGAACGCCACCTGGACCGCCGAGCCCGACCTGCGCGCTCTGACGCCGGCCCAGCTTCGCCCGCTGGCCGCGGCGGTCGGTGAGGTGGGCCCGCACCTGAAGGCGGCCGGCTGCGCGAGTTGCGTGACCACCAGCCGCCTGCCCGAGATGCTCACCCAGCTCGACACCGCCTCCCTGGTGGCCCGTTCGACCATGCTGATCCCGGTGCTGCAACTGCTGCTGCTGGCGGCGTACGCGCTGATGCTCACCGCGCGGCTGCTGGCCGACCACCGCCGCATGGAGGTGGCGCTGCTGCGCTCGCGCGGCGCGGGCACGATGCGGCTGGCCGCGCTGGCCGGCGGCGAGGCGCTGCTGGTGGCGATCCCGTGCGCGGTCGTCGCGCCGTTCCTCGGGCCGCCGCTGCTCGGGCTGGTGAACCGGATCCCGTGGATCAGGGCGTCGGGCGTGCGGCTCGACCCCACGGTCGGCCTGGGCACGTTCCTGGTGTCGGGCGCGGTGGCGCTGGCCTCGGCGGTGCTGCTGGTGCTGCCCGCGCTGGCGGGCGCGCGGCGCACGTACGTGGAGGAGCAGTCGGCGCGCGGGCGCGGCGGCGGGCGCGGGCTGATCGAGCGGGCGGGCGCCGACGTGGCGCTGCTGGCCGTGGCCGGGCTGGCGATCTGGCAGCTCCAGCACTACGGCGCGCCGGTCACCGCGACCGCGGGCGGCGGGCTCGGCATCGACCCGCTGATCATCTCCGGGCCCGCGCTGGCCCTGCTCACCGGCGGCATGCTCGGCCTGCGCCTGGTGCCGCGAATCTCCGCGGTCGCCGAACGGGTGACCTCCAGGCGGCCCACCCTCGCCCCCGCGCTCGGCGCGTGGCAGGTCAGCAGGCGCCCACTGAAGTACGCCGGCCCCGCGCTGCTGCTCACCATGGCCATCGCCATCGGCATCGTGTCCATGGCCACCTCCTCCACCTGGCGCGGCTCCCAGCTCGACCAGGCCCGTCACCAGGCCGGGGCCGACCTGCGGCTGTCCGGGCCGCCGGACGCGCCGGAGCTGGGCCCGTTCGGGCGTGGCACGGCGTTCGCGGCGCTGCCCGGCGTGACCGCCGCCTCGCCCGTCTTCCGCGGCCAGACCGAGGTCAGCAACGAGAACGCCGTCCTGATCGGGATCGACGCGGCCAAGCTCGACACACTGTTCCAGCTCCGTCCCGACCTGTCGGACCGGCCCGTCGCCGAGATGTCCCGCGCGCTGGCCGGGCCGCAGGCGGGCAAGCTGGACCTGCCTGGACGGCCCGCCGCGCTCACCCTGCGGGCCACGGCGGACGCCGACCTGCCGCTGCGGCTGGTGTTGTCCGACGCGCTGGGCGTCTGGCGGGACGTGTCGCTGGGCGTGCTGAAGGCGGGCGAGAACACGATCGACGTGGACCTGGCCGCGATGGCGGGGCGGAGCGGGAAGATCACGTACCCGCTGTCGCTGCGCGGGCTGGTCGGGAGCGCGCCGTCCGAGGGCAGCGCGAGCCTGACGGTGACCGGGATCAGCGCGGACGGGCAGCCGGTGACCGTGCCGGCCGTGTCGCTGAAGGCGACAGGCCGGCAGCCGGCCATGGCCGCCTTCGGGTCGCCGCCCGTCCAGGGGCCGCTGCCCGTCGTGCTCACCGCCGACCTGGCGACCTCGCTCAAGCTGGGCGTCGGCCAGGTCGGACGGGCCAGCATCGACCGCAGGGTCATGGACGTCAAGGTCGTGGCCGTCGTGGAGACGATGCCGACGACCACCGCGGGGCAACATGCCGTACTGGCCGACTGGGGGACGATGCAGGCGCAGGATCTGGCCGCGGCGCAACTGCCCAGGCCCGCCACCGAATGGTGGCTCGCCACCGGCGACGGCCGGGCGGCGCAGGCGCTCACCGGCCGCCCCGCGTGGGACGTCACCGCGCTCGACCAGCGCGCCCTGGCCACCAAGTTGCAGGACGACCCGCTGGCCAGCGGGCTGCAGGGGGCGCTGATGCTGGGCTTCTTCGCGGCGCTGGTGTTCGCGGCGCTCGGGTTCCTGGTCAACGCGGCGGTCGCGGCCCGCGAGCGGATGAACGAGTTCGCGATCCTGCGGGCGCTCGGCGTGAGCTCGCGGCAGGTGTTCGGCATGCTGGCGATGGAGCAGACGTTCGTGATCGGGTTGTCGCTGGCGGCCGGGACCGGGCTCGCCGTCGTCGTGGGCATGCTCGTGGTGCCGCACATCGTACTGACCGGGCAGGCCTCGGCGGTCACCCCGGGCGTGGTGCTGGACATCCCGTGGGGCGCCACGGCCGCCATGCTCGCCGGAGTGGCCGCGGAGCTGCTCGCCATCGTCGCCGGGCTGGCCCGCAACCTGCGCAGGCAGGGTCTCGGCCTTCGGGAGGAACAGTGAGGATCCCGCTGCTGGCCCGGACGCACCTGGGCGCGGTGGCCGTGCTCTTCGTGCTGACGCTGAGCGCCTGCCTGCTCGTCGCCGGGCTGCCCAGGGCGATGCAGTCGTCGTTCGACCAGGCGCTGCGCGAGGCGCTGCGGACCGCTCCCGCGGAGCAGGCCGACCTGACCGTGACCGTCGCGTCGATGTCGAAGGAGGAGGACCTCAACGAACGCGGCCAGTTCGAGTCCAGGGACCAGCGCTGGCGAAGGCTCCTGCCCCCGGCGCTGCGGCCCCTGGTGGTCCCCACCGGTACGGGCGACAGCCACATGAGCGCCAAGACCGTGGTCACCCCGCTGCAGGGCTCGGGCGGGACCATGTTCATGAACCTCGGCTGGCTGTCCGACGCCGACCGGCGGGTGGACTGGGTCCAGGGACGGCCGCCGGGCAAGCCCTCCACCACGCGCTTCGAGGGCGAGACGATCCCGCTGATCGAGGTGGGCCTGGTCGAGTCCGCGCTGCCCGCGATGGACCTGCGGCTCGGCCAGGTCAAGGTGCTCGGCGAGAGCCACTACGTGGCGGTGCGGCTGGTCGGCGCGTTCAGGGCCAAGAACCCGAACGAGCGTTACTGGAGCCACAACTCCGACATCCTTTCCGTCACCCGGATCCTGCCGCCGGGCAAGCTGGAGTTCGAGAAGCACATCACGACGGTCATGTCCGACGACGGGCTGGCCGTGCTCAGCGGCGACGGGCGCAACCTGTCCTACAACTGGGTGCTGCCCATCGCCCCCGACAAGGCGGACGCGCTGGCCACTAGCGACCTCAACACGGCGGTCAGCGAGTTCGAGCGCGTGATCGGGTTGCAGGCGTCGGGCTCGTTCAGCCCGTACCGGGTGATGACGGCGCTGCCCAAGTTGCTGACCGACTTCTTGGCGGCCCAGTCCACCGCGCAAACCGTCATGTACCTGGTGCTCGGCGGCCTGCTGCTGGTGGCGGCCGGCGTGATCGTGCTGGCGGTGCAGCTCCTGGCCGGCCGGCTCGACCACACGCTGGCGCTGACCCGGGCGCGTGGCGGGTCGCTGCGGCAGGTCGCGGGCACCGGGGCGGCGCTGACCGCGCTCGCCGTCGTGCCCGCCGGGCTTGTCGGGTACGCCTTGTCCTGGTTCGTACCCGGGCCCGTGTTGCCGGTCGTGCACATCGGGCCGCTGCTGGTCATGGCGGCAGCCGTCGGCTTCGCCGCCGCCGGGCTGGCGTTCGCGCACCGCGTCCCGCTGGACGAGCGCCGCGAGGACGTCGCCACCGCCCGTCCCTCCGCCCGCCGGCTCACGCTGGAGGTGCTGGTCGTGGTGCTCGCGCTGGCCGGGGCCTACCTGCTGCGCACCCGCGGGCTGGCCGCCTCCGCCGGGTTCGACCCGTTCCTGCTGGTGGTGCCGATCGCGTTGACGCTGGCCGCGGCGGTGGTCATCCTGCGCTGCTACCCGTACCCGCTGCGGTTGCTCGTACGGCTGGCCGCGCGGCGGCCCGGCGCCGTGCCGTTCCTGGGACTGACCAGGGCGGCCAGGGCGCGCTCGGCCTCGGTGCTGCCGGTACTGATCCTGCTGCCCGCGCTGGGCGTGTCGGTGTTCGCCGCGGTGATCTCCGACGGGCTGGTGAGCACGCAGCGGCTGGCGTCCTGGCAGCAGGTGGGCGCGCCGGTCAAGATCACGTCGCGGATCGAGATCCCGGCCGACGTGATCGACCGGGTGCGCAAGGTCGCGGGCGTCGAGCAGGTCGTACTCGCCCAGACCGGCCGGGTCCAGGTCGGCTACGGCGCCGAGCGCGCCGAGGCCATCGCGGTGAACCTGGCGGAGTGGCGGCAGCTGCTGGGAGGCGCGCCCATCGGCGTGCCCACCGGGGGCGGCGCCTTCGTCTCGCCCGACCTGAAGGGGCGCGGCACGTACGAGATCGGCTGGCAGTCGCGGCTCAAGCTGCCCGAGAGCGGCGTGATCACCTCCGTGCCCGGCTTCTACAGCCAGGGCAAGTTCATCGTCATGCCGCTGGACCAGCTCGTGCGCCCCGCCGTGAACACGCTGCTCATCCGCGGCAACCCCGCCGTCGACGAGCTGCGCCGGATGGTCCCGCTGGGCACGGTGGAGTCGCAGACGCTGGCGCTGGCCGCCATCCAGGACGACCCGCTGACCAGCACGGTCCGCACCACGCTGGTGGTGGTCACGGTCGCGCTGGCCGCGTACGCGCTGGTCGCCGTCATCCTCTCGCTGGTGATCGGGGCCGCCGACCGGGCCAGGGCGCTGTCGTTCCTGCGTACGCTCGGGTTGTCGGACCGGCAGGCGCAGCGGCTCACCGTCCTGGAGATCATGCCGATGATCCTGCTGACCGCGCTGGCCGGGCTCCTGCTCGGCCTCGGGCTGCCAGAGGCGCTCGGGCCGGGCGTGGACCTGTCCTCCTACGCCGGCGACCTGCCCGTCGGCGACTACTCCCTAGACCTCGTCACGCCGACCGCGCTGGCGACCGGGCTGGCCGTCGTGGCCGTGCTCGGCGCGTACGCGCACACCGCCATCAGCCGTCGTCGCAGCCTCGGCGCCGTCCTTCGAGTGGGGGACCTCACATGAACCCGACCCTGTCAGAGCTGGAAGCCAAGGCCGCGGAGAAGAAGAGCGCGTTCGGCGGCGACGCGCACATCGTCTGCGACAACCTCGTCCGGATCTACAAGACCGAGGGCGTCGAGGTCGTCGCCCTTCAGGGCCTCGACCTGGTGATCGACAAGGGCGAGCTGGTCGCCATCGTCGGCGCGTCCGGATCGGGCAAGTCCACGCTGCTCAACGTGCTGTCGGGGCTCGACGTGCCGACCGCGGGGGTGGCCAGGGTCGCGGGTACGGACCTGCTGGCGATGACGGCCAAGGACCGGCTGCGCTACCGGCGTTCCGTCGTGGGCTTCATCTGGCAGCAGACCGCGCGCAACCTGCTGCCGTACCTGACCGCCAGGGAGAACGTCGAGCTGCCCATGAAGCTGGCCGGCGGCGGCCGGGCGGGCCGCGCCCGCGCCGGCGAGCTGCTGGAACTGCTCGGCGTCGGATACTGCGCCGACCGCCGCACCCCCGAGATGTCGGGCGGCGAGCAGCAGCGGGTCGCCATCGCCGTCGCCCTGGCCAACGAGCCCCAGCTCATCCTGGCCGACGAACCGACCGGCGAGCTGGACAGCGAGACGTCGGAGCAGGTGTTCGACTCCCTGCGCAAGGCGAACCGGGAGCTCGGCGTGACCGTGGTCATCGTGACCCACGACCCGCTGGTCTCGGAGCAGGTGGACCGCACCGTGGGCATCCGCGACGGCCGTACCAGCAGCGAGACGCTGCGGCGCGAGGGCGCCGAGGGGCAGATCGTCGCCGAGGAGTACGCCGTGCTGGACCGCGTGGGCCGCCTGCAGCTCCCCCGCGACTTCATGAACGCCCTGGACATGGAACGCCGGGTGCGCCTCGAACTCGAATCCGACCACATCGGCGTTTGGCCCGCCCGAGAGGAGCCCTCCCATGAGCAATGAGCCCCTGGTCGTGGTGGAGGGGGTCCGCAAGGTCTACCGCAGCGGGCCCAAGGAGGTCGTCGCGCTGCACGAGGTGTCCTTCGAGGTGTTCCCCGGGGAGCTGGTGGCGGTACGGGGGCGTTCGGGGTCGGGCAAGACCACG
Source organism: Nonomuraea sp. WAC 01424 (assembly GCF_003947315.1). Classification (NCBI taxonomy): domain Bacteria; kingdom Bacillati; phylum Actinomycetota; class Actinomycetes; order Streptosporangiales; family Streptosporangiaceae; genus Nonomuraea; species Nonomuraea sp. WAC 01424. The sequence continues at coordinate 417,175 of NZ_QHHZ01000003.1, forward strand.
CTGCTCAACCAGATCGGCGGGCTGGACCGGCCCGACGCCGGGCGGGTGGTCGTGGACGGGCACGAGGTCACGTCCATGTCCGAGGACGCCCTGCTGGCGCTGCGCCGGGACGTGGTGGGGTTCGTGTTCCAGTCCTTCGGGCTGATCCCCGTGTTGTCGGCGGCCGAGAACGTGGGGGTGCCGATGCGGCTGGCCCGCGTGCCGTCCGCCGAGCGGGAGGAGCGCGTACGGCTGCTGCTCGCGCTCGTGGGGCTGGAGCAGCACGTGAACCAGCGGCCGTACGAGTTGTCGGGCGGGCAGCGGCAGCGGGTGGCGATCGCCCGTTCCCTGGCCAACCGGCCCAGGCTGCTGGTGGCCGACGAGCCGACGGGACAGCTCGACTCGCAGACCGGGCGGCAGATCATGGAGCTGCTGCGGGCGCTCGTACGGAGTGAAGGGGTGACGGCGCTGGTCGCCACCCACGACCCGAGCCTGATCACACTGGCGGACCGGGTCCTGGAGATCAGCGACGGCGTCGTCCGCGAACCCGCCCTGACCTGACCCACCGCCCCCAGCCCCCACCCGCCTTGGCCCTCCCCCTGGCCCCCACCCGCCTTGGCCCTCCCCTGGCCCCCACCCGCCTTGGCCGCTCGCCCCCTTCCTCAGTCGTGCCGTCGGACCGTCACCCGGTCCAGGTCCCCGGCGGTCCGAGGGGGCGCGGTCCTGGGCGAGCGGACCACCGCCGCGAGGTTGGCGACGGCGACCAGCACCCCACCCGTCACCATCAGCGCCGCCATCCCGACCGCGCCCGCCAGCGGCGCCGCGACCGCCAGCCCGAACGGCCGCGCCGCGAACGAGATGAGCTGGTCGAACGACCGCACCCGCCCCAGCGCCCCCTCCGGGATCTCCTCGGCCACCACCGTCTCCCACAGCGGACTGAGCACCCCGAGCCCCACCATGGCCACGAAGTACGCGGCGGCCACCACCACGACCGGCAGCCCGAACCCCACCGCCGCCGGCAACGCCACCATGGGCAGCAGATAACAGGCCGCCCCCACCTGAACGGCGACCAGCGGCCGCCGGATCGGCAACCTCGGCGCGGCCAGCACCCCGATGACCAGCCCGACCGTGCCGCTCTGCACGATGATCATCCAGCCGGCCTCACCTCCGAGCCGCTGAACCGCCGCCACCGGCCCCAGCGTGAGGAACAACCCGGCCATGAAGTGCCACACACCGTGCCCCAGCACACAGACCAGGAACCACGGCCGCCCCCTGACCTCCCCGACCCCTTCCCCCAACTCCCTCCAGAACCCAGCCCTCCCACCGACCGCCACCCCTTCGGAGGCGCCGGCCTTCTCACCAACCGCCACCCCTTCGGCGGCGCCGGCCTTCCCGCCAGGCGCCACCCTCCCGGGAGCCGTGCCGGCTTTCCCGCCAACCGTCACCCTTGCGCCGGCTGTGCGGACCCCACCGAGGGTCAGCGCCGAGCAGGCGAACAACATCGCCGTGAGCCCGGCCGCCCACCCGGGCCCGGCGGCCAGCGTGAGCGTCCCGGCGAGGGCCGGCCCGAGCACCGCCGACACGCTGGTCGCCACCCCGATCCGGGCGTTCACCCGCAACCTGTCCGACCCCGGCACCACCGCCACCACCAGCCGTGGTACGGCAGGACTGCCGAACGCGATCGCCGCCCCCGCGACGGCCGACAACACGGCGAGATCGAGCACCCGATCCACCCCGACCAGCAACTCGACCGCCATGACCCCCTGAGCCAGGCACCGCGTCAGGTCGGCGAGCAGCGCGACCCGTTCGGGCCGGACCCGGTCGGCCAGCACGCCCCCGACCGGCAGCAACAACAGCAGCGGAACCATCTCACAGGCCAGCACAACCCCCAGCGCCTCCCCCGACCCCGTGGCCCGCAACACCGCGAGCGTCAGCGTGGTGGGGATCATGGCCGTGGCGAGCGCGGACATACAGCGCCCGACCAGTAGCCGGTTCCTGGCCCCGGCAAGCGACGAATACGACATGACCGCCAAGGTATTTCGTCAGCGAATAATTCGTCAACAAATTACTAGCCGACGTATGATCTGGTCTCGTGGAGGACTCCGTCGATCGTCATCTGGCCCGCTGGCGCGGCAAGGCCCCCTTCGACGAGCGGGTGGAGGCGATCGTGACCCGCATGCAGTCGCTGGTGAAACACCTGGCCCACGCGAAGGCGGCCGCGCTGACCCAGACGGGGCTGCAGGACTTCGAGTTCCAGACGCTCCACCGGCTCGTGGCCCACGACGGCACCGCCACCCCCACCGAACTGGCCGCCGAGCTGCTGCTCTCCCCCGCCGGCATGACCGGCCGCCTCGACACGCTGGAAAAAGCAGGTCTCGTACGCCGCATCCGCAGCACCGAAGACCGCCGGCGCGTGGACATCGAACTCACCCCCAAAGGCCACGACCTCTGGACGGACGCCATGGCCGTCCTGGCCGTACTGGAGACGGACATGGTGAACGCCCTCACCCCCGATGACCAGGGCATCCTGGACAACCTGCTCAAGCAGCTCCTGCTCCACGCGGAGACGCACCCGCATCAATCACATTGAGACCGACAGGCGTCCGGTGATACCCGTGCTGGAATGACCCTCCAGACACCGGACACCACATGACCGCGACGCGGTTCCGTATCGAGGTTCCCGACGACGTACTGGACGACCTGCGCAGCCGTCTCCGCAACACCAGGTTCACCGGCCCGCTCGACCCCCGTCCCTGGGAGAGCGGAACAGACCCGGCCTACCTACGGGATCTGGTGACGTACTGGGCCGACGGGTTCGACTTCCGCGCCCAGGAAGCCCGCCTCAACGAGCTGGACCACTACCAAGCCCCCGTCCAGGGACGAAACCTCCACTTCATCCGCATCCCCGGCACCGGCCGCGCCCCCCTGCCCCTCCTGCTCTGCCACGGCTGGCCGAGCAGCTTCATGGAGATGCTGCCCCTGGCGGAACGCCTGGCCGACCCCGCCCGCTCCGGCGGAGACCCCGACGAGTCGTTCGACGTCGTGATCCCGTCCATGCCCGGTTTCCTCTACTCCGACCTGCCCCCGGAACCCGCCACCCGAGGCGCGCTGGCCCGCATGCTGCATCCGCTCATGACCGAGGTCCTCGGCCACGAACGCTACGGAGCCTTCGGCGGCGACATCGGCGGCGCGGCCGTCGGCTGGCTGGGCGCCCTCTATCCGGACCAGGTGCTCGGAATCCACCTGATCCACCCGCCCGCCCCCGCTTCCCTGGAGAACCCGCCGCCGACCGCCGAGGAACAGGCGTTCCTGGACGCCGAAGCGGCCTACGACGCGCGCGACGGCGGCTACAGCGAGATCATGCTCACCCGTCCCGACACCATCGCCGCCGCCCTGATCGACTCACCGGCCGGCCTGGCCGCGTGGATCGTGGACAAGCTCCACGCCTGGAGCGACTGCCAGGGCGATCTGGAATCACGCTTCGACCGCGACACCCTGCTCACCATCGTGACGCTGTACTGGGTCACCGGCTCGATCGGCACCTCGTTCAAGTCGTACTACGACTGGCACCTGAACCCGCCCCGGCCGCCCATCACCGTACCGGCCGCCGTCACCCTCAGCCACGAGCCGTCCATGGCCGGCCTCCCCCGCAGCCTCGCCGAACGCGCCCTCACCGACCTCCGCCACTGGAACACCCCCGCCCGAGGCGGCCACTTCATGCCCCTGGAAGAACCCACCCAACTGGCAACCGACCTCACCACCTTCTTCCACCCCCTCCGCCCCCACTAACCCCACCCTCTAACCAGCCCAAAGCGACTTACCCACCCGGCATTCGCTTACCAGACAAGGAAACAGCCCCACTCATGTGGGCCACTGGGCAGGACGGGGCACCCCGCTGGCCCACTGAACGGCTGAACGGCTGAACGGCTGAACGGCCTCTGGAAGACGCCGGTGGAGGCCATCACCTGCTCGCCACCCCAGGACGTGCCTTCCCCGGCCTCACCCAGACCACTGGCCGCTCTCGCATGCCCCCAAGCAACCGTCCGGCGCTCACGGCCCCTCGCCACCGCGCTGCGCTCGTCTGGAAGCCGTAACCAACCGTCTGAGGACCCATGTGAACCTGTTACTGACCACGCACGGTCCCGAACCGTCGCTGGCCATATAGGCTCACCGATCACGTATGGCTCGGAGGAACCCATCGCCGACCGGACCGAGGCAGGAACTTCCGCCACAGCCCTTACGGCCTGAGAAAGACGTTCCCTACCGGCCGGTACGGCTGGTGACGATCACTTGTACGGCGTGTTCCAACGCATACCCCGTGTCCGCGCCGCCCCCCTTGACCTGCTCATCCGCGTTGGCCACCGCCTGGATCGCGCGGGACAGTCCCTCCGGCCCCCAGCCGTTCAGCTGGCGCTTGACCCGGTCGACCTTCCACGGCGGCATCCCCAGGTGGCTGGCGAGCTGCCCCCCGCGCAGGTTGCGCGGCGCGCTCCCCACCTTGGCCAGCGACCTCAACCCACCCGCCATCGCGCTCACCAGCAGCACGGGCGCGACCCCGGTGCCCAGAGCCCACCGCAACTGCTCCAGAGCCTCGGCCAGCCGCCCCTCGATCGCCGAGTCCGCCACGTTGAACCCCGTGACCTCGGCGCGCCCCTTGTGGTAGCGAGCCACGGCCGCCGCACTGATCGTCTTGTCCTCGGTGTCGAACACGAGCTGGCTGGCCGCCGCCGCCAGCTCTCGCAGGTCGTTCCCCACCGCGTCGAGCAGGGCCTGAGCCGCGTCCCCGGCGATGTTCCGCCCGGCCCGCTTGACCTCCCCCTTGATGAACTCCAGCCGTTCGCCCGCCTTGGTGACCTTGTTGATCGTCACCACCTTGGCGCCGGCCTTCTTCACCCCGTCGACCAGCGCCTTCCCCTTCACCCCACCCGGGTGCGCCAGCACCAGCACGGTGTCGTCGGACGGCTGCTTCGCGTACGACACCACCTCGGTGATGACGTCCTTCGCCAGATCCTGGGCCGAACGGATCACGACCACCGAACGGTCGCCGAAGAGCGACGGCGAGGTCAGCTGGGTCAGCTCGCCGGTGCCGACCTTCCCGCCGAGGAGATCGTGCACCTCTGCCGATGGATCACCGGACCGCGCCGCCGCGACGACAGCGCCCACCGCCCGCTCGGCAAGCAGCTCCTCGTCGCCGAGGACCAGGGTCACAGGTGCTGGATCGGTTCCCGCCATGTCAGGCAGCATGCCATGCGTCGCCGACAACCTGGTACTCGACGCGGCACCCCGCTGATCCATGACGACGCCGGGCGTCGTCCTGGCTGCGATCAGGCGTTCCACGAGGTCTCCAAGGGCTGGGTGGACGGGTGGTGGGAGGGATCGAGCGCTGTGCCTCGCTGATCTCCGGTCCCGCTCTTCCGGGGACCGGTGCTCACGGACCACGGGGGACCACGGCCAGGCTCCCCTCGTGCTCGACGACGGCCAGGTCACCTGATCGATCGGTGCGGTGGACGGCGGCGCCGAGACGATGAAGAAGGGCGAGGGTCGAGGTGGCGGGGTGGCCGTAGTCGTTGCCGGCGCCGACGCTGATCAGGGCGGCCCGTGCGCCCAGCGAGGCGAGGAAGGCCGGGGACTGGCGGTTCGAGCCGTGGTGCGGGGTCTTGAGGATGTCGGCGCGCAGGGTGAGGTGGCGGGCCAGGTCGTCCTGGGCCTCGGTCTCCAGGTCTCCGGCGAGCAGCGCCGAACCGGCCCGCCATCGTACGTGGATGACCACGCTGGAGTTGTTGATCACGCTGCCCTCGCCTTGGCCGTTCGCAGTGCCTGAGGCCAGGTCGGGGGCGACGACGGTCAGCTCGGACGGGCCGAACCGCCATCGCGTGCCCGGTACGGCACTCCCCTCGGGGACACGATGGCGGGCCAGTACGGCCGAGATCCGGGCGCTCGCCTGCTCCGCCGTCGGTCGCGGGCTGACGACCACGGCTCCGACACGTCTGTTCCTGAGCACACCCGGCAGGCCGTCCACATGGTCGGCGTGCGGATGCGTCAGGACGAGCAGCGGAACCTCCTCGATGCCGATCCTGCGCAGACACCGGTCCATCACGACCGGGTCCGGGCCGGTGTCGACGACCACGCCGCGACCTGGCCCGGCCGCCACCACCAGCCCGTCCCCCTGCCCCACGTCGCACATCACCATCAACCAGCCCTTGGGCGGCCAAGGCCCGGTCAGCGGCCGGATCACCAGTACGGCCACCAGCACGGCCCCGGCCGTCACCAAAGCCATCGCCCTCCACGGACGGTGTCTGAGCACCGGAATCGCGACGGCCACGGCGATCGCGAGAAGACCGAGACCAGGGAGACCACCCGGCCACGGCAGGGTGGCGAGAGGCACGTTCACCGCCCAACGAGCCACGGTGACGATCCAGCCCACCGCGTAACCGGCCGGGACGACCAGCAGGCCTGCGGCGTCCGGCCAGATCGGGGCCACCAGGGCGGCGGCGAACCCGAGCAGCGTCGCCGGAGCCACGGCGGGGGCCACCAGCAGGTTGGCGGGCACCGCCACCAGCGTCAACTGGCCCGACATCAGCACCAGAACGGGTGTCACGGCCGCTTGCGCGGCGGCTGAGACGGCCAGCGCCTCGGCCAGCCATCTCGGCAACCGGCACAACCTGGAGGCGGCGCGGGGAGGATCCGTGGCCCCGTCTCCCGGAGGCGATGATGAGAGACGGCCATCGGCGTCCGCCCTGAGTTCCCTCCCATCGATGACAGCCCCGACGCGCCGGTCGGCCGTCGGCGGTCTCCGGCCGGTCGCTGCCGCTTCCTGGGCATCGGGCTCGTCAGCTTTCGTCGGCTTCTGCGGGGTTGGCGCCGTCGAGAGCTTGTCGCGCCAGCGCGGAGCGAGGAGGAGGATGCCGGCGGTAGCCGCCACCGAGAGGGCGAAGCCGTACGAACGGGCCAGATCTGGAGCGAACAGGACCAGCAGGAGGACCGTCCCGGAGAGGGCCGCGAGGCCGTCCTTCGCCCGGCCCGTGCCCAGGGCGAGGGCGGCGGCCAGCCCCATCAGGAGGGCGCGGAGAACGCTCGGGGACGGCCGGGCCACCACGGTGAACGCGAGCATCGCGACGGCCGCGAAGACGGCCCTCAGGGGCAGGGAGAGGCCGACCAGGCGGGAGATCGCGAGGGCCGCACCCGCCACGATGGCGAGGTTCGCGCCGCTCACGGCGTTCAGGTGGCTCAGGCCCGCTTCCTTGAGGTCGGCGGCCACCTGCGGGTCGATACGGGAGACGTCTCCGACCACCTCGCCGGCCAGGAGGCCGCGCTGGTCGGGCGGGAGAGGGTCGGCGGCTGTTCGGAGACCGGTTCGCAGGGCTCCGGCCATTGTCTGCATGGACGAGGGCGGAGTCAGGATCCGGGGCTCGCCCCGTACGAGGAGGATGGCCACCACCAGGTCTCCGGAGGTGGGACTGGCCAGGCGGCCGGTGACTTCCAGGCGTTGGCTGGGCAGCAGGGCGCTCCAGGCGGTCCCACTGGCGAAGACGGTGATGGGTACGTCGACCGCTTGGCGGCTCGCCGACGAGGACGCCTGGCTCATCGCCCCGTGAGCACCGGCGGAGAGGTCGTCCCCCGTGTGACCTTGGCTTGCGGTGGACTCGATGGTCTTCAGGGTGGCGGGGATGACGTAGCTGTCTCGGTGGAAGTGGCCGCTTTTGTGTGGTCTGCGCTTCGGGTCGTCGGACAGGACGATCTGGGCGGTCACGGTCGCGTTCCTGGCGGCGAGTTCGGCCACCGGCCCGCCGGTCAACGCCTGCACGCGGAAGGCGACCGACGCGGAGGCCGCCGTGGCGCAGATGAGCGTCGCGAGCACGGCGTTGCGCCACGCACCCCACGAGCGGGAGGGCCCGCCGGAAGCACGGTTGGAGGGGGTGCGGGTGTGCCAGGCCAGGGCGCAGGTGGCGAGTGCGGTGGTTGCGGCTGCCGTCAGGCCCACAGCGGCCGGTTGGCCGAGCAGGATCAGGGCGCTGATCCACGCGGACAGCGCCGGGAGGACGAGGGTCCAGGAGCGCTTGTGGTCGCCGTCGTCCGTGGTCGTGGGGTGGTCGAGGCCGGGCATGTCAGACGCGGACCTTCGGCTTGATCTCTTCGTACTTCCGCGGGCCCAAGTAGTATGAGCGAGATCAAGACGCTGAGTGACATCGGACGATGGGCACGAAATCGCCCCGGCGGATCTTCAGCCGGGGCGAGGCGTAGGAGCTTAGCCCCCTCTTGGCACTACAAAGGTGCCCTTGCCCGGTATTGCGCGCAGAAGGCCGTCTTCTTTCAATTTGCCGAGAACCTTCCGTACTGTCCCTCTAGCCACCCCAAACTCCTGCTCCAGGTGGGTGATGGATGGTATGGGGTTGCGCGGCTTATAGACGCCCCTTTCGATGCGCTCGCGCAGAATGTCGTACATCTGCTCCCACACTGTCTCATCCGGGGCCCACTCGATCATGCGGCAGACCGTAGGAGGGTAGACCATCGCCTGGGCTGCTGAGGCAGGGCATGCCAGGGCATGCCCTAGCGTGCCCTGGTGCCCGACATATCCGATAGCTCCATCAGCTTTCGGGAGTATTCGCCGGCGCCACGAACGTTCCCATGCCGCGCTCCGCGTAGGCGAAGCCCTCTTCCTTCAACTTGGTCAACACCTTCCGCGCCGTACCGCGAGCGACGCCGAATTCCTTGACGAGTTCATGCTCAGACGGGAGCGGTGTGTCGACGGGGTATGTGCCATCCGCGATCCGCGCCTTGAGGATGTCGGCGATCTGCCTCCACTTCGGGGCGTTCGGCCGGAATTCGATCATCACAGTTGCACCGTAGGCAACCGTGTTGACCTGCGGATACCCATGCTTCCTCAAGGCTCACCATGGTGAAGTATGTGGAAGCAGCGTAGGATGGCCGCCACGCTACGCAGACACAAAGCGGCCCCCGCTAGGTGCACGAACACCAGCGAGGGCCTGATCGGACACTGGAGGTCCGACCCATGGAAGAGGCTACGCCGCGGGGGGACGTTACGAACACTCCCCTTCCTTCGCCTCCCGATCTGCAGCACTACAGAACGTGGCACGACGACAGCGGCTACCACGCGCGACTGCACCGCGAGTTGCCAGACGACGCCCTCGCCTACGGCTGCATGCAGCACCTCCACGCCGACACCGCTCCAGAGCTCCATCAGAAGGCAGTGAACAACCAGGCTCGTGTGTGGCTGTGGGAAACCGCAGTGGAGGAACCGTGAACCACGAAGAGACAAGCGCCGGCCGACGCAGCGCCCGGGAGGCGCGCATGAGCGGCTACACGACAGTGCCGTACACGATCGCCTTCGCCAACGAGCTCGTAACCGACCCAATCAAATTCGAGCAGCACGGCTATGAGTTGCGCCTCACCTATGAGAAACCTCGTCCTGCCGACTGGGTGCACGGGATCTTGCGTGCACGAGTACGTGACCTGCTCGACAAGCCAGAGGAGGTGCGCGGGGCGGAGAGGATGCGCAAGCTCAACACTCGCCGCCAGTGGCGGTGCATGCGCAAGCTCCTCTGCCAGGTATGTGGCGAGCCCGCCCAAGACTCCAAGACGCGCCTCATCCCTTGGCTACTGACTAGGACCGTGTTCGAGCGCACCGGCCCGGACAGCGGGCGCACCAACGCGCCGCCGTGCTGCTGGGACTGCATTCCTAAGGCTCTGGAGGAGTGCCACATGCTGCAGAAGGACTTCTCCCTCTACACCGTTGCGTCGATCAGGAGCGTCGGCGTTCTCGCCGACATGTACGAGTGCGGCCTCTTCAGCCTGCCCGCGCTGGCCAAGCGCAACGTCTTCGTAGCCTGGGACGCCCACCGATACCACTCGTCCGCTTTGGCGGTCGCCCACATGGTCGAGCTCCACGGCATGACTCACGTCCCCTAGACCGCCTCCGTCCTGGCGACTGGAGGGGCGCTAGGACGGAGGTGCATGCCAGTCAGTCCGGAATGTCGAATTCATAAGACCAGGAGAACCGTCGAGCAACGTGGACTCCACGGGCGTATTCGATGACCTTGCCGTCGGCCGTCAGCGCTACCCGATGCAGTTCGACGACCGGCTCGCCCGCAGGCAGATCCAACTCCACTACCTCGTCTGGCGTTGGCATGCGCGCGTTCAGGTCTTCCCTCATCTTCGCCGGAGCCAGGCCGCGCTCGGTGAGAATCGCGAAGCTGCCGCCCCGGCCAGCCATCCCTGGCCGTGAATCAACGATGGGTGTGCCATCGACATCCTCACGTCGGTAGTAGCTGGCGACCTTGTGTGTCGTCTGCCCATCCCGGGTCATCGTCCGCGCGCGCTCCCAGACCATGGTGCCCGGTTCAACTCCTAGCTCGCGAGCCACCCGACCCTCAGCTGGCACCAGTAATACTGTCTGCGTCTGATCGCCCTGCTGCTGAACCGGCGCACCCTCGGGGTCCTCGTCGGTAAATGCCTCAACCACGGTCGTCGCCCACCGACTGCGTGCGTAGCGATCAGCGCCAAGCTTGCGCACGGGGTGAGCGTCGCGGACATATGCCCCAGATCCGTAGCGCGTGACGATTGTCCCCTCGTTGCCGAGTTGGGCTATCGCCTTTGCTGCGGTGTTTCGGCTGACGTCGTACTGCGCAGCAAGGTCTCGGACCGTGGGGAGCTTGGCCCCCGGCGGAAATCGGCCATCAGCTATGGCAGCTCGGAGATCATTAGCGATCCGGGTGGCCGGCCCGGTCTGCGACTCAGGACTCATGCACCCACCATAACAATTGTCGTAGGCCAATTCCAAGATCTTGCATGTGTCGTACGACAATTCCCTTGACATGACCCAGGCGTCGTACGATGCTTTTTGTCGTACGACGCTTTCCCTTGCTTTCCCGGGGATACAGCCGCACGTCGCATATGTCCGCTTTGCAGGAGGCTTGCCTTGACAACTTGTCGCACCTCGCGAGTGCACCGCGCCCCTCTGCTGAAGACGAGCATGGTTGCACTTCAGTGTGGCGTCACCAGCGAGACAGTCCTCGCGTGGGTGAAGGCGGGCGAGCTCCACGCTACGAAGACCCCCGGCGGTCACTACCGCTTCGACCCTGCCGAGGTAGAGGCGCTGCTGAACAGCAGATGCGACACCGAGGGTGCGGCCTGATGCGAGAGATCTCCCTCGACATGCGAAAGGCGGCCCTCATCCGCCAAGACCTAGGCCGCCCGCATGTCCTCCCTACTAGTCAAATTCGGAAGGACGCCTCAATCATGACACAGCCCGCCCCGGCGACCATATCCATCTCGGTTGACCAGTTGCGGACACTCCATCAGGACGCCGCCGCTCTGGCTGTTCTCGCTGGCGCGATCGCCGAGGACTGCGGCATCGACCTGACTCGCACGACCGCCACCCTCATCGTCCCTGACCATGACCCCGACGTGCTTTCTCTCGACACCTACCGCTCGCACCGCCGGCCGGTATCCCGATGACCCCCGCCCAAATGGCAGCACTCACGGCTGACCTTGAGTGGCGGATGCGGGTCCCTCCCGAGCAGCTCGCCCACACGGTCAAGACCGGCCAGTGCACAGACCCCCGCTGCACGTCCTGCTCTCCCCGGGCGCAGCGATGAACCCGGCCCGGCTGTTTTCCCTCCAGGTCTACGGGCCCACAGCAGCCGGGCCCTCCCCTACTCCCCGTCCGCGGCGTGGCGTGTCCGGAATCCAACCATCTCGCCCCGCGGACGGGGCCACCACCTCTAGCCCCCGATCGAACGGATCCTCTTGATGGACGCGTCACACGCTCCCCCGGCCCGCCAGGTCAACGCCTGGGCGCAGCGGCGCCGGCGGCCGACGCGCGCGCAGAAGCTCGCCGCCGCGGCGAGAGCGGCTGCTGACGTCCGCGCCTACGACACCGACCCCGACGTGGTTGCCCTCCGGATAGAACGGCTACGGACCCGCGTCGACCGGCTCATCTGGACCGGCCTGGTCCTCGGGCTGCTGTTCACGATGGCGAATGTTCAGCACTTCGCCGCGCAAGGCGCCGCCACATGGTCCATCCCCTGGTGGATCGCCTGGTTGCTTGACCCGATGGTGTCCCTCGTTCTGGTCGGCGTGCTTCTCGGTGAGCAGATCATCGCCCGCCATCAGATCCAGGGCGGCCGGTGGATCCGCCGCACCAAGTGGACAGCGCTCGGCCTCACCTACGCGATGAACACGTGGTCAGCGTGGGCGAAGCTCGACCCGGCGCTGATCCTCCTCCACTCGGTGCCGCCCATCATGGTGTTCTGCGCGGCCGAGGCCGTCACCACGCTCAAGCATCAGATCACCACCGCGGTTCACAAGGCCTACCACTGGGCCGCCGAGCGCGCCGCCGCGATCAACGAGGCGACCGAGGAAGCCGTCGCCCGCGCCAAGGCGATAGCCGACGCACACACCGCCAGCGAACCCGCCTCCAACGACCAGGCCGCCGGCGCCCTCGCTGACCTGACCGCGTGGACTCGGCGCCGCGTGCTCGGCGTCACCGAGCAGCCGACTTCGGTCGCGGCGGCGGACACTTCCCCGACCGCCGACGCGACCGGACAACAGCCCGCCCCGCGACCGGCCACGGCCCTCTCCACCACCACCCTCACGGTCGTCGACACGGTCGCGCCCCCAGTCGCGGACGACGACGAGGACAGCGACCGAGATGGCGACCGAGAGCGCGACTCAGACAGCGACCGCGAACGGCCCGACGATCAGGACAATCGCGAAGCTGAGGACTGGATCCGCCGTCGGTGCCGCGGCCAGAACGGCGTCGGCCGGCGGCCCACGAAAACCGAAGTCGCGGAACGCTACGACTTCAGCGAGACGTGGGGCCTCAAGCGCGTCCAGACCGTGCAGAAGAGGATGACCGCCCAAGGCTACGAGTTCCGTCCCGACGGGACCGTCCTCGCCCCGCACAAAACGGTCGCCTCCACCGACAACTCACAGCGCTCGGAGGCGACCGCCTGATGGCCCTCTACCAGTGCCCGCTGTGCCAGGGCTTCCACCAGGACGAGGACAAGCCCCGCTGCTCCGTCCACGGCCTGCACGGCTACTCCCCTCGCTGTGCTGAGTGTGTCCAGTCCGCTGCTAACCCTCCCTGCGGAGGCACGTCATGAACACCGTCTTGATGCTCGCGCTCATCGCTCTCGCCCTGCTGCTGGCGACGAACCGCCGCCAGCTCGGGAACGCCCGTTCTCTGTCGGAGATGTGGGAGCCGGCCCGCGCCAACGGCTGGGGCCGCGGTACCGCGCTGACCGTCGCTGGGCTGCTCGTGTTCGCGCTGCTGCTCGCTGCCAGCCTCGGCCTGGTGGCTCTCACCGTCGCCACCAAGACCGTGCAAGGGGTCGGGTTCATAGCCGGCATCGTCCACGAGCACCTGCGCGACTTGCTCAACCCGCCCCTCCCGATCGGACGCGTGGAGACGGCATGACCCCCAACCCGCGCCCCGACCTGCGGATCGTCCGCCACAGCGACGACGCCCCCGACCTGCCGCTGGAGGAGCACAGCTCGGAGGTGGCCCGCCAGGACACCGCCGAGCTGGAGCAGATGGTCTACGAGGGTGAGGTCATCTCCGACGAGCCCGGACGCAGCCGCCTGCTGCCGTCTGCGGTCGTCGACCGGGTCATGGTCGTCCGGCCGTCGCCCGGCGCGAAGAAGGCAGCTCTCGTTCTCGCCACGCACGGCGCGATCGTCATCACAGGCTGGCACTCCTACCTGGTTCGTACGCTGGGCGGCCTCAACGACGGCGTCATCCGCGAACAGATCCGCGCGGCGAAGGCGCTCGGCAATGACGAGCGGCTGGCGTTCTGGCTGGACAAACGACGGGAGGCCAAGCGCGAGCGCCGCGACCGGTTGAAGGAACTGCCGCTCCTAGCGTTGCGGATAGCCGCGTTCACCGGCATGACCGCGGCAGGTGTGCTGGTGCTGCTGGTCGTCGTGGCCACGGTGGTATGGATGACCGGGGCCGGCGACTGGACGGACCTGTGGGTGTGGCTCGGCTCCGTGCTGCGCTGGCTGTTCGCTGCCGTGTCGCTGGCCTGGTGGGTATTCGCCGTCACGTGGCCGGTGTGGTTCATCGTGGCGGGCCACCGTGCGGGACGGCGCAGCGGGTCGACACCAGCCTGGGTGGACCGGGCTACGACTCGTAGTGCTATTGGGCACGGCCCCAGGCCGGAGCCCGTGCTGGTCACGCCGTCGATTGTGGTCACGGCGTTGCGGGATATCGGGTACGGGCCGCTGCGCCAGTCCATCAAGGCGATGGGCGACGCTGGCGCCGGGATGCTCGGCCCTATCAGCATCGCCGGGTGCGGCGTTGAGGTCGACGTGTTGCTGCCGTCCGGCACCAGTACGGATGAAGTGGAGAAGCGGCGGCGGAAGCTAGCCGAGAACTTGGGCCGTCACGAGCACGAGGTGTTCATCACCATCCCGAAGAGGGCGCGTACGGTGCGGTTGTGGATCGCCGACCCGGGCTCGTTGGACGAGCCGATCGGCCCGTCTCCGTTGGTCAGTGGCAACGAGGTGAAGGCCGACTATGCGAAGGGCCTGGCGCCGTGGGGTGAGAACCTGCGCGGCGACGCTGTCGGGATCAGCCTGTTCCAGCGGCACTTGCTCATCACCGGCCTGTCCAACCAGGGCAAAACGGCCTCACTTCGGGCGCTCGCGCTCTGGCTGGCATTCGTCCTCAACGTGCGCTTCTACATCGCCGACCTCAAGGGCGTCGGCGACTGGGCCATGTTCGGCGGCATCGCCGAGGTGCTCATCCAGGGGCCGACAGACGAACACGTCATCGAGGCGACGGAAATGGTCGAGTGGGGCGTCCGCGAGATGGAGCGCCGTCTGCAGGCCCCTCCCGGCACGAAGTTCGACCCTGTCATCCTCATCGTGGACGAGGCGCAGCAGGCGTTCATGTGCCCGGCCCGGGAGGAGTACATCACCGACGACGGCAAGGTGAAGCTGGGAGCTCCGTACGGTGGGTCGAAGTCCACGTCCAGGTACTTCATGGCCGCGCGCAAGATCCACAACCAGGGGCGCGCTGTGGACGTGCTGCTGTGGCAGGGCACCCAGGATCCGACCGACCAGAACCTGCCGAAGATGGTGCGCGAGGGCGCGCACATCCGCGCCTCGCTCGCCGTCGGCACCGAGGCGCAGGCCCGCATGGCGCTCGGCGACAAGGCGATCGACGGCGGGGCCGCGCCGCACCTGCTGCGGCAGGACCTCGACAAGGGCACGGTCGTCACCAATGGTGGCGGCACGAAGCTGCCGGCAGGGCAGTCGTCCATCACGATCCGCACGCATTTCATCGACACGCCGGAAGCGGCCGAGGTGGCCGACCGGGCGAAGGCGCTTCGCAATGGAACGGCCACCCGCAATGGCATGCCCGACCAGGAGCCGCGCGTCGACCCCCTGGTGGACATCGCGGCGGTGCTTGGGAACGAGCCGCGGGTGTTCACGCAGGACGTGTTGAAGCTGCTATCGGCGCGCGATCCGGGCCGGTACGGCGAGTGGACGCCGGGCGATCTGAAGGAGGTCCTGGACGAGTCGGGGGCGCCCTCGTACAAGAGCGACGGGCGGATGGTCGTGGGGCGCGAGCGGGTCCTCCGGGCTCTCGCAAACCGGCAGGAATCGACCTCCGGAGACGACGCTGATGAGCCGGAATGATCAGGGAGTCTCGCAGGGAGGCAGGGAGAACTCCCTAAACGCATCCCTCCCTCGAAATTGGGCGCTGACCTGCGGAACTCCCTGCCAGGGAGCCAGGGAGGCGGGACCCCCGAGGGGCTGAAGAGGGCCCCAGAACGCCAGTCCTGGCGCTGGGAGTCACCTCCCTCCACGGCTCGCATATCGCGGTGGCTGCGGAGGCCCTCCCGAACCAGTCGGGAGGGCGTCCGGAGCACCCCGCTCCCCTAATTATCCCTATTGCCGATCAAGAAAGAAGACAAGATGTTCAGCTTCCTCGACAAGGTGGCCAACGCCGGCGCCCGCAGCACCATGCCGGCCGAGATACTCGACCGCGCCAAGGCTCAGGGTCAGACCACGAACACGCGCAACCAGCTCGCTCAGATCGCGAACGGCTTCGGCGTGAGCCGGGACGCCAAGCGTGCGGCATGGAACCAGCTCGTCAACGCCGTCGGCGCCGACGAGGCCAAGAAGTTAGTCGACCAGGCCGCCCACAAGGTGCGGACCTCGTTCTCCCGCTAGGAGCAGTGATGAACCGCAAGAGAAGGTTCGGCCTGTACGTGCTGGCCGCATTCGCGATCTTCTACCTGTTCACCCGGCCCGCCCAAGCCGCTGCGGCTGTCAACGGCGCCTTCAACGGGGTGATGCAGGGCGCTGATCGGTTGGCCGTGTTCTTCACCAACATCCTCGCCTAGGAGGCGTCATGTCGCGGATCAGATTCGCCGTTTACAAGACCAACCACGACGCCGGATACGCCATGTCTTACACCTGCGACTGCGATGAACCAGTGATCGGCTACGGAGACGACGAGGACGGCATGTTCACCGGCACATGCCGCAACGGCCACACGACGACCGTGCTGGCGAGCTGACGTTGCGGGCGTCCGCCACGTCGAGGGGGCGTGGCGGACGCCCGGAGCAGCCAGCTCCCATAGGACAGCGAAGGAGATCGTCATGGCCACTACCGAAGAGCCCGTCGGGCGAGCTGCCACCCGGCGCGGCCGGCAGCGCCTCGCCCTGCAGAAGGTCGTCAAGGACACCGGCTGCAACCCGGACGACCTGACGTACGTGGAGGACAAGCGGTCGGGGACGTCCAACGTCGTCGACAAGACGGGCGCGATCAAGGGCCGCTTCTCCTGGTGATTGCGGGTGCTCGCCCGGCTCTCAGGTCGGGCGAGCTGCCCGGAGCAACCAGCTCCACCACCCCAGTTGAGAGGCAACCGCGATGCCGAAGGTCAGGATCCACACCAAGGGCGACCGCGACCCGATCGAGCTCGACGTCGCGCCCGGCGACGAGGAGTTCTACGACAACCTGCCGTTCGACTCCGACAACGTGATGATCACCGAGATTCACTGACACCTGGTCTACGACAGCAGCGCGAGCCAAGGAGAAGCAACATGGGCAGGAAGCTCAGCGAGGCCGCAGACAAGCTTCAGGCGGCGATCCGAGACAAGAACCACGAGGGCGCCGCGGAGGCGTTCGACGACATGCGCGAGGTGTCTCCGGCAGTGGCTGACAGGGTGCTGGACACCCTGATCGTGCGCGGCCAGGCCAACGCCCGCCAGGGCAGGCGGTAGCAATCATGCGCAAGAAGATCACGCACATTCTGAGTTCGCCCGCCCAGGGCGACAGCATCACCGATCACATCGTGGCCGCCCCGATCGGCGTCTATGGCCGCAAGGACCTCAAGGCGCGCCTGAAGGCAGCCAAGGAAGCGGGGGTGCCGGTCCAGGTGCGGAAGGTACCGCGCAAGGAGCGCTGACGGCCCGTGAGCCCCCGGCCTTCCCACGATGGGGCCGGGGGCTCTCTCACGTCCGGAACATATGTCCGTTTTGCGTAGATTAGATGTGTGACACGCTGGCACGGCCCCAACGGCATCCTCGTCGAGATCATCACCCTAGGCGAGAAGCAGCGCTTCAAGGTGACCAAGACCGTCGGCCAGCGCCGCTACCTTCTCGGCTACTACGGCACCATCGGCCAGATCGTGCAGCACGTAGACCTTGCCGACCTGGTCGAGGTGATCCCGCTCCGCAAGTAGCTACGCCGCCGGTGGCTCGCCGCCGCGGGCGGCCTTGCGAAGGGCAGCCTCCGTCTTCAGCGGGGCGTCTCCCAGCTTGCTCTTCGCGGCGAGCAGCACGTCGAGGGCGTCCAGCCGTTTCGCCCGCGCCGCCTCGTACTGGTCGCGCACCTTCTGCACCTTCTCGGGGATCTCGTCCATCTCGATGAGCTCGGTGCTGGACGGGAGAAGGTCTGCGAGCCGCTGCACTTCGACATCGAGAGCGTCGTACTGCTGCTGGGCTTTGATCGCTTCGGGCATGGCGGTGTCGGTCATATTTCCCCCAGGTGGTGCGCGGCAGGTTGATCCTATGGCATTTCGACACGATGACCTGGAGCAACACACGGCAGACGATCAGCAGGTCGGGCGAGGATGGGCGGGTGGATCGGGACGAGGTTGACGAGCGCATGGCGACGGAACGGCTGCGGGCCGCTCTGATGGATCACATCCTGGCCACCGAGCAGCAGCCGCCCGAGGTGAGCGAGCGGGTACGGGAGATGTACCAGGATCGCCGGTCTTCGCCGCCCCCGGAAACGTGAAGGTTCACGCGAGGGAAGCATGTCGGAGAAGCCCTAGCAGTACATGTCAACCTTGTGGCACACTCACGCGTCTAGTCTTTGCCTGGGACGGGGGTACTGGGGCATAGCACTGTCCGACATGCGATGTCAGACTGAGAGCGTGCAGGAGCAGGAGAACCCGGTAGTGGAGAATTTCCCCGTTACGGTCGACTGGAGCGACTTGGACGGCATGCCCATCACGCATGTCAACCAGTTCCTCGTGCAGGCCGGCCCACCCACAGCGGGCGCGGGTCCTGACGGTGTTTACCTGGTAATCGGCTCAATCCCGCCGCCCTTCATTCCCCGCGACACGGAAGGCCAGCGCCAGGCCATCGAAGCGCTCAAAGCCACAGGCATCAGGGTGACCATTCACGGTCGTTACCAGATGAGCCGAGAGAGGCTCGACGAGCTCATCCAAGTCCTGCAACAAACAGCTGACCAGTACGACGCCTTGGTGGACAAGGCTGCTGCAGCACAGTCGGAACAAGGCGAGGAGGGCTAACATGACCATCACCGTCGCCGTTTCTCTCTACTCGACCACGAGCACAGCCGGTCAGTTCTGCTACGAGCAACCGAACCCAGCGAAGCTACGGATCCGCGGACGTCGGCGCACCCGGCGAGGGCGGGTTCACCCAGGCAATCCAGCGATCCTCGAAGGCCCCTGGTCCGCGATCACTAGTAACGCTCCCGCGGTGGCGCTGATGCAGTCCACACTCCTCCACTACGAGGACGATGGCACAGACGAGCACGTTCGGGCCCAAGTCTCCCGCTTGTGGGCAGAAGACTGGGACAGCCCCGAAGACGCCCTCTACGACGAGCTGTGAACCCAGGCGACATCAGGCTCGTCTGGTTCCCGTTCAGCCACTCAGAGCCAAAGCCCTACAAGAAGCGTCCTGTCCTCATCGTCGGCACGGCAGGCAGAGGAGCGGACCGCGCCATCCTTGCTGCGATGATCACATCGAGCGCCAAGAGGTTAGCTGGTCTCGGTCCTCACGACGTGGCCATTAAGGACTGGCAGTCGCTCGGCCTCGTTGCGCCCTCTGTCGTACGAGCACATCGAATCTGGACTGCCGATGATCGAGACTTCGAGAACCGACTGTTTGGCCAGGTCAAGGACACCCTCTTGGAGGAGGTCCGTCAGCATGTGCGAGGGCTCCTGACCTAATGAACGCAGGAAGTGGCCTCGTCCCGCGCATGATCAGGACGGGGCTTTCTTGTGTCCGCATCCGGACAGCAATCACCGGCAACTAATCGTCACCCTGCGGCGTCTCACCTCTGTCACGTTCCATCCCCCACGCCTCTGGAGTCTCTGTGCTCAGACGCCTGCTCGTGTCCGCCGCCCTGGTCGGTGCTGCGCTGGTCGCACCTGTAGCCGCCACAGCGCCCGCGTTTGCGACTACCGCACACGTGAACGCTGCCGCCGCGTCCTGCTACCGGCAGGTCGGGAGCCATTGGGAGTGCATCACCCCTGGCGCGTTCTGTCCGAAGGCGGCGCGCAACCGGTACGGGTACGCGAAGGTGACGAAGGTCCGCTACAAGTGCACCTATAAGAGCTCCGACCCGTACTGGCGGTGGAGGCGCGCCTGAGCTAGCCGTACAACGCGAAGCAGCCCCCGCCCGATCCGCGAGGACCGGATGGGGGCTTGTCGTTGTAGAGGATTGGTCAGATCGCCGCGGGCAGAGCGGAAGGGCGAGGGGTCGCCTTGGCGAGCTGGCGCACTCCAGCTACCCGCGGGTGCCGTTCCACCAGCTCGACTGCAATCTTCCGAATGGATGGCCTGTCGCGCACTTCCGCAGGCGCGTGCTGGTAAGCCGCCAGCAGCTCGGCCGTGGTCTGCTCGGGCTTGCCCCACTGCCAGTAGGCGCGGGCGAGGTCAGTGTGGAGCCGCCCGCGCCGCTCGGGCGTCGGGTACATGCCATCGCGCAGATCCCGGGCGGCGTGCAGCGCGGCGCCAGCATCGCCGAGGGCGTAGTGGATGTTGGAGCGATACAGCCGTGCGAACGGCAGTGCGGCCGATTTCATCGCCGGGATCCGGGCGGCTGCGTGCTCGGCCTCATCGATCCCTTCAAGGGCGCGCGACCGGTCCCCAGCCCATGCGTAGGTGTACGCCCTCGCGCACAGCAGCCGCATGAACATCAATGCCTGGGCCGTCGTGTGCAGTCCCGTCGCCGCCAGACGATCGACGCCTCTCGTCATTACCGCGGCGGCCAGGTCGGGGCGCCCCTCGATGCGCAGCATCATGCCGAGCGCTCGCTCTGACGCGGCCACGGCCACCGGGTCCTCAGACCGGGCGGCATACAGCACCGCGCGATCGGCGGTCAGGCGAGCGGTCGCCTTGGTCCCGATCTTGTTGAGGGTGTCGGTGGCCAGGCGGTAGCTCCCCGCCACTAGCCCCCACCCGGCTGGGGTGTCGACTCGTTCGGCAGCGGCGGTCGCCGAGGCGAGCAGGTCAGGCAGCCCGTCTACTAGGTCGCCGAGTTCGCTGCGGTCGAACTGGCGGTGCGCCGCCCGTAGCCGGGCAGCGATCTGTGCCGGCTCGACGGAGTCGGTTCGTGGGGGTAGGGCCAGCGCGTCGTCGACGCGTTGGAGAGCCGCCAGTGGGATGCTCAGCCCGGCCGCTGTGAGCAGTGTTCGGCGCCGCATCGGATCGGTCCCCTCGTCGTCATCGTTCCTATAGCTAAATGTATCCGCACCAGTGCGGCGGGTAACTGAAGTGGAAGGTTGGAGCGTTGCGCGGCGATCTCCCCCGCACACGCACCGCGGCACCAAGCCCAGCGTTTCCGCACTGGTGCCGTAGGCGCGAGCCAGCATCTCCGCATATTCGGGCCCCGGCCGCTCCTGGCCATGCTCGATACGGCACAGTCGCGCCTCAGACAACCCTGGCGGCCGGAGCCCCTCGCTCACGTAGGCGGCTGCAACCTGGTCGACAACCTGCGCCCTCGACCAGCCCAGTGCCAGCCTCCACGCCTCTAGCATCGTCAACTCAGGCAGCGCCTGGCGCAGCTCGGACACGATCCGCTCCGTCGCATGGCCGGCGCGCTGAGCGTGCATGCGGATGGTCGTCGCCTCCCGCTGGATCTGTGCACGCCTTGACCTGGTGATCCCCACGGGGCCTCCACGGTTCGCGAACACCTGCCAGCACCGTAACCGCCCTGCGCCTCCCGTGCAGCCCATGCCGCTGTGATTGATGCCAGACCGTCAATGGTCGCTGCTCACCGCCGCAATGACGTGGCCCTCGTCCCGCTGCGAACGTCGAAGTACGAGCCGACCTCGCCTTGGATCGGTCGGCGCCACAACCGAGGAGGTGAGCGCACATGTCCCTACACCAGCTTGAGGGCATGACCGTGCTCGTCACGGGAGCCGGAGGACTGATCGGCAGCCGTCTGACGGCGCAGCTGCGCCGGATCGGCGCACGCCCGGTCTCCCTGTGCAAGATCGACGCCTACCCCAGGGGCGTCTACCACGACCACTTCGGGATCAGCTTGGACGACCCCGACTTCCACGTCGGGGACATCGCCGAGCCCGGCGTGGTGGACAAGCTCATCGACGGCTGTGACTACGTCATCCACGCCGCCGCCCGGGCCGACGTCGCCGCCTGCACCCGGCGGTCGGTGGACGCCATCAAGACGAACGTCATCGGCACGCAACGCGTGCTGGAGGCCGCCGCCGCCACACCGAGCGTGCGCAGGGTCGTGTTCGTCTCCTCCGCCAGCGTCTACGGCAACCAGCCGCCGCGCGAGGACGGGTTCGCCCGGTTCACCGAGGACGCGCCCCTGCACCCAGTGTCGATCTACGGCACCACCAAGATGTGCGGCGAGAACCAGACCACCACCGTCCTGGGGGAGGCGGGCACCTCGCACGCGATCGTCCGCTACTTCTCCGTCTACGGGGAGCCGCAGGTCGTCAAGGAGAACAGCCACTCATGGGTGGTGGCCTGGTTCTGCATGCGCGCCGCCCTCGGGCTGCCCCTGCACCTCAACGGCGGCGGCCACCAGGTGCGCGACATGGTCCATGTGAACGACATCGCCACCGGCACCCTGCACGCCCTGGTCGCGCCGGCCGCCCACAACCAGATTCTCAACATCGGCACCGGCACCGGCACCACGATCCGTCAGATCGCTGACCTGGTCCGCCGCCACTACCCGGACGCCACCGTCATCGACACACCCCGCCCGCCCGGCGACCCGCTCGGCGGATACGCCTGCACCCGGCGCATGACGGAGCTCCTCGACTGGCAGCCCGGCATCACGATCATCGAGGGCGTCGCCCGGTACGCGAACTGGCTCAAGAGCACCCCCTCGGCCATCCCCGCCTGGCTGCGTCAGCCCGCCGCCGCCTGACCGCCCCCTTCGTCCTGGCCGCCACTGGGTGGCCCTCGCCCCGGGAGAGACGCCCATGCCCGCCTGCCCGCAGCCGGCCCTGTCCCTCCGGGAGACAGCCCTGCAACGGTGCCTGCCGCGCCACCAGGTCATGGACCAATCCACCCTGAGCTGGATCGGGGCGAACAGGCCCACCGAGACGGCCCGCACCGTGGCCGTGCCCGATCACCCCGTGCCTCTGCTGCCCGACGTCGCATGGTTCACCCGGGAGCAGGCCGCCGAGGGCATTCATGGTGTGCGCCACAACGCGCGGGTCAGCCTGCTGGCGGACCTGCTGGCCCAACATCTCGGCCTGGATGACGATCATCGCGCGGCGCTGCGTCTGGCGGCGGCCGTCCACGACTGCCGCCGCCACGATGACCAGACCGACCCAGAGCACGGGCAGCGGGCCGCCCACTGGCTCGCCCGCCATCACCAGGTCGTCACCGCCTCGTTCGGCCTGCATCTGCCGGCCGAGGCGGTGACCGCAGCCCGCTTTGCCATCAGCGTGCACAACGTCGACTACACCACCTTCTCACCCGCCCAGCGCGAGGTGTACGCGCGGGCCCCGCAGCTGACCGACCTGCTCAAGGCCGCCGACTGTCTCGACCGCTACCGGCTGCCCCTGGACCGCTGGTGGCCCGACCGCACTCGGCTGCGCGTGGACGTGCCCGCCTGGATGTACGGCGTCGCCTTCGACCTGATGCTGGCCAGCGAACAGGCCCGCCTCGACGGCGCCACACACCACGAAGCCATCGCCGCCGGCCGCCACACCATCTCCCACCTGCCCTAGGAGTCCGTCGTCATGGACCAAGTCCTGTCCACCATCACCGCCCCTGCTCCCACCGACCCGGTCTGGCAGGACGCGCACACCGACTACAGCCCCGGCCACCCGCCGCGCCCGGCCCCCCGCGGCCTGGCCGCCGACGACACCGAATGGAGCACCTACCTCCAGCAGCACACCCCCAACGGCTGGCTGATGCGCGCCGGCTCGCTGCTGGAGACACTGGCCAGCGGCCGGCCGATCTACCTCATGCACACCACCGCCAACCTGAACGCGATCCGCGCCAGCGGCCAGCTCTACCAGGCCCCCGGCTGCATGGTCGGCGCCCTGTACTGCGTCCTGCTCACCCCCGGCCCCGACGGACTGCGGCCCCACAACCTGGGCGCCTGGTTGCTGGCGAACAAGTCCCACCGCGACATCCTGATCATCGAGGTCACCCCCGAAGGGCCTGTCCCGGCCAAGGGGATCGACTACCTGCGGCTGGGCGCCGTGCACCTGGCCTCCTACGTCGATCACCGGGCCTTCCTCACCCCGGCCGAGGACGATCATCTGCGCGCAGCGGCCATGCAGCGGATCCGGCAGGCCGCGACCGTGCTGGACATGCTGGTCCGGAACGCGTGCGGGGCCGCAACGCCGGCCGACCGGTTCCTCGACCAGCTCGCCGGCGCGGTGCCCCTGGTGCCGTTCCTGGGCTACGCCTACTTCGAGGCGGTGTCGGAATACCTGATGCTGCATTCGACCAGCCCCCAGACCCGCGCCTGCGCCGAGGTCGGGGAGATGAACACGCTCCTGTCCAAGGACCTGGCGTTCGCCGCGGTGGACACCATGGGCCAGTTGTTCGACCTGGCCCTGTTCCGGCCCGGCCACGCCCGGCTCCGCGAGCTGATCGGGCAGGTCGAGCCCGGCCTGGTCGACGGTGTGGCGGAGTACGTGCGCCGCCGCCTGGCGCACCTGTTCGCCTGCGTGGCGTTGGACTCCTCTCAGGACGCCACTGCCGTCACCTTCGCCCAGGCCACGTTCGACACGCTGGCATGGGCGGCACCGGGGCTGCTGGGGCAGATGCTCTTCCGGCTGCTGCGCACCAGTCCCCGCTACCCGCAGCTGTACCCGGTGTTCGAGCAGCCCAAGGCGACCGGCGTGTCCGCGTTCTGGAACACCCAGGGAATCCCCGCGCCGTTCAACGGAACGTGCCCGAAGGGCGAGATCGGCCTCAACATGGCCTGGCCCGCTGGCGCCCGCGTCTGGACCGCCGACGTCAGCGGAGGGCTGCTCCACCCTGCCGAGGAACTGCCGCTCACGTTGGTGCCGCGTCTGTCGGATCTGCGTGACACCGCGTTGGGCCGCGCCCGGTTCACGCTCCCCAACAACGAGCAACGGCGACAGCACTGACCCGGGCCCCGATCTCGGCTCGCCTGAGAACGGGCCGCCGCCTGGGGTAGTCTCAGCCCTTTCCTTTCCTGCGCGGGACGTAGCCGGAGGGCGCATTGTCCTCCGGCCCGAGGGACAGAAAGGGCGAGGTGGACGAATGACGCTCGGCCGATGCACCCACGACCTCGACATTCAAGACGACGTCGTGGTCAAGCGCTACACCTCGTGGGGAAGAGGCGAACCGGGCCGCGAGTGGGCAGCGCTTACCCTGCTGGCCGAGCACGCGCCCGACCTCGCACCCGTGCCCATCCAGGCCGAGCTGGAGGCAAAACCGCCCGTGATCGTGATGAGCAGATTGCCTGGCCACATCCTGCGCGGCCAGCACGCCACCGACGAACAGATCGCGGCATTGGCCACCGCCCTCAACCGGCTGCACCAGATTCCGGCCCATGCAGTGGAATCCATCGCGCCTGCCCCGTGGGGACCCGCCGCCGCGGTACACAAGACGCGGGCGTGGGCCGACAAGCAGCCCGACCTCGGCGACGATCCCCTCGTGCAGGAGGCGTTCCGCGCGGGGGCCGCGTGGCTGGCCTCCACCACCCCCGACGAGCTCATGGTCAACCCGCTGCCGCCCGTCCTTGGCCTGGCGGACGGGAATCGAGCGAACTACCTGTGGTCCAGTGGCGAGGGTCGTGTGCAACTGATCGACTGGGAAGACTCGGGCCGCAACGATCGAGCGTTCGAGCTCGGCGAGGTCTGCGAACACATCTCCCGTCTCGACGGCATCTTGGACGCAGACCAGCTCCTGCCCCACATCTACCTGGCCCCGGCTGAAGCGACGCGGGTGCGCGACTTCCGCCGCCTGATCGCATTGGGCTGGTTCCTCCAACTCGGCCCCAACGGGCCGGCAACGCCGCACAATCCCGCTGGTACCCTCCACGTCCAAGCCGAACGCGTTCTGCAGCTGCTCGGCTGAGCCCGTTGCCAAAATGAGCGACCGTGCGCGGCCTGCGATGCGCTGGCGCGCATGACGAAACGCCCCCGCCCCTCCCGAAGGAGGAAGCGGGGGCTTGCTCGTCTCTACCAGTACATCCACTTGGCGTAGCCGCGGCGCTCAGGCGCTCGTAACCGCCGTCTCCTTCGGCTCCTGGTTCTGCCGCAGCATCAGGGCCAGGACTGCGGCAAGAGCGGCGATGATGACGCCCTGCTGCGTCGTGTTGAACGTCAGACCAGGAAGCCCGAACGAGACGATCCCCGTGAGGATCGTCGATGCCGCGCCCGTGATGGCGGCCACGACGAACGGCCGGGTGGTCAGCGCCACGATCAGCGCCATCACGCCACCCGCGACCGTCATCGTGTAGTCGGCCGCGTCACCGGTCAGCACACCGAACGCGACCAGGACCGCGAGCAGCGACTGCAGGCCGTACAGGATGGCCGCAGGGTCCCGGCCGAACAGCTTGAACTGCATGCCAGCCTCCTACGGCTTGACGGTGTAGCCACCGTTCCAGTCCCACGACTTGCTGGAGTACGCGGTGCCGTCCGACTTGGTCACCCAGGCGGTGTCGGCGTCGTTGTTGTAGAACTGGCCGGCGGTGCCGCAGTCGGCGTCCGAGTTGGCGAACAGCTGGTACTCGTTGCCGTTGACCTTGCGGTCGCCGCCGACACGGGTGCCGTTGTAGACCGTCACGTACTCGCCGTTGGCGATCGTGGTGGTGCCGTTGTCCGGCAGGTCCACGACCTTGTACGTGTTGCATGAGTGGGCGGCGCCAGACAGCGTCTTGGCGTGCGCCCAGTTGTCCTCGACCAGGACGCCAGCGACGTCCACAGGGCTGCCGGACACGTTCTGGAAGCGCACGAACTCGCGGTTGCGGTTGGCGTAGGTGTCGGCGCCCATGGCGTCGGTGCCGACCTCGACGATCCGCAGGACGTCACCAGGGACGTCGGCGGAGGCCGGCACAGCGCCGACCAGGCCAGCAGCGAGGGCGGCAGCGGACAGGATGGCAGCGCTCTTGTAGCGCATGAGGATGCTCCTCGGGGATGGGTTACATGCGAAAGCGCAGCTCAGAAGCCCTAAAGAATCGGCGCGATAAAATCACGCGGAGAATTAAGGTTCCGAACCGCGCTCGGTTGGCGAACTGGAAAGGATTCCTTTCGAGTTCGCGGTCAGTTGGCCTCGTCGATGAGGCCAGGCGCGCGCTCGATCGGCGTGCTCTCCTCCGCAGGCTCGGGATGCCGCGGAAGAGACGTCTGGTACGGCCACAGGCGCATGGCCAGGCCATCGCTCATGGCGTGATCGGCGCGGTCCAGGCGGCCCGCCAGGTCCGCTCGTCCACAGCGCCCGTCGCCGGGATACCCTTCTCGCGCTGGAACGCCATGCAGATCTTCTCGTCGTTCTCGGAGTACCAGCCGTCCACAGTGATGGCCCAGCCGCGCTTGCGCATCTGCCGCTGCCACGTCAGGACGTCGTCGCCCTTCGTGGTGGGCGGCCACGTCAGCCGGCGCGTCCACTTCGGCACCTCGGGCTCGTCGTCACCGTCGTCCTCGTCAGCGAGGTACTGGCGTACACACTCCAGGAAGACATCCCACGGGAAGCCAGAGCCTGGGTCGCTGTGGTCGCTGCGCTTGTACACCGCGGACACGTCAGCGTGGCTCGTGAACCCCTTCTTGCCCGCCTTCAGCTCGGCCTGGCTCAGCTTCCTAACCGGGATCTTGTGCGTCTTGCACCAGCTGGCCGCGACCGCGGCAGCCTGCGCGAGCAGGTCCTGCCCGTACTCGTCCAGCCATTCGGCGCGCGTCTGCCGCGCGAACCCGGCGAGCTCCATCTGTAGGCCGTCAGCATTCGCCCCGGGAGCCGCCCACGCCGTGTCGGCGTCCTTCACACATCGGACCGCGGAGTCGGAGTCCACGCAAACGTGAGCCGAAGCCTGCCGCGACATGGAAGCAAACATGAGGGCGCACGACTCAGCAGTGGTCGGCTTCTCGGCCATCTCCATGTCGTGGACCACGATGAGGCGGATCGGCGAAATGCGGCCCTTGTGGAACCAGCGGGCCTGAACAATCTTCACAGCGCCTCTCCTTCACGTGGTTCGATCCTCAGGTCAGCGAGCCGGGTTTGGAGTTGCTCACACCGCGTCTGCATCTCAGAGAGCCGATGACGGGTGGTGGCCAGATCCTGTTCCAGGTCGGCGATGCGGCGGTCGCGCTCCTGGAGCTTCTCGTCTCGTTCGGACAGCGCCTTCTCCAGGCGGGTGATGTTCGTTTCCGTGCGGTCTAACGCCGCTGACAACGCCGAGACCGCCCGCTCCGCGCCGCCGATGAAAACGGACTCCAACTCGACTGGCTGCCGTTCTTCCTCCAGCTTGGTCTTCCGCAGGTCGACCCTGGCTTTCACCAGGACACCTAAGCCGGTCCCGGCTCCTCCGGCGATCAGCGTGATAGCCGCTGGCGTCAGCCAGTCAGTCGCCGCCACCCGCACCTCCCGTGTACTTGACGATGGTCTTCTCCAGGCGGGCCACCGTCCTGGCCCGTGCCGCGCAGGCGGCAGTGACAGCGGCGAGCACGCCAGCGGTGTAGAGGGCTCGGGCGCCTGCGTAGGCGACCACGACAACGCCGTAGACGGCGACAGCCGCGGCGAGCGGCCACAGGCCCGCCCGTTCCAGGCGCAGCCCGAGCAGGAGCAGGTTGGGCCGCCAGTAGCGCAGGACGATCCCGGCGACGATGAGCAGACCCGCCAAGAGCTGGATCACTCCCCAGGCCAGCACCACAGCGGCGGGGAGGATGGCGTTGATGCTGGCGGGTGGTCCAGCGCCGAACGAGATCGCAGCCCCGTTGAGCAGGAACAGCAGCCCGAACAGTAGCTCGAACGGGTGCTCGGCGAGGGGAACGAACCGCTTCATGTATAACCCCTCGTTAGTTGGGGTGCCGTCCCGCCCGCATCCTCGATGAACGGGACGGCACGACTTGGGGATGGCCGCCCGCGCTCCCTCAGGGGCGAAGCGCGAGCCCACACGGGCGGCCACGATCAGAAGTTGCTGATGATCGGCGGACTGGATCCCTTGAGCGAGTTCAGCAGCCGGATCAGTTGCAGCCTCACCTCGGCGATGTCTGTCACCAGCGCGTTCGAGTGAGATGAGCTGTAGCTGCCAGGAGCCGCCCCTGCAGTCATCGCCGCAGGGGCGGCAACGAACCCGCCTTGCGGGAACGGTGCGTTCTTCAGGCTGTAGACGGCGCCGGACGACTCCGTCCAGTACGGTTCGCTGCCCAGCGTCGTCAGATGGCCGCCGTCATCAGGGGCGGTGGGGAGACTGCCGCTGGGGATGTGCCAGCCCAGGGACGCGCTGGTGGCGCCGGCCTGGTTGGTGAGGCTGGAGCGCAGGTCGCGCACTTCCCGTTCCAGCTTGCGGATCCGGTCGGCGTAGTCCTCCGGTTGAGGCAACGGCACTAGATTTCCACCTCTTCCTCGAACACGAGCGTTGCGGACTCCTGGGAGTCACGAGATGTGGCGCGCACGTTGATGCCGATGACCCGCCACCTGTTGTTGAAGCTGGCTCCGCCGTCGGCGATGGGCCACCAGTCGTTGACGAGCATCACCCGCGCGTAGTCGCCCAGGTTGGCGGGCGTCCACTCGGTGTCGTCCAGGCGCACGCTGACCTGGTGGACGCGGACCGCTCCGGGCCGTTCAGCAGCCCATCGGGCCGCGTACGCGTTGAGCGTGTCGACTTCCTTGACCGTCGAGTAGTCGATGGTCTTGTCGATCCTGGGCCAGCCCGCCGCCAGGTGAGCGGTCGCGTTCTGCGGGTCGGACATGAGCGGCGTCGAAGCCGTCGAGGCGTCGGAGGAGATGGACTCCCCGCGCGCCCGGTAGGAGGTAGCCCCACGGAGACCGTCGATGTCCTGGCTCCACCCGGTGACGTTGCCGGGCTGGCTGAACACGTGGTCAGCGTTGGTGCCGAGCTTGGGGTAGCCGAGCTTCACCAGCTTGGTCCGCGCCCCGACACCGGGGTCTTCGGTGTGGATCAGCCACTCGAACCCGTCATCGACGTCGGCGAGCTCGCGCAGCCGCTGCCCGAACGTGGCCGTCTCACCCGCCAGGTAGGTGCGGTCCCTGTTGACGCCTGACGTGCCCGACTGGGAGGTGAGGCCGATACTCGCGTTGCCCAGGGCCTGCATCTCGTCGATGAGCTGCCGGGCGATCTCCAGCTGGTCAGTCGCCTCGTAGGTGAGATCATCGCGGATCTCGACGGCGTTCAAATAGCTTTCGAGCGACGCCCCAGTCAGGGACACCTTGATGGCTCCGCGCCCATCTGAGCTGACGATGGCCTTCCAGATCGCGTAGCTGCCCCAGATGATGCCGTTGCGATAGACGTGGCAGACGGTGCGGCCTGGGCCCGTCGAGAGGCTGTCCGGCTCGGAGTCGTGCATCACCCAGCGGGGGACGACTTTGGCGACCTGGTCGGCGATGTCCCGGTTGGTGACGTCGATCGAAGCCTGGAACGAGCCCGGTTCTCCGATCAGCCGCGAGTAGGAGACGTCGTCGGGGTCAAGCGTGCAAATGAAGTTGTCCGTCCGCAGGTCGCAGAAGTCGTACTTGTAGTGGACGTCCTTGCTCGGCGGGATCGACGGCGGCGGTTCCGGAGGCAGACCCCCGATGCCGCCCACGTCCACGGTGAACCCGTGCGAGAACACGGGCGGGAACGAGGCAACGAACGTGAACGTTGCCGTGCCCGTCCCCACAACCTCGGGTCGGGCCCTGCTCGCCAAGGTCGCGGTGAGGTCGGCGGAGGTGCGCTCGACCTGCTCCGTGTGGCCGGACGGGGACGTCCACGAATGCGTGAGCTGGGTGACCGCCGCCGCCCACCGCAGCGTGACGCCAGGAGCGGCGGTAGGTGACACAGACGGGCAGCCGACTAAGGGGTCGTCCCCGTTCTCCGCAGAGGAGATGAGCGGCGTCGCCCCGTCATGGTCGGAGATGGCGACGATGGAGGCGATCCCTCCGGAGTAGAGGTCGCCGCCGCCCTGCCGGAACGTGTAGCTGGCCGGCTCCGCAGGCCCGGCGACCTTCCACCAAACCTTCGTGCCGCCCCACTCGGTGTCGCTACGGGAGCCGAGCAGCTGCCACGACACGCCCCCGACCGGGGAGAGCATGCCGAACGGGGAGATGTCGGCGACGCTGTGGAACGCGATCAGGATGTCGCCGACGCTGGCCCCGGGGGGCTTCGACACCGTGAACGCCGTCCCGGTGCCCTGGCCTGAGGAGATGGAGCGCAGGGTGGCCACAACCCACCCCCGCCCCGTGTTTAGTCAGTAGGTGGGCTCACTCGTTCGCGTCACGCCACAGCACTTCGACGCCGCCAGCGCCACCCGAGTCCGTCTCGTACGACAGCTCGTTGGAGCCGACATCGAGGAAAAACTCCTTCACCGGCACCGAGATCGTGTCGGAGATGTCGGCCTCATGGTCGACGTTGCCGATCGTGACCTTGCCCCGCTGGGTGTCGACCACCAGCAGCTCACCGGCGCCGAGCGTCATGTCGAAGCCGAGAACCCGGTCCAAGGTCTCGTTGTAGAGGAGCGGGTTCGTGGCCGGGCCAGCGAACCGCAGCAAGGGGTTGGTGTACAGGTCGCCGTCATTCACCAACGTCATGGGCGAGGACGCGTTGGCGGGGATGACGACGCTGTGCTGGTCCAGGCTGTACCGGCGCGGATCCGGGCACATGATGGTGATGACGGGCTCTGGTGCGCCTATCGACCAGTCCCGGTCCATGACCCCGGTCCGGTCGATCACCTTGCCGAACGCCATCAGCGTCTCGGTGTAACCCCTGATCACCAGCGTCCACAGGGTGTTGTCCCGCAGCGTGCGGGTGTCGTACCGGAGCTGAGCGAGCAGCCCGGACACCTCGGTCGGATCCGACAGCGCATCAACCTGCAGCTTGATCGTCACGATGCGGCGTTGCAGGTAGCTGACGCCCGCGTTCGCTCCGTGCCGTGCGGGCTCCTCCTGCGTCAGATCGTCAAGCTGGGGCTTCGCATCCCAGCCGGTGATCTCCAGCAGCCTGTAGGAGGTGCCAGTCCCCCACAAGGCGGTGCCGCCCCACTCCACCTGCGCGTCCTGCGTGATAAGCGTGCCCGGCAGGATCGGAACAGATACGCCCGCCGACGGGACCAGCGCCTGCGCCTCGACCACTTCAGGCGTGACCGTCGCCGCGGTCGTCGCCGACACGGTAGGCGACGGAACATCGGCCTGCCCGGCCACAACAGTCGGGCTCGCGGTCGCGGCCTGCGACGCCGACACCGTTGGGGCAGGGACCTGGCCCGAAGCGTTGACCACAGACGGCTGCACCAGCGTGGCCGAACCCGCGACCACATTCGGGGCAGGCACCTCGGCCCGCACATCCACAGCGGACGGCTTGGCCGTCTGCCCCGTCTTGACGGTCGCGGACGGCACCTCGCCCGCCGCAGCCACCACCGCAGGAGATACGGTCGCGTTCTGCGCCGCAGCAATCGAGGGCGCGGGCACCTCGCCAGCCGCGCCCACCTCGGTCACGGAGATCGTCGCGTCCGTCGAGCCCGCAAGGATCTCCAGTGCGATCCATGCCCAGTCGGCGGCGCCAGTGCCATCGGCGTCCAGGTTGAACTGGACCGTGCTGCCCGACGCGCCCGAGTTAGCCGCCTTAACAGCGCCCAGCATGCCCATGCCGAAGTCGCCATAGAAGGCGGCGTACTCGTCATCCGTACTGGACGGGGCGCCGCCGGCCGCCCAGTTGATCGCGGCCACGAAACCCCGACTGTTCGCGCCGGTCGAGGTGTAGCCGTTGACCGTGGCGTTGTTGGTCGTGGTCGCGCCTGCACCGTTTGCGCCTGCGGGTGAGGCGTTCTGGCCGGTGACGACGAACACCTTGAGCGCGCCGTCCCCGGTGATGGACACGGTGAGCGCGGACGCGGTCGGGTTCGGCGCCGTATAGATCCGCAACCCGGTGTAGGTCCCGTGTTGCTTGCGGTTCGTCCACGTTCGCGCAGTACCGCTGTTGGAGATGGTGCCGTCGGTGGTCATCACCAACGCCACGAGGAGGCTGCCCGCAGGAGGCGTGAACGACGCCGTCGTCAGCGTGGACGGGGACGCTACTCCGGCCGGGCTCGTGCCGTCAATCGCGATGGGCATGCCCACCCCCTCATGCGGTCAGGTGGGCGGGCATGAAAAAACCGCCCGAAGGCGGCGCGATTCAGGTCTCTACTTCACTACGGCGATATGACGTTGATGCGACCGATGCCATTTGCAGAAAAACTGACTAGAAGCGTGCCGTCAGCGGTCGTGTACAAGCTGCCGAAGTCGATCCCGAGGATCAGCCGCTTCGGCGTCAGCGCGTCAGCGTAGGCGATGCCGCCCCTTACGTTCGACAGCGTGGACGACGTCCATTGGACGTCGTTGCCGTCCCACACCACGTACACGTTGGTCGCGGTCACCACGGTCAGCGTCGCTGAAGCGATCACTGCCCCGCCTGCCGTGTACCCGGTGCCCGAGATTTCGCCTGTCGTGCTGTAGGACTGGTCAGCGGTCGCGTAGTTCGGCGTGATGCTGTTCCCGTACAGGGCGAGCTTCGACAGGTCGTTGTCCAGGTCGAGCGCGTACTGGGTGGTGCCCAGCGCGTCGACCAGCGTGTCGGCGTACCAGCCGCTACCGCCCCATGCCATCGACGGCACCCCCGATCTTGATCGTGGCGTCCTTGCCGGGCACGCCCTCAGGCGGGCTGCCGACCGTGCGCGCCCACGCCCGGAAGTCGCGCATCTCCTGCTTGGCCGCCTTCAGCTCAGCCAGCGCCTCCGGGGACGGGTCGTCGGCCACGGCCTGCTTGGCGGCTTCCAGGCGCTCCTCGTAGCCGTCGCAGATCTCCAGGAACTCCAGACCACGCCGCGCATGCATGGCGGCGATCCGTGCACTCGTCATCGCACCCGCCCCCAATCCACCAGGTGCGCGGGAACATCGCCGACGACGAGCTGCGCGTTGAGAATCTTCACGTCTTGCGCCTCACCCTCCCGGCCCGTACGCCGCCGCCTGACCCGGTTACCGAGCTGGTCGACAACCACCTGAACCAGCCGCCCGCGCTCGTCTCTGAACTCGCGCCTCTGGTCTTGTGTGGCGTGCGTTCGCCCGCCACGGATGTGCTGAACCGACCGCAGCCGGGTCAGATCCGCCGCGCTCGCGGCAATAAGTCCGGGCATGCCGAACCGCCCTCCTCGCTGATGTGAAACAGGGGAATGAGAAAGCCCCGGACATACCGTCCGGGGCTTGTCAGACGGGCCCCTTGGAACCGAGCCGCGCATACAGGTAGGCCGCCGTCTGGTCGGCGTCAGACTTGCTGTTGACGTTCATCGTCTGCACCGTGATCAGCGAGCCGCTACGACCAGCGCTCGAAGCGCCCGCCGCCCCCTTCGCCGTCTCCGCGCCAGGCTGACCGGTAGACGCCGAATAGAACGCCGGCATCTGCTGCGGCGCCGACACCCTCGACGAGTTGACCGGCTGGTTGCCCTGGACGAACCCGCCCTTGGACGCCTTCTTGGCCGGCTGGTTACCCGCGATCATGCCGCCCTTGGACGAGCCCGCCTTCGACTTCGAGGACGCGCCCTTGCCGTCTAGGCTGCCGATTGTCTGCGTCAGCTCGTACACGCTGCCGGACAGCCCGTCCACGCCCGCACCGAGCAGGTTGATCGAGTCGCCGATCACCTGAGAGCCCGACAGCCAGCCCTGGTCGAGCTGAGCAGCGGTCACCCCGACCTGCGTGATAGCCGACGTGAGCGAACCTGCCTGGCCGAGCGTGTTCTCCAGCGCACCCGTAGCCGCCGTGAGTCCAGTGCCGACCTGCATGTTCGTGGCGTCAATCGCGCCCGTCAGAGCACCGACCTGATCCGATGCCCGAGCGGAGTACACCTCCAGCCCGAAGTCCGAGGCGACCTGCGACAGCAGATCAATCGCCCTCGACCGGTACTGGGACTCATAAGGGATGAACGCCTCGGTCGCGCCATGTCCGCTGCTGCCTTCGCCGTACAGGACGGTGGGCTTGCTGACGATGTGCGGCGGCTGAGGGCGCGTCCCGCCCGCTGCCATCCGCGCGATCCCGCCCTGCGCGTACCGCATGATCGCGCCCGCCGCTGCGGCCTTCTCCTGCTTGGCGTACACCTGGATCGGGATCTTGCGCCCGGAGTTGAGGCGGATGAACCCGTCGATGGCCTCCTGTGCGTCGTGTGTATCGACGCCGATCCGCACATCCTTGGACTTGATCTTGGCCAAGACCTCGACCAGATCCTGGCCGCCCTTGGATGCCTTGATCGCGTCCTCACGAGAGATGCCATACGCCTCAGCCAGCTTCAACACCTGATCACGAGCTGACTGGTTCTTGCCGGCCAGGTCGATCAGCGCCGGAAGTTGCTGCAGGACCGAGTCGCGAGCGTCGATCGTCCTACCCGACAAGGTCGCCTGCGCGTCCGAGCTCAGCCGCACCTTCTCCAGGTAGCCAGCGAAAGCATCACGCGCCCCGATGACCGCATCGCGCTGCTTGCCGGTCAATCCAGGTGTGAGCTCCAGCCGGCCGTTCGCTGCGTCGATCGCGGACTTGGTGTCCTTGAACGCCTTCTCCATCTCACGGATCGCCTGTGCGGCGTCCGTCTGGGAGTTGAACTCGTCCAGCGACGATTTCCAGTCGGACAGCTTCTGAGTGGCCTCGCCCAGAGCCTTCTGCGCCCCATCGGCCGAGCCCCCCAGCAGCCCGATTGCGGTACCGACCTCCCCCGTTGTGGCAGGGACGCCGTTCATCGACTGGGCGTACTGCGGGAACAGCTCCTTGAGCTTGTCCACGGGCACGCCCGCGTCCTTCGCCTGCGTGGCCAGCCGGTTGAACGCCTGCGCGGCCCCTTCAGCGTTGCCGTTGGCCACCATGGTGGACAGCGCTGTGTCGAGGTTGTCGATCGCCTGACGTCCGCCGTCCAACTGGAGACCGAAGCTGTCATCGATGAAGCCGCTGATGGACTCGCTGATGGACTCGAACGGGTTGTCCGACGCCAACCGGGCCGCCGACTCGCCGAAGTTCTCAAACCGGCCGATCGTGGACTGCAACTTCGGATTGAGCTGATCAAGCAGTTCAGCCGCCGGCTTCCCGCCCTGCCCGAACTGGGCGAGATTCTTCGACAGAGCGTCGATGTCCGGGTTGAGGCCATCCAGCGCGTCGCCGACCTTGTCGAACGCGAACGCCAGCGCGGTGACCGATCCAGCGATCACACCGCCCTTGAACAAGCCGCCCAGATTCGACAGCTTGCCTGTAGCGGACCCTGCGGACTTGCCCGCCTTGTCGATCCCGCCGGACAAGGTCTCAAAGAACGAGACCGCTCCCTGAACGCCCTGGTAGCTCTTGACCGCCAGGACAACCAGACCGATCGCCACGGCTAGCGCGTTGATCTGACCAGGGCTCATCCCAGACAGCACCTCGGCCAGCGCGACCAGCGCGCCGAGCTTGAGCGTCGCGCCGATCTTGACGGCGGCAAAGATCAGGCCGACGCCCTTGGCGATGGCCTCGATCTGACCCGAGTCCAGACCAGCGAGCTTGTCCGAAAGGACGACCAGGAAATCGAGCACATTGGACCCGACGCCAGCGCCAAGCTCGACAACCTTGCCGACAAACTTGGCGATGTTGCCCAAGATGTCCGCGACCTTCGGCCCCTGCTCAGCAGCGTAGGCCAGGAAGTCCTTGAACTCCTTCGAGTCCTTGAGGCTGGTCCCCCAGTCCTCGAAATCCTGAGTGACGTCCGTAACCCAGGCGGTGATCGGTCCCGTGTACGGCAGGAATCCTTCGATGATGCCGCGCAGCCCGCCGGCCACGTTGATGGCCGCGTCGCCGAGCCCTGCTATCGCATCCGGCGCCTTCTTGCCGAGATCGTCGAAGAACGACGTCCATTCCTTGGACTGCAGAGCCTTCTTGGAGGCATCAGCGAACCGGTCGAGACCTTGCGCACCTCCCTTGACCAGCGGTGTCGCACGATCCATGCCGACGCGAAGGACATCAAGGCCCTTCTCGATGACGGGGAACACATTCGGCTGCAAGGATCTCTGCCAGGCGAGGTAGTCGTCCTGGAACGACTTGATCGCCTTAGCGAGCTTCTTCTCCTCCGCCGAGAGTTCCGCCACCTTGGACGCAGCACCGCCGGCAGCGCCACCGGTCTGCTCCATGGCGGCCTTCTGCTCCAGTTGGAGCAACTTGAGCTGCTGCTTGGCGCGCAGCGCGTCACGCTCGGCCTCGGTCACCTTCCGCTGGGCGTCCCCCACGTCGCGGAGCGCGTCCTGCACATCCCGCTGCGCGCGGGCCACATCGCGGGCCGCCTGCGCCGCATCGCGTTGAGCTGCGGAAACGTCGCGGGCTGCTTGTGTTCGCGCGTCCGCTACCGCGCGTTCTGCGTCCGCTTCTCGGCGGGTGGCCGCCTCGATCTGCTCTTTCGCCCGCAGAACCTCGTCGGAGCCCTCGACTCCCTTCCGGTCCGCGTCGGCCCGTTCGGCAGCGAGGTCGGCGTTGGCCTCCTTGATCCGCTTGACGGCGAACTCCGCCTCGCGGACCGACAGCTCGGCGTCCTCCCGGTCGGTGGCGGTGGCCTTCGAGCCCGGCTGCGTTACCCGCGCGAGATTCTCGCGGGCACGCTTCAGTGAGAGCTGGGCGCGCTCCTCGGCTAGAGCGCCGCCCTCGGTCGCCAGCGCGAGGTCTTCGAGCTTCTCCTGTGCTGCGGCGCGGGCCCGCGTCAGATCCTCAAGTGCTCGCTGGGTGGCGCGGTGGGCGTCCTGCGCTGTCCGCTCGGCGTCAGCGATGCGGCGAGCACCAGACTCGGCGACCTCGGCGACGCGAGCGCTTGCTATCGCCGCGGATTCCTGTGCCTGCCGGAGGGTGTCCTGCCGGTCACGGACGTCGCGCATAGCGTCGCCGACGGCGCGCTGGGCGTCCTTGACACCTTGCGCCGCGTCCTTGATCCTGTCCTGAGCCTCCGCGAGTCGGAGCGCCGACGAGGCGGCCTCGGCGGCCTTCTGGGCGGCACTCTTCACGGCGCCACCCGCGCCACCCGAGGCGCTCTCGGCCTGCTTGAGCGCGTCCGTCACCCGGCTGATTCCGGGTACGGCGACCGCGGCGAACCCGGCAGCGCCAGCAGCAGCAGCACCGAACGCCGCGCCCAAGCCCGCCACACCGACGCCGATCGACACGGCAGACGGCAACGACGCCAGGGCCGCAGCAACGACCGCAATGTTACGGAGCGCGCCGCCGACATCCGCGTCCACTTTGACCCGGGCCGACCGTCCGTCGACCCGCGACATCTCCGACTGGATGGTCCGCACCTGCGCGAGCGCGGCGGCGGAGTCCACCCGAACTTTGGGGTCGGCGCTGCTGGCGTTCAGCCGCTCCAGATCCCGCTGAATCGCGTTGATCTCCGACTTGGCTGCGCCATCGTCCAGATCGATGCCGAGCCTTCGGCGCTCCTGCAACTCCGCAAGACGTCGGCGCAGATCGTCGAGTTCGGCCCTCGCCTGCGCAGCGTCGACCTGCGGCTGGACGGTGGGGTGGACGCCGTTGAGCTTGTTGACTTCCTGCTCGATGGTCCGCAGTTGGGCGAGCGCCGCGGCGGTGTCGGCCTTGACGTCGATGTCGCCGAGCAGCGCGAGCCGCTCCAGTTCGCCTTGCAGATCTTTGATCTCGCCGAGCGCAGTGCCGGCGTAGATGTCGATGCCGACCTGCTTGGCGGACAAGGACTGGAGGGAGGCTCGGACCTCCTGGAGGCGCTTCTGCGCGTCACTGGAGTCGCCGTCGATCTTCGCCTTTGGCAGAGACCGGAACGCGGCCTCAAGACGGCGGGAGAACGATCGGGAGAATGCGCCCGCGATCTGTTCGCCATCCTTCGGCGCCCGCTTGCGCCGCTTGTCGGTCTCCTCGTCCCACGGCTCGAACGGGTCGGGCATGCCCTTGCCGAAACTGTCGCGGAACTTCTTCGTCGCGGCTTCGGCCTTGGCCAGAGCGGCGAGGTAAGGCTTGATGTCGGCATCAAGTCGGACAGTTACGGTGCGGTCGGCCACGACGGAGCCACCTCCGTCCAAGACCCGAAATCAGGTGATTGCAGGACTTAGGCGGTCCTGTCGTGTCACGGTGCAAACCGCACCCGCTGTCGGCGCGTCTTACGCGCGCACCCCTACTCCTTCAGGAGCCCCACATGACGCATCCCGGCCCTCAGGACCAGTACGGCCAGCAGTACCCGCCACAGCCCCAGTACGGGCCGCCCAGCCCGCCGCCGAACCCAGGCGGACACCTGTACGGGCCGCCACCACAGCAGCAGTGGCAGGGCCCGCCGCCCGGCTACCAACAGCCGCCTATGCCAGCCCCGACAACACACAACTGGGTGGGTGTCATCGGCCTCTGCCTTGGCATCCTCGCCATCCTGCTCGACGTGACCATGGTGTTAGCCCGCGTCGGGATCTGGATGTCGTTCGTCGGGATCTTCATGTCGGCGGTGGGCGTGACCAAGACCCGCGTCGGGACAGCCACCAACCGAGGCGTGTCGATCACCGGGATGATCCTGAGCGTGACCGCGCTCGTGCTGGCCATCGTCGTGCAGTCCATCTGGCGCTCTATCTGAGCACCGACCGAACCTTCAGGTAGACGCGGTACAGCAGCCCGGGTGGGCTCTCCGTGTACTCGCTCTTGCGATGCTCCAAGGGCGTGCAGGCGTGGCACCGCATCGGGGGCGGAGCCTCATACATCCCCTCGTTTTCAGGGTCAGTCGTCTCGCTGAGCGGCAACCCGCAGCCGGGGCACTTCTCCAACTCGTTACGCCGATGAGCCTTGGCGTAGGCGAGATCCTCATCGAGCCATTCGGCGTCGTGAGTGAGCACCTCGCGGACAAGGTGCCCCCTCTCGTCGTACTCCCGCTCGATGACCGTCCTTCGTTGGCGGCCAAGCAGGATCGATCGAGGGATCCCGTACGCCGCCGCTAGCGCTACTTCTTCCGCGAGTTCCGGAGAGCTTCGGAGGCTCGCCTGGATTTTGGGAGATCCACACCGGATGTGTTCAGGTCGAACAGCAGCGCCTGCAAGCCGTTCCACTGGCCGAGCGGCAACTGATCAACCAGCGCTGTGGCCTGCTCGACGCTCATCTCCGGGTTAACTGCGCACGCGGCGAGTAGCGCCCGGCTGAACGTCTCCCCGTTCCACAGCCCGTTGTCGCTGTCTTCCCTCGGCGGGTGGGCGGCGATCAGGTCGGACCAGGCTTTGTGGGTGAGGGCGCGCAGGGTGACGGGGATGGTGTGCTCGGCCATCTCCGCCTCGATCTGCTGCACCCTCTTGGCCGCCGTCCTTGCCGCGGCGCTGACGCCGGCGAGAGAGCCGGAGTCGCCGCGCTGGGCTACCTCTAGCTCGGCCTCAGCCTGTTCCCACTGTGCCTGAAGGTCCGGCCGTACACAGAGCTGGTAGGTGCGCTCGGGCAGACGGATCTGCCCGAGGATGTCGTCGATGCTCTGCACTATGCCGCCACCAGCGCGTCAGAGTCGGACGTCGAGTGGTTGAACATCTTGCTGACGAACCGCTGTGCCGCGTTCAGCTCCGGCGGCTGCATGTTCGGTCGGCCGCACCTGACCGGGTACACCTCGACGTGCTGCCCGGCAGCGTACGCGGTCTCGTGTGCCATGTTCCGTCGGACGACCAGGTAGCCGAGCGTCCGGTCGGTGAGGGTGTTCCAGCCGATGTCCTCGGCGGAGATTTCCTTCCGCTTCACGGTCAGCTCGATCGAGTACTTGACGCTTCCGGCATCCTCGGTCTCGTCCCGCGAGGCCAGGGCGGTGTTGTCCACCGCGGCCTGCTCGGGGCTGATGCCCAGGCCGTCCTTGGTGATGTACTCCTGCAGATCCACGCCCGCGTTGCACTCGGCAGCGGTCGGCGCGGAGATGTTCGCGATCGTCAGGCAGAACGTCACCTTGACGTTGCCGTCGCCCAAAAGGTCGGCAGCCATGGGTCACTCCTCTTCGGTGGTCTTGGCCGCCGTGCTGCGGCGCGAAGTCTTGGGGGTCTCAACCGCCTCAGCGGGCGGGAGTTCGGGCTCGACGAACACCGCTTCAGGCGCGGCCTCGACGGGCTCGTAGTCGGGGAAATGGTCGAGCGCCTCGGCGGCGATCTCTGCGGTGAGGCCCGTTGTCTTGGATCGGACCATGATCCGGTTGCGTGGCATGTC
Source organism: Nonomuraea sp. WAC 01424 (assembly GCF_003947315.1). NCBI lineage: Bacteria > Bacillati > Actinomycetota > Actinomycetes > Streptosporangiales > Streptosporangiaceae > Nonomuraea > Nonomuraea sp. WAC 01424. The sequence goes on from NZ_QHHZ01000003.1 coordinate 458,188, forward strand.
AGATCCGCAGGGCCGCGAAGGTCACGCTGGTGACAGAGGAGCAGATGATCGTGGCCAGGCCGCTGTCGTCCGGGTCGCCGTACTCGGGCAGGACCGGGATGTGCATCTCCGCGCCGGCAGCGATGGTGAACGCCTTGTCCGGGTTGTCCACCTGGTAGTTGGTCTGTCCGACACCAGACACCGTGACTGTGATCGAGCCGCCCGAGCCGTTCTTGTAGTGCACCCAGTTCCGGGGGCCGGCCTTGACCTTGTCTCCGGTGGTGGCGGTCGCGCTGTAGTAGGTGGGCGTGACACCGCCGACGGTGATCGCCTGTGCTGTGCGGGTAGCCATTCGGGCTCCTCCAGGGCATGCCAAAGAGCCCGGCCACCTGAGGTGTCGGGCTAGGAATTGAACGGGGTTAGTCGCGCTGGGAGGTGAACTCGATCTCGACGATCGCCTGGTACACGGACACGGGAAGCGAATCGTCGCGTCGCAGGGGCCGCTGCCCAGGAGGAGTCTTCACCGGATACGTGGAGCGCCCCGGGACAGAAAGACGCTGTCCTATCAACGCTGCACTCACATCGTCAGCGGCGCCCCCAGCCTGCGCCGCGGTCGCGCCGAACAGGCTGATCTGCGCCTTGTAGGTGAGGTACTCGTACGGTTCGGCTGCGTTCCCGTCGGGGACGCCCGGAAAGGGGTAGACGACCGCGTACCTCTTGAACGGCGAGGCGCCTGGCGTTCCTTGCCATCCTGATTCGGCAGGCTTGGCCGCAACGTCGACCAGCAGCGGGATCGCCGCGATGGCGGCCACGACGGCATCGGTGTGCGGTGTTGAGGGCGCGACCGGGATCATTCGAGCGCCTTCTTCCCCACCTGCGACATGACGTCGTCGATTGGTGCGGTCGCCTTCTCGAACGCGGGACGCATGTACGGCTGTGGTGCGGTGCCAGGGTGCTGAACGCTCCTGACTGGGTGAGCGGCGCCCTCCCAGATCAGAGCCTTGGCGCCGCCAGCATCCACACCCTTGGCGCGGATCTCGTGGGGCTGCGTGCCGAACTCGACGTCGGCGCCATACGAGGCTGTTGGCCCCGCCTCAAACCCCATCCATTCGTCGACAGGGTCCACACCAATGGTGCCGACCAGGTTTCCGGTGTCGACTGGCGCAAGGCTTTGAGCTCCCGCCACGGTGTCGAAGCCGATCTTCTTGACGACGACCTTGGCCAGTGCCTCTACCTTCGGGCGCGCATCACCAAGATGGCCGATATGCCTGTCGAGGTCGGAGACATCCCAGCCCATTCACGCCTCCGGTTCGCTGAGGTTGAGCTTCGCGCGCAGGACCCGCTCGAACCGCTCGGTGGCGTACGCGATGTCGATGACGATCAGCTGCTTGCCGACGATCGCCGGGTCCGGGGCCTCGTCCATGGTGATGAGGTCGTGTTCTAGGACCTCGGCCGCGTCCCACTCGATCCCGACCTCGTAGGTGGCGACAGCGGTCTGCTGCTCCCCCACGACGACGATCGACGACGGGGCCGGCGCGGTGATTCTGCACGGCCCCGTGTAGACGGTCGTCGCCGTGGGCGGGTGCCAGGTCCCGTCCGGGTCAGTGGTGCCCTCCCCAGAGCCTTGCCGGGTGATGGTGCAGCGGCCCGTATGGGAGCCCGAGGCGACAGGACGGTGATGCTCAGACCACCTCGGATGGATCGGAGCAGAGCCTGTGAGAGGAGACACCAGGGCCTCCCCTCAGCAGGACTCGTAGCCGAGATATCCGCGCCACTGGTCGAAGTCCACGATGTCGAACCCGACCGAATCGTCTCCGACGCCCTCGTCCACTTGGCGGCGAAGCTCCGCTGCCCTGGCCCGCAGCTCGGCGGCCACAGCGGGGCCGTCGGTCTGCAAATCCTGAGTGCGGATCTTCTTGCCGACCATCGCCTCCGACGAGGCGATCGTGTCGAGAGCAGCCGCCGCAGCGAGCTTGACCGAGTCCTCCATCGACAGGAGGGCATCGATCTGATCGTCAGCCAGCAGCAGGGACGCCTCGTCGGCGTCCGGGATCAGCAGCCGCACTCGGCCTCGGTCGGTGGTGTAGTCGATCGCCATCAGGGGCTGAGAAGCCCAGCAGCGCGCAGCGACGCCAGCAGCGCGTTGACTTGAGTCTTCAGCTCGTTGATCAGATCCGCTTCAGGCTGGCCGTAGGTGGCGTCTGCATTGGCCGTCGCGACGTTGGGCACAGCAGCACCCTTCGAAGCCGCGGCCAGAGCGGGCTTGGTTCCGTAGTAGGCGGCCTTGGTGGCCATCAGCCGGTCTCCTTCACGGTTCTGGTCTTGCGGGCGCGCCGGGCCGGAGGCTTAGGCGCTTCCGACTCGGTTGCAGGTTCACGCAGTTCGACTGTCCCCGAGTCCGCCGAGGCGGGCTTTGGCGGGAAACGGTCGAGGAGTTGCGCCAGTAGCTGGTTGGTCTGGTCCTGTCTGTCGGCGATGGCAGCCCAGAACGCCTGGTCGCGGGTGATCGCCTTCGGCAGGTCGGTCACGGCGTGGTGTCGCCCGTCGAGCCGATCGTCATCTTCGGGTCGACGAACACGCCGCCGAAGATGTGGCGGATCTTCTTCGCCGACCCGTCCGTCTCGAAGTCGAACATGTCCTCGCCGCCGCCGATCCGGCGCGCGTCGGGGATCTTCTCGAACAGGGCGGGCGCCTCGTAGCCGCGCATCCGGCCGAACTCCATGGCCGGGCGGGGACCGCTCGGGTTGGCGAACAGCCACCAGGAGGTGTCAGCGTTGGCCGTGGTGGCCACGGACGGGACCCAGTAGTTGAGGCTGTGGCGGAGGTTTGCGGACACGCCGTTGCCGGAGATGATCTGCACGTTGCCGGAGGCGTCCACGACCCGGTACTGGGTGGTGTTGAGGATCTCCTCCGCCTCCAGCGCCAGGCCGGGGCCGGTGACGAGTTCGACGGCGTTGACCCGGATCGGGTTGCCATTGTCGTCCTTGCGCTTGAGCAGCTTCGTGATCGCGGCCTGAAGGTTGTCGCGGGTCAGCGCGGCCTCGGGCACGCCGTCGAGGAAGTTGTCGTTGCCGGTCGTGTAGACGGTGGTGAGCGGGCCGGACGCGCCGCAGAACAGGCGGGTGACGAACTCCTCCTCGCTGTCGCGGGCGGAGTCGGCAAGGTCCTGCGGGAGCCTCATGAACGAGTCGAGGTCGTCGTTGATCATCGCTTCGAAGGACAGGCCGAACGCGGCACCGTACTTCTCGACCTTGTACTTGTACTCGGCCTCGGTCTGGCCGCGCCGCTTGTACTCGCCGAGCTCGCCAACCTTGCCGAGCAGGCCGCGAACCCCGGAGGTGGCGAACCTCTTGACCTCGCGAAAGTCGTTCACGGTGGCGGCGCGAGTGTAGTTCATCCACGTCGGCGAGACGGCCTCGTAGGCGCCGTACAGCTGCCGATCCAGGCTGTCGGCGAACAGCTTCGGAAAGTCCGAGGTCGTCATCGCCTCGGTGAAGTGGTGCAGCGGGCGACGTCCGGTGTAGATCTCGTCCATGAACTTGACTGCTTCGGCGAACTTCGCCAGGTAGCGCGGGTCCTGGTTGCGCTGGCCGAAGCTCTTGCGCTCGCTGCCGAACATGGCGCCGATGGACGCGGTTTCGAGGTCGATCCGCTCGACCGTAGCCTCGAACAGGTTGCTGGTCATCTTGTTGCGGTCTCCCTAGTAACCGATGATCACGTCGATGGTGGCGGTCGCAGCAGAGCTGACCGCCCCGGCGGCGTACCCGAAGCGGACGCCGGTGTTCTTCTTGCTGAGGTTGGGGGTGTCGCCATCGACGTAGTAGAGGATGTCGCCCTCGGCCACAGCGGAGTTGCCGGACTGGTCGATGCCCTTGACGGAGAAGCTGGCGACGCCGTCGAACTTGACGGTCGTCTTGCCGTCGGCCTTCTCGTCGGTCAGTGCGACGCCGGGCCGCTGCCCGTACCGGACCGGGTTGCCGGAGACAGGGGTGGCGGGGTGGGTGACCGTCACATAGAGCTGGTCGCCCTCTTCGAAGCGGATGTTCGTTGCCATGGGTCAGGTCCTCTCTGGCCTTACGGGCGGCCGGCGGCAGCGAGCTTGGCGGCCTCAGGGGTCATGCCTCGCCGCACGTACGCCTCTTCGAGCTGGGTGGCGATGAGCGAGGTGTTGGCGCGCTCCTGCTCGGTGGCGGCGCCAGCGGTCGACTCGCCGAGTCCCCGCACCTGCCCGACGCCAGCGGCCTCAGCCAGCGAGGCAAGGTAGGAGGCTTCGGCGGTGACGAGCTGGTCGACGCGGGCCTTGAACCCGGCCTCGTCCAGCTTGTTGTCCTCGGTCAACGGCACCTGGCGCAGCGCCTCGTCCAGGACCCGGACGCGAGCCGCGGCCGGCATGTCGGCCTGGGTGACCATCTGCACGGCGATCGGCCGGGCAGCCTCAGCGGCGCGCAGGCGGGCAGCTTCCTTCAGCGCCTTCTCGGCCTCGGCCTTGGCGGCGGCGGCCTCCTGCAGTGCCTGCGCCTTCTCGGCCTCCAGGGTCTTGCGCGCCTCTTCGAGCTCGCGCGCCTGGTCCTCGTTCAGTTCGGGCATCTCGCCCTCCCTTTCGTTCTCGACGGCGGGCGAGCTGCCCGGCTCGTTCTCGATGACCGCCACCTTGGAAGGCGCGGTGTCTGTGGTGTCGGCCTCGACGATCTGCTCGGGTTCCTCGTCCGGCTCGCTTCCAGGCTGGTCGCCCTCGCTGACCTCGGTGGCCGGGTCGGGCGGCGTGGGGTCGTCGTAGATGTCCCGCTCGTACAGGTGGGGGACCTTCTCTGCGACGACGGCGTTGAAGGCGGTCAGTCCTTCGCCAATGGCGTTGGACAGGGCGATCCGCTCGTCGCGGGTGAGCTGGCCTTCGCCGAACATGTCGTCGGCGATCTGCGTGAACAGGCTGTGGATGCGCGATTCGAGCCAGTGGCCGACGTTGCGCGCTTCCTCCACTTCTGCCTTCTGGCCTGTGGGGGTCTGCGCTTCTGTCGCCTTGCGGAGTAAATCGCCCGCCTGGGCCCGCGCGGATTCGAGTAGGGCCACAATCTTGCCTCCAGCGCCGGCCGCGGTCACGAAGTCCACGCTCGCGGCTTCAGTCAGGGCGGTCACAATCGGCCCTCGGATCGCTTCGTCCTTCGACGCCTCGACCGTGCCGGACGCCCGGATGCTCATGCCGATGTCGCCGGACATGGCTTCGATGACGGGTGCCCAGTGCGGGTACACCTCGACGTCGGCGTACAGGCCGTCGCCCTCGTAGACGGCGGTGGTGGCCAGCCGTCCGGCGAGGTCGCGCACAGACCGTTCGGGCCGGTCGTACGCCTCCGTGGCGCCGGGATGGTCCAAGAAGACAGGCAGGCCCTCCCGGAAGACGCCGGCGTCTCGCTTGAGCATCTCCGCCGGGTAGAAGCCGCTGCTGCCCTGGATGTCTCCCTGGATGATGCGGGCTCGGAAGCGGCGGCCCTTCGGGGTCTGCCCTCCGGCGGCCTCAGCGAGCGGCACGCGCTCGGTGAGCGCCTGCTGTTCGGGCATGGTGTCTCCTTGGTGGCGTTCGCCCAGAGAAGAGGACGTAAGCGTGGGCTGCGGTCTAAAGTCCGCGCCGTGGACGAATTCATCGCGTGGATCAAGCAGTTCGACATCGACTTCGGCGATGCGCCCGCCTGGGCGGCACTGCTCATCTCGATCTGGGTCTGGTTCTCATCCAGGCGCTGGCAGCGAAAGAACTCGAGCATCGCCGAGAGGTCTGCGCGAGCAACCGAAGACGCTGCGGAGGCCACCAAGGTGTCCGCGGATGCCGCAGTTCGCTCGGCGAACGCCGCCGAGAAGGCGACGGCCCTAGCCGAGCTTGCAAGCCAGCCTCCGCCACCGCCTGCCGCAAAGGTCTCGTGGCGCATCCAGCTTGTACAGAATGCGCTCTACCGCCTCAGGAACACGGGCGATGCCTCGGCGAGCAAAGTGAACGTCGACAAGGCGCTGACCTCTGGCATCGTCGAGGGCTTGCCCCAGGATGCGGCTGTTCGCGCTGGCGGTTCGGTGGAGTTCTACATCATCGACGTCAGTGAGGAACCGTTCCCTGGGGAGATTTGGTTGACGTGGGAAGGACAATCCGAGCCCGTCCCTGTCGCTGTCCCTCAGTGATCGGTTAGGCCACCTGAGCATCCCTGCCCGACAAACCCTTAAGCGGCCTCACCTGATAGGAGGGCCTCCAGTCGGGATTGTCACGCCGCTGCGGGATGTCCTGCCAGGCGAGGTTCCCGGACTTGAGCAAGTCGAGCCGGCGGCGCCCCATGATCTGCTGCTGTTCCGCGTCCGTCAGGGTGTCGAACCAGGTTCGAGCGTCAGGCAGCAGGCTGGGCGGCTCGGGGATGTCGAATCCGAGGTCTGCCCAGCTCTTCGTCTTGGGCGTGCGCGAGCATCGGCAGTTCGGGTGCCCCTGCGGGCCCGCCTCCGACACCGGGTGCTGGGTGCCATGCATGGCCAGGCATGCGGGGCAGACGCGAGGGTCGAGGGAAGCGTTCCAGATCCAGCCGTCGAGGACGTCGGCGTGATCGGCTTGGGATGCGTCAGCGGCAGCCCGGGAAGCGTCCAGCATCTCCGTCCGGGCGATCGTCGCGGCTCTCGCGAGTCCGCCGTTGAATGCGCCCTCGACACGCCTCAGCATGCGCCTGGCTGCCTCGCGCGGGTTGTCCCCCACCGCTACACCACGCACCAGTTCGCCGCGTACGGCCTCGGTCGCCTCTCGTGACAGAGGCCGGGCCCGGGAGGTGATCTGCTGCGTGGTGCGGGTGACGATCGCCGCCAACGGGTCCTGGTCGGCCCGCCCGAACCGGACCGCGAGCTGGAGCCGCGACCCGGGCGGGAGCTGGCTGGCGGTCAGGTCCCGCTGCGCCGTGTACGTCACCCGGGCCGCCTCATCGGCGGCAGCGGACGCGGTACGGATGGTGAGGCTGGCGAGGCGTTCGAGCGCTTCCCGGATCAGGTCGAGCGCTGTCATCGCCCGCCGGGTACGGGCGATCTGCCGTCGCGTGGGCCAGCCTCCGTCTGCCGAACGCAACAGCTCGTCGATCGCTGCCGCGGTCTCGTAGACGAGTTCGTCCCACGCTCGCACCCAGGCGCTAGTCAGCGCTCTTACGCTGCCGTCGGCGATCTGGTTGATCTGGGCTCTCAGGGTCGCTATCAGCCTCATCGTCTCCGGAGTGATCGCCACCGTCGCCTCCGTCGCCCTGGTCCTGGTCTGGAGACTGGTCGGTCCGGTCTCCGCCGAGCATGCGGGCGGGGTCCTCGCCACGGCGGAACGCGTCCACCGCTGCCTGCCCTGCCATCCCGGCAGCACCTTCGGGAGGCTTGAAGTTGCCGTCCTCGTCGGTGAGTTCCTGGACGATCTCGTCCACGTCCTTCACGCCGAGCGCCTCCAGCAGGAGGCGGACGATCACCAGAGGAGGCAGGTACCCGGTCTGGTCAGCCTTGGTGATGGAGTCGATGACCGTCGCAGGGTCGATGTCGTCGATGTCGGGCCACGAGATGTCCAGCGTGGCCTCGACCCCGCCAGCCAGTTCGACTGTCTCGACTCCGTCGTCCACCGTCACAGTGCCCTTCAAGGGGCCTTGTGGGGCCTTCGCGGCGGCGGCTATGACGTAGCCGAGGATGGCCTGGAACGTCTCTGTCCACGCCTGCCGGCGGTGCTCCATGGTCCGCTCGGTTGGGCTATCCAACGTTTCCGCGGTGGCTCGCGCGCCGGTCACGCCCGGATCGCCGAGCAGCATCGTGACGGGCAGATCAAGCGCACTGGCCGTCATGGCAGCAAGAGGGCGGCCCGACTCGGAGTCGATCGTCGCCCCGGACTTCGGGACCGCTTCGAGCGCCATGTCCGGAGTCATGAGCGCGGTCGCCCCAGCGCGTTGGCCCTCTCCCGTGTACCGGTCGGTAGCAGGGGCGGCGGCGATGCGCGCCTTGGCGGCGGCCTGCTTGCTGCCCTTCGACGTGAGTCGCCACGCGAACCTGGACAACGCCTTCACGAGCGTCGCCCAGTCGGTCAGAAAGTCCTTGTAGGCGGAAGCCCAGTCGATCGCCGCGTAGACGACGCCCAGCCCGAACTTCCAGCCCTTCAAGCCGCCGACCTTCATGTGGAAGACGGGCGCGTCCCACATCACCTCGGCGGCCTCGCCCGTCTGGTCACGCACCCGGAGCGGCTTCGGCCCGTCGGGGCGGTAGCCGAGCGCCGGGTAGTAGACGGTGCGATGCCTGGACGTCTGCCCGCCCGTGATCGGGTCGGTCGACGTCTCGTAGTAGACGCGCTTGTAGTACCAGGGCTCGGAGCTGTCCTCTGGGTTGGCGATGACGTCGGCGATCTCGTCCCATGGGATGCTGCGGGCCTTCACCTTGCCGGTGCGCGGGTTGGTGAACAGGGCCCAGAACAGGTTGGCGTCCGTGTCCAGCGCCCGCTCGTTCTCCTCGCGCGCTTGGGCGCCGGTCAGGCAGCGCTTGTTGCCCGGGTCGTCGAGGAACGACTGGATCAGGTCGTTGACGTCCTCGTCGCGGGCGCTGATCTCGACGCCTTGCCCCCACACGTACGCCATGCGTAGCGCGAGGCCGCGTTTGATGAGCGGGTTCTTGAGCGCCATCAGCCGGTTGACGGCGGAGATCTGGCGGAGGCCGTCGCGCGAGAACTCCTGGTCCGCCATCGTGGTGAGCCGCTGCCACCCGGGCTCGTACATCCGAGCCTCAAGGTCGGCGATCGACTCCTGGAGGTGGGCGACCATCTGCCGCTCGGCCTTGACCACCTCGGCCAGTTCGGTCTGGCCTGTCACCCGGTAGAACGTTTCCTGGAGTCGGGAGGCGATACCCACGAACGGCCTCCCTCAGCTCAGTACGGCGAGATGGCGTAGCTGTCGAGTTCGTCGTCCAGCTCAGTCGCGTCGATGATCAGGTCTCCGGCGAGGATCGGCGCAAGCAACATCCGGTTGATCGCCTGTGTCGCGGCGTCGACCTGGTCGTCATGGGAGCCGTTGGGGAAGGCCGCAGCCTCGTTGATGAAGCCGCCGACCCAGGGTGCGACCTCGGGAGAGGGCAACCACACTTGGCCCGCCTCGATGAACGGTGTGACAGCTCTCGCTCTGGCCTCTTTCGACCCGTCTGGTTCGACTGGAACGAGGCCGGACACCTGACGGGACAGGCTGTTGATGACGGCGGTGCCGTTGGCCTTGTCCTCCACCAGCTTCAACGTCGCCTGAGGCCACTTGGCGGCCATCTGCCGCAGCGCGGCGCAAGTGGCGGTGAAAGACAGCCGGTCGTGTACCTGGTCGAGCAGGAACAGCTCCAGCCCGTACCTGGCCCACACCTGCCCGACGACGTAGTCGGAGCCGTCGGTGTCCTTGAACGCCATGTCCCACGACATGCAGACTTCGTCGGCGCCGGGGGCGATGTGCGTGCCGTCGTCGCGGACGATCCACCGCGGCGATGTGAACTCGCGCCACCAGTCACGCTGGAAGATGTCGCCGGCAGCCGGAGCGGGCCGACCTTGGTAGAGGCTGGCCCATGTGCGCGAGCCTGAGCGGACCTTGATGGCCTCCCACTGGGCTCTCGTACGTCCGCGCGCCGACTGCATGTACTCGCCGGGCTCGCGGCCGAGCGGGTCCGACTCGCCCCTGTTCGGGTCGTGATCGGCTTGGGCGGGGATGTTGACCACCCGCCACAGGTGGCCATCCTCTGCGGCGAGGAGCCGGCCTGCGAGGTCGTCCTCATGCCATCTGGTAAGGATCAGTACCACCGGGGCGCCGGGGGCGAGGCGGGTCGCGGCGACGTCCGTCCACCAATCCCACGCCCGCTCACGGTACGTCGGGGAGTCGGCCTGAGCGCGGTCCTTAATCGGGTCGTCGATGACCATCAGGTCGACCGGCCGACCCGTGAGCGCTCCGCCGATGCCGGCCGCGTACACGCCGCCTTCGTGACCGACGAGCTGCCACTCATGCTGTGCGGACAGGTCGTCGCGTACGGACAGTCCGAGCTTCGACCCGTGGACGAGGATGTCGTCCCGGATGGCACGGCCCCACCGTCTGGCAACGCCATGCTCGTAGGAGGCGATCGCTACTCGGGTGTCGGGCCTCTGCGTCAGCGCCCACAGAGGGAAGCGGCGAGAGGCCCGTTGGCTTTTCCCTCCTGAGGCGGCATCGACAAGACGAGGCGACCATCAGGCGTGTTCAGCAGCCGGACGAGTTCAGCGTCGATCAGGTCGAGTGCCGGCGTCTGCCGCGTCTTCCGATCGAGAGACTTCGCCAGTTCGCCTGGTGTTGCCCACAGCGGCCGGAGGTGGCCGAGCTTGTTGATGGCCGCTGTGCGCAGCGTGGCGAGGAGCTGCTCCTGAGCTTCGGCGGGCCAGTCGCGCCAGCCGCGCGGGAGCGTGGAAGGCGTGCTCATGCTCACCTCGCGCTCTACGGTTCCGATGGCTCCGTGTCGTCTGTCATGCCGAGCTGCGCTGCGAGCTGTTCGATCTCGGACGTGATGGCGTCGGACACGGTGACGCTCGTCTTCGCCGGCGCGTCTAGACCGAGGAGTTTCGCCCGACGCTCCTGGATCTTCAGCAATCGGTCCATCGCGGCAAGGACGGGCCCGTTGTCCGCAAGGGGTGGGCCGCCCTCTTCCAGGTAGATGACCTTGCCGTGAGAGATGGCGTAGTGCTCGGTCTCCAGCACTTTGAGCGCCGCCTGGTACATCTGGTCCAGGCGTTCCAGCTCGACGGCGCGAAGGTCGTCAGCAGCTTCCTGGACCGTCTCGGCGAGGACGCGTTTGACCGCCTCGTGCGCCTTGCCCGGTCCTGCGAAGCCGAGCTCGTCGGCGATCTGCCGGTAGGTGAGACCACGAGTGCGGAGGCGGGCTGCTTGGGCGTCTCGTGTGGCGGTGTCGGGGTTGCGTTCGAAGCGCCCGTTGCCCCCTCTGGTTCCCTTGGCCATGGGCGTTCCCCCCGAAAGCTAGGTAACGAGCGGCTTCTGAGACTCCTGGCGAAACTACGCAGCGTTGCCGTTTTGCGGTCTCCCGCCGGTGGCGATTTGTACCGAGAGTGACGGAATAGACGGGAGAGGACAGTAGCGCCCGCGGCAGGCACACTGCGGTGTCAGGTCAGCCTCTGGAAGGAGATCCGATGATGATCCGAGCCGATGTAACGCTGCTCAACCGCCGATCGCTCAACCCGATGACCAGTTCCAACCTGGATGGGATCTGGTGCTGCTCGTCAGGGTTTCATTCGGACGGCCTCGTGGATGAAGGGGTCGTGCCGGCGAGGGAGGTTCCGGTGGGCGGGCCCTTCGTGGGCGTGTTCGTTCCGCTGCGGCGTTACCACTGCACCATTCATCAGGAGAAGGTCGTCTTCGCTCTGAGGTGAGGTGTGGCGACGGCCCCGAGCCCGGGGTAGCTCTCGGGGCCGTCTAACCTGCGGTGATCAGGCCGCAGGGTTCTTGAGGCTGTGGGTCAGGCAGGTATTCGAGTCGGGCTAGCGGCTGGCGTCGAGCAGAGCTACAGCCTCTGGGGTGAGGTGCTCGCGTAGGCGCGGTAGGTCGCATGTAAGGATGCGGTCCAGCGCGATCGGCGAAGCGTGCTCCCAGCCGCCTTCGGCCTCGACCTGTTCCAGGCGGCCTACGAGCGTGGCGAGGTCGAGCTGCAGAGAGTCCACCTCAGGCACCGCGGCCCTTCCCGATCGCCTCCAGAACGAAGAACGCTTCGCCGCGCTTCATTGGCTGGTCAGTGCCTATGAGCGCTTCAGCGAGCTTGTCGGCGTAGTCCACGGCCACGCCGTCCGGGGAGCACCAGTCGCGCATGTTCCACGCCAGGGCGATCACGCGGTCAAGGGTGCGCTCATCGGCGGCGATACGCGCCCGTAGGCGCTCCACCTCTTCGTCGCGCACCGTCATCAACCGCTCGGGCAGCGTGCCCCGGTAGGCGTTGCCGTTCGGCTGATCCAGCAGTGAGGAGATCGCTTCTGCGTACCGTTGGCGGAGGTCGTCTGTCATGGGGTCTCCAGGGTGAGGGTTGTTCCGGGCGGGCTCTCCCAGCGAAGACGCGCACCTAGATCGGGTGTGTCCTCATACCCGCCCGGAGGTCTACGAGGTCAGAGGCGGCCTCTCTCCTTACGGAGTTCGCAAGCGAGCGCCACCACGAGACCGAACACCAGCACATCAGCGACGGCAACGAAGAGAAGCCCGTCGCGGACCGCTGCGAAGGCGTCGCCGAGGACGTGGAAGCAGAGAGCGGCGATAAGGGCGATCTTCACGCCCCGAGGGAGGCTGGTCTTCACTCGCTCACCCACTCAGGGTTGAAGCCGGGACGGTGGCGGCGACCAGCGGCCAGGGCGATGAGCGTGTCGCACGGGAACTTGCCGATGAGCGGCCCGTCCCAGTCGAAGCAGCACACCTCGCACACCTTGCCGGGGTCCTTGAGTTCGCGGTACTCCACCCGCCCGTAGCCGTCTACAGGCTTGTGTATGTCGAGGATCTTCAGCTCGGCTTCGCAGCGGGCGATCGTGTCCCTGGGGTCGTGGCGCTGGATGTGGTCGAGATCGACCGAACGCCCCTCGGAGTCGCCATAGCAGCAGCCACAGGAACCGCCCACGACACCACGACGAGCGTGCATCCCTTGCGGCCAGGACATGACGAGGTCACGTTCGACGAACCAGGCTCCGCCGTCCGGGACCTGACGCTCCTCCCAGGCGCGGCCAGAGGCGTCGGGGCCATCAGGAAAGAGGTACTCCACGGCACGCGGCGAGGACGCCGCTCCTACGGCTACTGCCTTGTCGCCCTCTATCGTCGCCCTCAACCAGGAGAGCAGGTCGGACATCAGGCCGTCCCCTGACCGCGTACCTCATCGGCCACGAGAGCCGCGAGCCGGCCGTACTTCTCGGACGTCGTGTGCCCGTCCCACTGCGGAGCCCTGTCGATCGGGACGTGCCGACCGGCAACGGGCACATGCGGGAACAGGTGCAGGTCATCCGGCGAGAGGTGCCAGGAGAGCTGACCGCGTGGGGTGTCGATGTAGATGACGGGCCAGTCTGGCTCGTTCGGGTCGTTGTAGGCGATCACCGAGTCGTACTCGACAGCCAGGTAGGCGATGAGACGCGCTCGTTCGCTGTAGACGCCGGGACCTTCGGACTCGGGTTCGACCTGGCCGGGCTCGTCGCTCTCGGCACGCTTGTGGTTCAGGGCACACTCAAGGGCATCGTCGGCAGCCATCAGCAGGAGCGCGATCACGTTGACCCGGTCGTCGTCCGTGGTCGCCATGAAGCCCTGAATCCACTCGCGGGCCTGCTCGCGGCGGTCCATGGGGATCTCGCGCGGTGGCGTCCAGCCGAGAGCGATCAGCGCCTCTCTGGCCCCATCAGGCATCGACACGAAGGACCGCGAGTCCCGCAAAGCGAGACCAGTCACCTCGATTGCGTCGATCGCCAGCTCAGCCGAGACGCGCGGCCCACTCTTGCGCGGGTCCACGTCGATCGAGAGAGACCGGAGTCCCTTGCTGAGGTCGTGGCCGTCCAGGGTCACGGAGTAGCTACCGCGCCCTCCGGACAGGGTCAGCTTGCGTTCGGACATGACGTCTCCAGGTGGGGTTACAGGTGTTGAGGTGCCCGGCCTGATCTCTCCCCCACCCTCGGACCCCACGTCCACAAAGGGAGAGACCAGACCGGGACACGAGCTCAGGCGATCCGCGGGGGCGGGCATCGCCGAGCGAGCGCACCCGTCCGCCGGGCAGGTGCGCGTCTATGGGGATCTCTACGGCTATCTAGGAGCCGGAAACGGCGAAAGCCCGCCTGCTCGGGGAGAGACAGACGGGCTTCTCGACGGCTCTCGCCGAAGCTATCAGCAGAGATCATGTCACCTAGTAGTTGTTCACGCAACTACAAGGACACGCTGATGCCCTCTGGTGTCGCCCGAGGCCATCAGGTCGATCACGTCGCCGACACGGAACAGCGCCCGGCCTGCGTCGTCGCGGCCCGCGGGGAACAGCTTCTCTCTCGCCACCCACGTGTGCAGAAGCGCGGGCTTGATCGGCCTCACCAGCGAGGTCAAAGCGCGGGCGATGGCCGGCGCGGCCAGCTCTACGTCTTCCAGCGCGTCCAGCATCCATCTGCGGCGAGCCTCGATCTCGTACACGAGCCGGCCGCCCTCCTCGTCTCGGCACCACCGGCAGGCGACACGCGCCGCTCCGGGACGGGCGTACAGGTCGCCGTCGCAGGCGTCGCAGGGGCCGGCGTAGATGAGGTCTCGGGGTGGAGCGTCAACAGCCCACCGGGCGTTGCGTACCGCGGTGAGGATCTCCTCGACGGCGTCGGGGCCGGCAGGGTGGCGGATGAGCGCGTCGGTGTGGCGGAGCAGCCAGGTGGCGGTGTGGGCGGGTTGGTGGCGGGGTTCGCGTCCGAGGTCGGCGTACACGCAGGTGGGGTGGTTGCAGGAGCGGCAGACGGGCCCTTGGAGCTGCTGGACGGTGTCGTTGAGGACGCGCGCCCAGCCGAGCAGCATCACCTGTAAGACGGTCGTCGCTTCGGAGGCTCGTTCGTGCCACGGGAGGGGGCGCTCGTCGGAGTGTCCGCCTACCGACCCTCCGCCCATGCGGGTTTGGCGGGTTATGGCGAGCTGCAGGTCATCCCACAGACCGGGGATGGAGCGGAGTTCGCGGTCGAGTTCGGCTTCGCAGGCTCCGCAGATGCGGGCCGAGCCGGGCATGGTGCGGTCGCAGATGCTGACCGGGCAGTCCAGAGCCAACGTGTCCCCCTGACGTGCTTGTACGCTTACGGGAGACTCGTGTGGGTTGAGGGGCCTAGAGAGTCGGGCGAGGACTAGTGGGACGAGGCGGCTCTCCGGGACCAGCGGAGGGCCGCTTTCGCGTTCAGTGAGAGTCTGCCGTATGCCAGACGGGGATGTGACGCAGCAATCGTCTCACGAGCGTCTGTTCTGCCACACCGCCACCCCGATAGCGGTGACCAGGAGAGCGCCCAGGGCAGCAGGGAACGCTATGGGCGCCAAGATCGTCCCCCACCAGCCTGCACATGCGACAGCAGCGACGGCTACGACCGTGAGTCCGAGACCACCCCATCTGAACGCTTGCTGTCGTCGCGCCTTCTTGGTCTCTGCTGGGAGGAGTTCCCACAGCATGCCGCAGTCGGGGCACCTCCACCGTTGGCCGTCATGAGATGCGGAGGGCCGAGCGCAGGCATGCTCGGTCACAGCGTCGTTCCTCCGCAGGTGCCGCACGGCTTCTTCCTCTTGGCCAGAGCCTTGCTCAGCTCCATTCTGACCGGAGGGTGCAGGGTGTAGTTCTGGACGGCGCCGCCCTCCTGTCCTGAGGTCAGCCCGATGCAGTCCGGGGAGGAGTGGTAGCAGTCGCCTTCGCCAGTCACCCACACGTGCGTCATGGTGTCGTTCCTTCCGCGGACTTACCTCCCTCTAGCAGGGTGTGGATCAACCCAGCGGCCTCCTTTCCCGTCACGGACTTGTTCATCCTCATGTCGGTGCCGGGCCGCCATGCAGACACGAAAAAGCCCATTCCCTTGAAGCTGTCTTGCTCGTATTCGGCGAACGTTTCGAGGTCGGCCTGATCTCCGTCTTGCCAGGTCCAGTCCGGCAGTGCGATGGCTACTGGAGGAGGCTGGTCACCGCCGATCGTCTGCCTCGGTGATCTCAGGGTTGATGCCCGCGCTCCCGCCCTCAAGCCACGCGACGAACGCTTCAGCGTCCGGACGGCAGTGGAAGGTGATCTCGTCGATGAGTCCGTGGCGCAGGAAGCTGACCTTGTACATGCTCTACTCCTGCTCAGACTTGGTGGCGATGAGCTGGTCTGCCGCGCCTTTGAACGCTGCTACGACCTCTCCCAGAGCGGTGCCGACGCCTCGGACGTATGGCTCGCCCAGCGTCCTCACGTCCTCGACGAGCTGGGCCAGGCTGGGGGTCTCGCTCATTGGGACTCCTCGGTAGACGGCTCTGGAGGCAGGCTAGCGTCGAGAGCGGTGGAAGGTTCGGCGTAGCGGTGGCGGAGGTCTTCAGCCACGGCGACGTTCCTCCTCCTGTGCTGCGATCACAGCGCCGATGAAGCGCCTAGCTTCCTCCAGTTTCGGGTCCGGCTGGCTGGAGTCCGCCTCCGCATGGGCCCGCTCATAGTCGCTCTGGACGAAGTACAGCGGGCATCCCTTGCCGTCGTCGCGGATCGCCTGGCCTTTCCCGTTCTCGAACGTGAACGACACGCCAGCGCGTTTGATCGCTCCGTTGTCGTCGAGCCTGTCGGCCCACTTGCGCAACCAGGCGGCAAAGCGAGGCATCTCAGGCATCGGCTGTCCTCTCAGGTAGGGCTCCCAGAGCGAAGCGTGCCGTCGCGTCCGGGTACGATTCCACGCCGATGTAGCCGCGCCCTCGGGACACGTACTCGGCGACACAGACCAGCCCTTCGTGAGCGATGGCGGAGACGACGGCCAGACCGGCGTCCTCGACCGCTCGCACGTGCACCTCGGCAGCGGCCACGCACACAGAGCAGCCTCTCCCCTCCTCGGGACGGGAACAGCCGTGCAAGGCGATCAGCTCAACGGGAGTCACGGGCTTCTCCTATCTGGCAGGCGACAGCGAGATCGGCGCGGCAGTCCAGCCACGTCGCCGCCATCCGCCAGGTCCGCCTAGCGAGCGGGCTCCGGGCACCCTGAGGGCCGTCCGTGCCGGTCAGGCGGGCGATGACAGCGGCTTCACGTAGGGCTTGGGCGGCGAGGATCGGAGCAGCAGCCGTGAGAGCAGCACGGGCGACGTTGTAGTCGAATCCACGCCGCTCCACGTACTCGTGATCCACGCCGTCGATCGCGGCTTGTACGGCTTCCTCGGGAAGGTCAGGCATCGGCCACCTCCAGGAACAGGCCAGGGTAGGCGCTCTCCAGATCGCGGGCGGAGCGCGGGTCGAACATGAGAGGGCAGTCGTGCCCATCGTGAGCACCGCACGGGTAGCAGTAGGCGTCCTTTGCCGCCACCTCTTCGACGTGGTACTGACACACAGGAACGTCGGCGTGAACGTGCTCGTGGACGCAGCCAGCCGTGATGGTGATCACCGCCTGCCGGCCGCACGTCCCGTCATGGCGCCTGCCGCTGAACAGGCACCCGTCGGCTTCTGCTGGGATGGGGTCAGGCATCGGCGTACGCTCCGTCCGCGATCTCCAGTAACACGTCCGCATGGCACGGGCCCTCCGGGCACCAGCAGGCCAGATCCTTGCCTGCGAGTTCCCGCCGGATCTCTTCCAGGGACGGGTAGGCGTTGCCGTACCGCCCGTTGAGCAGGTCCCACTTGAAGAACTTGGCGGCGAAGTAGCGGGCTGTCTCGATGTCGATGTAGCTGGGGCCGCCGTGGTGGTCCATCGGGCTGCCGTGGACGCGGTACATGCGGCGGCCGTCGCGCTCGCTGCGCTCGGGCGTTATGCGGATCGGGTTGCCCCACCTTGTGCTGCGGTCCACGCAGACCGCGCCCTCGGGAAGCCGGAAGCCCTTCGTGCGTCGCCTCTGGATGCGCTTCGGCTCTCGGGTCTCAGCCACGGTCCACTTCCCTCACTCGGTACAGCCACGAGCAGACGGTGGCTACCGTGGCGGTCTCCCACAACGTCATCCACTTCAGGATGGCCTCGTCGTACGCCCCCAGCTCGACGCCGGACAGGGCTTCGCGGAGCGCTTCCTCGTTCGCCGGCGCCGACATGGTGCCAGGCTCGTACTGGATCGCAGAGTACGGGGGCTCCTGGATCGGGTGTAGCGGGATGCGGTCAGCCACGGTCCCTCTCCTCTACGCTGGCGCCGTCGGGCGAGGGGGCCGTAACGCCGTGAACGTCGGCGAGGCCGCACCAGATGCAGCAGCGGCCCGCGCCACGGTTGATGTCGTACAGGCACCACCAGTCGGACATGCCGCACTCGGTGCACGGGTTCGCGTCCTTGGGGCCGCGATCGGTGTAGGTCTCACGCGCGACGTCGGCCATCGGGTCAGCCCTCCTCGGAGGAGGAGTCCGGAGAGGCGGAGGCGCATGCAACGGGCGGAATGTTGCCGCCCACGTCCAACGCCTTCCACGCCTCGTCCACGGTGTCGAACTTGCCTAAGGCTTCGATGCCCGCGAGTCCGAGCCTGCGGTAGGCGTACACGTCGCGGGCGTTCGGGTGCGTCCGCCGGTGCTCGTCCATCCAGGCGTGGAGGCTCAGCTCGATCGTGGCAGGCACGGCGTTACCGTCGATGTACACGGCGTAGAGATGGGCGTGGTAGCCGTCCGGTTCGCGGACGCAGTGAGCGGTGGGCATCGGTCGGTCTCCGTTCAGGGGGTCTGGGGGCGAATCTCGGGGCAGCCCTGCACGTGCTCGTCCAGCGCGGGCAGCGAGCCGTGCATGGCGTTGCAGCCGGCGCACACGTACACGTCAGCGCGGCGGTACCCGACCGTGAGAAGTGATCCTGAGTCGGGGTCGTAGGCGGTGACGGTGCCGCTGTCGCGGTAGTCGAGCTGGAGCCGGGCGCTCATGTCGTTCTCCGTGGGGTCAGGGGTGGGCGGGAAAGCGTTGTCCGAGAGGGTGGTCCCGGTCGGTAGAGACCGGGACCGGAAGAAGGTCAGGCAGTCGCGGCGCGCACCAGCAGGTCCCACTCGGCGCTGTCAGCGAGGATGAGCGTCTCCAGCTCGCCGTCCTCCAGCCACGGCCAACCGCCCCGCAGGGAACGGCGGGACAGGTCACGCATCAAAACGCTCGCGGCCCACTCCTCGCCGCGCTCGCACAGGAGCTTCTTCGACTTGGCGGCGGCGCACGGGTCCACGAACCTGCTCTTCGCCGCCTCGGCGCGGCCCTGGGCAGCCAGCTCGGCGAGCTTCTCGGGGGTGAGGGTCGTCCTCATCTCTTCTCCTACGTCCGGGGCTGGTGTTGGTCAGGGAGAGGGGGCGGGCCCCGAGGAGGGGCCCGGAGGTATGTCAGGCGAAGTCGTCCACGGCGACAGCCATGGCGAGGGCCGCCAGGTCGACGGTGAGGTGCTGCAGCCGGGCTACCGCCTCGTCCGACAGCACGTGCAAGGGACGCCCGGCGCACACGGCCCGGAGCGCCGCCCGGGTGTCGGCGTCGGCGACGTACCACGGCTCGGCCACTGCCCGCAGGGCGACCACCTCGGTCAGCGTCGCCGTCCCGGTGCGGCCCTCCGCGAGGATGGCGCCGATGGCGCCGATCGCCCTGACGATGACGTCGATGTCGAGGCCGCAGGCGGGGATGTGGCCGCGGTCGACGCCGTCGGCGATCCGGGCCGCGTCAGGGTCGTCGTCGCCGAAGACGGTCAGGTCGTAGCCGGCGAAAGGTCCGCTCGTGCGGCGGAAGGTAGCTACCGGCTGGTCGGTGTAGATGCCGAGGGTGAGGGTGTGCTGCCAGTCGGGTGAGGCGTACAGGCGGTCCAGCAGGAGGTCCATGGCGGGGCGGGCGGCGATGGTCGGAGCGATCGTGATGGTCAACGGGTCTCCTCGGTCGAAGGGCTTGCGGTGGTGCCCGCCCGGGACTCGCACCCGGGTGTCTGCTGGTCGGGCTGGGGCCCCTCGCGGGGCCCGGTCCGGCTACCAGTCGGGGCAGAGGGTGGGGTTGATCTCGCGGACCTTCGCCCAGAACAGGTCCTCGTCGCGGGTATTCATGCCGGCGGTGTGGGCAGTGAGCTCGTCGAGGGCGAGGTTCGGGTTGTCGGCGAGAAGGGCTGCGGCGGTGAGGCTGGCGGTCATTTCGGTCTCCCTGGCGTCTCGCTTAACCTTGTAGCCACACAGTAGTATGAAACCTTGTGGCTACACAAGGCCTGTGGGAAGATTTCTTTGTGGCCACAGAGAAGATGAGCGAAGACGCCGACTCCACACACACCCCCATCAGGCGCTTTCGCGCCCCAGACCACCTCTGGGAGGCGTACGAGACCGTCTGCAAGCGCGTGTTCAGCCGAGAGCGGTCCGAGGACATCGTCGAGCACATGCGTACCGTCATCGCCGAGCACGGTAACGCCGCCGAACTCGCCAAGCTGGAGCTCGCCGAGCAGGAGCTTGAGGAGCGCCGAGCCCGCAAGGGAGGCCGCCCCCGTAAGACGCCTCCTGCCGGCGAGTAGCCCTCACTGGACGACGAAGACCACGGCGCACAGGACTGTCAGACGGGTCACTGGGACGCCTCCCCAGACTGGTGAGAGGCGCGCACCTGCGCACTGAGTGCCCACGCTTCTGCCCAGTCCTTGGTGTACGTCGCCTCGACGTCCCACTTGCCGGGCTTGCGCTGCCCACCGAACGGCTCCCTGCCGTCCCGGTTGACGACGAGGACCTCTCCGAGGATGAACACGCCTTGCGTCCAGCGGCCATCGCCGATCTCGGTGATGACACACAGCTCCAGGTCTGCCAGGTCCACCGGTCCACCGTTGAGGACGTGGAGGACTCGGTCTGCGGTCAGGCCGGTCTCGCTCATCGTTCGATTCCTCTCTCGAACACAGCCCACCTTGAGCCATGTCTCGATCTTGATTAGGACTGGAGTTTGGATTCCGGAGCGCCGAGAGCCGCCAGAATCGACGCTCGGCGCTCAGAAGTAGTCGCGGCTTAGCGGGAGACCCGAGACGGCTCTACGCCCGCCGTAGGCATCTCTGAGACGTGAGCGCGGGCATCCACGTCCGAGGCGCCCCCGCCACACGGACTCGCTCGCCCGAGGGCAGCAGTTCGGCGAGCGCCACAGCGGGCGTACGGTGACCGAGCTGATGGCACGGGATACACAGCAGGTCGCCCTCGTGCAGCAGCCGAGCATGCCGACCGCAGAACCGGTCATCGTCCAGGTGCTCACTCACGCACCCGGTCACGTAGGTCACCGTGACGGGCTCCTGGCAGTACGGCATGCCGAGCAGGTCGACCAGTTGGACCGAGCAGCCCACGGCGTTCTTCTCGGAGGTGTCAGCCACGGACCAACACCTCCTGCGGGAACTCGTCCCAGGTGCGCCCCTCCAGAACGCGACCAGCGGCCTTCTTGCCGACCCGCTCCATGACCTCCGCGTCGGGCTGGTCGAGACCCCAGCCAGGCCACGGCGTGCCCCGGTCCATGCCGTTCAGCATCACCACGTGGTGTCGGTCGTCTGTCGAGTAGCGAGGCTGGGGCCGCCACTCACCCCACTGCTTGAAGTGGAAGCTGACATGCCCGAACTCCAGGCATTGGTCGCGGAGATCGATCGGCCATCGAGGGTGCATCGGGCGGGCACCGCGACCTGACTCTCCGCCGACGATGACCCAGTCCAGCACGCTCGGGGCCCCGGTGTAGACCGTGCCGTCGCCGTCCTTGACGTCGCCGGACAGGCAGTCGATCAGCGCTCCGTTCCGCGCCTTCAGGTTCCGCAGGTCGACGGGGCCGAGCAGCGGCTCGGCCGAGATGAACCGCACAGCGGCGGGCGTCTCCAGCAGGGCGGGAATGCGGGCCTCCGCCCACTGCTGGTTCTCGACGCTGACGCCGAGCCAGACGTTCGGCAGCGGCCACGGCCGATCGAAGTAGACCGTGTGCCCGTCGACTCCGGGCACGTAGGTGGGGCTGTGCGCGGTGCCAGCCCAGCTCATGGCGGAGCGGAGGTGGATACCGGGGGCATGGCCGCTGCCGCACTTGCAGATGTCGTTGAGGAACGACCTCATGCGGGCGTGGCGCTTCGTGAGGATCTGGAAGGTGTGGTGGCTGGCCTGGGCCATGACGGCGAAGACGCGGGCGATGTACTCGTCGGGTACGTCGTCGTGGAAGAGGTCGCTCATGCTGTTGACGAAGATCCGGCGGGGCTTCTTCCAGCGGAGCGGCTGGTCTAGCCGCTCCGGCCGCAGGGTCACGTCGAATCCGGCCTCGAAGTGGTGGCCGGGCGTACCGCGCCACCGCTCGGCGAACGTCTCGGCGTAGCAGTGGTCACATCCGGGACTGACCTTGGTGCAGCCCGTGACGGGGTTCCAGGTCGCGTCTGTCCATTCGATCTTGCTCTGATCAGCCATGCGGGGTCTCCTCTGGGGTCTCTGGTGTCGTGTCGGAGAAGTCGGGGACGGTCACGCCGCGCTCCGTTTGCCGGCCTCGTACTCGGCGACCTCAGCCACGAGCCGCCGCCGGTTCTCCTCCGCCTGCTCGGCCGTAACCTTCGGCAGAGGCAGTTCGTTGTCCTGCACTTTCCAGGCGGTGAACAGGGCGGTCGCCGGGTCGTCTCGGGGGATCAGCTCGGCCAGCACCACGGCGAGTGCTCGCAGGCTGTCGACGCCGAGCGGGGTGAGCAGCTCCCGCACCTGGTCGGCTTTCCGATCTTGAACGGCGGCGACAAGGCGACAGGCCGGGAGGATCATCTGCTCGGCCAAGTCGTCGAGGTAGTTCACGGCACCTCCTCGCCGGTCAGCCCGGCGGCCTTCAGGCGAGCTTCATGGGCCGGTGCGGTCAGCCGACGCCCGTCCGCGTCCACGCACACCGCGCCAGGCATTGCCTTGCAGGGGGGCCACGGGCAGGCAACGAGAATGGCGGCGGCCCTCGTGGGGTCATGGTCCTCGCCCCGGCGCGTCACCCACTCCTCGGACGGCTCAGCCCTGGCGGTGATCTGCTTGGGCAGGGCGAACCCGCGCGCCATCTTCGCCACCGCGTCCAGAATCGCCGCCTGGTAGGCGCCAGGCGTGTCCGCCAGCTCGGCCGGCGGCGCAGGGACGGGGGCGAACGCCACCCGCGCGGCCCGGATCGCCTTCACCCGCGTGCGGACGTGCGCTGGCATCAGCCAGTCGGTCGTCTCGGTGTAGTGACCAATCACCGCGTCCTGGGCGTCGAGGAAGTCCAGGTCCTTGACCGCGGCGTGCCAGGCGACCACGTCCGTCTGCCCCACCTTGCGGCGGTCGTAGGCGGCGGCCGTGGTCAGTAAGTCGATCACCTCTTCGGGGGTCATTACGCGATCTCTCCTCTGATCATCTGAGGCGGTGACGTGCGAAACTGCTCTTTGAGTGCTTGTGCCTGGGCGACACGCTCGTCAGTGGTCGACCGGGACTGGCGAGGCGTGTCACGAGCCGCCGGCACGGTGTTCATGACGCTGTTGACCAGGCTTGGCAGCACCGACGGGTGGACGCTCCTCGTCATCCACTCGGCCAGACCGCGCCGGACGTGGTCCGGGTGGATGCCGTCGTCGAGCAGCAGCTTGACCTGCTTGCTGATCTGGCCAATGACGTTGCTCGGCGGGCGTTCGCGACAGCGTTCGATCCACTCGCCGACGATCGTCCGCGCAGTCACCTCGCCGTCGCGGCGCGGCTCGGCCGTGCCCGCCGAAGGCGGAGTGATTTCGGGAATGGGAGTGGGAGTGGGTGCTACTCCGTAAGGAGTAGCCCGGCGCGCGCGCGTGCGCGAGCCATCGCTTGCTACAGCGTTGCTATCAACCCCATGGCTGTCTGATGGCTGTTTGTCATCCGTGGATGGCAACTTGCTATCGGCTCCAGCAGCTTCCGCCTCTCGCTTTGCTGCCCACCTATTGGCCGCGCCCCGCTTGCCGGCCTCCGAACGGGCTGCCCTGGTCTCATCGCCGGGCAGGTACTTGTCGAAGTCGTGGATGAACCAGCCGCCGTCCTCCGACTCATCCCACAAGCCGACGCGCACGAGAAGGACGGCGAGGGCCTTGCCATCGGGTCCCAGATAGCGGCGCGGGAGCGACCCAGGCAAGAGCCCGGGGACCTTTCCCCGTCGTCGAGTGTTGCGGTGCGCCCATGCCAGGCACAGCGTCCACAAACCGAGGGCAGCGGCGCCGCCCTCCTCGTCCAGCAGCGACAACACCTTCGGGTGGTCGTCCAAGGCGTCATCGATGCGAGCCCATGCCACGTCGGTTGCTCCAGGTAGTTCAGTAGGGATTGGTTCAGGCGCAGGGCGGGGCCTGTCTTCGGAGCGAAGCCATTCGAGTCCCCCTGATCACTCGGTTGCTCGGGTTCAGTCTACGCCTACGCCGCATGTGGCATTGGCCTATACGCCACGTTGCCATGTGGCATAATCTCTGCTAGGCCAACCCCGTGAGACCATGAAGAGGTGTCGGACCCGATGGGATACGTAGTCGCCGCCCGCAAGGCGTACGAGAAGGCCCAGATCGATGCTCGCGAACTCGTCAAACGCGCCCGCCTGGACCTCGGGCGGGCGATCCGGGATGCCCGCCGACAGGACATCTCGCAGGATGCGATCGTCAGAGAGCTCGGGCTGACGCGCGAGCAGGTTCGCCGCTTCCAGCGAGAGTTCGAGGACGCCTCACTTCGTGGCGAGGCTGGCGAATGAGGGAGCGCACCGCCCTGTATCGGCTCTACGACGCCGCTGACGAACTCCTGTACGTCGGCATCACCACCGACACGGCGGTCCGCTGGCAAGCCCACTCCACCACCAAGTGGTGGCCGCAGGTCGCGCGCAAGGCTGTCCAGTGGTACGCCACACGGGCCGAAGCCGCAGCCGCCGAGATCGCCGCCATCAAGACGGAGCGACCAGCGCACAACCGAGCTCACGCCGACTACCACCCGCCGCTTGGCACAAGCGTCCGCGACCTCCGTGCGCGCTTCGCCGACGTCATCAACGACGCCGCGGCCTACGACACGATCACGTACGTCACCAGCCGCGGCCGGCGCATCGCTGCCGTGGTATCTGTGGCCGACGCCGAAGCGATCCAGGGCTACCACGAGTCCAGGGACTGACGTCGCCCCCGAGGGCGACGCAAGCGCGCTACCCCCGAGGACTCCTGACGTCTTCACGACGCCTCCCCACGGACAAGCCCCTTCGGCTTCTCCTTCGGGTTGTCGATGTCGTCCCAGGCCAGCGCCGACACCCAGCCCCGCTCACGCGCATACCGTTGCGCTCGCGTCGCGCTCGCCTGCTCGTACCTGGTCCGGACAGGCGGGCCCACGATCGACATCTCGGCGAACAGGTCCTGCACCGCCCGAGCAGTGACACCCTCGACCTGGGGCCGGTCCATCACCTTGCGGATGAAGGACCGCTCCATGCCCAGCCGCTCGGCCAGAAGCTGAGCCGACCAGCCCATGAAGACGAGCGCCTGCAACCGGCGGCGCGTCCCCGTCGCATCCACACGAGCCCGCGGCGGAGGCTCAGCGTCGGGAGCGACGCCGAGCAGCTTGCCGGCGAAGTCGGCCCGCACTCTGGTCCGGCCGGCGTCGAACAGCTTGTAGATGCTGCCCGGCGCCACCCCAGCGAGAGACGCGATGGTCTCCAAGCGCATCCCGCCGTCGCGAAGCCTCCTGATGTGGCGGCGGACTGACTCGGCCTCCATCCACGGCTTCCACTCGCCGCGCTGGATCAGCGCCAGGCGCCGCTTGTTGTACCGGAGCATCGCCGCATGGCACAGCTCACACCGGCAGCCGCCCATCGTGTACCGGTGGTAGACGCCGTGCGGAGCGTTGGTGGCGTACTTGGCGGCCATCACGCCACCGCCTCGACGTTGGCCCGCTTCTTCTCCTGGGCGCGACGGGCCCGGTCTCTGGCGCATTGCTTGCACTGGCCGCGCGCCCCACGGTTCTCAGGCGTCAGTTCATGGTCGTTCCCGCAGTGAGTTCGGGGCGAGTTATCCGCCTTGGGCTGTGCTGCCCTGCGCTCCCGCTTGCGGGCCAACTCACGCTCCCGGAAGCCGGGGTCGTTCTGCCACGCATCCCGGAGTTTCTGCGAGCGACAGCTCTTGCACCAGCCCTGTCGACCATCAGCGGATCCACGAGCCTTGTGAAATGCGTCAAGGGGCTTGGTGGCCTGACAGTTTGGACACTGCTTTTCTTGGGATTGCAGCTTCGCTTCAAGGCCGGCCGCCTTGTTGGCGCGCCCTTTGGCGAGCCCATCGAAGTTGGCCCGGTTCCGCTCGATGGCGTCCTGAATGTTGTCCGCCTGCGTCCCGGAGCGCAGGTGAGCTGGGTTGCAGCAGAGAGGCGTGTCGCAGTCGTGCCGGACAACTAAGCCGGCGATGTCATCCCCAGTGAAGAGCAGATATGCCAGACGATGCGCCAAGATTCGCTCGCGCTTGGCGCCGCTCCACCATTCCAGGCGACCATAGCCTGTGCTGTTGAGTTCACCGGTCCACAGCCAGCACCTGTCACCGTCCCGGCGTACCTGGGACCAGAAGCTGACAATGGCGCCGATCAATTCGTCGCGCTTCAACTCGCCACCTCCATGCGCGAGCGATCAGCAGGACGCCGCATACGGCGTCGCCGTTCCGCCGCCCGTTCGCCTTCATTGAGTCCGCCGTAGAGCCCGTACTTCTCCGGCCTGGACAGCGCGTAGTTGAGGCAAGGACGACGCGCCGGACACTGAGCACAAATCGCCTTAGCTTTCCGCTCCCGGATGTCGCGCTCAGGCTGGCGTTCACCATCCGGCCCAAAGAACAGGACCAGGTCTTCGCCTCTACAAGCCGCATCGTCCTGCCAGGACCAACCGCGCATGTCCGCCATCACTTCACTCCCTGCTTGCGTTGACGGTGACCACTCGATTGGCCGTTGCACACGCGCGAGATCTGGGAGGAGTCCAGGCGGTACCAGACCGCGATCTCGGTCTGGGGAACTCCGAGCGCATACAGAGCGCGGATGTCCTCCCTCTCTTCCGGCGTCAGCCGCGGAGGAGGGGGGACGTCGTCTGCATCCACCAGGCCTTTGTCGATGGCTGCTTGGACGGCGTCGTGAGCGCCGGTCCTGCTGGCATACCGGAGCGCCTCGGCGATCTCCCCGTAGGTGAGGCCGGTGTGTCGTAGCTGAGCGGCAAGCTTCTGGCGATCTGTTGTCCCGAGACGGTCCAACGTCCGGCGGACATGCTCTGACTTGGTCACCACGTCCAGGTGATCCGGGTTCATGCATGCCGTGTTTTCACAGGTGTGGTCGATCTCGTAACGCTCGGGGATTGGGCCCTTGTAGTGCCGGTACGAGACGCGATGAACCCAGTCGGTGCGCTTACCTTGCGCCGCTGTGGAGTCGTAGACGCGGCCATATCCGTTCCGGTCGATGTAGCCCTGCCACACCCAGCACCCGTTGCCGGCCGGCAGGTAGTTGTTCAGGCTGTCCAGCGCAGGTCGTTCAGGCGTGGCCACGGGTCTCCTCCTCGCCTCTCGGGTCCGATCCGTTCCGAGACGTTCCGGAACCATCCGTCTCCGTCCGGTCCCGTACGGGGACATCCGAGACCGTTCGGACGTGTTCGGGATCGCGGCACACTCGGGCGTGCTCCTCCGGAGAGAAGCCGTCGAGGTAGTCCTGCTGGCAGCAGCGGCGGAGGCCGGTCATGCCGCCACCTCCCGGGAGTCCACGGCGACGATGCGGCGAGTGACCCACTCCGCCAGCGGAACCGGGACTGCGTTGCCCAGCTGTCGATACCGGGCGACATCGGGTTGCCCCGCAGTCCAGTCGACAGGGAAGCCCTGTAGACGCTCGCACTCGATGGGCATGTAACGGCGCACCACGTCTGTGGCGACCATCGGATAGGACGAGCCACCGCCCGGCGTACGCAGAGTGAAGGCCGGCTCCCCGGGCGCGCCGTACTCGATCTGCGCGCCGCCGGCCCGCCCCCGCACGGCCACGGGGGCGGGCGCTGTCAGTCCGTCGGCGGTCCAGTGGCCGCTTCCAGTGCCGCCATCAGCCAAGGCGGCAGTGTCCGGCCGGTCGCCTGCGCTCGCTGGAGGACTCCAGCAGCCGCCTTCGGGCTCAAGTAGTACTTCGACGGGACTGCGGACGTCGGCTCCAGCACGTCCGACAATGAGGAGGCGACGGCGACGCTGGGCGACTCCGAAGTGTCGCGCGTCCACCACCCTCCAGCAGACCCCCATCCCGAGGTCGGCCAGGTCGTCGAGGATGACTCCGAAGTCTTGGCCGCGGTTGACCGAAAGCAGGCCGGCGACGTTCTCGCCGAAGAACCAGGCGGGGTCTGCCTCGCGCAGCAGGCGCCGCGTGTGGGACCACAGGCCGGATCGCGCGTCGGCCAAGCCCTCGCGGCGGCCGGCGATGCTGTTGCCCTGGCAGGGCCAGCCGGCGGTGATGATCCCTCGCTCTGGAACAAATCCGGCTGCTCGAAGAGCGTCACCAGTCACCTCTCTCACGTCTTCGAACAGGACCGTGTCGGGGAAGTGGCGCCGCAGCACCCTGCGGGCCGCCGCGTCGATCTCGACCGCGGCGACGACCTTGACACCGGAGCGCTGCAGCGCAAGGTCGAAGCCGCCGATGCCGGCGAACAGGGAGACGGCGGTCAGGTCAGTCATCGCCGCCCCCGAACACGTCGTGCAGGTCGGCCGGGTAGCGCTCGGCCTCACCCTTGAGCGCCGCGCGGAGGATCCTCTGATGCCGGTCCAACTCGGGGTTGTAGGCCGGGTCCGCCATCTCCTCCACAGCCGGGCGGTGCCAGCCGAACAGGTGGGAGAACGCGTCCCCAAGCGTGCGAACCAGGAGGGAGGCGCACATCACAGTGGCTACTGCGCCGCCCGCAGCGATCGCGGCGGTCGGCCACGAGAACGGCTCGGCGATCAGGTCACGGACGGCAAGCGCTGAGATGGTGGCGCACACGGACGTGGAGAACGCGTAGGCGGCAGCGAAGAACAGACGGGACGGCTTCACGGCTTGCCGCCCTTCTCTGCCTGAGCGGCCTCAGCGAGGTCCCACAGCGCACCCTTCAGCCGGGCCAGGTGGTACGGGTACATCTCCAGCACCGACGAGGCGAGAGCCGTGGAGAACGCCTTGACGATGTCCTCGACACGATCCCGGTAGCGGTCCCGGTCCAGCACGATCGGGTCTGTCTCGCCCTCGACGACGACCGCCCGGAACAAGCTGGTCGATCCATCGCGAGTGATGCGGATGTCCAACCTCGCGCCGGACCGGTTCACAATCACGAGCCCGAGCGCCTTGTCCGGGCTGCCGGAGAAGTAGCCCAGGTGGGCAGCGACCCGCTCGGGGGTGATCTCGCTCATGCCGCACCTCGCGTCTCGGCCGGAGCAACCTCGGTGGTCTCCGCGTCGAGCGGGAGCTCCTTGCGCCACGGGCTGTCGGCCAGCCGTTTGCTGCCATCCGTCTGCCGAACAGGCATCCAGATGCCGATGAAGTAGTCCTCCACACGGACGACGACCGGATCGGTCGTCTTGGCGCCGAAGGACACCGACAGGGGGACGCCCTTGCGCATCGCCTTGGTCCAGCGCGAGAGGTACATCGGGGCGAGATTCAGATGCGGGCTGGCGGGCTGTTCCTCGCGGTGAATGACCTTGGCCATGATCTTGCGCCATGAGGCGATCGACCGGTCATCGCGACCGTGCAAAACCAGCGTGTTGCCGTCCTTGGCCGACACCGTCAGGGCGGGCCTGTCGGCCGGGTCCAGGATGGTTTCGGCCTCCACGCTGCCGACGGTGAGTTGCACATCCGGGTTGGCGTTCCTGTCGAACTTGAACAGCTTCAGCATGACGGCGGCGTCAGCTCGGCCGATCGCGATCGTGGAGTCGGCGGTGGCGTCACGCAGGCGATGCCGAGTGACGGCCATCGTGTACCTGTCGCTGGCGATGGCGTAGAGGACGTTGTCTCGCACCTCGATGCGGACGATGTCGAGCTCAGGTGTGTTCTTGTCGCCGCTCGCGTGAGGCAGAACGGGGACGATCAGGTCGTGAAGCTCGGCGGTGTTGAGCACGATGTCGCTCATGCTGCGTCCTTCGGGGAGTAGGGGGGACGGCCGGCCGGAACCGCGACGGGCTCGACGACGGCCGGGAGGGTGACGGTCTGCTGGTCGTCGCCGTTCATCACCGGCGGGCGTTGCAGCGGGACGATCGCCTTCTCGGGGGACCAGAAGTCCGTCCATCCGCGGATCAGGAACGCGGAGTCACCTTCGGCGTCGGCGTTGCACACGTCGCGCCCGTCGAAGGTGAGCTTCCAGCCGTCGCGGGATGCGGCCTGGCGGATCTGCTCTCGGAATGAGACAGCGGAGTCCAGCACGATCGCGTGGGTGTAGACCTTGCCGCACGCGTCACAGGCCATCTGCCCGTCACACGGCAGGGACGGAGCCGACGGTGTGGTCTTTTCAAGAGTGGTGGTCATGATTCCTCCTGAAGAGGCTCGATGCGGGGGCGGGAAGGAAGGAGATCGCCGCGTTCGGCGTCGCGGCGGCGGAGTTCGGCGGCGACGGCGTAGGAGCCGATGTGGTCCCAGGCGTCGGACCAGAGGCTGGGATCTCGCGGGAGGGATGCCTCCCACTCCTGGCCCTTCTTCCAGTCGCGGAGCCGGGGGCGGCTGTGCCAGCGGTCCCACCAGGACCTCCAGCGTTGGCGGCGGTGCCACATGCGGCGCCGGAACTCTGCCGGCAGGAGACGCCACGAGCGCAGGACCAGAGCGCGGAACCGCTGCCGCAGCGGCTGCTTGACGCTGACTTGTTCCTCGCGGACTGGTGCGGAGCTGTGGCGTCCCATGCGATCTCCTGTTGCTGAAGTGGTCTTGAGAGCCGCCCCTCGCCCCGTCCCCCGAGAGGTCGGGGCGAGGAAGCGGAAGATCAGGGATGGTCGGAATGAGAGCCGTAGCGAGGGTCGGAGAGCATCGCGGTGAGGCAGTCCGAGCAGGTGCCGCACGGCGACTCGTCAGGCCAGCGCTCGATGCAGCCGACCTCGCCCGCCAGCGCCTCAGGACGTAGCGGGCCGTTCACGACGCCTCCCGCACCTGCTCGGCGTGCCATCCGGCCAGCGCCTCACGGCGATCTGCGGCGACCTCGGCGTACGTCCGCGTGTCCCACGCGTGGACGAGCAGGTGCAGCTCGTAGCCCCACGGCGGTTCCTCCGTGAGTTCGCTGTTGTGCCGCCGGCACGTGGGGACGGCGTTGTCCGGCTCGGTGATCGACCCGCCGCGCGCCCGGGTGAGCGGCTCGTGCAGGTCGTCGGCCCACTGTCCGCACCACGGCACGATGCAGGGCGGGGTGCCGTCGGGGAACATCGCGTGCTTCATGGCGCGGCGCTCGAGGTTCTCCGCCTGGCGCTTCTTCGACTGGTTGCGGATCGGCTTCCGCTCGAGGTTGCCAGCCGCCCGCAGAGGCGTCTTCCGCTCGAGCGGCTTGCCCTGCTTCAGAGGCGTCCGGCGCTGGGGAGGGTTGCCGCGCTTCACAGCGTCCCTCCCGCCATCTGCATCTCCGCGCGGGCCGTGGACTGGATCGTCCGGCCGACGTCGATCCGGGCGTGGAGCGCCTTGATGTGCTCCTTCTGCAGCCGGACTGCCGCCGCGCCCTTCTCGTGGGTGCGCCACAGCGGGTCGGTCTGCATCACCGCGACCTGCTTGCGGTCCTCAACCGAGCCAGTCGCTTCGCGGAACGCCTTCGCGAACGCGACCTTGAACTCACCCTCGGCCTCGATGGCGAGGAACTCGAGGTCGGCCAGCTTGTTGACCGCGTCGTCCAGGTCGCGGGAGAGCTGCCCGAGCTGCTTGACGATGGTGAGCATCTCGCTCATGCCCCACCGCCATTCGGCGTGGGCGGCACGGTAGCGAACGGGTCAAACAGCTCAGACGAGTCGAGACGTTCGGCCTTCTTCGGGTTGGCGATCGTCTCCTTCTCAAGCTTGTTGTGCGCCTTGAGCTCGGGGCCGGTCATCAGGCCGGCTGCGGCCTTCTCCTCGTCGGTCAGCTTCGACCTCGACACCGTCCGGTCCTTGTTGCGGGGCAGCCCGTCAGGCACCTGCTTGCCCCGCTCAATCAGCAGGTCGACCAGCCGCATCTCGTTGCCGGCCGCGTCGGTGACGAGCTGGGCAAGCATCCCCGCCCGGTTCGCCTCCCGGTACGTCCGCTCAAGGTCCTGCTTGGTGGCGTTGCCGTTCAGCGCCTCCATGCGGAAGTCCTCGACGGTCTTGGCCGGCGACCGCTCGTAGGACATCTCGTCCGGCTCCGGGTCGTTCGTGCGCAGGTTCAACACCTGAATCAGCGCGGTCCGCCAGGCAACCGCCATGGCCTTGGCCATCGCCTTGTCGCCCGAGTCCATCGCCTCACCAGGCACCCGCGCGTCGATGTGGTCGCCCGCGGGCCCGTAGAAGCGGTAGGTGACCTCGACCGTCGCGTGCCCCATCTGAGTGCGGTTCTTGCCGACCTCAACGGTCTCGTAGGAGCTGGTCTCCATGATGGGGACGACCACGATGCCGAACTTGTCGAGGTGGGGGCCGACCGCGTTCACCACGGCCTCGACGCCCCGGTAGACGAAGTTCTGCTGCGTGTTGCGCTCCCGCTTGCGGATCGCACCAACCTTGCGCTTGGCCTCGACGATGAGCTGAATGACGCTCTGCGGCTCGGTCACGTGTCCTGTTCCCTTCGGTACTCGTCCTCCGCCTCGAACCCGATCTCGGGACCGCCCCGGTAGCTGGGCCGGGACTGCTCCCGCCAGGCGGCTACCGCGCCGGCGCACACTTCCCGGTGATCGGTGGCCAGACGGGAGTGCAGCTCTCCATCGACAGCCATCGCCAGCACCGTGAGCGGGGACAGGCGGAGACGATCCGCAGCGTCGTTGATGGACAGCCAGGTGAAGGTCACAGAACCTCACCGCCCTCGCTGCCGCGGCATCCTGGGCGACAGGGCAGGCCCGACAGGTCTCGGCAGATCGGGCAGCAGTCCTCGTCGTCGAAGTCCTGCTCGCCGGTGTCGGTGATGTCCAGCCCGCAAAGGGACACGTTCTCGTTGCAGCAGTACAGGTGGTTCTCGTCCGGATCGGCCTTGGTGCGGCCCTCGGCAATGAGGAACGGGGCGAGCACGGTCATGCCGTCACCGCCTGCTCGGCTATGGCCGCCCACTTCCGCCAGGCGTGGCCGGCTCCGGGACGCCACCAGATCTCCGCGTCCTCAGGCAGGCGCCACCGCTCCTGGTATTCGAGGATCAGCGCGCACTGCATGTGAGCCTCAGCGATGCCGTCCACCGGTTCGGTGGCCCTCTGCTCGTCGCCCTCGGAGTCCAGACAGGTACCGCGCACCTGGTACTCGGCGACCAGGTTGCGTGTGAGCGTGGGGGCGGGCATCAGGCCACCGCCTCGGCCTGCGAGGCGAAGTCCGCGCGACGCGCCTGGTCGATCAGCCGGTCTGTCTCGTCACCGGCCGGACGAACCCGGTCGTCGAAGGAGTAGCCGCACGCCAGGTCGAGAGCCTCACCAGGGGTGAGCTTGTGGCGTTCGGTCAGCACCGCGGCGAGCAGCGCCGTCCGCAAGTGGGTGCCGCCCTGGTCGAGCTGGTGCGCGTAGGTGTAGGCGGCGAGTGTTTCAAGTACCTTGTTCATGACTTCCTGCTCCTTCAGTCGTGGTCCGACTCGTGGATGAGCGGGTGGTCTTGCGAGGTCAGCCCTGTCCGGCTGGCCTCGCGCTTTCAGGCGGTGAGCTGGTACTCGGCGGCGATCTCAAGCGCGTCGTCGAGGTCCAGCCGGATCACGTGGCAGGCGAACGCCTCGGCACATCGCTCGTTGAACTCGGCGGCGGTCATCACAGGCCGTCCCGCTGTCCGACGTAACGCACGTACACCTCGTACAAGCCCGGCGCCGTGTCACTAGCGCGGGTCACGGCCTCGAAGAGACGGGCCGGCATCCCAGCCATCCGCCCCTCATTCAGCCGGCCCGCGAGCGTCGCCATGGTGGCGCGGCGCTGTCCCGACGCGACGACCGCCCAACTGCCGGGCTTCTGCCGCAGTTGCTCAGCGATGGCGGACCAGTTACGCCGCAACTTCTTCGGCGGAGGCGGGTCCCGGAAGACGAGTTCAGTCATCAGGACTCGCCCCGCTTCACTGGCAGCACCCGCTCGGCGGCGCCGTCATCCAACCGCAGCTGCGCCCACGGCAGCGGCTCGAACTGGCGGATCACGTTGTCGAACTCGCCGAACAGAATCGGCAGAGCCCACGCCCTGATCTCCCAGCTCGTCCCGTTGAACCAGAAGTACTTGCGCTTCTTACGGCGCGGCACACAGCCGCCCTGCCGCAGGAAGCCGGCCAGCCGCAGGCCTGCGGTGAAGAACGGCGTCGGATAGTCGTAGCCGTACTCCTGCCCGTACAGGGCCATCGCGTCGTCGAAGCTGATCGCCATCGGCGCGAGCTCGGCCTGAGCGAGCCGCGGGTTGGCGACGCTGCCCTTCGTGAAATACGCCTCGATCACGTCGGCAACCTCGTTCTGGTACGCGACCAGGATCGGGCGAGCGGCATCGCTGACGCGCTTCTCGTCGATCGTCGCCAGCAGCATCAGGAAGGTGCGGAGGTCGACCACGACCATCTGGCGGGTCCGGCCGTCCTCGGCAACCATTGGCACCAGGCCAACGGTTGCCCACGACTTCGACTCCAACTTCCGATACTGCGTGGGGTAGTCCAAGCCGATGTGCTCGACGGCTGGCTTGAGGATGATGCGCGGTTTCCCGTTCTCCTGGGCCGCCAGAATTTCCCCGCCGTGGAAGGGGATGTGAACGATGTCGCTCATGCCGCCTCCCCCGCCGTCTTGCGTTCGGCGGCTTCCCGGTCCAGGCGGCGCTGTACGACGTCGACCAGCCCAAGGAGTCGCGCCACCCTGCGGAGTTGCTCAGGCGACGGCATGTCAATGAGCTCGACAAGCGGCCGGGAGAGGCCGCGCCCCTCCACCGGGTTGGGGGTGTTCATGCTGCCCCCTTGCGTGGGCCGGTCTCTCGGCTAATCGCTGCCGTCTCGACCTGGAGTGCGCGGGCGAGGAGGTTGAGCCTCCTGTGGGAGATCGGGCGCCGCTCCAGTTCCACGTTCCGCAGAGACTGCGGGTGCATGTCGATGCGGGCAGCGAGCTCCTCGACGCTCAAGCCGTCCTTCTCGCGGAGCGCTCGTATGGCGGGGCCGTGCTGCGGTGTGTTCTTGGTTGGTGGCACGTACTCACAATATGACTCAGTTACGCATCACACAACCCTCTCCTATGACTCACTTGATGTCAGAGCCCCTGTTGAGACTCAGTACGACTTGCGTTGCTGTCGGGACACTTGGTTCGTGACATGGGTAGACATCAATTACTCTTGGAGAGTTGACTAGTCCTACTGAGTCCGCCACTCTCGGTGGAGCACCATCCTGACGAGAGGTGTCAGAAGTGGATACGCATACACCTGAGGCGTGGACCCGCCTCGGGGAACTCCTACTGGCACGTCGCGTAGAACTCGATGTCAGATACCGCAACCGCAGAGCGTTCGCGGCCACTGTCGGCATGGACTACCGAGTCCTCTACGACGTCGAGAGCGCGCGACGCACCAACTTCTCGGACGCCACCAAGCGGGCGATCGAGCAGGCGTACCAACTCAAGTCCGGAGCCGTCGACCGCGCACTCCAAGGCGGAGACCTGGAGCCGAGCGAGACGGACCGCCGCACCCAACCACGCGAGGCCATCTCCGACGTCGAGTCGCGCTATGCGGACAGGGCCGAGCAACACCTCTGGGAGACGCCCGGCCTTAGTGCCACACAACGCCGGCAACTCATCGGCCACCTTCAGGCGATGCGCCGGGCGGACGAGGCACATGAGCGCCACCAGTCTCACGCCGAGGTGCACGAGTTTCGCCGCCGAAGCCAATAACCCCGCACGAAGCCGAGGCTCCGGGATCACGACGATCCGGAGCCTTGTTTGCGTCGCCACCGGGGCATGCCCGGCCACGCCAGGGCACACCACGTCACGATAAGGTCACGACCGTTAACGGCCTGTAGACGATTCAACAACTCGGGCGTCCAATATGAGGAACATTCGGGGCGAGGGGGAACAACGACGTCCATTGTGGTACGTCGCGCAACAAAAGAGGTGATCGTGACAGGCAAGACGGGCAACGGAGCCTCAGAACGCCAACTGATCGAACACGTCCTAGGAGTAATCAAGGAACGGCTCGTCGCCGCCAAGGTGCTGAGCGAGTCCGAGTTACGAGATGCTGAGTTTCTTCAGCGTCGCCTCAATGAAGTAGTAGAAGATCTCCAATCCGCGCACGACACGATCGCCGATCTCACGCACCAGTTATACGGAAGCGAAGACAACCCTGTCCCTGTACAGCTGCGGCACGCGCTACGCAGCCACGGCAGCGGCCTGCAGCCCGTCCGCCTCGATCTCGGCGGCATACCGAGGATCCTTCTCATCCCCCAGCGGGGATATGACGACCCGGTCGCCGAAGCACAGCTCTGGCGTCAGCTGCGAGAGCGCTACGGGGAGAGTGGCGCATGAAGATGCCGAAGATAGTGGAGATCGAGGACGCTCCCCTGCCGGCCGTCGCCTACGAAAAGGACGGCGAACTGATCGTCGAGGTGGACGCCAAACTCAAAGGCAAAGAGCGGGCCACCGCGATCGTCGATGCAGCACGGGCATACAAACGCAACCTCGGTTCGCTGATTCTGCTGCCGCTCGCGTTATACGCCTGGGAGCCGATCAAGAATGCGACCATGACGCACCCAGGAGTTGCGCTCGGGACGACTGCCGCCAGCTTGGGGGCAATTGCCACCGCCGCGATCGTCGCTGGGACCGGGCTGAAAGACGGGGACGCGGCGCCTAGTGCAGCTCCGCACACCATGACGACGACCGCCACTCATTCCTACTCGACACATCGGCCAACCCGGAGGCCGAGCCCATCGGCGACCTCCCGGGCACCCAGCCCTCAGGCAACGTTGCCTCCCATCGGCCCTCCGAAGATCACCACTCCACCGCACAGCAGCGGACGCCCCCAAGCGTCACCCACCAGACGGAGACGGCCGAGCCCACGCCCTCCAGACACGCGTCCATCCGGAACTCCCACAGCCCCGGGTGCCCGCGGGGCCGACCCTTCGCCGGCCGACAGTCACGCGCCACCTGGGCCGCCAACACCTCCAGCGACAGCCGCATCAGCCCCTACGCCAACCCAAGGCGCCACCGCCGCAGCAGGACGCGACTGCCTCGTTCGCGTGGATCTCAACCCGCTGCTAGATGCGTGTCTCCTCGGCTGATCGCGGCACAATCCGGTCCGGGTCGAAGCGGCGCGCCTTCTCCTTCGGGTGGGGCAGCACCGCGAACCCGTTAGGCACGATCGCTTGAAGCACATCGCGCCGCTCTTTGGGGGCGAGGTCGCTCCACCCCTCCTCGACATCGCCCTCAAGGAGCCGACGCAGCACCCGAGGCACCGACCCGAGCGTAAACATGCGAGCATCCTTGATACGCGCCTCGATGATGTCGCGCGCCTCGCTGTATTCGGCGAGAGTGATACGGCGCGTCGCCCACATGCGGGCGAGGTCTTTGAGCTGACTCTCATCCTCGGCCACCTGCCTGCGGACATCCTCCGACGACCCGCCGGACACTGCGGCAAGCAGGTTCGTCGTCACGTTCTCGTCAGAGAGGTACTCGATCATTCTCCGGCCGATCAGATCTTCGGCGGCGAGTGCCGTGATGGCGATCTTCCCGCACCCTCCCCGCGGGGTCGGACACCAGTACCTCGGTCCGACTCGCTTGGTTGCAGCGGTGCCGATCAGTGGATAGTCGCACAGCGAGCACCACAAGGTGCCGGTGAGCCAGCGCGTGAGCTGGTTCCGATGCCCGGTCGCACGGTTGGAGATCCGCTCCCTAACCTCTTCCCAGACGTCGCGGTCCAAGATGGCCGGCCATGTCGCTTCTCCCACCACAGCGCCCCGGAACCGGCGCAAGCCAGCGATGCGAGGGCCGGTGAGGATGGACCAAACCGACCTGGCGTTCCACTCCGCACCCCGGACAGGAGCAATGTCACGCTCGTTCAGCATGGCCGCGATGCTGTTGAGCGACTCACCTTCAAGCACCCGCTCGGCCATCCACTCGACGGTGTCGGCTTCGTCCTGGCGTACCGTCGCCCCGTCCTGCTCGTAGCCGAAGGCGCGTATCCCGCCCCCGCCCGGCCTGCCCGACATGGCGAGCTCCTCGTGCTTGCGCGCCACTCGACGGGATGTGTCGCGGGAGCTCTTGTTGGCAACGGCGACCATGACTCGGGCCATGGTGACGTCGGCGTCGTTGGCCAGCCTGAGCGAACCGGAGACGGACTCCACAGGGATGCGATGGTGTTTGGACTCGACGACGTCGATGAGGTCTTCAAGGTCGCGCGGGTCGCGGGCTACCCGGTCGAGGTCGTAGGCGAGGAGTCCGTCTGCGGTGCCGTCGGCGAGCATGTCGAGCCCACGACGGAATCCTGGGCGCACGGTTCTCAGGCCTTCTCCCCCGTCAGGGAGTCGGATCTTGCGGCGTTTGAACGCCGAGGTGTCGTTCTCGATGATGACGTGAGTCTCGTCGGGGCCGATGGTCCAGCCGAGCCTGTCGGCAAGTCGTCGTCCGTCTTCGTCTTGGCGGGTGACGCCGGCCGCTTCGCCGCTCTTGTCGTCACTGATGCGCAGCAGAAGGATGGCGCGTATGGGCTTCACGGTTCGCTAGCTTAATCTCTTTTATTCGTTTCGGGGGGCCGATGCCGCTCACCTCGCGGAGTTGGTCGACGCTGGTGAAGCCGCCGTGGGTGGTGCGGAACTCGGCGATCCGGGCGGCCAGCACCTCTCCTACTCCGGGAAGGTCTTCCAACTGGTCGGGGGTGGCGGAGTTGAGGTCGAGGATGGTTGTGGCGGGATCTACGACGGGAGATCCGGCAGCCGCTGCGGCTGCGGGGGCGCCCACGACGATCTGCTCTCCGTCGATCAGGCGTCTGGCCAGATTGAGGGAGCCTGTGGCGGCGCCGTGCTTGAGCCCGCCTGCCGCTGTCACCGCGTCCGTCACCCGGGAGCCTTGGGGAAGCAGGTAGACGCCGGGATTACGGATCTTGCCCGCCACCTGGACGGTCACCTTGGCGGTGGGCGACGGCGTCAGCGGGGCGATGACGGGTGGGGGTGCCAGGGGCTCGGGGGCGGGCTGGGAGCGCCAGACGAAGAAGGCGGCGGTCGCGACGGCCAGGGCGCCTACGGCAATGAGCACACGCAGGCCAGGCTTGCCGAGGTCGAGGGCGGTGGCGGGTTGGGAGGAGGCGATGGCGGCCCGGAACGCCTGGAAGGTGGGAGGCATAGGGGCAGGGCTGCCCGTCAACCGACGGCCGGTGGGCCGTGACGGAGCCTCCGCGACCTGAGATTCAGCCCACGTCTCGGACTGCGGATCGGCCCGGTGCTCAGATCGCGGCGCGGCCTCGAAAGCGGCCCACGCCTCGGACCAGGACTCCGCCCCACGCACGGATCGCGACGCGGCGTCGGCATCAGTCCAAGGCTCGGTTTGGGACTTTGTCCCCCGCTTGGGCCTTGGCCCCCTTCGAAGGTCTTCGGCCAACGGCGGGACGGCTTTGAGCTGCGCCTTTTGGGCGTTCCAGGGCTCGTCGGGGTAGGGATGCGTGCTGCGTCGCCCTGAGCGGGGCCTACGGGCAGGGGTGGTGATCGACCGTAGCCTGGATTCGGCTATGGTCCGCTCCGCCGTCGGGTCCTGAGATCGCACGCCGACGAACCTAGGGACACAACCCCCCGCCAGAAGTCACCGAATCAGGTTCTGGGGATGAAGAAGGCGAGGGACGAAGAGGGTTGTGGACAAACGCCCCGGGAAAGCAGGCACGGAAAGCACCAGGTCACCCCTCGTACGGCGTGACCGTCACCCCCAGCATCCCCGGCCCCACATGCGCCCCGATCACCGCCCCCACCTCCACCACCCGCACCCCCGCCCCCCCGCCCGGCGCCCGCTTGGACAACCGCTCGCCCAGCATCTCGGCCCGCCCCCGCGCCCCCATGTGCTGCACCGCCACCTCCACAACCCCCGAGGACGCCGCCGCGGCCTCCACCGCCAGGTCCTCCAGCCGTGCGATCGCCCGCGCCGACGTACGGACCTTCTCCAGCAGCGAGATGCGCCCGTCCACGATGTGCAGCAGCGGTTTGATCATGAGAGCCGAGCCGAACAGCGAGGCGGCGGCGCCGATGCGGCCGCTGCGGCGCAGGTACTCCAGCGTGTCCACGTAGAAGAAGGTCCTGGTGGCGGCGGCGACGCGGCGGGCGGCGGCGGCCACGGCGGGCAGTTCGGCCCCGGTCGCGGCCGAGCGGGCCGCCGCCAGCACGGGGTAGCCGAGGCCCATCGCGATGGAACGGCTGTCGATCACCTCGACCGGCACGGACGCGCCCTCGGCCGCCGCCATGGCCGAGTCGGCGGTGCCGGACAGTTCGCCGGAAAGGTGGATCGAGACCACGCCCGTCGCGCCGGCGGCGGCCAGCGCGTCGTAGCAGGCGGCGAAGCGGGAGGGCGACGGGCGCGAGGTGGTGACGCCGGCGAGGTCGCCGGTGAAGGTGTCCTCGTCACGGGGGATGCCGCGGTCGACCACCTGTACGGGCACCACCGTCACCCCGGGCACGGCAGGCAGATACGCGGTGGAATCGGTGACGACGGCGACAGAGGGCGGCATATCCCGAGATTAGCCACCGAATCCCGGATGCGGCGTTACTGGACGGGCGTCCCGCCCCGCCACACTCGGCGCGGCTTGAGCCCGAAGGACCAGGCGAAGGCGCCCTCGTGGTCGGCGTCCCACTGGACGATGTCGGCCAGTCGCCCGGGAGCCAGCACCCCGCGGTCGGGCGCCCCGAGCACGGTCGCGCCACCCAGCGTGGCCGCCCGCAGCGCGTCGTTGACGCTCATGCCGAACGCCGACACCGCCATGGCGATGACCAGCGACATCGAGGTGATGCCGCAGTAGCCGGGGTTGTGGTCGCTGCCGAGGGCGATCTGCACGCCGTGCTTGATCATCTGGCGGACCGGCGGCACGTGGCCGCGCTGGAGCGCCGTGGCCGGGCAGACCACCGCGGGCACGCCGTAACGGGACATGATCGCGATGTCCTCGTCGGACATGTGGTGCAGGCCGTCGGCGGAGGCGCAGCCGAGCTCGGCGGCCAGCTGCACGGCGCCGCGACGGCTGAACAGGCCGGCGTGGATGCGCGGGAGCAGCCCGACGTTGCGGCCCGAGGCGAGGACCCAGCGGGACTCCTCGGTGGTGAAGTGGCCCTCGTCGCAGTAGACGTCGACGCTGTCGGCGCCGGCCGCCGCCGCGTCGGCGCACCAGGCGCCCACGGCCTCGACGTACTCGCGCTGGCGGCCGAAGTACTCGGGCGGGACGACGTGCGCCGCGAGGAAGGTGACGTGCACCCGCGGCATCATCGGCTCCTTCTCCAGCTCGCGCAGGAGCCGCACGTCGGCCAGCTCGCCGTCGCGGGTGAGGTGGTAGCCGGTCTTGGCCTCGACGGTGGTGGTGCCGCTGAGCAGCCAGCTCCGCAGGCGCTCGCGCACGCCGTTGCACAGCGTCCAGGGGTCGGTGCCGCGCGTCACGGTGACGGTGGAGCCGACGCCGCCGCCCGCCGCGGTGATCGAGGCCGCGCTGGAACCACCGGTACGGATCGCCAGCTCGGCGTAGCGGTTGCCGGCGTAGACCGGATGGGTGTGCGCGTCGATGAGACCGGGCGTGACGAGCGCGCCGCCGAGGTTCTCCACGTGGTCGACGTCGACGATGTCATCGACGACGCCGGGCACGCTCTGCGGGAGGTCGGGCGCCCGCCCGACCCAGGCGATGCGGTCGTTGTGCACGAGGATGGCCGCGTTGCTGAGGACCTCGTTGCCCGTCCACAGGCGGCCGATGTTGGTCAAGAGTCGAACGGTCATCGCACCACCGCCCCGCGCAGGCGCAGCACCCAGCGCACGGCCTGTGCCGCGCCCACTGAGTCCGCTCCGGGTCCGGACGACATGGGGGGTCTCCTGCTCTCATCCGCGTGATGTTGTGCGGTGACCGTATCGCCAGAGACATGATCCGGCGATTTCAGTTCAGTTACGTTATTTCACAGCCGGGCTTGGTGTACAGGGTTATTCGGAAGAAAGACCACTCATCCCATCCGTCACCCGGGCACGCCTTACCCCCTGGCCCCCGCTGACGACTGTGGCACTCGACGTCATCATCCGAAACCCAGAACCGAAACCCAAAAACCAGACCAACGTTAGGTCTGGCCATCCTAGCAACCCCGGGGTTCGCGGACCACTGCCCTATTTGGGCAGCTCTGCGCTACTTTGAGCGAGAGCTGCCCAGCCGTCCCGCTAAGAGACGCGTTCGACGGGCTTACCTACCCGCTCCAGCTCCTGGAACAGGCTCGGCAACACGCGGGCGTGCAGGACGGTGCCGTCACCGACGTGCTCGACGGAGAGCACCTCGCCCTCCTTGTGGGCCCGCGAGACGAGGTCGCCCCGGTCATAAGGCACCAGGAGGTGGACCTCGTGGTCGAGGCGCGGCAGCCGCTCCTCGATGAGCCGCATGAGCTCGGTGACGCCCTTGCCGGTACGGGCCGAGACCACGATGCTGTCGCGCTCGCGCCTGGCGATGCGGTCGAGCACCTCCTGGTCGGCCGCGTCGGCCTTGTTGATCACCACGACCTCGGGCACCTCGGAGGCGCCCTCGATGTCGGCGAACACCTCGCGGACGGCCGCGAGCTGCCCCTCGGGGTCGGGGTGCGAGCCGTCGACCACGTGCAGGATCAGGTCGGCGTCGGCGACCTCCTCCAGCGTGGACCGGAACGCCTCGATGAGCTGGTGGGGCAGGTGGCGGACGAACCCGACGGTGTCGGCGATCGTGAACAGCCGGCCCTCCGGCGTGCGCGCGCGGCGTACGGTCGGGTCGAGCGTGGCGAACAGCGCGTCCTCGACCAGCACACCCGCACCGGTGATGCGGTTGAGCAGCGAGGACTTGCCCGCGTTGGTGTAACCCGCGATGGCCACGGCCGGGACCTCGCGATGCTGGCGCCGGTGGCGCATGGTCTCACGCGAGGTGGACATGCCGCTGATCTGGCGGCGCAGCTTGGACATGCGCTCGCGGATGCGGCGCCGGTCAAGCTCGATCTTGGTCTCACCGGGGCCGCGGCCGCCGATGCCCACGCCGCCCGCGGCGCGGCCGCCGACCTGGCGGGACAGGTTGCCACCCCAGCCTCGCAGGCGCGGCAGCAGGTACTGCAGCTGCGCCAGCTCGACCTGGGCCTTGCCCTCGCGGCTCTTGGCGTGCTGGGCGAAGATGTCGAGGATCAGCGCCGTACGGTCGATGACCTTGACCTTGACCGTCTCCTCGAGCTGGCGGAGCTGACCGGGGGTCAGCTCGCCGTCGCAGATGACGGTGTCGGCGCCGGTCGAGTCGACCACGTCGCGCAGCTCCAGGGCCTTGCCCGAGCCGATGTACGTGGCCGGGTCGGGCTTCTGGCGCCGCTGGATGAGCCCTTCGAGCACCTCGGACCCGGCTGTCTCGGCCAGGAGCTTGAGCTCCAGCAGGGAATTCTCGGCGTCCTCGGCTGTGCCGGAGGTCCAGACGCCGACAAGGACGACCCGCTCGAGCCGCAGCTGCCGGTACTCGACCTCGGAGACATCCTGGAGTTCGGTGGAGAGGCCCGCCACGCGGCGCAGCGCCTGGCGCTCCTCGAGGTCCATGTCGCCGGTCTCGAACTCGTCGAGCGCGGTGTATTCGTGCATTCGTGTCATCTCTATGAGGGAAACGTCTGGACACCTCGGTGTCTTCCCACGATGGTGGCACGACATCCCGGGAGTCATCACCTGGTTATCCCGCGGACACCACCACGTCGCCGGAACCCGCGGTCAGGGAGATCTTGTGGGGCGAGGCCGGGTCGGACTTGATCGGCACGCTGGCGTCGCCGGACCCCACGTCGGTCTTGATGTCGTAGGCCCCGGTGGGCACCCGCAGGGTGATGTCACCCGAGCCGCACTCCAGCTCCGCGCTGTCGGGCGCGGCGGCGTACTTGAGCTCGACGTTGCCCGATCCGGCCTTGACGTACGCCTTCTTGCCCGTGATGTTCGAGCCGTCGATGTCACCGGAGCCGAGTTCGACGTCGAGCTGGCCGCTCAGCGCCCGCAGGGTGATGTCGCCCGAACCGCTGTCGAGGTCGACGGCAAGGCCCTTGGGGATCTCGATCTTGTAGTCGACGCTGCAACTCCCCCAGTTCGACGGGCAGTCGTACGTCACGAAGAGCGCCTGGCCCTCGACCTTGTGCTGCGGCCGGGGCTTGTCGTCGCCCCGCCAGCGCAACGTCTCGATGACGCGGATGGCCGTGCCATCGGTCTCGGTG
Source organism: Nonomuraea sp. WAC 01424 (assembly GCF_003947315.1). Lineage (NCBI taxonomy): Bacteria > Bacillati > Actinomycetota > Actinomycetes > Streptosporangiales > Streptosporangiaceae > Nonomuraea > Nonomuraea sp. WAC 01424. Next base: position 502,156 of record NZ_QHHZ01000003.1, read on the forward strand.
ATCACGGTGTCGCCGGCGTCACTCTTGACCTGCAGCTTGGAAACCTTGTCCTTCACCTCGTAGGACGCGGTGTCCTGGCTCGTGGAACCGCCGAAGCTCTCGATCCGGCAGCCCGTCAGCACCAGCGCGGCGGCCAGCAGCCCGCCCGCCACAGCAATCGTCTTCATGCCTCCGATCTTTTCGCGGGCATGACACCCCCCGCATCGGGGATGCCCCCGAAGACGACCCAGGGATACCCCAGCCTTTGACCCGGGATCCCTGGCGGGGGTAGCTTCACTTCCACAATCCAGAATTTGTTTTCCATGATGCGGAAAAGAGGGGACATGGAGATCACCGGCCCGATGCTCGAACGGTTCGACGAGATCCTCACGCCGGAGGCGCTCGACTTCGTGGCGGCTCTCCAGCGGGAGTTCGGCGCCAGGCGGCTGGAGCTGCTCGACGCCCGCCGGACGCGGCAGGCGGAGTTGTCGGCCGGCGGGACGCTCGACTTCCTGCCGGAGACCAAGGAGGTCAGGGAGGGCGAGTGGCGGGTCGCGCCGCCGGCCCCCGGCCTGGAGGACCGCCGCGTCGAGATCACCGGTCCGGTCGACAGGAAGATGACCATCAACGCGCTCAATTCGGGCGCCAAGGTGTGGCTGGCCGACTTCGAGGACGCCAACTCCCCCCTCTGGGAGAACTGCGTGTCCGGGCAGCTCAACCTGCGCGAGGCGCTCGACCGGGCGATCGACTTCGAGACCGGCGGCAAGACGTACGCGCTGGGGCCCGACGACGAGCTGGCCACGATCGTGGTGCGCCCGCGCGGCTGGCACCTGGACGAGAAGCACGCCCAGGTGGACGGGCGGCCGGTGTCGGCGTCGATCTTCGACTTCGGGCTGTACTTCTTCCACTGCGCGCGGCGGCAGCTCGACAAGGGCAAGGGGCCGTACTTCTACCTGCCCAAGATGGAGTCGCACCTGGAGGCGCGACTCTGGAACGACGTGTTCACGCGGGCGCAGGAGCTCCTCGGCATCCCGTACGGGACCATCAGGGCGACCGTGCTCATCGAGACCTATCCGGCGGCGTTCGAGATGGAGGAGATCCTCTACGAGCTGCGCGACCACTCGGCCGGGCTCAACGCGGGACGCTGGGACTACCTGTTCAGCGTGATCAAGAAGTTCCGGACGCGGGGGCGGGAGTTCCTGCTGCCCGAGCGGAACGCGGTGACCATGACGGCGCCGTTCATGCGGGCCTACACCGAACTGCTGGTGCGTACGTGTCACAAGCGCGGCGCGCACGCCATCGGCGGGATGGCGGCGTTCATCCCCTCGCGGCGCGACCCCGAGGTGAACGCGGTGGCGCTGGAGAAGGTGCGGGCGGACAAGACGCGCGAGTCGGGCGACGGGTTCGACGGTTCGTGGGTGGCGCACCCGGACCTGGTGCCGGTGTGCCGCGAGGTGTTCGACGGCGTGCTCGGGGCGCGGCCCAACCAGCTCGACCGGCTGCGCGAGGACGTCAGCGTGTCGGCCGCCGACCTGCTGTCGGTGTCCGAGACGCCCGGTGAGATCACCGAGACGGGCCTGCGCAACAACGTCGACGTGGCCCTGCGCTACCTGGCCGCGTGGATGGGCGGGCTGGGCGCGGTCGCGATCCACAACCTCATGGAGGACGCCGCGACGGCCGAGATCTCGCGCTCGCAGATCTGGCAGTGGATCCACAACGACATCACGCTGGCCGACACCGGTGAGCAGGTGACCAAGGAGCTCGTGGAGCGGATCATCGCCGAGGAGCTGGACCGGATCTCCGCCGAGCCGGGCTACGACGAGCGGCTGTTCGGGCAGGCGACGGCGCTGTTCAAGGAGGTGGCGCTGGACGACGACTTCGCCGAGTTCCTGACGCTGCCGGCGTACGCACAAATGCCGTAGATGGTGAAATTTGCGGTTATGTCCGGCGCGTCAGCGCCGGACATAACCGCACCGCCGAACATGACCAGCACCACCGGACATATCCGCACCTCCGAAAACCGGCCAGGTCGCCTCCGAAAAGTGGCCAGATCGGGCGATACGAACGCACACTATGAGGTGAGAGACCTGGAAGGAGACCGGTGCTCGACACGCTGACGGCGGCGCTGCGTCCGCTGCTGCCTCCCGACTCGCTGATCACCGACCCGGTACGCCTGCGCACCTACGACTGCGACGGCCTGACCAACCACCGGGCGACGCCGGGCGTCGTCGTGCTGCCCGAGACGGCCGAGCAGGTCGCCGGAGTGGTACGGCTGTGCAACGAGTTCGGGGTGCCGTTCGTGGCCAGGGGTTCGGGCACGGGCCTGTCGGGCGGCGCGCTCCCCCGCGAGGACGGCGTGCTCATCGTCACCTCGAAGATGCGCCGGATCCTGGAGATCGACCTGCCCGACCGCAGGGCCGTGGTCGAGCCGGGCGTGACGAACCTGGCGATCACCGAGGCGGTACGCGACCAGGGCTACTACTACGCCCCCGACCCCTCCAGCCAGCAGGTCTGCTCCATCGGCGGCAACGTCGCCGAGAACTCCGGCGGCGCCCACTGCCTCAAGTACGGCTTCACCGTCAACCACGTCGAGGCGTGCGAGATCGTCACGCCGGACGGCGACCTGGTCGTCCTCGACCGTATGGACCCGGGCTACGACCTGCTCGGCGCGTTCATCGGCTCGGAGGGCACGCTGGGCATCGCCACCAAGATCACCGTACGGCTGAGCCGGGCGCCGGAGGCGGTGACCACGGTGCTGGCCGCGTTCGAGGACATCGAGCAGGGCGGACGGGCGGTGTCGGCGATCATCGGGGCAGGCATCGTGCCGGCCGCGATCGAGATGATGGACGCGCTGGCCATCGAGGCGGCCGAGGCGGCCGTCGCCTGTTCCTACCCGCGCGGCGCGGGCGCGGTGCTGATCGTGGAGCTGGACGGGCCGCGCGAGGCGGTCGAGCGGGAGTTCGCCCAGCTGACGCAGATCTGCTCGGGGGCGTTCGAGCTGCGCGTGGCGGCCGGTCCCGACGAGCGCGCGGCGATCTGGAAGGGACGCAAGTCGGCCTTCGCGGCCGTCGGGCGGATCAGCCCGGCCTACATCGTCCAGGACGGCGTGGTGCCGCGCACCTCGTTGCCCGGCGTGCTCGCGGCCATCGACCGGCTCTCGCGCGAGCACGACATCCGCGTGGCCAACGTCTTCCACGCCGGCGACGGCAACCTGCACCCGCTGGTGTTGTTCGACGACGCCGAGCCGGGCGCGGGTGAGCGGGCCGAGGCGGTCTCGGGCGCGATCCTCGACCTGTGCATCGAGCACGGCGGCTCGATCACCGGCGAGCACGGCGTCGGGGTGGACAAGTCCCGGTACATGCCGAAGATGTTCACCGCTGCCGACCTGGACACGATGCAGCTCGTCCGGTGCGCGTTCGATCCGGGCGGCCTGTCGAACCCGGGCAAGGTGTTCCCCACGCCGCGGTTGTGCGGCGAGGTGCCGGGTGTGCGCAAGGGTGTGCATCCGCTGGTCGAGTCGGGCAGGGCGGAGCAGTTCTGATGACGGATCCGGGCTCGGGCCCGCTCTCGGGCACCGGCGTGACGGTCAGGGAGGCCGGTCCCGGCGACACGGTGGGCGGCGTGCCGGCCCGGTGGGTGGCGCTGCCGGAGACGGTCGAGGAGATCGCCGCCGTGCTGCGCGCCTGCGCCGCGCACGACCTGGCGGCGGTGCCCGTGGGCGGCGGCACGAAGCTCCACTGGGGCCCGCCGCCGGAGCGGTGCGACGTGCTGCTCGACCTGTGCTGCATGAACGAGGTCCTGGAGCACGCGGCGGGTGACCTCGTAGTGCGCGTCCAGGCCGGGGTGACCATGGAGGCGCTGGCCGGGGTGCTCGCGGCCGAGGGGCAGGAGCTGGCGCTCGACGTGCCGTTCGCCGAGGGCGCGACCGTCGGGGGCACGCTCGCCGCCGCGCTGCCCGGCCCCCGCGCCTTCCGCTACGGCGCCGCCCGCGACCTGCTCATCGGCATCACGGTGGTGCTGGCCGACGGCACGATCGCCCGGTCGGGCGGCAAGGTGGTCAAGAACGTCGCGGGCTACGACCTCGGCAAACTCTTCACGGGCTCGTACGGCACCCTCGGGGTGATCGCGGAGGCCACGTTCCGGCTGCATCCGCTGCCCGGCGAGCGATGCTGGGTGGTCGCCGAGGTGCCCGCGGACGACGTGCCGGGGATCGCCGCGGCGCTGGCGGCCTCGCAGGCCGAGCCGAGCGCGGTCGAGGTGGACCGTCCGGAGCCGGGCGGTCCGGTGACGCTGGCCGCGCTGGTGGAGGGCACGGCGGCCGGGAAGCGGGCCGAAGCGCTGCGCGACCTGGCCGGCGCCGGTACGGTGACCTCCGTACCGCCGCCCTGGTGGGGCCTGGTCCCGGCGAACGAACTGCTGGTCGAGGTACGTTTCCCGCCCGCGGCCTGCGGCGCGGTGCTGGCGGCGGCGTCCGGGTGCGGCCTGTCGCTGCGCGGCTCGGCGGTCGCCGGGCGGGTGTCGCTGGAGCCGTGGGAGCCCGTCGGCGAGGCCGCCCTGCCGGCCCTGGTGACCGGGCTTCGGGAGCGGGTCGAGGCGGCGGGCGGCCGGGTGAACGTGGTGGCCACCCCGTACGCGGGGGTCGACAGGTGGGGACGGGTGAGCTCGCTGCCGTTGATGCGGCGGGTCAAGGAACGGTTCGATCCGGGGCGCAGGATGTCGCCCGGACGGCTGACGGGAGGCGTCTGACCATGGACCCGGAGCTGATCGGCGACTGCGTGCACTGCGGCTTCTGCCTGCCGACCTGCCCGACGTACGCGTTGTGGGGCGAGGAGATGGACTCCCCGCGCGGGCGTATCCACCTGATGCAGCAGCACGTCGAGGGCACTCCGGTGACGCCGGAGATGGCCGGGCACTTCGACGCCTGCCTGGGCTGCATGGCGTGTGTCACGGCCTGCCCGTCGGGCGTGCGCTACGACCGGCTGATCGAGCTGACCCGGGTCGAGGTGGAGCGTACGCACGTGCGCGAGCCCCGGGAGCGGGCCGTGCGGGAGATCGTGTTCAGCCTGTTCCCCTACCCGCGCCGGCTGCGGCTGCTGCGGCCCACGATGTGGCTGGCCGGGCGGATGGCGCCGTTCCTGGCGCGGGTCCATCCGAGCCTCGGGGCCATGGCCGCGCTCGCGCCGCCCGTGGAGCACCGGCAGCGCCTGCCGCGCCTGGTCAGGGCCAGGGGCGGGCGCAGGGCCGTGGTGGGGATGCTGACCGGGTGCGTGCAGGGGGAGTTCTTCCCGCAGGTGAACGCGGCCACCGCGCGGGTGCTGGCGCTGGAGGGCTGCGACGTGCTCGTCCCGGCGGGGCAGGGCTGCTGCGGGGCGCTCAGCGTGCACGCCGGGCGTGCGGAGCAGGCCCGGCGGCTGGCCCGCCGGACGGTCAGGGCGTTCCGTAGGGCCGGGGTCGAGACGGTCGTGGTGAACGCGGCCGGCTGCGGCTCCACGATGAAGGAGTACGCCGAGCTGCTCGGCGCCGATCCCGGGTTCAAGGTGATGGACCTGTCGGAGTTCCTGGCCGAGCTGGGCCCGGCGGCCAGGCGGCATCCGCTGCCGCTCACCGTCGCCTACCACGACGCCTGCCACCTGGCCCACGCCCAGGGCGTCCGGGCCCAGCCGCGCGAGCTGCTGCGCGGCATCCCGGAGCTGGAGCTGCGGGAGATCCCGGAGTCGGCGATCTGCTGCGGGTCGGCGGGGACGTACAACATTCTTCAGCCGGAGGCGGCCCGCGACCTCGGTGACCGGAAAGCAGGGGCGGTCGGCTCCACCGGGGCCGAGCTGCTGGTCTCGGCCAATCCGGGCTGCACGATGCAGATCGCCTCCGCGATGCGGCGGGCCGGGAAGGAGATCAGGGTGGCCCACACCGCCGAGGTGCTGGACGCCTCGCTGCGCGGGGTGTCCCTGTGAGCGTCCAGTCGGTCGAGCGGGCGCTCGACGTGCTGGAGGCGCTGGCCGAGCATGGCGGCGAGGCCGGCCTGTCGGAGATCGCGGCCAGCACGGGCCTGCCGTACGGGACCATCCACCGGCTGCTGCAGACGTTGCTCGCCCGCGGTTACGTACGTCAGGAGTCCGACCGCCGGTACGCGCTGGGCGGCGGGCTGGTCCGGCTGGGCGGCATCGCGGAGAGCATGGTGGGCGTGTGGGCGCAGCCGTACCTGACGCGGATGGTGGAGTTGTCGGGCGAGACCGCCAACCTGGCCGTGCTCGAAGGCGACTTCGTCGTCTACGTGGCGCAGGTGCCCTCGCCGCGCAGGTTGCGCATGTTCGCCGAGGTCGGCCGGCGGGTGTTGCCGCACAGCACGGCCGTGGGCAAGGCGCTGCTGGCGGGACGGCCGGCCGCGGAGTCGGTGGCGGTGTTCGAGCGTACGGGCATGCCGCGGCGCACCCCGAACACGATCACCGACATCGCCGGCATGCTGGCCGAGCTCGACCGGGTCGAGGAACGCGGCTACGCCATGGACCTGGGCGAGGAGGAGCTGGGTGTGCACTGCCTGGCGGTGCCCGTACGGGACGGCGAGCGGGTGGTGGCCGCGATGTCGGTGTCGGGGCCGGCCGAGCGCATCGACGCCCTGGACCGCGACGAGCTGGCCGAGGGCATGCGGAGGATCGCCCACGACTTCGGCCGCGAACTCGCCCCGGGCCGCTGAGACCGCGTCCCGGGTGCGGAGCGGGGCAACCGGTTATCGTGTTGCGCTATGAGCAACAGCACGACGGTTCAGTCCGTCGACCGGGCCATCGCGATCCTGGAGATCCTGGCCCGCGAGGGCTCCACCCGGGTGACGGACCTCGCGGTCGAGCTCGACGTGCACAAGTCCACCGCGTTCCGGCTGCTGGCCGCCCTGGAGCAGGGCGGGCTCGTGGAGCAGAGCGGCGACCGGGGGCGCTACCGGCTGGGGTTCGGCGTCGTACGGCTGGCGGGCGCGGCCACGGCCCAGCTCGACCTGTCGCGGGAGAGCCGCGAGGTGTGCCTGCGCCTGGCCGAGACGGTCGGCGAGACCGTCAACATCGCCGTCCCCCAGGACGGCGACGCGGTCAACATCAGCCAGGTACGCGGCCCGGCGGCGATCAGCGGCCACAACTGGGTCGGCCAGCGCACCCCCTCGCACGCCACCTCCAGCGGCAAGGTGCTGCTCGCCTTCGGCGCCCTCCGCCTGACCGGCGAGCTGGAGCGCTACACGCCCCGCACCCTCACCTCCCCCGCCGAACTGGGCCTGGAGGAGATCAGGGAGCGCGGCTGGGCGGCCACGGTGGAGGAGCTTGAGGTGGGCCTGAACGCCGTGGCGGCCCCGGTCAGGGGGGCCGATGGCTCGGTGGTGGCCGCCGTCAGCGCGTCGGGGCCGTCCTACCGGCTCACGCCCGAGCGGCTGCCCGAGGTCGCCGTGCTGCTCGTCGAGGGCGCGAAGGAGATAAGCCAGCGCATCGGCTATTACCGTTGAAACCATGTGCAGAAGCATCAAGACCCTGAGGCCGCCGTACGCCGACAGCGTGACCGAGGAGGACGTGCGGGCCGCCGCGCTCCAGTACGTCAGGAAGATCTCCGGCTTCCGCGCCCCCGCCGCGCACAACGCCGAGGCGTTCGACCGGGCCGTGGAGGCGATCACCAAGGCGTCCGAGGAGTTGCTGGGGGCGCTGGAAGTTCGCGGAGGTCGTTGACACGCCCGCGCCGCCGGAGAAGTGTCCTGGCATATGACCCAGCCATCCCCCGGGGAGCTGCCATGATCAGCGGGTTGTACGAGGGACAGGACGGCGATTCGCGGCTCGCGCTCAGGGTGGACGTCGACGGTCCCCGTCCGGCCCGCGGCGTCAGCGGCGACCTGTTCACGGTGGCCGGTTCGACGACCTCCTACGCCGGCTCGTTCGTCGTCGGCTCCCCGGTCGTACGGGCCGAGGGGGACGAGACGCGGGTCGAGGGGCGGGGGGCGTTCACCTTCGACAGCCCGGCGGAGGACGTGAGCGTCGCGATCACCGGCCAGGGCGCCACGGCGGCGCTGGCCGGGCGCGTCTTCCCGCTGGCCTTCACCTCGCCGTACTTCCGCAGCGTGCTGCTGGAGCAGGACTCGGTGGCGGGGGCCGTGCCGTTCGTGTCGTACGGGACGGGTTCGCTGCCCTCGCCGTCCGGCTCCGCGGCCAGGACGCTGAGCGTCGTCGCGGCCTACGCCGAGGCCGGCGTCGAGCTGACCCTCGCCCCACCCGGCGTGATCCCCGTGGACGGCGCCGGCGCCGACCTGGCGTGGGACGACGCCGAGCTGCACCACGCGATGACCCAGCAGTTCAGCCGGTACGCCGACGCCCCGGCCTGGCGGGTGTGGCTGCTGGTGGCGAGCAGGCACGTAGGCGGCTACCGGGGCATCATGTTCGACTACGACGACGCCCACCAGCGGCAGGGCTCGGCGGTCTTCTACGAGGAGATCAAGGGCACGACGCCGCAGGCGCAGCGGGCGCAGTTGCGTACGTACATGCACGAGCTGGGGCACGCGTTCAACCTGCTGCACTCCTGGCAGAAGGATCTGGCCGTGCCGCCGCAGCCGCTGGGCCCCGAGGGCGGCTTCGGCGACCTGTCGTGGATGAACTACGTGCAGAACTACCGTCCGGGCGGCGAGCCCGGTTACTGGGCGGCCTTCCCGTTCCAGTTCACCGATCCGGAGCTGGTCCACCTCCGCCACGGCTTCTACCGCGACGTGGCCATGGGCGCGAACGCGTTCGGCACCAGGGCCGCCGAGGTGGCCCCGTTCGAGCCGCCGGTCGAGGACCACTCGGGGCTGCGGCTGGAGCTGCGCGCCAAGGAGGCGTTCGAGCTGGGCGAGCCGGTCGTGGTCGAGCTCAAGCTCGCCGTCACGGGCGAGCCGCGCGGCACGCACGGCCACCTGCACCCCGACACCGAGTTCACCCAGGTCTCGATCACCCAGCCGGGCGGCCGGACCGTCCTGTACCGCCCGATGATGCGCCACTGCGTGGACACCTCGCCCCGGATCCGCCTGGACGACGGCAACCCGGCCATGTACCGCAGCGCGTACATCGGGCACGGCCGCGACGGCCACTACTTCCAGCAGCCCGGCGAGTACCGGGTGCGCGCCCAGTACATCGCCGCCGACGGCTCCCGCGTCGTCTCCCCGCCGTGCGTGGTCCGGGTACGCCTCCCGGTCAGCGCGGACGACCACGCGGTGGCCGAGCTGATGCTGGGCGAGGAGCAGGGCAAGCTGTTCTCGTTGCTCGGCTCGGACTCGACGGCCCTGCGCGCCGGCAACCAGGCCCTCGACGAGCTGCTCGACCGGTACGGCAGCCATCCCCTGGCCGTCTACGCCCGGCTGGTCAAGGGCCTGAACGCCGAACGCGGCTTCAAGGCGCTGACCGCGGACAGGCGGTTGCACGTCCGGCCGCCCGACCCCGAGCAGGGCATCGAGCACCTGTCCAGGGTCGCCCGCCAGGACGGCGTCGACAACATCACCCTCAACCTGGTCCTGCGCCGCCTGGCCAGGGCCGAGGCCCGCCAAGGCGATTTGGCGCGGGCCGAGGCCGTCATGGACCGGATGGTCGCGCTGTTCGCGGCGAAGGGCGTCAACCCGATCGTCATGGGCCAGATCACCCGACAGGCCGAACTCACGAAGTCAGCCCTCGCCGCCGAATCCTGACCCCTCTGGAGGCGGGCGGGCCCTTCAAGGGGGCGGTGCAGCGGCGGGGTGGTCAGCGGGCGGCTGGGCCCTCCGGGGTGCAGATGATCTTGAGTTCGACCTCCCTGCCGTCCTCCGGCTCGAACTCGACCTTCACCTCGCGCGCCGGGCCCGCCTCGACGCCGTCCACCGAGTAACCCTGGGCGGGGCTCCAGGAGCGCAGGGTGACCAGGCCGCCGCCGGAGCAGGAGGCGATCACCGTACCGCCCGGACTGCGCACGAGCCGGTCCTGGGCGCGGGCGGCCGTGCGGGGCGGCGGGGTGGCGGCGCGCGCGGTGGCGGTGGCCAGGGCGGCGCGCACCTCGGGCCCGCTGAGCACCCGGCTGGAGGTGCCGGTGACGCCGGTGCCGAGCAGGCCGAGCACCGCGACCGCCGCGCCGGTCGCGGCGACCGCGGTGGCGGCCCAGGCCAGCACGAGACGTTTCACGCCCCCACCCTCTCCCATGTACGGCTAAGCGCAGGTTAAGGGCATCCTAAGGATGCTCGGCGCACTGTCAGGGACCGGTTACGGTTTGGGTATATGGCTGACATCCTGCTCATCGAGGACGACGTGACCATCCGGACGTCGTTGAGCCGGGGCCTGCGCGATCTCGGCCACGCGGTCTCCTCCTCCCCGACCGCGCTGGAGGGTCTGCGGCTGGCCGTGCAGGACCGTCCCGATCTGATCGTGCTCGACCTGGGCCTGCCCGACCTCGACGGCGTCGAGCTGCTGCGCATGTTGCGGGCGGTGAGCCGGGTGCCGGTGATCGTGGCGACCGCCCGCGACGGCGACGCCGAGATGGTCCCCGTCCTGGACGCGGGGGCCGACGACTACGTGGTCAAGCCGTACAGCGCGGCGCAGCTCGACGCCCGGGTGCGGGCCGTGTTGCGGCGCGCGGGCGAGGCGGCGCCCGAACCGCTGGCCGTGGGCGGGCTGCGCGTCGACCCCCGCGCGCGTACGGCCACGCTCGACGGCGTGTCGCTCGACCTGACGCCGCGCGAGTTCGACGTGCTGCACTTCCTCGCGGCGCGGCCCGGCGAGGTGGTCACCAAGCGCGAGCTGCTGACGGAGGTGTGGCGGCTCCCGTACGGCGGGGCGGACAAGACCGTGGACGTGCATCTGTCGTGGCTGCGCAGGAAGCTCGGCGAGACCGCGGCCGAACCCCGCTACCTGCACACCGTCAGAGGCGTCGGGGTCAAGCTGGTCGGCCCGTCGTGAGGCGCTGGCTGGCGCTGCTGGTGGCGGCGACGACGTCGCTCGTGCTGATCGCGCTGCTGGTGCCGATGGCGCTGCTCATCGGGGCGGTGGCCGAGAACGGCGCGATGAGCAGGGCCACCGCGGCCGCCGAGTCCGTGGCGGTCGCGGTCGGCACGCCCGACCTGGCGCTGGCCGTCGAGCAGGTGCCGCGGCCCGTGACGGTGTTCCTGCCCCACGAGACGACGTTGGGCGCGCCCGCCGCCCGCTCCGACGCCGTACGGCTGGCCGCGACCGGCCGCAGCGTGACCGCCGCCGCCCCCGGCGGCAGGGAGGTGCTGGTGTCGGCGCAGTCGCCCGACGGCACCGCCGTGATCAGGGTGTTCGTGCCGGATGCCGAGCTGACGCAGGGTGTGCGGGCGGCCTGGCTGGCGCTGCTGGTGCTCGGGCTGGGGCTCGTGGTGCTCGGCATCGTGCTGGCCGACCGGCTGGCGCTGGCCGTGACCAGGCCCGTGGACGGGCTGGCGCGGGTGTCCCACCGGCTGGCCGGGGGCGACCTGAGCGCGCGGGCCGAGCCGGGCGGGCCGCCCGAGGTGCGGTCGGTGGCGATGGCGCTCAACCACCTGGCCGGGCGCATCGGCGACCTGCTGGCGGCCGAGCGCGAGTCGGTCGCCGACCTGTCCCACCGGCTGCGCACGCCGCTGACCGGCCTCAGGCTGGAGGCGGAGTCGCTGCGCGACCCGGAGGAGGCGGGCCGGGTGCAGGCCAGGGTGGATGCCCTTGAGCGGGCGGTCAGCGCGGTCATCACCGAGGCGCGGCGGCGTTCGGCCGGGCGCGGCCCGTGCGACGCGGCCGAGGTGGTTCGGGAGCGGGTGCGGTTCTGGTCGGTGCTGGCCGAGGATCAGGGGCGGCCGGTGTCGGTGTCGCTGCCCGACCTCCCCGCGCCGGTCGCCGTCGGCGGCGAGGAACTGGCCGCGTGCGTGGACGCGCTGCTCGGCAACGTGTTCGCGCACACACCGGAGGGGACCGCCATGGCCGTACGGCTGTCGCGGCGGCCCTCCGGCGCGCTGCTGGTCGTGGAGGACTCGGGGCCGGGGTTCGACCCTGGGTTGCTGGAACGGGGGAACAGCGGGCGCGGCTCGACCGGGCTCGGGCTGGACATCGCCCGGCGTACCGCCGAGTCCTGCGGCGGCACGCTGGCCGTCACGGTCCCCGACGGCGGCGGGGCCCGCGTGGAGGTGGCGTTGACCGCCCCTTAGCGCCGGCCGGGCTTCCTCGGCGGGCGTGGATCCACGGGTCTCAGCAGTCCTTGAGGATGCCTTCCATGGCGGTCTTCTCGGCCGCGGTGACCCAGACGTCGTACTTGCTCTTGACGTCGATCTGGCGGGCGATGTACGCGCACCGGTACGCCTTGCGCGGCGGCAGCCAGGTGGCCGCGTCGGAGTCGCTCTTCTGGCCGTTCAGCGGGCCGTCCACCGCCAGCAGGTTCAGCGGGTCGTTGGCGAACTCCTTGCGCTTGGTCGCCGACCACTGCTGGGCGCCCTTCTGCCAGGCGTCCGACAGCGGCACCAGGTGGTCGATCTGCACGGCCGTGCTGGTGTCCTGGCCGCGCTTGAAGCTGATCGTCTTGCCGCTGTACGGGTCGTCGAGCGTGCCGCTGAGCACGATGCAGTCGTGGGTCCCGGCCTTGAACGTCTCGTCCTTCATGTCGCGCTTGAGAATGTCGTTACGGGTGTCGCAACCGTTGTGGTCCACGTCCGACCAGGCGGGGCCGAACTCGTCCCGGTCGAAGCCGGTACGCGCGGCGCGGCCCTTGACCTGGAGCTTGTCCAGCTTCTTGCGGGCGTCCGAGACCGACGCCGAGTCCGGCTTGGCCGGGTCCTTGCCGCCCGACTGCGCCGCCAGGCCCCCACAGCCGGTCAACATCGTCACCGCGGCCAGACCGGCCATGAACGCCCGTGCGCGCACGTGATCCCCCAGACTCCCTGTTTTCGTAAAGTCTAGGTATAGCGAGTACCCCTAAATGGCCTTATAACGCCAAAATGGCGTCCAACAGCCACTCCGCCAGGTAGGACGTGAACGATGACCTGACGTGGATCCGGTACACGTCGGGCGCCCGCCGTTCCAGGATCACCGAGGTCTTCCCCAGCAGCGTCTGCGTGTGCCCCGGGAACACGCCGGGATGCAGGTCCACGGGACAGCCGGTGATCAGCACGTCCAGCGCCGCCGGTCCCGACAATTCCAGGATCGTCCGCTGCCCCGAGACGTCCACCCAGTCCGGGCCCGGCGCGGCCTCCCCGGCGACCAGCCACCAGGACGGCCCCAGCCGCAGCCCGACGCCCGGATCGGCGCCCCGCACCTCCCACATCGGCTCGAACGCCGCCTCGCGCAGCCGTACGGACGGCCCGCTCGCCGCCGCGAACCGCGCGGCGATCGCCGCGGCCGGGCTCTCCCTCACGAGGGCCCCGCCGGGTCCGACCGGCGCGCCCTCCGACGGATCGCCGTCGCGGCGGGCGTTGTCCGGGTCGTACAGGACCGGCTCGACGACCGTCACGCCGTGCGCCGCCGTCCCCGACACGGCCGTGAGCCGGTCCCCCGGCACCGCGTCCCTGACCATGGCCAGCGCGAACGTACGCCCGAGCGCGGCACTGGCGTAGCCGGAGGTCACGTGGCCGAGCATGGGCGCGACGCCGGGCTCACCCCTGACGAGCTGCGCGCCCTCCTCGATCGTCGTCGCGGGGTCGTCGGCGAGCAGGCCGACCAGCCGCTTACGGCCCTCCCGGGCGGTGTCGGGGCGGGCGTGCGAGCGCCTGCCCACGAAGTCGGGCTTGCGCGGCGAGACGATCCACGACATGCCGAGGTCGTGCGGGGTGACCGTGCCGTCGGTCTCCTGGCCGACGATCGCGAACCCCTTCTCGGCCCGCAACACGTGCATGGCCTCGGTCCCGTACGGCACCGCGCCCAGTTGCAGCACCGCCTCCCACAACGCCCTCCCGTACGGCCAGGGCACGTTGACCTCGTAGGCCAGCTCGCCGGAGAAGCTGATCCTGAACACCCGGCCGGGCACGCCGAGCACGTCCGTCTCCGCGTACCGCATGAAGGCCAGGTCGAGCGCGCCGGGCGCGACGGCCGCGAGCACGCGGCGCGCCTTCGGGCCCGCCACGGCCACCGTCGCCCAGTGGTCGGTGACCGAGGTGAAGGAGACGTCGAGCCCCGGCCACTCGGTCTGCCGCCACTCCTCCAGCCAGTCGAGCACGGCGGCGGCGTTGCCGGTGGTCGTGGTCATGAGGTAGCGGTCCTCGGCGAGCCTGGTCGTGGTGCCGTCGTCGAACACCATGCCGTCGGCCCGGCACATCAGGCCGTAGCGGCAGGCGCCGACGGCCAGTGTGGAGTACATGTTGGTGTAGATCCGGTCGAGGAACACGCCCGCGTCCGCGCCCCGAATGTCGATCTTGCCGAGGGTGGAGGCGTCCATGGCGGCCACGGACGTGCGCGCGGCCCGGCACTCGCGCAGGACGGCCACCTCCATCGGCTCGCCGTCCAGCGGGAAGTAGCGGGGGCGCTTCCACTGGCCGACGTCCTCGAACACGGCGCCCGCCGCGACGTGCGAGGCGTGCATGGCGGTGGTCCTGACGGGGTCGGAGAGCGCGCCGCGGTCGCGCCCGGCGAGCGTGGCGAACGACACCGGCGTGTACGGCGGCCGGAACGTGGTCGTGCCCACCTGTCCAGGAGCGGTCCCGAGCAGGGCCGACATCACGCCGACGACGACCGCGCCCGACGTCTTGCCCTGGTCGGCGCCGGTGCCCGCGGTGGTGTAGCGCTTGACGTGCTCGACCGAACGCATCCCGGCCCCGGTCGCCCTGGCCAGGTCGGCCACGGTCACGTCGCGGTGCAGGTCGGCGAAGGCGGGCTCGTCGTCCTCCCCCTCGACCAGCCACAACTTGGCCGGGGGCCGGGGCGGCCGCTCGTCGCAGTCGGGGACGCGAAGCTCGCGGGCGGCCGATCCGGCGGCCTCCCGTCCGGCGGCGTGGCCGTCGGCGATGGCCTCGCGGGTGCCGTACAGGCCGCGGCAGGCGCCCGCGGAGTGTTCGGCCTGGGCCGAGACGTCCGGCACGAACGCCTGGAGGCCGTCGTCGAAGCGCAGCCGTCCCCCCGACTGGCTGAACAGATGCACGGCGGGGTTCCAGCCGCCCGCGACGGCCAGCAGGTCGGCCTCGATGTGCCGGTCCCCCACCCGTACGCCGGTCAGCACGCCGTCCGCGCCGGCCGTGGTGCCGGTCACCACCTGCCCGGCCAGCGTGTCGGGGGTCAGCCCTTCGGGGCGCGGGTCGACGATGGCGGCGATCTCCACCCCGGCCGCCCGCAGGTCCCGAGCGGCCTCGTAACCGGAGTCCGCGCAGGCCAGGACCACCGCGCGGCGGCCGGGGAGCACGCCGTACCGGTTGGCGTAGGCGCGGGCGGCGGCGGCCAGCATGACGCCGGGCCGGTCGTTGCCGGGGAAGGCGAGCGAACGCTCGTGCGCGCCGGTCGCCAGCACGACCCGGCGGGCCCTGATGTGCCACAGCCGCTCGCCGCGCGCCCGCCGCTCCACGGCCACCACGTAGTTGTGGTCGTGGTGGCCGACGGCCGTGGTCCTGGTGAGCACCCGCACGCCGGACAGGTCGAGCGAGTCCACCCAGTCCAGCGCGGGCGCGCCGTCGAGCAGCACCCGGCTGTTCAGCAGGTCGCCGCCCAGGCGCGGCTGGTCGTCGAGCAGGATCACCCGGACGCCGGCCGCCGCCGCCGCTGCGGCCGCCGCGAGCCCGGCCGGGCCGCCGCCGATCACCAGCACGTCGCAGTGCAGGTACCCCTTGTCGCAGCGGCGGTCGTCGGCCGCGTCGAGGTCCACCCGGCCCTTGCCGCGCAGGCTCCACGCCTCCAGCCCGTCGTACAGCTCCACGGTCGTGGCCGCCAGCATCGGGTCGGCGCCCACGCGGACCAGGGCGTTCGGCTCCTCGGGGCCGGCCGAGAAGACGCCGCGCGGGCGGCCCGACTCCACCCCCCGGCCGACCACGCGCACCCCGTTGCGCAGCAGCAGCGCGGCCAGCGTGTCGCCCGCTTCCCCCTGGAGGGTACGGCCGTCGAAGGTGAACCTCATGGCGCCTTCCTGATCTCGTGCGTGACCGTGTGCCGTTCGACGGCGAACCAGGTCCGGCAGCCGTGCGTGTGGAACCAGCGTTCGCGGAACCAGCCCTTGGGGTTGTCGCGCAGGAAGACGTAGGCGGCCCACTCCTGGTCGGACAGGTCGGCGGGGCTCTCGGGGTAGGGGACGCCGGCCTGTCCGCCGTAGTGGAACTCGTTCTCGTCGCGCGGGCCGCAGCAGGGGCAGTCGATGAGCATCATCAGTGGGCCACCGCCGCCGCGCCGTGCTCGTCGATGAGCGCGCCCGTGGTGAACCGCTCCAGCGCGAACGGCTCGGCGAGCGGATGCGGCCGGCCGTTGGCGATCGTGTCGGCGTACACCCAGCCGGAGCCGGGGGTGGCTTTGAAGCCGCCGGTGCCCCAGCCCGCGTTGACGTAGAGGCCGTCCACCGGGGTGGCGCCGATGATCGGGGAGGCGTCGGGCGAGACGTCGACGATCCCGGCCCAGGTACGCAGCACGCGGACCCGGCTGAAGACCGGGAACAGCTCCAGGGCCGCCGCCATCTGCGCCTCGATCACGTGGAACCCGCCGCGCTGCCCGTAGGAGTTGTACGCGTCGATGCCCGCCCCCATGACCAGTTCGCCCTTGTGCGCCTGGCTGACGTACACGTGGACGGCGTTGGACATGACCACGCAGTCCAGCACCGGTTCCAGCAGCTCCGACACCAGCGCCTGGAGCGGGTGCGACTGGAGCGGCAGCCGGATCCCGGCCCGCTCGGCCAGGACGGAGGTGTGCCCGGCCGCGGCCAGCGCGACCGTGCCCGCCGCGATGCGCCCCCGCGAGGTGCGCACGCCCGTCACCCGGTTCCCGGTGATCTCGAACCCGGTGACCTCGCAGCCCTGGATCAGGTCGATCCCGTACGCGTCCGCCTTGCGGGCCAGCGCCCACGCCACGTGGTCGTGCTTGGCGATGCCGCCGCGCCGCTGCAAGGTGGCCCCCAGGACGGGATGCCGCGCCCGGCCGGACACGTTGACGACCGGGCAGAACTTCCCGACCTCGTCGGCGTCCAGCCATTCGGCGTCCACGCCGTTGAGCCGGTTGGCGTTGACCCGCCGCCTGCCCTCGCGCACGTCGCTCAGGGTGTGCGCCAGGTTGAGCACGCCGCGCTGGCTGAACATCAGGTCGTAGTCCAGCTCCGCGCTCAGGCCCTCCCACAACTTCAGCGAGTGCTCGTAGATCGCCGCGCTCTCGTCCCACAGGTAGTTGGAGCGGATGATGGTGGTGTTGCGGGCCATGTTCCCGCCGGCCAGCCAGCCCTTCTCCAGGACGGCGACGTTCGTCAGGCCGTGGTTCCTGGCCAGGTAGTAGGCGGTGGCCAGGCCGTGCCCGCCGCCGCCCACGACGACGACGTCGTAGGCGGGCCTGGGGTCGGGGTTGCGCCAGAGGAAGCCGGGGTGGGTCAACGTCTGATCTTCTCCATCTGGGGGTCGTACAGCGGCTCGGCGGCGACCTCCGCGGGCACGCGGCGGCCGAAGTAGGAGATGTCCACCCTTGTCCCCGGCCCGGCCAGCTCGGCGGGCAGCCAGGCGTAGGCGATGGGCCGGCCGACGGTGTGCCCGTACGCGGCGCTGGTGACGTACCCGACGACGCGGCCGGCGTGCGAGACCGGCTCCTTGCCCATGACCACCTCGGCGCTGAGCAGCGGCACGAGCCTGCGGACCGGCTCGGTGGACAGGGCGTCGCGGCCGATGAAGTCCTTGTCCGCCTTGACCGCGAACCCCAGCCCGGCCTCGTACGGGTCGTGCTCGGTGGTCATGTCCACCCCCCAGAGCCGGTATCCCTTCTCCACCCGCAGGCTGTTGAACGCGGCCCGGCCGCCCGCGACCGGCGTCCCGGTGGCCCAGAGCGTGTCCCACAACTTCAGGCCCATGTCGGCGCTGGTGTAGAGCTCCCAGCCCAGCTCGCCCACGTACGAGACGCGCATCGCGAGGACCGGGACCTGGCCGACGTACCCGGACCGGCAGTTGAAGTAGCGGAAACCCTCGTTGGACAGGTCCATGTCCGTGAGGCCCTGCAACAACTCCCTCGCCTGCGGTCCCCACACGCCGACGCAGCAGGTGCCGGGCGTGATGTCCCTGATGTGCACGCCGTGGGGGGCGTGCCGGGCCAGCCAGTCGAGGTCGAGGTTGCCGTTCGCGCCGATCTGGAACCGGTCCTCCTCCACCCGCGCCACCGTGAGGTCGGAGCGGATGCCGCCCCGGGCGTCCAGCAGCAGCGTGTAGGTGACCGTCCCGGGCCTCTTGTCCACGTTGTTCGTGGTCATGTGCTGGAGGAACGCCGCCGCGCCCCGGCCGGCAACCTCGATGCGCTTGAGCGAGGTCATGTCGTAGAGCGCGACCCGCTCCCGGGTGGCCCACGCCTCGGCGGCGGCGACGGTTGACCAGTAGCGGCCCGCCCACGCGTCCCGGGGTGCGGCGCCGACGCGCGGCTCCTCCAGGCCGGCGAGCAGCGGCTCGTTCGCGCCGAACCAGTGCGGCCGTTCCCACCCGGCCGCCTCCAGGAAGAACGCGCCCAGCTCCACCTGCCGGGGGTGGAACGGGCTGGTCCGCATCGGACGCGGCGACTCCATGGGCTGCAACGGGTGGATGACGTCGTAGACCTCGACGAAGTTCTGCCGGCCGCGTTCCTCGACGAACGCGGGCGAGAGCTGCGCCTGCTCGAAGCGGGCCAGCTCGCACTCGTGCAGGTCCACCTCCGACCGGCCGGTCACCAGCAGGTCGGCCACCGCCCTGGCCACCCCGGCCGAGTGCGTCACCCACACGGCCTCGGCCAGCCAGAAGCCGTCCAGGTGCGGCGCCTCGCCGATCAGGGGGAAACCGTCGGGGGTGAAGGAGAAGACGCCGTTGATGCCGTCCTCGTACTTGGACTCGGCCAGCGCGGGCAGCAGTTCGGCGGCGTCGCGCCAGGCGGGGTCGAAGTCCTCCTCGGTGAACGCCTGCACCGAGGGCATGGTCGTGCCCTTGAGGGCGATCTCGTGCTGGGCGACCGGCATCGGGCGGTGGGCGTAGGAGCCGATGCCGAGGCGGTCGCCGTGCTGCCGGACGTACAGGTCGCGGTCCTGGTGGCGGAGGATCGGGCCCTCGGGCTGCGGGGGCAGCGGGCCGGACTTCGCGTACTGGTGGGCCAGCGGCAGCAGCGGCACGGTCAGCCCGGCCATCTTCCCGATCGAGGGGCCCCAGAAGCCCGCCGCGCACACGACCACGTCGGCCGGGATCGTCCGGTACTCGCCCGCGACCGTGCAGGACACGCCGGTGACCCGGCCGCCCTTCTGCTCGACGCCCGTCACGGTGTGCCCGCCGAGGAAGCGGGCCCCTCGTCCGGTGGCCCGTGCCGCCTGCGTCTCGCCGCAGGCCACGGCTCCGGCCAGGCCGTCGCTGGGGACGTACAGGCCGCCCAGCACCCTGCCGCGGTCGAGCATCGGCCACAGCTCGGCGCACTGTCCGGTGTCCAGCAGGCGGGCCTCGACGCCCCACGACTGCGCCCAGCCGAGCTTGCGGTGCAGGTCGGTCCAGCGTTCGGGGGTGGTGGCCACCTCCAGGCCGCCGACCTGCCGGAAGCAGCGTTCGCCCAGCCCGGTGTACTTGCGCACGGTGTAGGCGGCGAACTCGGTCATGGTCTTGGACGGGTTCGTCTGGAAGACCAGGCCGGGTGCGTGCGAGCTGGAGCCGCCCGCGGCGAACAGCGGCCCCCGGTCGACCACGGTGACGTCGGTCCAGCCGCGTTCGGTGAGCTCGTCGGCGACCGCGCATCCCACGATCCCCGCTCCGATGATGACCACGCGCGGCCGACCCATCACGCCTCCGGTTGTTCCTTAATACGCAACACACACCGGACTACGCAACGAACATAAGGCCCCGGATCCTCAGGGACAAGAGCTAGCCGAGCGGCGAGGTGTCCCGCCCCAGGTACGTCACCGGCCCCGCGACGGCCACCGCCAGCTCGGCGAACCCAAGCCGGTCGTAGAAGGCCCGCGCGGACACGTTCGTGCTGACCATCCCCAGGTGCAGCCGGGCCACCCCGGCCGCCCGCAGGCCGTCGACGAACGAGCTCATCAGCCGGCGGCCCCAGCCCTTGCCCTGCCAGCCGGGCAGCAGGTCGATGTGCAGGTGGGCCGGGTGCCCGGCCAGCTCCGGCAGCAGCATGCGCTCGGGCCGGTGGTGCAGG
This sequence comes from Nonomuraea sp. WAC 01424, assembly GCF_003947315.1. NCBI lineage: Bacteria > Bacillati > Actinomycetota > Actinomycetes > Streptosporangiales > Streptosporangiaceae > Nonomuraea > Nonomuraea sp. WAC 01424. The sequence goes on from NZ_QHHZ01000003.1 coordinate 522,366, forward strand.
GTGAGCATCAGGTCGTCGGCCGTGACCGGCGGGTCGGCGGGCAGGGGGCAGCGGGCGGCCGACATCGGGATCCACTCCTCGCGGTAGCGGCGGACGAACGCCGCGGTGTCCGCGGTGCCGAGGACGTACCCGACGGCCTGGCCGGCGCCGTCGTCCACGACGTGGGCGTGCTCGGGCTCCAGGGTCACGTACGGGACGGCGAAGATGTCGCCCATGAGCAGGTCGGAGGCGTAGTGGCCGCGGGCGTCGCCACCGGCGTCGGCGGTGCGCACGCAGATGTCGTAGACGGCGGCCAGATCGGCGGGACGGTACGGACGTACGAAGGGGGCGGTCATTCCCGACAACGTACTGGACGCACCCCTAGGTGATCAGGATCCCGCCGTCCACGGGTAGCGTCACCCCGGTGACGTACGAGGAGGCGTCACTGGCCAGGAAGACCGCCGCCGCGCCCAGCTCGGCCGGCTCCCCCGCCCGCTTCATCGGCACCCGCAGCTCCAGCATCTGCTCCAGGTAGCCGGGCGGATATTGCTCGGTCATCTCCGAGCCGAAGAACCCCGGCTCCAGGCAGTTGACCCGGATGCCGCGCCGCGCCGTCCACTGCTGGGCCAGGTCGCGGGTGAGCCCGGCGACCGCCGCCTTCGAGGCGCTGTAGGCGGCCTGCGGCAGCCCGGCGGTGGTCTCGCCGAGGATGCTGCCGACGTTCACGATGGACGAGCCCGGCCGCATCACCCGCGCGCACGCCTGAGCCATCCAGTAGGTGCCGTGCAGGTTGATCTCCACCACCCGGCGGAACTCCTCCGGGCGCTCGCGCACCGCGGGCACGGCGGTGCCGACCCCCGCGTTGTTGATCAGCACGTCGACCGCCCCGAACTCGGCCACGGCCGCGGCGACCAGCGCGTCGCACTCCTCCGGAACCGCCACGTCGGTAGGCATCGCCAGGCAGCGGCGCCCGGTCTCCTCGACCAGGCGCCTGGTCTCCTCCAGCCGGTCCGCGCGCCGGGCGCCGATCACGAGATCGGCGCCGGCCTCGGCCAGCCCGCGGGCGAAGGCCACGCCCAGCCCCGACGATGCGCCCGTGACGATGGCGACCTTGCCGTCGAGGCTGAAGCGCTCCAGCACGTCAGAGCCCGTATTCCTTGACGATGCGCTCGTGCCGCTCGATCTCGACGTCGATCTCGCGGGCCAGGTCGAGCCAGGCCAGCGGGTGCACCCACCGCTCGGTGGCGTCGTCGAGCAGGGCGTCGACCTCGGACGCCGACACGTCCGGCGGCACCGCGACCCAGCCGAACACGCCCGGCAGCGACTCGCCGCTGGTCGGGTGGGTGACGGTGTAGTTCTCGTCGCTGTAGACCCACATCGGCCAGCCGCGCTCGGCCATGACCTCGGTGAACTCCGCCCAGTCCTCCTCGCTCGGCGCGGCGCCGTCGAAGAAGTAGCTGGTGTAGCCGCCGGGCCGCAGGATGCGCACCGCCGCGAACGGCGGCACGAAGTTCTGCTGCTCCTGCGGGTCCTCGGGGACCGGCTCCAGCAACTGCGGGTCGAACACGACCAGGTCGCCCGCGTTGTAGTCCATGCCGCGCGGCTGCGGCAGCGCGAGCCGCGCCGTGGCCGGGCCGGTACGGATCGACAACACCTGCCGCTGGCCGCCGTCGGGCGCCGGGAGGATGAGCCTGATCAGGCCCATCTCCTCCTCGATCGGCCCCTGCTTGGACTTGATCGGCATGCCGATCTTGGCCGCGCCCTTGCGGACGGTGTCCCAGTCCTCCGCCGAGGTGGCCATGACGACCATGCGCCAGGTGTCCTCGTCGGTCAGCTCGTCGAGCACCTCCAGCAGCACGCCGGCGGCCCTGTCGTTGTGGTCGAGCTGCTGGGCGGCGCCGGACAGCAGGCGCCTGGCCTCGATGCCGGCCCCGGCGGCGACCGCGTGCTCGGCGGCGTCGAGCGTCTCCTGCCAGTGCTCGCGGGCGCTGTGGAGCCTGGCCAGCGCGAGGTACTGGGCGGCGTGCGGCAGCAGCGCCGCCATCTGCTCCAGCCGCTCGTCCTGGCGGGCCTCGATGAGCAGGGTGGTCAGGTAGGCCACGTCGTCGGGGTCGGCGTCGGCGGTGTCGCCGGAGTCGACCAGCAGCTTCCAGTAGATGTCGGCGCCCGCGGCGGGGAAGCCGAGGAAGCCGAGCGTGGTGGTGTGGCGGCGGGTCGCCTCAAGGTCCTCGCCGGACAGCGGCGCGAGCCAGCCCACCCACTTCTCGGGGTCGGCGTTGAAGCCGTCGGCGGCGTCGAAGAGCCCGACCCGCTCCGACAGGGGCCCGGGGGCCTCGGGCTCGGACGTGGCGTCTGCGGCGGCGCGCAGCCCGGCGATGCGCTCGGCCAGGTCGCCGGTCTCGCGCAGCTCGGCCGCGCCGGAGTCGGCCAGGTCGGCGAGCAGGCGGGCCTGCCACACACCCTTCCTGGCGAGGGCCAGCTCGCCCGCGACCAGCGCGAGCTCGACGCGGGCGCGGTAGCCGCCCATCATGCCGAAGTAGTCGATCCACTGGCGCAACACGCGGCCGAGCTGCCAGGTGTTGGTGATCTGGGAGGAGCCGGCCAGCTTGTTGACCGCGCGCGACCACTCGACGAAGACCCGCGGGTGCTCGCCGACCACGTCGAGATCGGGCAGCGCGTCGACGGCCTCGGCCGTACGGCCGAGCTCGGCCAGGATGAGCGCGCGGCGCACACCCTCGCGGTGGGCCTTGGCGGGCGGGTCGTCCGGCGCGAAGTCGGCTGCGGCCTGGAGCGCGGCCAGCGCGTCGTCGGCGCGGCCGGCGGCCAGCAGCGCGCGGGCGCCCTCGGCGCCGAGCTCCCAGCTCGCCTCGCGACCGGCCGTGCGCAGCCGCTCGACGGCGGACTCGGCGTAGGTGACGGCCTCTTCGGCCCGGCCCGCGTCGATGAGCGCCGATACGTATTGGGTCACGAGGCCGCAGAACGCCGGCCGCTCCGGGCTCATCCCCTCAAGGAACGCCGCCACCGTCTCCAGGCGCTCGCCGGCGTAGCCGGGAGCGTCGGTGTTGGCCCACACGACGGCCATCGCCTCGACGGCGGCCGGCGTGGCCGGGCACTCGCGCACGTCTTCGCGCTGGGCGAACGTGAGGAGCTGCCGCGCGTCGTCGATGGCCACCGCGCCCTGGGCCCGGTCGCCGATCCGGCCCATCAGGTGCCAGTAGCGGGCGTAGAACTCCAGCCAGGGCAGCTCCAGCGTCTCGGCCTGCTGGGCGATGGCCGGGGCCATCACGTCGAGCTGCGGATACCGGCCCTCGTAGGCCTGTGCGGGAAGGTCTCCCAGCGCCATGGCGAGGCCAACGTTGCCCGCCTCGGAAAGCTGCTGCTGGGTTTCGCCGACCCAGGCCCAGATGTCCACGTCCATGGGCAGTCAGTCTGCCAGGTCAACGAGCGTGCCCAAAACGCAGAAGCTCGATCAGCTCGTCCGATTCGCTGTCACGCAGGACCGAGAAGACCGGCGCCATCAGCACGTCGGTGGTCTCCTCGACCTCGGCCCGCCGCGCGACGACCTCGGGACCGGGCGTGGGGTAGGGCTCGGGCCAGGTGAAGAACCTGGCGATCGTCACGCCGTCGGCGTAACCGAAGGGGGTCGTGTCGTGGGTGGCGGCCAGCGTGGCCTCCAGGGGGTCGAGGCCGGCCGCGAGCACGGCGTTGGCGTGCAGGCCGCCGCGCAGCTCGCGCAGGACGTGCATGAGCTGGACGGCGCGCGCGGGCGGGTCGTCCGGCAGCGGCACCGCCCGCCAGCCGGCGAACAGCGGCGCGCCGACCGGCGAGGCCTGGGCGACGACGGGTTCGAGCAGCTCGGCGATCCTGGCGCAGCCGTCGTGGCCGCCGAGCTTTCGCCGCCCCCACTGCCTGCACGCCTCGGCGTAGAGCTCCACGGCCCGCTCGACGTGCATCTTCCTGCCGCCGTTCCAGCTCTCCTCGACGTGGGCGGCGGGGAAGAAGACCGCGACCGAGGTGACGACGTCGGCGTGGCACTCGCCGAGCACCCCGCAGCGCCCGCGGAAGTACAGCTCGCGCGGGCCGAGCCCGTGCTCCTCGCACAGGGCCTTGGCCTCGCGGGAGACCATGAAGCCACCGCCGTACTGGCCGATGGGCGCCTTGACCTGCACCGCCGTGGTACGTGGGTCTGCCATCTCCACCCCTTCTCGGTTCGGGAAGTGGACCCAGCATCGCTCAGGAGAACATCATTCTGCAAGCATCAGCTCGCCGCTGGCCAGGATCACCGCCGGACCGGACAGGTAGCTCGTGTCCTCGTCGAGGATGACGGTCAGCGTGCCGCCGGTGACCTCGACGGTCCAGGTGCCGGTGGTGTCGCCGGACAGGTGGGCGGCGGCCACGGCGGTGGCCACGGCGCCGGTGCCGCAGGAACGGGTCTCGCCCGAGCCGCGCTCGTAGACGCGCATCACCACGCGGCTGACGCCGACCGGGTTGAACAGCTCGATGTTGACGCCCGCCGGGAAGACGCCCGTGTCGAAGCCGGGCTGGTGGCTCAGGTCGACCTGGACGACGGGGTCGCCGATGGCGCAGGCCAGGTGGGGGTTGCCCATGTCGACGCGCAGGCCGGAGTATTCGTGGCCGGCGACGCTGGCCGTGCTCTCGCCGAGCACGGAGGGCCTGCCCATGTCGACCGTGATGTCACCGTTGGGCTCGGACCGGACCCTGCGCGGGCCGCCCCTGGTCGCCAGGACGAACTCCGTGCCCTCCACCAGACCGGCGTCGAGCAGGTAGCGGGCGAAGACGCGTACGCCGTTGCCGCACATCTCCGCGACGCTGCCGTCGGCGTTGCGATAGTCCATGAACCACTCGGCCACCTCGGCGTGCGCGGCCACCTCGGCGTGCTGCTTGGTCCTGGCGACCCGGAGCACGCCGTCGGCGCCGATCCCGGCCCGCCTGTCACAGATCTTGGCCACGAGCGCGGCCGACACATCGAGGCCGTCGTCGAGATCGGGCAGGATGACGAAATCGTTCTCGGTGCCGTGCCCCTTGAGAAACCGCATTGCCTGAGTTTATGCCGCACCCGGCTCCGCGATGTGCGCAAGGGAGCGTTCAAGCAGGTCGGGGGCGTCGTACGGGAGCCAGCGCACCCGAGGGTCGCGGCGGAACCACGATTCCTGGCGGCGGGCGAAGCGCCTGGTGGCCCTGACCGTCTCGGCGAACGCCTGCTCCTCGCTCCACTCCCCCGCAAGGAACCGGATGACCTGGGCGTAGCCGAGCGCGCGGCCCGCCGTACGGCCCTCGGCGAGCCCCTGGCCGAGCAGCTCGCGGACCTCGCCGGCCAGGCCCGCGGCCCACATGCGGCCGACCCGCAGCTCAATGCGCTCGTCCAGGACGGGCCGCGGCACCTCCAGGCCGATCTGCACGCTCGGGTAGACGGCGTCGTAGGAGGGCATGGTGGCCGAGAACGGCCGGCCGGAGTGCTCGATCACCTCCAGCGCGCGCACGACGCGACGGCCGTTGCTCGGCAGGATGGCCGCGGCGGCCGCCGGGTCGAGCTCGCGCAGCCGCTCGTAGAGGGGGGCCGGGCCGCGTTCGGCCAGCTCCTCCTCCAGCCGGGCCCTGATCACCGGGTCGGTGCCGGGGAACTCCAGGTCGTCGATGGCGGCCCGGACGTAGAGGCCACTGCCGCCGACCAGCACCGGAACGTCGATCTTCGCGAACAGCTCCCTGGCCAGCCGCTGGTACTCGGCGACGCTGGCCGTGACCGTGACGTCCCAGATGTCCAGCAGGTGGTGGGGAACGCCGCGCTGCTCGGCGGGAGTGAGCTTGGCCGTGCCGATGTCCATGCCGCGGTAGAGCTGCATGGAGTCGGCGTTGACGCACTCGCCCCCGAGCCGGAGCGCGAGATCCACGGCGAGGTCGGACTTCCCGGCCGCCGTGGGACCCACGACGGCGATGACTGGCTGCTGGCGCACACCGACCAGTGTGTCAACTGTCCGGTAGTGGCCGGACCAACTACAGGTCGAGGAGCGTCGGCTGCAGGTATCCCTCGTGGGTCAGCAGCCAGCGTTTGGTCTCCACGCCCACGCCGCCGCTGAACCCGCCCAGCCCGTTGCCCGCGACCACCCGGTGGCAGGGCACGATGATGGGGATCGGGTTGGAGCCCATGATCGACCCGATGCCGCGGGCGGGCACGCTCGACCCGGCCCGCCGGGCCAGCTCGCCGTACGTGACCGCCTTCCCGTACGGGACCCGGTGCAGGGCCTGGAGCACCTGCAGCCGCGACCCCGTCATCAGCCGCCAGTCCACGGGCGTGGTGAAGTCGCGCAGCTCGCCCGCGAAATAAGCATTCAGCTCGGCGACCACTGAGGCCGTACGATCCGCATCATGAACCTCAGCCAGGCCGAGCCTGCCGGTCAGTCCCGCGCGGGATCCCCATCCCGACGCGACCAGCCCCTGCTCGGTGACGGCCAGGACGAACGGGCCGACCGGCGTCGGCACCTCGGCGTAGGCGACCGTGGTCATCATGTCCTCACGTGAACTCGTGGTGCTCGGCACCGCCAGCGCGGTGCCCACCCGACACCGTAACCACAACGGGTACCTTCTGCGCTGGGACGGTCAAGGCTTCCTTTTCGACCCAGGTGAGGGCACACAGCGGCAGATGTTGCACGCCGGGTTGAGCGCGAACGACGTCCACTGGCTGTGCCTGACCCACTTCCACGGCGACCACTGCCTGGGCGTGCCGGGAGTCGTGCAGCGCATCGCCCGCGACCGGGTGCGCCACCCGGTGCGCGCGCTCTTCCCCGCCTCCGGCGAGACCTACTGGCGCAGGCTGCGGCACGCGGCCGCGTTCGCCGACACCTCGGTGATCGAGGAGCATCCGGTCTCCGGCGAGCTGGCCGGGGTGGGCCCGGTCATCGCGCGCCGCCTGTCGCACCCCGTCGAGTCCTACGGCTACCGCGTGCAGGAGCCGCACGGCCGCCGCATGCTGCCCGACCGGCTGGCCCGCCACGGCATCCGCGGCCCGGAGGTCGGCGAGCTCCAGCGCACCGGATCGGTCCGGGGCGTCACGCTCGCCGAGTGCAGCGAGCCCAGGCCGGGGCAGAGCGCCGCGTTCGTCATGGACACCCGCCTGTGCGACGCCGTCTTCGAGCTGGCCTCTGGGGCCGACCTGCTGGTGATCGAGTCGACGTTCCTGTCCGCGGAGAGCACGCTGGCCAAGGAGTACGGGCACCTGACGGCGTTCGAGGCGGGGGTGGTGGCGGCCGACGCGGGTGTGCGCAGGCTGGTGCTCACGCACTTCTCCGAGCGTTACGGGTTCGCCGAGGAGCCGGCCTTCGTCGAGGAGGTGCGGCGCAGCTTCGACGGCGAGGTCGTCACCGCGCGCGACCTGATGAGGATCCCGGTGCCGCGCCGTCAGGTCCACACGCCCGCGAAGTAGCCCACGCCGTAGGGGGCGGCCTCCATGAGGAGCCGGCCGGTCAGCGCCGTCCCCTCGGCCGCGCCCGCCAGCACTTGCAGGGCCGCGCGGCCGGTCACCCACAACCGGTCGGCCTCGCGGGGGTCGAGCGCGGCCAGCGCCGCCGCGTCCGCCCGACCGACCGCCCCGGCGACCAGGGCGTTGTACGGCCCGGCCGCCTCGTCGTACCGGCCCGGGGCCCGCGGGGTCAGGCAGGCCGAGCCGTCGGCCATGACCAGCAGCGCCACCCTGCCCGCGGCGGCCAGCTCCGCGCCGATCGCCCGGCACTCGGCCGGCGTCGCGTCGTAGGCGACCGACCGGGCCGGGACGGGCTCGCCGTCCAGCAGCAGGCGGCCGACGGTCAGGGACAGCGGCAGCACGGGCGGGCCCTCGCCCACGGTGACGTCGAACCCCCAGGGCCGCAGGCTGCCCCCCGCGGCGCCGTCGTACGCCCGCGTCGTCTCCGCCCCGCCCACCACGACCAGCAGGTCGGGGCGGGCGTCCCGGAGCGCGGCGACCGCGGTCAGGTCGGCGGTGCGCAGCTCGGGGAGCCGGGGCACGATCAGCGGGGTTTGCGGGCAGACGGCCGCGGCGACAAGCACGAGCGCAAGCGTACGCGGCCCCCGCCCGCCCCCGGTCGCTCAGGGGGTCGACCTGCGCGGAGATCCCGCCCGGTCACTCAGGGGTCAGCCGGCGCGGGGATCGCGGCCGTCGCCTCCGAGTCAGCCGGCGTAGGGGTCGCGGCCGTCCCTGACCGCGGCGAACAGCCCCTGGGCGTAGGCGTGCACCGCCTGGTGCAGCCCGCCGCCGAAGCTGATCCGGGCCACCCCCAGCTCCGCCAGCCGCGCGTACGACGGCGCCTTCGGCCTGAACAGGATGTTCACCGGCCCGCCCACCTCGGTCACCAGGGCGGCGATCTCGTCCTCGTCCTCCAGCGTGATCGGATACACGCAGTCGGCCCCCGCCTCCAGGTAGCGCCGCCCGCGCTCCACCGCCGCCGCCCGATCGCGCAGGCCGGTGACGTACGTGTCGACCCGCGCGTTGATCACCAGGTCCGCGCCCGCGGCGGCCCGCAGCCCGGCCAGGAAGTCGGCCTGCGCCCCCGCGTCCACCAACTCCTTGGTACGCGGGTCGGAGTCCTCCACGTTGCAGCCCACGGCCCCGGCCTCGGCCAGCCGCTCGGCCAGCTCCCGCGGCGCGAGGCCGTAGCCGCGTTCGACGTCGGCGGTGACGGGCACGTCCACGGCCGCGGCGATGCGGGCCACGGCCGCCATCATCTCGGCGACCGGCGTGCGCTCGCCGTCGGCGTACCCCAGCACGCGGGCCACGGCCGCGCTCCCGGTGGCCACCACCGGGAACCCGGCCTCCTGGACGGCGCGCGCGGAGGCCGCGTCCCAGACGTTGGGCAGGATCAGCGGGCTGCCGGGCACGTGCAGCCGGCGCAGCGTGGCCGCTCTGTCAGCGGCAGCTCCGTCAGTGGCCGCTCTGTCAGTCGTCATGCCCGGAACCCTACGAGGCCGTCCGGCTCTCCAGCAGGTCCAATACCGGCCGGAAGGAGCGAGCCACTTGGCGGCGGCGGCTCAGCAGCCGCTCTTGGCGCACTGCCCGCTGAGCTCGCCCGCCGGGCCGTCGGCGGGCAGGTCCGCGTCGGGCTGCTGCGGGGCTTTCGACGGGGTCGTCGGCTTCTTGCCGGTGCCCGTCTGGGTCGTGCCGCCGTCGGAGCCGGTGGACCCCTTGGCGGCGGGGTCGGAGCCGCCGTCCGTGACCGCGTCGCCCATGGCGGAGTCGTCGGAGCCGTCGGTGGGCAGGCCGTCGTCGGTGGAGGCGTCGTCGGGGGCGTCTGTGGTGGCGTCGCCCATGGTGGCCTCCTCATCGGCGTCGAACACCTCGTCGCCGCCGCTCCGCGCCGGGGACGGCCGCCCGGCGCCCTGCTCCTGCTGCGTGCCCTGGCCGGGCTTGGCGGCCAGCAGATAGCCGGCGCCGCCCGCCGCGAGCACGCCGACGAGGGCCGAGGCGACGATGAGGACGGTCTTCCTGTTCCTGCCTGGGGCCCTTCTGGACGGGCCCGGCCCGGAGAGGATCTCCTGACGATCCGGTTCGGTCGGATCATGCATGGTGGTGCAGCTCCCTGCGGTCGTATCGGGGAAAGCTCGCCGGCTTCCGCGGGTGATGGACCACACTAGCCGCATCAGCGGAATGCTCGCACACCAATCACAAAGGAATCACGACTTGTCCCCCCAAAGATCTGTTTGCGCAGGTGGCCGTCCTCGCCTGGGCGCCGCGGCCGGAGCGGCCGGGGTACTCGTCACGGCCGGTCTCGGGATATTCCTCGCATTCGCCGGGCCTTCGGAATCGCGCCCGCAAAGCAATCGTGAATTCGATCAGGAAACACCGCTTATCCCAAGATCGTATTTTCCTTCGCAGGCCGCGGTCCCGCCGGTGGACGGGCCGTCCGTCACGCCGCCCACCCCTTCCGCGGGGCCGTGGACCCCGGGGTGGACCCCGGGGTGGACCCCGGGGTGGCTCGAAGTCGTACCGGCGCCCGGCGAACCCGTCGTGGCCACGCCCGTGGCGGGCGTTCCGCCGTCGGCCAGGGCCGTGGCCGTCTCCCCCAGGGCGGTTCCCACGCATCCGCCGCTCGTCGCGTCCCCGCGTCCGCCGCGCCGGGCCGCCGTCCACCGTCCGGCTCCGCACGTGTCGCCGCAGCCGCCGCCCCGGGAACGTTCCGTCCCGGAACCGGCCCGGGTCGCGCCCCCCGCGCCGGAGCCGCCCGTACGGCAGGGCATGCCCGATCCGTGCGCCACGTTCGACGACTTCCGGCGGCAACCGTGCTACAGCTTCCTCGACCGCCTCACCCGCTGACACATGGAACACCCCGCCGTCCGGAACGGGCGGCGGGGTGCGGGAACGCGGAAGGTCAGTGGGCCGAGCAGCCGTCGGCCACGGGGGCGGGAGCCGGCGGGCGGCCGACGGACGGCATGCCGAGCAGCACGCCGGGCCCCTTCGCCGGGGCGCCCTGGCGGGCCTCCCAGGCGTCACCGGCCCGCGTGCGCCGCACGTCGCGGACGGCGCCGTCGGCGACCAGGTGGTGGGGGGCCGCGTAGGTGACCTCGACCGTGACCATGTCACCGGGCCTGGGCGTCTCCTCGCCGACCGCGAAGTGCACGAGCCGGTTGTCGGCGGCCCGGCCCGACAGGCGGCGGGTGGCGTCGTCCTTGCGCCCCTCGCCCTCGGCGACCAGCACCTCCAGCGTGCGCCCGACCTGCTTCCTGTTCTCCTCCCAGGAGATCTCCTCCTGGAGGGCCACCAGGCGCTCGTAACGCTCCTGGACGACCTCCTTCGGGATCTGGTCCTCCATGGTGGCCGCCGGCGTGCCGGGACGGATGGAGTACTGGAAGGTGAAGGCGTTGGCGAAGCGGCTCTGGCGGACGACGTCGAGGGTGGCCTGGAAGTCCTCCTCGGTCTCGCCGGGGAAGCCGACGATGATGTCGGTCGAGATGGCCGCGTCGGGCATGGCGGCGCGTACGCGCTCGATGATGCCGAGGTAACGCTCGGCGCGGTAGGAGCGGCGCATGGCCCGCAGCACGCGGTCGGAGCCCGACTGCAACGGCATGTGGAGCTGGTGCATGACGTTGGGCGTCTCGGCCATGGCGGCGATCACGTCGTCGGTGAAGGCGGCCGGGTGGGGCGAGGTGAAACGCACCCGCTCCAGGCCCTCGACGTCGCCGCAGGCGCGCAGCAGCTTGCCGAAGGCCAGCCGGTCGCCGAACTCCACGCCGTAGGTGTTGACGTTCTGGCCGAGCAGGGTGACTTCGAGCACGCCCTGGCCGACGAGGGTGCGGACCTCGGACAGGACGTCGCCGGGCCGGCGGTCCTTCTCCTTGCCGCGCAACGACGGCACGATGCAGAACGTGCAGGTGTTGTTGCAGCCGACCGAGATCGCGACCCACGCCGCGTAGGCCGACTCGCGCTTGGTGGGCAGGGTGGAAGGGAAGACCTCCAGCGACTCCTTCAGCTCCACCTGGGCCTCGCCGGCCACGCGGGCCCGCTCCAGCAACACCGGCAGAGATCCGATGTTGTGGGTGCCGAAGACGACGTCGACCCACGGGGCCTTGCGGACGATCTCGCCCTGGTCCTTCTGGGCCAGGCAGCCGCCCACCGCGATCTGCATGCGCGGATTGCTCGTCTTGGCCGGTCGCAGGTGGCCGAGGTTGCCGTAGAGGCGGTTGTCGGCGTTCTCCCGCACGGCGCACGTGTTGAACACCACCACGTCGGCCGTCTCGCCGTCGGGGGCCGGCACGTAGCCGGCGCCCTCCAGCAGGCCGGAAAGGCGCTCGGAGTCGTGCACGTTCATCTGGCACCCGTATGTGCGCACTTCGTACGTGCGGGCGCTCTCCTGGGTCACAGTCATGGCAGGTTCAAGGGTAGTCGTTGTCCGGCTCGCGACAGCCGCCGGCGTCTAAAACACCAGCTTGACGGCACGATGTGACCGGATCGGTACCACCTGGTTAGTGACCAGCGCCTTAATGACCTCTACCGTTTTGGTCCATGACGGAGAACGGCGACGCCACTCCACTAGTTCTGTTGGAGGGCGTCAACAAGCGCTTCGGGGCCTTGCACGTCCTGAAGGACATCAACTTGACCGTCTCTCGTGGCGAGGTTCTGGTGGTCATCGGTCCTTCGGGCGGAGGGAAGTCCACGCTGTGCCGGACGATCAACCGCCTGGAGACGATCGACGGCGGCAGGATCGTGTTCGACGGCCAGGTGCTGCCCGAGGAGGGCAGGGGGCTGGCCAGGCTGCGGTCCGAGGTCGGCATGGTGTTCCAGTCCTTCAACCTGTTCGCGCACAAGACCATCCGTGAGAACGTCACGCTCGGTCCGGTCAAGGTGCGCCGCCAGGATCGCCAGGCGGCCGACAGGCGGGCCATGGAGCTGCTGGAACGGGTGGGCATCGCCGCGCAGGCGGACAAGTACCCGGCCCAGCTCTCCGGCGGCCAGCAGCAGCGGGTCGCGATCGCGCGGGCGCTGGCGATGGACCCGAAGATGATCCTGTTCGACGAGCCGACCTCCGCGCTGGACCCGGAAATGGTCCAGGAGGTGCTCGACGTGATGATCGGGCTGGCACGTGACGGCATGACGATGATGGTCGTCACGCACGAGATGGGATTCGCCCGCCGGGCCGCCAACCGAGTGGTGTTCATGGCGGACGGACAGATCGTGGAGGAGAACACCCCCGACGAGTTCTTCACCAACGCGCAGACCGACCGCGCGCGTGATTTCCTTTCGAAGATCCTCACGCACTGAGATTTTGAGGCAGGTATACATGCACATGCGTCGTTTGGGAGCGGTGGTCACGGCTGCGGGCATGCTCGCCGCGCTCGCCGCCTGCGGCGGGGACAAGACCTACGCCAGCGTCGTGGAGAAGGTCCAGGACGGCGGCAAGATCGTGGTCGGCACCAAGTGGGACCAGCCGAGCCTGGGCCTGAAGAAGGGGTCGGAGCCGGAGGGCTTCGACGTCGACGTCGCCAAGGCCGTGCTGAAGGAGATGAACGGCGGCAAGGACGCCCAGATCGAGTGGAAGGAGTCCGCCTCCTCCAACCGCGAGCCCTTCCTCCAGAACGGCACGGTCGACATCATCTTCGCCACGTACTCCATCACCGAGGAGCGCAAGGCCAAGGTCTCCTTCGGCGGCCCGTACGTGATCGCCCACCAGGACATCATGGTCCGCAAGGACGACGCCTCGATCAACGCCCCGCAGGACCTCAAGGGCAAGAAGATCTGCAAGGCGGCCGGCTCCAACTCCTACAAGCGTGTCACCGACCCGCCCCCGGACGGCAAGCTCGACATCGACGCCACCACCGTCGACGCGGCCAACTACTCCGAGTGCGTGCAGAAGCTGTCGGGCAGCAACCTCGACGCCGTCACCACCGACGACCTGATCCTGGCGGGCTTCGCCAAGCAGGCCGGCGGCAACTTCAAGGTGCTCGGCCAGGGCTTCACGGACGAGAAGTACGGCATCGGCCTGAAGAAGAGCGACAGCAAGACGTGTGAGGCCGTCAACACCGCGGTGAAGAAGCTGTGGGAGAACGGCACCATGAAGCAGCTGCTGGAGAAGTGGTTCGGCGGCATCCAGGGCCTGAAGCTGTCGGAGACCGCGCCCCCGGCCGAGGGTTGCAGCTAGTCACGCCAGAGGCGGCGGCCGGGATCCCGGCCGCCGCCGCTCTATGCGGTGGAGCACGATGGACGAACTAATCAAGTACCTCCCCAACCTCGCGCTGGGTTTCCTGGAGAACATCAAGCTCTCGCTCGTGGCCGCGGTCGTCTCGCTCATCCTCGGGACGGTCCTGGCCGGGATGCGGGTCTCCCCGACACCCGTGCTGCGCGCGGTGGGCACGGTCTATGTGAACGTGGTGCGCAACACCCCGCTGACCCTGGTGCTGGCGTTCTCGGCGCTGGGCCTGAGTGACCAGCTGGGCCTGATCTTCTCCGACGTGCCGCGGACGAACTCCTTCTGGATCGTCGCCATGGGCCTGTCGGTCTACACGGCGGCGTTCGTGTGCGAGGCGGTGCGCTCGGGCATCAACACGGTGCCGATGGGGCAGGCGGAGGCCGCCAGGGCGATCGGCCTGTCCTTCATGCAGACGCTGCGGATGATCATCCTGCCGCAGGCGCTGCGCTCGGTCGTCGCGCCGCTGGGCAGCGTGATGATCGCCATGATCAAGAACACCACGGTGGCCGTCGCCGGCGGGTTCGCCGGTGAGGTGGCGGCCGAGATGAAGCTCACGTTCGACACCACGGGCGCCTCGATCCCGATCTTCCTCGGGGTGGTCGTGGCCTTCATGGCGCTGACCATGCCGGTCGGCTTCCTCTCCGGCTGGCTGGCCCGGCGTCTGGCGGTGGCACGATGAGCGCATCCGTCCTGTTCGACGCCCCCGGGCCGCGCGCGCGGCTGCGCAACCACCTGCTGACGGCGATCAGTCTCGTGGCGGTCCTGGCCGCCGCGTACTTCGTCTACCGGGGCTTCGACGCCAAGGGCCAGTGGGAAGGCAAGATCTGGCAGCCGTTCCTGACGGCCGAGGTGTGGCAGGAGTTCATCCTGCCCGGCCTGCTCGGCACGCTCAAGGCGGCGGTCGCCGCGGCGGCGCTCGCGCTGGTCTTCGGCGCGGTCTTCGGCCTGGCCAGGCTCTCCGACCACGCCTGGATCAGGGTCCCGGCGGCCGCGGTGGTGGAGATCTTCAGGGCCATCCCGCTGCTGCTGCTGATCTTCTTCATCTTCTACCTGGCGCCCACGATCGCCGGTGGCGGCGACTACGCCTTCATCTCGGTCGTGCTGGGCCTCATGCTCTACAACGGCTCGGTGCTGGCGGAGATCGTGCGCGCGGGCGTGCACGCCATCCCCAAGGGGCAGGCCGAGGCCGCGTACGCGGTGGGCATGCGCAAGAGCCAGGTGTTGCGCATGGTGCTGCTGCCGCAGGCGGTCACGACGATGATGCCGGCGATCGTCAGCCAGCTCGTGGTGCTGCTGAAGGACACCGCGCTCGGCTACATCATCGCCTACGTCGACCTGCTCAACACCGGGTTCAAGATCCTGCCGGCCGCTTACTTCGGCTCGCTGATCCCGGCGGCCATCGTCATCGGCATCATCTACGTGGCGCTCAACATGACGCTGAGCTACCTGGCCACGTGGCTGGAGCGGCGCAGCCGGCGCAGCAGGAAGACCTCCGCGCGGCCGACCGCCACCCAGCGCTCGGCCGCCGTCGGCGTCGCCACCGGCCAGGGCACCGAGGGCGGCGGCATGGCGCCCGACATCCCGGTGGAGTGACCGGCGAGAACGGCGGGGACGGCGGCGGGCACCCGAGCCCACCGCCGTCCCGTAAAGAAAGCTCAAGATCTTCGCCGACGCGGCCCGCCGACCCGCTCCCCGCGGCCCTCCAGCGCGCAGACTCCTGTCCGTGCGGATGCATGCAGTCGCGGTGGTGCTGGCCGGCGCGGTCGCGATCGCCGTCCCGGTCGCGTGCGGCGGCGGGGGCGCCTACTCCAGTGTCCTGGGCAAGATCAGGGGCACCGGCCAGGTCGCCGTGGGCACCAAGTGGGACCAGCCGAGCCTGGGCCTGAAGGTCGGTACGGGCGACCCCGAGGGCTTCGACGTGGACGTCGCCCGGTACGTCGTCGCCAAGCTGGCCAACGGCCGGCCCGTGCACATCACCTGGCGGGAGGCGCCCGCCGCGGGCCGCGAGGCCCTGCTGCAGAACGGCACCGTGGACATGGTGTTCGCCACCTACTCCATCACCGAGGCACGCCGCCCCAAGGTCACCTTCGCCGGCCCGTACGTGCTCGTGCACCAGGACACGATGGTCCTGGCCGGCAATCCGGACATCCACCAGGTCGACGACCTGCGGGGCAAACGCGTGTGCCAGGTGCCCGGCTCCAACTCCTTCAAACGGGTCGCCGACCCGCCGCCGGACGGCAAGCTCGACCTGCCCGTCGTGGCCGTGCCCGCGGCCAACTACTCCGACTGCGTACGCAAGCTCAGCGCGAACGAGCTCGACGCGGTCTCCACCGAGGACCTGACCCTGGCCGGCTTCGCCCAGCAGGTCCCCGGCCTGTTCCGGCTGCTCAACGCCCCCTTCACCGACGAGCTGTACGGCATCGGCCTGAAAAAGGGCGACATCGAGACCTGCGAGGCGGCCAACCAGGCCGTGGCCGAGATGTGGCGGGACGGCACGGCCACCCGGCTGCTGCGCAAATGGTTCGGCGAGACCGGGCTCAGGCTGCCCACGACGATGCCGCCGCCCGAGAGATGTTCTTGATCGCGCCCCACGGCCCCCGATCTTCCGGCAGGATGCGAGTATGCCTTTCTGGCCATCCCCCATCTCCGCCCACGACGTGGCCGCGGCCGGTCTGCGTCCCGGCTGGCCCGTCGCCGAGGGCGGCCGGGTGTGGTGGACCGAGGACCGTCCCGGCGAGGGCGGCCGCACCGCGATCGTCCGCCGCGAGGCCGACGGCACCTGCCATGACCTGCTGCCCGCGCCCTGGAGCGCCCGCACCCGGGTGCACGAGTACGGCGGCCGCCCCTATGCCGTGACGCCCGCCGGCGAGGTGGTCTTCACCAGCCTGACCGATCAGCGCCTGTACATTCTCCGCGAAAACGGCCGACCGAAACCCCTCACCACCGAGGGCTCCAGATACGCCGACCTCACCGTCCGCGACGACGAGGTCTGGGCGGTGCGCGAGCAGCACGACGGAAACGGCAAGATCACCCGTTCGGTGGTGTCGATCCCGCTGGCCGGCGGCGAGCCCCGCGAGCGGGCCTCCGGCCACGACTTCTACGCCTCGCCCGTCCTGTCCCCCGACGGCGCCCACCTGGCCTACGTCTGCTGGAACCACCCCCGCATGCCCTGGGACGGCACCGAGCTGCGCGTCGTCCGGCTGCGCGACGGGCAGGCCCGCACGCTGCTGGGCGGCGAGACCGAGTCCGTCCTTTCGCCCGCGTGGAAGGACGACGACACCCTCTACCTGGTCTCCGACCGCTCCGGCTGGTGGAACCTCTACGAGTGCGGCCTCGACGGCGGGCAGGCCCGGGCGTTGTGCCCGGCAGAGGAGGAGTTCACGCAGCCGCCGTGGCAGCTCGGCGGGGCGCCGTACACCGTGCTCGGCGACGGGCGGCTCGCGGTGCTGCACGGGCGCGGCGACCTGCGGCTGGGCGTGCTCGACCCGGCCACGGGAGCGCTTCACGACCTCGACGTGCCCTGGGCGGGCTGGCAGGCGGCGCTCGCGGCCGACGGCACGACGGTGACGGGGATCGGCCACGCGGCCAGGACGCCGCGCTCGGTCGTACGGGTCGACGTCGCCTCCGGCCGGGCCGAGCCGCTCATGCGCGCCGCCGAGCGCCTGCCCGACCTGTCCGGGGTGCCCGATCCGCGCGCGGTCGTGGTGCCGGGCGAGCGGCCGGTCCACGCCTTCCTCCACCAGGTGAGCGAGGAGCCGGCGCCGTACGTGGTCTTCGTGCACGGCGGGCCGACCGCCCACTCCGACACCGCGCTCGACCTGGAGAAGGCGTTCCTGACCTCGCGCGGCATCGGCGTGCTCGACGTCAACTACGGCGGTTCCACCGGCTACGGCCGCGCCTACCGGGAGCGGCTCAGAGGCCAGTGGGGGCTGGTCGACGTGGCCGACACGGTCGCCGCCGCGCGGTGGCTGGCCGACTCGGGCCTCGCCGACCCGGCCAGGATCGCGGTGCGCGGCGGCAGCGCGGGCGGCTGGACGGTGATGGCCGCCTGCTGCCGGTCCGACGTGTTCGCGGGCGGGGTGTCCTACTACGGCGTCAGCGCGCTCGCCCCGCTCGTGGCGCACACCCACGACTTCGAGTCCCGTTACGTGGAGTGGCTCGTCGGCGACGACCCGGCCGTCTACGCTTCCAGGGAGCCGCTCGGCCTGGTCGACGGCGTGTCCTGCCCGATGTTGCTCCTTCAGGGGCTCGACGACCCGGTGGTGCCGCCCGAGCAGTCGACGGCCTTCGCCGACGCGTTGTCCGAGCGCGGAGTCTCCTGCACTTATCTGGCTTTCGACGGCGAATCCCACGGATTTCGCCGGCTGGAAACACGTGTCGCGGCACTGGCCGCCGAGCTGGCCTTCTACCAGCAGCTATTCAGTTGATGTCGCAATACCTGGACGTAATTCAGACTGAACCAGCATTACCAAGCAGTCGCTAGTCGCAAACAGTTACGTAAACCGATCTCGACAGTCTCCCTCAGGCGTGGGTTGCTCGACACAGCAAACGTGGGGCGCGCATCGCGGCCACGACGCGCGCCCCAGCTGTGCCAGCCACGAACACCCCATCTCGGCACGAGGGAGGCCAGATGGCCAGCTTGCGCCATCTCAGCATCATCACGGTGGCGGCGGCAACTCTGCTCGCCACCTCTTGCGCGACGGAGAACGGAGCCAAGAACTCCGCGCCGCCCACCGCCGCCGCCCCGAGCTCCGGAAGCCCCGTCGCGGGCGGCACGCTCAGGCTCGTGGGCTCGGGCGACGTCGACCATCTCGACCCGACCAGCATCTACTACGTCGTCACCATCGGGATCATGCGCGGCTACTCGCGCCAGCTCTTCGCCCTCCAAGGCGTGGCCGCGGGGGCCGACACCACCAAGGGCTACGAGGTGCTCCCGGACATCGCCACCGAACTGCCCACCGAGGCGAACGGCGGCCTGAGCGCCGACAAGCTCACGTACACGATCAAGTTGCGGGACGGCGTGCAGTGGGACACCCAGCCGCCGCGGCAGGTGACGGCGAGCGACTTCGTCCGCGGCTTCAAGCGCATCTGCAACCCGGTGGCGGGCTCCGGCGCGCCCGGCTACTACACCAGCACGATCAAGGGCATGGCCGAATACTGCGACGCCTACATCAAGGCGTTCGAGAAGGCCAAGCCCACCGCCAAGGCACTGGCCGACTTCCAGAACGGCCACGACATCGCCGGTGTGCAGGCCAAGGACGACAAGACGGTCGTCTTCACGCTGACCCAGCCGGCCGGTGACTTCCTCAACATCCTGTCCCTGAACTTCGCCTCGGCCGCGCCACAGGAGTACGACCAGTACGTCCCCGACGACGCCACCTTCCGCCAGCACGTGATCTCCAACGGCCCCTACAAGATCACCTCGTACGTGGCCACCAAGTCGATCAAGCTGGAGAAGAACCCGGCCTGGAAACAGGAGTCCGACCCGATCCGGCACCAGTACGTCAACGCCATCGAGGTCAAGATGGGCGTCGCCGAACCGGACGCCGTACAGCAGCAGCTTGAGGCCGGCAGCGCCGACCTGTCCTGGGACCTGCCGGTGCCGACCGCGCAGATCCCGCGCCTGAAGAGCAACGACCCCAACTTCACGATCTACCCCGGCGCCGTGACGAACCCGTACGTCGTGTTCAACCTGCAGAGCAAGAACGCCGGCGGGGCGATGGGCAAGCTCAAGGTCCGCCAGGCCATCGAGTACGCGATCAACAAGACCGCCATCGCCAAGATCTACGGCGGCGCCGACGTCGCGACCGCGCTGCACACGGTCATCCCGCCCGGCAACATCGGCTACCAGGAGTACAACCCGTACCCGACGCCGAACGACCAGGGCGACCCGGCCAAGTGCAAGCAGATGCTGAGCGAGGCCGGCTACCCCGACGGGCTGACCCTCATCGGCGCCTTCCGCAACGCGGGCAACCACCCGGCCAACTTCCAGTCGTACTCGGCCGACCTGAAGAAGTGCGGGATCACCGTCAAGGGCCTGCCGCTGCGCCAGGGCGACTACTACACCTACCTGCAGACGCCCTCGCACGCCAAGAACAGCGAGTGGGACCTGTCGGCCCCCGGCTGGATCCCCGACTGGTACGGCAACAACGGCCGCGCGGTCATGCAGCCGCTGTTCCAGACCAACTGCAACGCCGGCACCAGCAACTACGGCTGCTACAGCAACCCCAAGGTCGACGACCTGATCAAGCAGGCGCTCGCCGAGACCGACCAGGCCAAGGCCGCGGCGCTGTGGCACCAGGCCGACCAGACGGTGCTGGGCGACGCGGTGATGGTGCCGCTGAACAACCAGAACACGCCGCTGTACAAGAACAAGCGGGTGCAGAACGCCCTGTATCTGCCGTCGTACCAGATCTATGACGTCACCAACCTCTGGCTGAACCCCAACACGCCTTGACGACCGGTGTCCCGCGGGCCCGCCGACCGGCGGGTCCGCGGGACAACCGTGAGGGAGACATATGAGCCTGCTTGAGGTAACCGACCTCCAGGTGGCCTTTCCCACATCCGACGGCGTGGTCCAGGCGGTGCGGGGGCTGTCGTTCACCGTCGACCGCGGCCAGACTCTGGCGATCGTCGGCGAGTCCGGCAGCGGGAAGACCGTGAGCACCCAGGCGATCCTCGGGCTGACCCCCGACGCCGACATCTCGGGCACGGCCCTGTTCGAGGGCATCGACCTGCTCGAACTCGACCGCGAGCAACTCCGCCGGATCCGCGGCGCGGAGATCAGCGTGGTCTTCCAGGACCCGCTGACCAGCCTCCATCCGCTCTACAAGGTCGGCTGGCAGATCGAGGAGCTGATCCGCGTCCACCGTCCCGACACCCGCCGCGCCGAGGCCAGGAAGCGGGCCGTCGAGCTGCTGGGCCTGGTGGGCATCCCCCGCCCGGACCGCAGGGTGGACGACTACCCCCACCAGTTCTCCGGGGGCATGCGGCAGCGCGCGATGATCGCCATGTCGCTCGCGCTCAACCCGAAGCTCATCGTCGCCGACGAGCCGACCACCGCGCTCGACGCGACCGTCCAGGCGCAGATCCTGGAGCTCATCGGGCGGGTGCAGGCCGAGTTCGACATCGCGCTCATCCTCATCACGCACGACCTCGGCGTCGTCGCGGGCATGGCCGACGAGGTCATGGTCATGTACGCCGGGCTCGTGGTCGAGCGGGCCGACCGGCGCACGCTCTACTACAGCCCGCACCATCCGTACACCAAGGGGCTGCTGGAATCGATCCCGGGCAGCACCGGCGACCGCGGCGGGCGGCTGCGGCCCATCCCGGGCTCGCCGCCGAGCCTGATCGCGATCCCGTCCGGGTGCGCCTTCCATCCGCGTTGCCCGTACGTCATGCCGGTCTGTCCCGCCGAACGGCCGCCGCTGGCCTCCGTCACCGGCGCGCGCGGGCACGCCTCGGCGTGCTGGCTGCCGCACGAGGCGGTCGGGCTCGGCGCGGAGGCGGAGGCGCTGCGCAAGCAGGCGCCGCGGGTCACGGCTGAGGAGGCGTGATGCTGCTCGAAGTCGAGAACCTGGTCAAATACTTCCCCATCACCAGCGGCATGCTGATCAAGCAGACGATCGGGCAGGTCAAGGCCGTGGACGGCGTCAGCCTGTCGCTGACGCCCGGCGAGACGCTCGGCCTGGTCGGCGAGACCGGCTGCGGCAAGTCCACGCTGGCCCGCTGCATCGCGGGCCTGCATCCGATCACCTCGGGCAGCGTGCGGTTCGACGGGTCGGACATCACGAACCTGCCGCGCCGCCGGATGCGGCCCTACCGCCGCGACATCCAGGTGATCTTCCAGGATCCGTACGGCTCCCTGAACCCGCGCCGGCGGGTCGGGTCGATCATCGCCGACCCGCTCGTCATCCACCGGGTCGCGAGCGGCCAGGAGCTGCGGCGCACCGTCCAGGAGCTGATGGAACGGGTCGGGCTCAACCCCGAACACTACAACCGGTTCCCCGCCGAGTTCTCCGGCGGTCAGCGGCAGCGCATCGGGGTCGCGCGGGCGCTCGCGCTGCGGCCCCGGCTGATCATCTGCGACGAGCCGGTGTCGGCGCTCGACGTGTCCATCCAGGCCCAGATCCTCAACCTGCTCAAGGACCTCCAGGACGACTTCGGGCTGACGTACCTGTTCATCGCGCACGACCTGTCGGTGGTGCGGCACGTCAGCGACCGGATCGCGGTCATGTACCTGGGCAAGGTGGTCGAACTGGCCTCCGCCGAGGAGCTGCACGCGGTGCCGCGCCATCCGTACACGAACGCGCTGCTGTCGGCGACCGCCGTGGCCGACCCCGACGAGGCCGAACGGCGGCACCGCATCATCCTCACCGGCGACGTGCCCTCGCCGATCGACCCGCCCGAGGGGTGCCGGTTCCATCCCCGGTGCCCGAAGGCGCGGGAACGATGCTCGGCCGAGGAACCGCAGCTGGTGGCCCAGGAGCACTTGGTGGCCTGTCACTACCCGGTCGAGGCGGGCGAGGACCTGACCGCCGGGAGGACCACATGACACTCACGGAGATCCGTCCGGACGCCGTCGCCGACCGTACGATCGCCGGCCGCAGCCCCTGGCAGCTCGCCTGGGCCAGGATCAGGTCCGATCGTGTGGCCCTGGTGTCGGGGATCGTCGTCGTACTGCTGTGCCTGCTCGCCCTGGCCGCGCCGCTCATCTCGGCCTGGAACGGCCACGACCCCGACGAACAGTTCCGCGACACCGGCATCACCGACGAGGGCCTGCCCGTCGGGCCCAACGGCGAGTTCTGGTTCGGCACCGACCGCCTCGGCCGCGACCTGTTCATCAGGGTTCTGTACGGCGCACGCGTCTCGCTGCTCGTCGGCGTGGTCGCGACCGGCGTGGCGGCGCTGATCGGCGTCGTCATCGGGCTGCTGGCCGGGTACTACGGCGGCGTCATCGACACCATCCTGTCCCGGCTCATGGACGTGGTGTTGTCGTTCCCGTACCTGATCTTCGCGATCGCCGTGGTGTCCATCGCCGGGCCCTCGCTGACCGCGACGATCGGGGTGATCTCGTTCTATTCCTGGGCCGCCATCGCCCGCGTGGTCAGAGGTCAGACACTCTCGCTCAAGGAACGCGAGTACGTGGAGGCGGCCCGGTCGATGGGAGCCGGCGACGCGCGGATCATGTTCGTGGACATCCTGCCGAACCTGCTGGCCCCCGTCATCGTGCTCACCACGCTGCTGGTGCCGGCGGCGATCGTGTTCGAGTCCACCTTGTCCTATCTGGGGCTCGGGATCGTTCCCCCCACCCCGTCCTGGGGGAACCTGCTGAGCGAGGCTCAGGGGTTCTACCGGGTGGCGTACTGGTATCTGGGGTTCCCGGCGGCGTCGCTGCTGATCACCACGCTGGCGTTCAACCTGGTGGGCGATGGGATCAGGGATGCCATCGATCCGCGTATGGAACGGCTGTTCAGCCGTCGGCGACGCCGTACCCGCCGCCGCCCCGCCCCCGTATCCGCACCTGCTTCGGGGAGCTCCGATGCCGCACCTCACTAGCCCCGTGTCCCTCCGCCTCCACGAAGGCCCCTTCGCCCGCTCCCTCATCGGCCCCTTCGCGGCGCCCTTGGCCGGCCCCCTCATCGGCCCCTTCGTAAGTCCCATCTCCCTCCCTCTTGTCGGAACCTTCGTAACATCGGGGGTGGTGGGCTGATGTTGCGACGGTTCCTCCTGCGGAGGGCGCTGCTCGGGCTGCTGGTGCTGTGGCTGGTCTCCCTGGGCACGTTCTTCCTGTTCTTCGTCGCCCCCGGCGACCCCGCACGTACGCTGGCCGGCCGCCAGGCCACCCCCGAACAGGTCGACCTGATCCGCCACAACCTCGGCCTCGACCGCCCGACCATCGTCCAGTACTTCGACTACCTCGGCCGCCTTCTGCACGGCGACCTGGGCCAGTCGTACTTCTCGGGCGAATCGGTGGGCAAGCTGCTCGCCCAGGACTTCCCCCCGACGTTCTCGCTGGTGCTAGGGGGTGCGGTCCTGTGGTTCTGCCTCGGCGTCGGCGCGGGCGTGCTCAGCGCCACCCGCGTCCGGTCGTTCCTGGACCGCGTGCTGACCACGCTGGCCCTGGCCGGAGTCTCGATGCCGACGTTCGTGGTCGGCCTGCTCCTGCTGTATTTCTTCTTCTTCCAGCTCTCCATGGCAGGCGCGCCCATCCTGCCACCCGACTCCTACGTGGCCTTCACCGACAACCCCGGCGAATGGGCCCGGCACCTGATCCTGCCGTGGATCACCCTGGCCATGGTCCAGGCGGCCTCGTACGCCCGCCTCACCCGGGGCTCCATGCTGGACGTCCTCGGCGAGGACTACATCCGTACGGCCCGCGCCAAGGGCGTACCCGAGGGCCGCGTCATCTACCGGCACGGCCTGCGGGCCGCGCTGACCCCCGTGGTGACCCAACTCGGCGTCGACATCGGCACCTTGATCGGCGGCGTGGTGGTGACGGAGTCGGTCTTCGGTCTCGGCGGCGTGGGGCAGGCGGTGGTGCAGGCGTTCATCAGCGGCGACCTACCAGTGATCATGGGCGTCGTCATCCTCGCCACCACCGCCGTAGTGGTGGCCAACCTCCTGGTGGACATCGCCTACGGCCTCCTCGACCCCCGAATCCGCCTGGCCTGACCATCAAACCCACCCGACCCACCCACCCACCGGGCGGGCGCACTCCAACCGCGCCCGCCCAGCCCTCCAGCGCGTTCGCCGAACACACCTCTTGATCCCCTTGCGGCACCATCAGCGACCGCCCCGGCCACCCGCAACGCCACCCGGCGACCGCCCTCGCCACCCGCGGCCCACCAACATCCGTCCCAACCGCCTGCGGCCCTCCACCGCCGAAGGGACCGCGGCTGGCTGGACGGTTGTCCCGGCACCACCACGGGCCCGCACCCGGCCCACGTCGGCCATCCCCTGATCATCCACTTCCCAGGGGACAGCCACTCTCCCGACGTACCGAGGGTCAGCGGGCGAACTCGGTTGCCCGCGACTCCCGCACCACCGTGATCCGGATCTGCCCCGGGTACGTCAGCTCCTCTTCCACCTGCTTGGCCACGTCCCGGGCGATCACCTGCGCCTGGATGTCGTCGATCGCGTCAGGCTTGACCATGACCCGGATCTCCCGCCCGGCCTGCATGGCGAACACCTTCTCCACACCCTCGTACGACTGCGCGATCTCCTCCAGCCGCTCCAGCCGCTTGACGTACGCCTCCAGCGACTCCCTGCGCGCCCCCGGCCGGCTGCCGCTGATGGCGTCGGCCGCCTGGGTGAGCACCGCCTCGACCGTACGCACCTCGACCTCGTTGTGGTGCGCCTCGATGGCGTGCACCACGTCCTCCTGCTCGCCGTACCGGCGGGCGATCTCCGCGCCGATCAGCGCATGACTGCCCTCGACCTCGTGCGTGAGCGCCTTGCCGATGTCGTGCAGCAGCGCGCACCGCTTCATGAGCTGCTGGTTCATCTTCAGCTCGGCCGCCATGATGCCGGCGATGTGCGCGGACTCGATCAGGTGCTTGAGCACGTTCTGTCCATAGGACGTGCGGTAGCGAAGTTGCCCGAGCAGCAGCGTCAGCTCCGGGTGCATGTCCGTGATGCCCAGCTCGACCAGCGCGTCCTCGCCCGCCCGCGCGCAGAGGTCCTGCACCTCCTGGCGGCTGCGGTCGTGCGCCTCCTCGATCCGCTGGGGATGGATGCGTCCGTCCAGCACCAGTTTCTCCAGCGTGAGCCGCGCCGTCTCCCTGCGTACCGGGTCGAAACACGACAACAACACCGCTTCCGGGGTGTCGTCGATGATCAGATTCACGCCGGTGGTCGATTCGAACGCCCGGATGTTGCGCCCCTCGCGCCCGATGATCCGGCCCTTCATCTCATCACCGGGCAGATGCAGCACGCTGACGACCGACTCCGCCGTCTGCTCGGCCGCCACCCGCTGCACCGCCAGCGTCACGATCTTGGTGGCCCGCTTCTCGCCTTCCTTACGGGCATCGCTCTCGATCTCCCGGATGATCAGCGCCGCCTCGCGCTTGGCCTGGTTCTCGATCTCCCTGACCAGCTCGGACTTGGCCTGCTCCCCCGTCAGCCCGGCGACCCGTTCCAGGATCACCCGCCGTTCCTCCTCGACCTGGAGCAGTTCCTCGCGCCGGTCGGCCAGCCCGACCTCGGTCTCGGCCAGCTTCCTGTCCCGCTCGGCCTGCCGCCTGGCCTCCTCGTCGAGCCGCTGCTCGCGCTCGGCCAGCCTGGCCTCCCTGCGTTCGAGATCGGTCCGGAGCTCCTTGAGCTCGGACTTCAGGATCCGGCTCTCCTCCTCGACCTCCCGCCGCATCTGCGCGGCGCTCTCGGCGGCGGTCTCCGACCTGCGCAGGATCTCCTCGGCGTCGCTCTCCGCCTTGGTCCGGATCTCGCTGGCCTTCTCCCGAGCCTCTTCAAGCTCAGTGTGTACGGCCTCCACCTGCTCGGGGCTCGGCCCGCCCTTCCGGGGCAGACCGCCTGAGGTCCGGCGTATGACGACGAGCAGCGCCGCGATCATCCCGAACGCGAGCACGAGCACCGCCACCATCAGCACCACGACCAGCGGCTGCATGTGCGCCCCGCCCTCCTCGCGTCGTCAACACCTCATAACGCGGACCCAAAACGGGAGGGGTCACGTGCGCGCCACGGAACGCCCGGTCGGCGTCGTCTCCAGGACCGATGTCAAGCCAAGACTGACCGGGCATCGACCCCCATAGCCGACACCTCGCCTGCCTCGATCAACCGAGCTCGTTCGTCCGTCGTTCACCGGTATGGCAAATCCGCACTGCGCGGAGTAACTCCTCACTGCCGTCGAGGTTATGCGTCGAACAGGTCACGAGCAAGCAAACGCGTCCTCAAGCGTGTCTTACGGGCCCGAATCTCCCCAATCGACCACATAACCCACGATCACCCCCATTTGTCCCCACCTTCCCCTCTCCCTCAACACCCTGCCCTCACGCCCCTCAGACCTCAGCCGCAGAGCTTTGTGGGGGACACACTCCTCGGGATCGGGACGGGTGCCTCCGAAGAAGATCAGGAGAAGTCATCCTCCAGGTCGATGCCCTCCTGCTCGAGAGCCTCCCGGATCACCCGATAGGCCACCCCGGACGAGTACCCCTTCCGCGCGAGCATGCCGGCCAGACGCCGAGTACGGGTCTGCGTATCGAGCGACCGGGTGGAGGCGAGTTTGCGTTCCACCAGCCGCCGGGCCGTCTCGGCCTCCTGGTCGGAATCCAGGCGGTCCACGGCTTCCTTGACGGTGTCGGTGTCCACGCCCCGGTGGCGCAACTCGGCCGCCAGCGCCCGCTTCGCAAGGCCACGCCCGTGATGCCGGGAATCGACCCACGCCTCCGCGAACGCCTCGTCATTGATCAGCCCGAGCTCGGCGAACCGATCGAGTACCTTCTCCGCGGCCTCGTCTGGTACGTCCCGCTTGCGAAGGGCCTCGGCGAGCTGCGCCCGGGTCTTGGGAGCCATGGTGAGCAACCGAAGACAGATGGCCCGCGCCACCGACTCCGGATCCGCCTCGGGCCCAGCCGCAGCGGAACTCTCGGCGTCGGGCCCGTCAGGCAACGTCCCACGCCCCCGAGCCCCTCTCCCGAACCGACCACTCCCCTTGGCGCGCCTCCCAGACCGACCGCTCCCACCGGATCCCCCCGCGAACAGCCCACTTCCCCCTGGCCCTTCCCCGAACAGCCCACCTTCCTCCGAGCCGCCTCCCCCGAAGAGCCCGCTCCCCTCTGAGCCCCCGAACTGCTCACTTCCCTCCGAGCCCCCTCCGACCGAGCCGCTTCCCCCTTCGACCGTCCGGAACGAGCCGCTTCCCTTCGCGTCCGCCCAGGACGAACCGCTCCCCCCGGCGTCTCCGCCGGAAGAGCCACTTCCCCCGGCGTCTCCGTCTCCCCTGGACGAGCCGTTTCCCGCCGCGTCCTCCTCGGAGTGACCGCTTTCCCCGCCGGCCCCTCGTCCACCTGCGCGACGTCCCTTGCCCGATCGCTCTTTGCTCGATCGCTTCTTACCGCTCGCCTGCTGCTCCTCGGCGAACCAGCTACTTCCGGCCAGTACCTCGGAATGCCACCCGTCGGCGTCGTACTTCGCCTTCGGAGGAACCTCGGCCCCCGGCGTGCTTTCAACAACGCCGCCCGGCTCATGCGGGTCTTCCCGCTCACCCCGACGCCGTTCAGAGCCCTTGCCGCCGTCCTGGGCGTCCGGCTCACTCAGTTCCCCACCGGAGAAGCCCTCACCGCCACGGCCACCAACCTCATTCAGCGGACCTTCGGTGACACCCTCGCCGTCCCGGGTCCTCTTCTTACGCCTTCCGGAGACGCCCTTACCGGCTCGTACGGCACCGGCGCTGGAAGGCCCGCCCGCAGCAGCGGCGTCACCGCTGGAACGGGCAGTACGCTCACCTGGCCATACGAAGATCGGCGCCTCGGCACGATCCTCCGAGCGCCCTTGGAAGGGCCGGCCACCAGCTCGATCACCTGTACGCCGATCAGCAGCGCCTTCCTCAGCCCGATCCCGCTCCTCGGCCGACTGACCCCAACCGGATGCAATCGCATCCAACAGGCCACCACGCTCACCACCCAGCCCTGCGGCGGCCTCGTCGGCCGGGCCCGCGTCGGGTTCGGCGGACGGGGAGCTCTGCTGACCGGGCCAGGTGAAGGTCGGCGGGGCGATGTCTCGGCCCGGCCCCCACGCCGGAGGCACGGCAACGGCCGTCCGGCGCTCCAAGTGCCAATCGGAGCTGGCCATTTCGTCAGCCGCTACAGCCACGTCGTCGGCCTCGACCGCATCATCACCACTGTCGTCGGCCTCGACGACTGCGTCATCAGCGTCGTCAGCCGCGACCGTGGCGTCGTGGGCGGCCGAGCCGTCCACCTCGTCATGGATGGCCGGGTCGGACGGCTCGTCATGGTCGGCGAGAGGGAGCTCGGTGGGGGTGGTGTCACCGGCCGGGAGGGAGTCCGGAGCGAAGGTGGGCTCGGCGGTGTCACCGGACATGGAGATGTCCCGCGGGGTGGTGTCACCGGCCAGGAGGCCGTCACCTGCCAGAGGGGTGTCCGTGGTCGGTGGGGTGGCGGCTCGGAGGCGGGCGCGTTGTTCGTGCCATTCGTCTACCGATGGCCAGCCGTCTGCGGCCGAACGGGCCAGGTCGGGGCCACGCGATCCCTGAGCGGGGGCCGGGCGGTCGGTCGCCCGGGGCGCCGGCTCAGGGGTGGTGGCCCGAGGGCCGCGGGGTCCGCGCTTTCTGCGCTCCCCCGAGGCGGGGAGATCGGACCATGCGCCCCAGTCCTGGGAACGGGGCGCCTGCGACGGATCCCTGTCACTCATGTGCCGACCGATCAGACGTCACCCGGCTTGGGGGTGGACTTCGAGCCACGACCAGACGGCGCGGCGGCGGGAGCCGGGGCGGCAGCGGCCGGTTCGGCGGGCGCGTCGAGCTTGGGGCCGACCCCGAGCTTGTCCTTGATCTTCTTCTCGATCTCGTTGGCCATGTCGGGGTGGTTCTTCAGGAAGTTACGGGCGTTCTCCTTGCCCTGGCCCAGCTGGTCGCCCTCGTACGTGTACCAGGCGCCCGACTTGCGGACGAAGCCGTGCTCGACGCCCATGTCGATGAGACCGCCCTCGCGGGAGATGCCCACGCCGTAGAGGATGTCGAAGTCGGCGACGCGGAAGGGCGGGGCCATCTTGTTCTTGACGACCTTGATCCGGGTGCGGTTGCCGACCGCCTCCGTGCCGTCCTTCAGGGTCTCGATGCGGCGGATGTCCATGCGGACGGAGGCGTAGAACTTGAGCGCCTTACCACCGGTCGTGGTCTCGGGGCTGCCGAACATGACGCCGATCTTCTCGCGGAGCTGGTTGATGAAGATGGCGGTGGTGCCGGTGCTGTTGAGCGCGCCGGCGACCTTGCGCAGGGCCTGGGACATGAGACGGGCCTGGAGGCCGACGTGGCTGTCGCCCATCTCGCCCTCGATCTCGGCCTTGGGCACCAGGGCGGCCACCGAGTCGATGACGATGATGTCGACCGCGCCGGACCTGATCAGCATGTCGGCGATCTCAAGCGCCTGCTCACCGGTGTCGGGCTGGGAGACCAGCAGCGCGTCGGTGTCCACGCCCAGCTTCTTGGCGTATTCGGGGTCGAGGGCGTGCTCGGCGTCGATGAACGCCGCGATGCCGCCGGCCCGCTGGGCGTTGGCCACCGCGTGCAGGGCGATCGTGGTCTTGCCGGAGGACTCGGGGCCGTAGATCTCGACGATGCGGCCGCGCGGGAGGCCGCCGATGCCGAGGGCCACGTCAAGGGAGATCGACCCGGTGGGGATCACCTCGATGGGGGCTCGGGCGTCGTCGCCCAGTCGCATGACGGAGCCCTTGCCGAACTGCCGCTCGATCTGAGCGAGCGCGGTCTCGAGGGCCTTCTCGCGGTCGTTGATAGCCATGGGAGCTCCCTCTGGAGGGTCGTGGTCCGATCAGTCGAGTGAAAGCTACGGCCTGCCACCGACATTTTCCGTGACGGCCGGGGAAGGCGTGGCCTGGTTCGGCTGTTACATCGTAGCCGAACGATTGTTCGATCACATCACGAACACGCTGCTGGGATGCATGCGGCGTGTTCAAAGGAGGGCGAGGCCGGTGCTCGGACGCCGCTCGCGTTCATGGTCGTCACTACCGGATTGGCCGTGGGGTCTGCCCTGGGGATCGTTGCCGTGCGACCGCGCGCGGCGGGCGGACGTGATGGGGTACGCCCGGATGGGCGGTTGTACGGGTCCGGGTCGGATGAACGCCTGTCCCACATGGACGGGCGTCATGTGATCGGGTCCCTGGAACACGGATCGGTACGGGATCGCCGTACGGGATCGCCGTACGGGATCGCCGTACGGGATCGCCGTACGGGATCGCCGTGTGGGGAGGAGGGAGGGCGACGTCACGGCCGTCCTCCCCACACGTCGGAAGTGACGGCGTACGGGTTGGCCCCGGCGTGTTGTCAGACGCCGTGAGCTGGGGAGACTCACTCCAGGGACAGGCTTGGAGGCGGCGAAGTGGCGAGTGGCTACACCGGGGAACGACGAGCCCTTCTGGAGGCGCTCGCCGAATTGCTGCCCCACCAGGGGCTGGTGAGCCGCTTGGTCGGCGGCGACGACCCGGTGCTGTGGGTGTGGCACCCGCGTACGCGCCGCCAGACGATCGTCTTCGCCACCCCCTCCAGCGGGGGCTGGACGTTGTTGTGGTCGCCCGGCGGGCAGGGCGACGCGGACGACCTGGAGAGCGCGGCGGCCTCGCTGCGCCGGACGCTGGACTCAGCGCAGTCTGGGTGAGACGTCCTCCACCTGGCACACGGCCCGCCACACGGTCTTGGCGCTCTCGCCGTCGGCCAGCGCCTGCGTCACGGTACGGCCGCCCAGCGGGGCGATCACGTAGTCGCGGGCCCACGACTCGGCGTAGGTCTCGCCGAAATGGGCGTTCATCCGTCTCCAGAACTCGGTCAGGCGCATGGACCAAGTATGGAATCGCGTCGGACGTGGGTAAGACATCCGCATGCCAAAGACCCCCAAGTCCTCGCCCCCCAAGACCTCCAGGACCAAGGCCAACAGGGCCAGGCGCCGCCGGCTGTTACTCGCGATGCGGCAGGCCGTACAGAAGGAGAAGGGACAGCGATCGGAACGGCACGCGGGAATCAGGCAGGAACCGCGTGCGGGCAGGCCGCGCACGCGCAGGGCGTCGCGGCGCTGAGCCTGCGACGCACGGTCACAACACCCGCGCGCCGTACATCTCACCGAGATGGTCGGCGAGCAGCTCCAGGCGGGCGCCGTCGGGGTCCTTGAAGTAGATGGAGGCGCCGCTCTCGATCTGGTGCGGCACGCCGGCCATCTCCAGCTTGCCCCGCAGACGTTCCCAGGTGGCGGGGTCCACGGAGATCGCCACGTGGTGCAGACCGCCGAGCACCTCCTGGTAGGGACCGAGGTCGAGCCCGGGAAAGTCGAAGAAGGCGAGCAGGTTTCCGTTGCCGATGTCGAAGAAGAAGTGGCTCGAACCCTTGTAGTCGCGGTTCTCGATGATCTCCGTCAGCGGGAACTCCAGGAGTTCCTGGTAGAACTTGATGGTTCGTTCCACATCGGACGACAACAGGGCCACGTGGTGCAGGCCACGGGCGCTGCTCGACGGCCGGTGCGGTAAGGCGTACTGTTGTCGCAGTTGTGCGCGTCGGTTCTCGACGGCGGCATAGTCAATGGTCACGGTCGCTGTATGTCCGTCATGACCCCACCTCAATCACCGGGCGCTCCGCCAATACGTTTTCTGTCGGTGGCGCGAGGCAGTATGTGCTGGTGAGCTCGCTAGACCACTTCAGCCAGGTGACCAGGCAATGGTTCGCCGGGGCCTTCCAGGCGCCCACGGCGGCCCAGGAGGGCGCGTGGGAGTCGATCGCGCGCGGTGACAACACGCTGGTCGTCGCCCCCACGGGGTCGGGCAAGACGCTGGCGGCGTTCCTGTGGTCGCTCGACAGGCTCGCGGCCCGGGCGGCCGATCAGCCCCCCGCGGAAGCGGGCGCGAAAGCGCCGAAGTCCCCTGCGAAGGGCGCGAAGCCGGGGACGCGGGTGCTCTACGTGTCGCCGCTCAAGGCGCTGGCCGTCGACGTCGAGCGCAACCTGCGCGCGCCGCTGGCCGGGCTCAGGCAGACGGCGCGGCGGCTCGGGCTGCCCGTGCCGGAGATCTCGGTGGCGATCCGTTCGGGCGACACCCCGGCCGAGGAACGCAGGCGGTTCGCCGCCAAGCCGTCCGACATCCTGATCACCACCCCCGAGTCGCTGTTCCTGCTGCTCACCAGCCAGGCGCGCGACGCGCTGCGCGACGTCGAGACGGTGATCGTCGACGAGGTGCACGCGGTCGCGGCCACCAAACGCGGCGCCCACCTGGCGCTCAGCCTGGAGCGGCTCGACGCGCTGCTGGAGCGTCCGGCGCAGCGGGTGGGGTTGTCGGCGACCGTGCGGCCGGTGAGCGAGGTGGCCGCCTTCCTCGGCGGCACGCGCCCGGCGACGGTGGTGCAGCCGCCGTCCGACAAGCGCATCGAGATCGAGGTCGTCGTCCCGGTCGAGGACATGACGGAGATGGAGGGGGCGCCCGATCCGGAGCAGGTCGAGCCGTCCGGCCGGTCGATCTGGCCTCATGTGGAGGACCGGCTGTTCGACCTGATCGAGGCCCACAGTTCGACGATCGTGTTCGCCAACTCCAGGCGCCTGGCCGAACGGTTGTGCACCCGGCTCAACGAGCTGGCCTACGGGCGGCGGCAGGGGCTGGAGGCCGTCGACCTGTCGATCTGGGAGACGCCGCCGCAGGACCACGAGGACCCGGCCCCGCCCAGGCGTATGCCGGCCGAGATGATGGCGCAGGCGGGGGCGAGCAAGGGTGTGGTGACGGAGATCGTCCGCGCCCACCACGGCTCGGTGTCGAAGGAGGAGCGGGCGCAGATCGAGGAGGCGCTCAAGTCGGGGCGGCTGCCTGCCGTGGTGGCCACGTCCAGCCTGGAGCTGGGCATCGACATGGGCGCGGTCGATCTGGTGGCGTGCGTGGAGGCCCCGCCCAGCGTGGCCAGCGGGTTGCAGCGCATCGGCCGGGCCGGCCACCAGGTGGGCGCGGTCTCCCGGGGTGTGATCTTCCCCAAGTACCGGGGCGATCTCGTCCAGACGGCCGTGGTGGCCGAGCGCATGCGCAGCGGGCAGATCGAGGAGTTGCGCTACCCGCGCAACCCGCTCGACGTGCTGGCCCAGCAGATCGTGGCCATGACCGCGCTCGACGACTGGACCGTCGACGAGCTGGAGGCCCTGGTCAAGCGGGCCGCCCCCTACTCCAGGCTGCCGCGCGGCGCGCTGGAGGCGACGCTCGACATGCTGGCCGGGCGCTACCCGAGCGAGGAGTTCGCCGAGCTGCGGCCCCGTATCGTCTGGGACCGCGTCACCGGCACGCTCCAGGGGCGGCCCGGCGCGCAGCGGCTGGCCGTGACCAACGGCGGCACCATCCCCGACCGCGGCCTGTTCGGCGTGTTCCTCGTGGGCGAGAAGGCGTCCCGGGTGGGCGAGCTCGACGAGGAGATGGTCTACGAGTCGCGTGTGGGCGACGTCTTCGTGCTGGGCGCGACGTCGTGGCGGATCGAGGACATCACGGCCGACCGGGTGCTGGTCTCCCCCGCTCCCGGGCAGCCGGGCAAGCTGCCGTTCTGGCACGGCGACACGGCCGGGCGTCCCGCCGAGCTGGGCCGGGCGATCGGGCAGTTCCTGCGGGAGCAGGCCAAGCAGGGCTCCACCGAGCGCATGCGGGAGGCGGGGCTCGACGAGTTCGCCGCGGGCAACCTGCTGGCCTATCTCGACGAGCAGCGCGAGGCCACCGGCTACGTGCCCGACGACCGTACCCTGCTGGTCGAGCGTTTCCACGACGAGCTCGGCGACTGGCGGGTGGTGATCCACTCCCCCTACGGCGCGCGTGTGCACGCGCCCTGGGCGCTGGCGATCAACCGGCGGCTGCGCGAGCGTTACGGCATCGACGTCCAGGCCGTCCACTCCGACGACGGCATCGTGTTGCGCATCCCCGACACGCTGGCCGAGCCCCCCACCGACGTGGCGGCGTTCGACGCCGAGGAGATCGAGCAGATCATCACCGAGGAGCTGGGCGGGTCGGCCATGTTCGCCTCCCGGTTCAGGGAGTGCGCGGGGCGGGCGCTGCTGCTGCCGCGCCGCGTGCCGGGCCGGCGCAGCCCGCTGTGGCAGCAGCGCCAGCGGGCCGCCCACCTGCTGGGGGTGGCCTCCCAATACGCCTCGTTCCCGATCGTGCTGGAGACGATGCGCGAGTGCCTCCAGGACGTGTTCGACGTGCCGGGGCTGGTCCAGCTCATGCGGGACATCGCCGCGCGCAGGGTCCGGGTGGTGGAGGTGGAGACCTCGCAGGCCTCGCCGTTCGCGGCGTCGTTGCTGTTCCACTACGTCGGCGCGTTCATGTACGAGGGCGACGCCCCGCTGGCCGAACGCCGCGCCCAAGCCCTGGCGCTGGACACCACGCTCCTGGCCGAACTGCTCGGCCAGGCCGACCTGCGCGAGTTGCTCGACCCCGACGTGATCGTGGCCAGCGAACGCGAGCTGGCCCGGCTCGACCGGCCGCTGCGCGACGCCGAGGACCTCGCCGACCTGCTGCGTTCGCACGGGCCGCTGCTGACGCCCGACGTGAGCGTGCGCGGCGGCGACCCGTCCTGGCTGGAGGAGCTCGAACGCGCGCGCCGGGCCATCCGCGTGCGCGTCGCCGGCGAGGAGCAGTGGGCGGCCGTCGAGGACGCGGCCCGGCTGCGCGACGCGCTCGGCGTGCCGCTGCCCGTGGGGGTGCCGCACGTGTTCCTGGAGCCGGTGCCCGACCCGCTGGCCGACCTGGTGGCCCGGCACGCCCGCACCCGCGGCCCCTTCCACGCCGGTACGGCCGCCGCCCGCTTCGGTCTGGGCGCGGCCGTGGTCACCGACGCGCTGCGGCGGCTGGCCGCCTCGGGGCGGGTCGTGAACGGCGAGTTCCGTCCCGGCGGCCGGGGCGAGGAGTGGTGCGACGCCGGGGTGTTGCGGATGTTGCGCCGCAGGTCGCTGGCCCGGCTGCGCAAGGAGGTCGAGCCGGTCGCGGCCGAGACGCTGGCGCGGTTCCTGCCCACCTGGCACGGCATCACCGGCTCGGGCTCGGCGGCGCCCGACGGTTCGCGGGCCGGGGCGGCCAGGGCGATGGACGCGCTGGTGCGTTCCGTCGAGCAGCTCCAGGGCGCCGCCGTGCCGGCCTCGGCGCTGGAGACGCTGGTGCTGCCCTCGCGGGTGCCCGGCTACCATCCGGCGCTGCTCGACGAGCTGACGTCGTCGGGCGAGGTGATGTGGGTGGGACAGGGGTCGCTGCCCGGCGGCGACGGATGGGTGTCGCTCTACTTCGCCGACACCGCGCCGCTGCTGCTGCCCGAGCCCGCCGAGATCACGATGACGCCGCTGCACGAGCGGGTGCTCGACCTGCTGGGCGGTGGGGGCGCGCTGTTCTTCCGTGGGATCTCCGACCAGCTCGGCGCCCAGGGCGGTGCGCTCGACGACGCCACGCTGGTCTCGGCGTTGTGGGATCTGGTGTGGTCGGGCCGGGTGTCCGGGGACACGCTCGCGCCGCTGCGGGCCACGCTGGGCACCGGGCGTCCCGCGCACCGGCCGGCCACGACGCGGCGGCGCCGGGCCGTGCTGCCGTCCAGGAGCGGGCCGCCGACGGTGGCCGGGCGGTGGTGGCTGCTCCCCGGGCCCGCCGACGACACGACGCAGCGGGCTCACGCGCAGGCCGAGGTGCTGCTCGAACGGCACGGGGTGGTGACGCGGGGGGCGGTGACGTCCGAGCGGTTGCCTGGCGGGTTCACGCCCGTCTACCAGGTCCTTCGTGCTTATGAGGAGAGCGGGCGGTGCCGGCGGGGGTACTTCGTCGAGGGGCTCGGGGGTGCGCAGTTCGCGTTGCCGGGCGCGGTCGACCGCATGCGCGCCATGGCTCCGGGCATCGCCCCGACGGGCGGCGGGCCCGACGAGGGCTTCGCTCCTCCCGGCGGCCCGGGGGCCGGGCGGCCTGTGGCGGGGCGGCGTGCCGTGGTGCTGGCCGCGGCCGATCCCGCCAGTCCGTACGGCGCCGCGCTCCCCTGGCCGCAGCGGCCTGGGGACGTCGGGCACAAACCGGGCCGGAAGGCGGGCGCGCTGGTCGTGCTCGTGGACGGTTACCTCGTCCTCTACGTGGAGCGGGGCGGCAAGACGTTGTTGTCGTTCGCCGACGACGAACGTCTGCAGCCGGCCGTCGACGCCCTGGCCCTGGCCGTACGCGACGGCGCGCTCGGGAAGCTGACGGTGGAGCGGGCCGACGGCGCGTCCATCGTGGAGTCGCCGCTGGCCGCGGCCCTGGAGGCGGCCGGGTTCCACCCCACGCCGAGGGGCCTGCGCCTGCGCGCCTGACCTGCGGGACGAGACGCTGCGTCCGGAGTTCTTCTCGCTGCTCGGGCCGGGGCCGCGGCGGCCGGCCGGGGCGCGGCAGAGTGTGGTTGCGGCGCTGGTGGCGGTGCCGTCGATGGTGCTCCAGCTCGCGGTGTTCGTGTAGTTGTCGCGTTCGCCACTCGTGGTTCCTGGCCACGTACATGGGGCCGGGGCTGCGCCGGCCGGTGGCGGCGGGGATGATCATCCTCCGACCGGCCCGCTCTTGTATACGATGAGCGCTCATATGGCTGATCTGACTCTGGGCGCCGCCCACCAGACCCTGCGGGACGAGGTCACCGAGGAGCTGCGCCGCCGTATTCTCCGCGGCGAGCTGGCCCAGGGCGAACGGCTGGTCGAGGACCGGCTGGCCGCGCTGCTCGGCGTGTCGCGCAACCCCGTACGCGAGTCCATCCGGGTGCTGGCCGCCGAGGGGTTCGTCGAGGTCGTCCCGCGGATCGGCGCGACGGTCGCGCGGTTGTCGGCCGAGGAGGGCGAGGAGCTCTTCGACGTGCGGATGGCGATCGAGGGCCTGGCCGCGCGGCTGGCGGCACGCAAGCGCTCCCCCGAGGCCGCCGACCGGCTGCGCCGGATGCTCGACCACGCCAGGGAGGCCGTGGAGGCCGGGCGGCTGGAGGAGGTGGCCGACCTCAACACCGCCTTCCACCTGGCCGTGGGCGAGGCGGCCGGCAACTCCTACCTCAACCTGATGATGAAGCCGATGTTGCAGCGGGCGCAGTGGGTGTTCAGCCAGACCGCCGCCGCCCGCGGGCCGCACTCCTGGTCGGAGCACCTGAGCCTGTGCGAGGCCATCGCGGCGGGCGACGAGGACGAGGCCCAGGCCAGGGCGGTCGCGCACGTCGCCGCCGCGCGCCGGTCGTTCCTCTCGGCCGCGACCCGGGAGGCCGGCGAAGGCCCCGGGGATGCCTGAAATGTGAGGTGTTGTATACAGTCTCCTGAACCCGAGCGGACAGGGAGACGGCGTTGTTCACCACCAGGCCCGAACTGACGGGCGACTTCGGCATGGTCGCCAGCACCCACTGGCTGGCCTCCGCCGCCGGGATGGGCGTGCTGGAACGCGGCGGCAACGCCTTCGACGCGGCGGTGACCGCCGGGTTCGTGTTGCAGGTCGCCGAGCCGCATCTCAACGGCCCCGGCGGCGAGGTGCCGATCCTGTTGTGGAGCGAGGCCGAGCAGCGGGTGTCGGCGGTGTGCGGCCAGGGCGTGGCGCCCGCCGCCGCGACCGTCGAGCGCTTCGCCGCGCTGGGCCTGGACGTCGTCCCTGGCACGGGCCTGCTGGCGGCGACGGTGCCGGGCGCGTTCGGCGGGTGGATGTTGCTGCTGGAGCGGTGGGGCACCTGGTCGCTGGCCGACGTGCTGGCCCCGGCGATCCACTACGCCGAGCACGGCGTGCCGGTGCTCCACCGGATCGCCGCCACGATCGGCACGGTCGAGGAGCTGTTCACTCAGGAGTGGCCCACGTCCGCGGCCACCTGGCTGCCGGGCGGACGGGTGCCCACGCCGGGTTCGCGGCTGGCCAACCCGGTGCTCGCGGCGACCTACCGCAGGCTGATCGCCGAGTCCGAGGCCGCGTCGAGTTCTCGCGAAGGACAACTCGCCGCCGCCAGAAGGGCCTGGTACGAGGGTTTCGTCGCCGAGGCCGTGGCCGCGTTCAGCGCCGGCACCGCCTGGCGGGACAGCTCCGGCGAGGTGCACGGCGGCCTGCTCACCGGGGACGACCTGGCACGCTGGTCGGCCACCGTCGAGGAGCCGGCCGGCTTCGACTACCGGGGGCACACCGTGTACAAGACGGGCCCCTGGGGGCAGGGGCCCGTCTTCCTTCAGCAGCTCGCGCTGCTGGCCGGGTACGACCTCGACGCCATGGAGTTCCTCGGCGCGGACTACGTGCACACGGTGACCGAGGCGGCCAAGCTCGCCTTCGCCGACCGCGAAGCCTGGTACGGCGACGCGGACGTGCCCATGTCCGACCTGCTGGGCCCGGCGTACAACGAGGAGCGGCGGCGGCTGATCGGCCCGGAGGCCAGCCTGGAGCTGCGGCCGGGCTCCCCCGGCGGCCGGGGGCCGCGGCTGCCCGCCTACCTCGCGCCCGCCGCGGCGACCCCCGGCAACCGTCCGGGCCTCGGCGAACCCACGATCGCCCGCCACACCCCGCTGACGGGCACGCGGAACCAGACCGGCGCGGGTGAGCAGGTGGTGACGCCGGACGGCGCGGTGCGGGGCGACACCTGTCACGTGGACGTCGTGGACCGGTTCGGGAACATGGTCTCGGCCACGCCCAGCGGCGGCTGGCTGCAGAGCTCCCCCACGATCCCCGAGCTGGGCTTCTGCCTGGGCACCAGGGCGCAGATGTTCTGGCTCCAGGAGGGGCTGCCCGCCTCGCTGCGGCCCGGCACGCGCCCGCGCACCACGCTGTCGCCGTCGTTCGCGACCAGGGACGGCAGGCCGTGGCTGGCGTTCGGCACGCCGGGCGGCGACCAGCAGGACCAGTGGAGCGTGAACTTCTTCCTGGCCGTCGTGCACGGCGGCCTGAACCTCCAGGAGGCGATCGACGCCCCCATGTTCCACTCCGCGCACTTCCCCAGCTCGTTCTTCCCGCGCGGCTCGCGTCCCGGGGTGCTGCACGTCGAGGAGCGGCTCGATCCGGGTGTCGTGGCCGAGCTGCGGCGGCGCGGGCACGAGGTCGAGGTCGAGGGCCCGTGGTCGCTCGGCAGGCTGAGCGCGGTGGCCCGCGACGGCGGCTTCCTCAAGGCCGCCGCCAACCCGCGTGGCGCCCAGGGATACGCGGTGGGCCGATGACGCTCGCCGACCTCGCGTTCCTGGCCGGTGCCGGGCTGCTGGCGGGGGCGGTCAACGCCTTGGCCGGTGGTGGCACGCTCATCTCCTTCCCGGCGCTGATGGCCTTCGGCTACCCGAGCATCACGGCGTCGGTGACCAACGCGGTGGCCCTGTGGCCCGGCTACCTGGGCGGCGTGCTCGGGTACCGCGCCGAGCTGCGCGGGCAGCGGCGCCGGGTGGTGACGCTGTCGGCCGCGACGACGGCGGGCGCGGCCGCGGGCAGCGCGCTGCTGCTGCTCACGCCGGGCCGGCTGTTCGACTCGCTGGTGCCGTGGCTGGTGACCTTCGCCAGCCTCGCGCTGCTGGCCCAGCCGTGGTTGCGGTCCCGCTTCGGCGGCGCGGCCGGGCAGGCCCCGAGCAGGCTGGTGTACGCCGGGGTGTTCCTGGGCGGTTGCTACGGCGCCTACTTCAACGGCGGCATGGGCGTGCTGCTGCTGGCCGTGCTCGGCATGTTCCTGCACGACGACCTGCACCGGGTCAACGCCGTACGGGCCGCGTTGTCGCTGGTCATCAGTACGGTGGCGGTGGTGGCGTTCGCGTTGTTCGGGCCGGTGGAGTGGCAGGCGGTGGCGGTGGTCGCGCCGGCCAGCCTGGCGGGTGGCTTCCTCGGCACCCGCGTGGCCCGGCTGATGCCGCCGAACGTGTTGCGCGGCGTCGTCGTGGCCTTCGGCCTCGGCGTGGCGGCGGTGCTCGCGCTGCGGTAGACGGGCGGTTCAGGCGACGGTGGCCTCGATCAGGTCGTCCACGACGTCGGCCAGGTCGTTGCCGCGGGCGTGCACCCGCCGCTGGCGTACCGCGCCCGACCCCTTGCGCAGCAGCCGTTCCAGGCCCTCCTCGGTGAAGGACAGGTCGCCGGCCTCGGCCAGCGCGAGACGTACGTGGGCGAGCAGGCGGCGGGCCATCACCGTCGCGGGCACGAGCGTGCCGTGCCGCACGTCGAGGCTGTCGCCGACCAGCCCGTCTCGGGCAGCCCGCCAATAGGCGGCCCGCAACACCTCCGACGGGATCGGCAGCCCGCGATCGCCGCGCGCCACCTCCCGCAGGGCGGTCACGACCAGGGC
Organism: Nonomuraea sp. WAC 01424; assembly: GCF_003947315.1. Classification (NCBI taxonomy): domain Bacteria; kingdom Bacillati; phylum Actinomycetota; class Actinomycetes; order Streptosporangiales; family Streptosporangiaceae; genus Nonomuraea; species Nonomuraea sp. WAC 01424. The sequence goes on from NZ_QHHZ01000003.1 coordinate 562,989, forward strand.
CCGGATCAGGCCGATGATCGTCAGGCTGTCGCTCACGTCGAGCGGCACGTCGGCCACCCGGATCTCGACCGTCGGCAACCGCGGCGACGGACGGGTGTCCCAGAAGACCGTCTTGGGGTCCATCAGCGCGCCCGACTCCGACAACGCCCGCAGCGCCAGCTCGTAGTCGGCGAACGTCGGGAAGTACGGCGGCGCGCCGGACACCGGCCACCGTCCCCAGCTGATCACCCGCCAGGACGCGTACCCGGTGTCGCGGCCCACGAAGAACGGCGAGTTGGCGGCCAGCGCGATCAGCGTCGGCAGCCAGGGTCTCAGATGGTTGCCGACGTACACGGCGACCTCCTCGTCCGGTACGTCGACGTGCACGTGCAGGGCGCAGATGCTGATCTCGTCCTGCAACGCCCGGTAGAGCTCCTTGCCCTGTAGGTAGCGGTGGTCGTCGGTGAGCGGCGGGGACATGACGTCGCCGAGCACCGGGATGCCGCTGGCCACCACCGCCAGACCGCACGACCGGGCCGCTTGGGCCACCTCCTTCCGGGCCGCCCGCAGGTGGGAGCCCAGTTCGCTCAGGTCGGCGGAGGGTGGCGTGCGGGCCTCCACCTGGAATCGGGTGATCTCGTAGGCCACGTCGAGCATGTCCGTCGCGGCGGCCAGGACGTCGGCCGCTCGGGGGACCACGTGGCGGGTGCGGGGATCGACGACGAGGTATTCCTCTTCGATCCCGATCAACGGAACCATGCACACCTCGCTGGGGAGTCCAGAAGCCTCCGCTTGAGGTTGTGCCCGTACCGCCGCCTGTGGAAAACCTGGCTAGAAGGGGGCAGGACCGTACAGGGCGGCGGGGGCGCCGGTGGACATGGCCCAGTAGCAGTCGCCGTACGACCAGTGCCACCACTCGGTCGGGTAGTTGACCAGGCCCACGGGCTCCAGGGCGGCGGCCAGGATCTCGCGGTGGACGCGGGCCTCGGCCGGGATGCCCGCCGCGGCCGTGTAGCAGGCGCCGCCGCTCTCCTCGGGGTTGTCGTTGACCTGGGTGCCCATGTCGTACTCGGTGCCGTCGGGCGCGCACAGGGTCAGGTCGACGGCCGCGCCGGCGGTGTGGGGGGCGACCTCCACGGGCGAGACGTAGCGGCTGGCCGCGACGTGGGACTGCTCGGGCGTCATGCCGGGGTAGGCGTCCAGGAGCTCGGCGCGGTAGCCCTCGAAGATGCGGCGCTGGGTGGCGATCGGGCGGTAGCCCTCGACGATCAGCAGGTGGAAGCCCTCGGGAAGGCCACGCTCGGCCTGTTCCAGGCGGTCGAGCAGGCCCGCGCGCAGATGCGCGTACGCGCCGTCGCGGTCGGCCATGCGCTTGTCGACCCGCAGCCGCCCGCGTACGTCAGCCAGCGGCTCGCCGCACTCCCGTACGGGGATCGCGGTCACACGCGGGTCGGAGATGAGGACTACGTCGGTGTCGAGCTGCCACATGGGCAGAAATTCTCACACAGTGTCGGAGAAAACCTGCTCCCGGGCCTGCTCAAGAGCGGCGACCATGGCCCCGCGCAGCACCGCGTTCCCGGTCACCTTGGTCGTCAGCACGGTCGGCTGGCTCGGGCACACGCGGGCCACGGCCTCCTGGACCTTGGCGGCCAGCCGTTCGCCGCCGGCCCGCCCGACGTCGCCGCTGAGCACGATCAACTCGGGGTCGAGCACGACGGCCACGGCCGCGGCGCCCACGGCCAGGCGGCCCGCGACCTCGTCGAGGTAGTGCTCGTCACCGTTGCGCACCAGGTCGGGCACGGTGTAGCCGATCACGCCGTGCTCGCCGGCCAGGCCGCGCAGGGCGTCATGGCCCACCAGGCGCTGGAAGGAGCCCGACTGCGGCTGCGACACGTCGGCGGGCAGCGGCTCGCCCGGCACCGGCAGCCAGCCGATCTCGCCCGCGCCGCCGGTGATGCCGCGGTGCAGCCTGCCGCCGAGCATCACGCCGAGACCCTGGCCGACGCCGGCCCAGATGACCACGAAGTCGTCGCGGCCGACGGCGGCGCCGTAGCGGCTCTCGGCGAGGGCGACCAGGTTGACGTCGTTCTCTATGGTCACCGAGGCGCCCAGGGTCTCGCGGAGGCTGGCCAGTACGCCGACGTGCCAGTCGGGCAGGTCGTAGGACCAGCGCACGTCGCCGCTGCGGGGATCGACGACGCCTCTGGTGCCGATGACGAAGGAGCGGAGCTGGGAGAGCTCGACGCTGGCCGTGGCGCAGGCCCGCTGCACGGCCGAGTGGACCGCCCTGACGGGATCCCGGCCGTCGGAGGGGTTGACCGTCACCTCGACAACGATTTTACCTGTGATGTCCGCCACACCGACAGTGAGGCTCTCGGGCAGCACCTCCAGCCCGGCGACGTACGCGCTGGACGGAACCACGGCGTACAGGGCGGCGTGGGGACCTCTGCCTCCGGCGCGCTCGCCCGCGACCTCCACGAGGCCCCGTTCTTCCAGGCGAGCCAGCAGCTGACCTGCGGTTACCTTGGATAGCCCCGTTCGCTCTCCCAGTTCGGCGCGGGTCAGCGGGCCGTCCGCGAGGAGGAGTTCAAGTGCCGAGCGGTCGTTCAACCTGCGCAGCAACCGGGGGATCCCCGGGCTTCGACTCATTACCGCACCCCTCTCGTCACGAATGGCTAACGAGCGTTTCTTTTAAGAAAGTTTCTTGTTAGTTTAACAGCGTCGTTCGGCATTTGACGATCAGCCTGGTGCGGACCGTAGGCCAGCACCCGGGAAGGGAGAACCCTGTGAGGATCGCGAAGATCACAGCCACTACGGTCACCACGGCCGCCCTGGCCCTGGGCCTGGCTGCCTGTGGGTCTGGTGAGGAGCCGAAGCCGTCGTCCAGCACGGCTGCCGCCCCCGCCTCTAGTGGACCCAAGTTCGCGGGCAAGACGCTCAGTGTTTGGCGCCTCGGTGACAGCAACCCGGCCGCGGCCAAGTACATGGAAGAGCTCAACGCCGAGTTCAAGACTCAGACCGGCGCCGAGGTCAAGCTTGAGTGGATCCCGTGGCCGCAGGTGGCCGACAAGTTCGCGGCCGCCGCGACGGGCGCCGGCCCGGACGTGACCGAGATCGGCAACGACCAGGTCCCCATGTGGCAGAGCCAGGACGCGCTCACCCCGATCACTGACATCGCCCACGAGGGCGACCGGGCGCAGATCCCCGAGAACCTCTACGGCTACGAGACGGTCGACGGCGAGGTCTACGGCATCCCGTGGGGCGCCGGCGCCCGCGCCGTCCTCTACCGCAAGGACTGGTTCGCGGACCTCAAGATCGAGGTTCCGAAGACCTGGGACGAGCTCGTGGCCGCGGCCAAGAAGCTCCAGAAGGCCAAGGGCGCCGGCGTCGACGGCTTCGCCTTCAACGGCGGCTCCGACGCCAACCACCTGCTGGCCGCTTTCGCCTGGTCCGAGGGCGGCGAGTTCGCCGTCAAGGAAGGCGACAAGTGGGTCGGCAAGCTGACCGAGCCCGGCTTCACCAAGGGCTTCGAGACCTACACCGGTCTGGTCAAGGACGGCCTGTCCAGCAAGGCGAACCTGACGCTGAACACGGTCGACATCCGCAAGCGCTTCGCCAACAACAAGGTGGCGATGTACCTCACCGCCGGCTGGGACCTGCCCGGCATCGAGGAAGACTCCAAGGGCAAGTTGAAGGGCGACAAGCTCGGCTTCTTCCCGCTGCCCGCCAAGACCGGCGGCCTGGCCCCGTCCTTCTTCGGCGGCAACGACATCGCGCTGTGGGGCGGCACCAAGGAGGCCGACCTCGGCAAGGAGTACATCAAGCTCGCCACCAGCAAGACCTGGGCCGACCGCTACGCCAAGGAAGGCGGCCTGCTGCCTGTCTACCCCGACACCCTGGCAGCGCTGAACGAGGACCCGGCACAGGGTCCGTTCGCCCAGGCCTTCGCCAAGGCCAAGGCGTTCCCGGCCGACCCGAACTGGTCCGAGGCCGACGCCACCAAGGCCGTGCTGCAGAACGCGGCGCGCGCCGTCATCGAGGGCAAGAAGGACACCGCCGCGGCTCTCGCTGACGCCAACAAGGAACTCGAAGAGATCCTGAACCAGTAACGATGGCGAACACGACTACGGTCACCCGGGGCAGGGGCTCGTCCCCCGCCCCGGGGCGCCGCCGTAAGAAGGGCGGCGGGCCCGTCAAGAGCAGCGGGATGCCCTCCTGGAGCATCCCGTACGTCCTGCTCGTCCCCGGTCTGCTGGTCATCGCGGTACTACTGCTTTACCCGATGTTCCAGCTCGTCGTGATGGCCTTCCAGAAGGTCGGACTCGCGCAGATCAGGGGCAGCAGGCCTGCTGAATGGGTGGGCCTGGACAACTTCGAGAAGGTCCTCTCCAACGACATCTTCTGGTCGGCGCTGCGCAACACCGTGGTGTTCGCCTTCGTCGCCGTCAGCCTCACCCTGATCGTGGGCACCGCGGTCGGCGTACTGCTGAACAAGCTCGGCAAGAGGATGTCCCTGTTCGTGGTCATCGGGTGCATGTTCGCCTGGGCCGTGCCGCCGGTCGCGCAGGGCGTCATCTGGCGCTCGCTCTTCGACGCCGAGTCCGGCATCGTCAACTGGCTGCTCAACCTGCTGCCCGACTGGCTGGCCGCGCCACCGGCGGGTCAGCAGGACTGGACCGGCACCCCCTGGCTCAACGACAGCTTCCCCCTCTACGTCGCACTGGTCGTGTGCGTGGTGTGGGCCGGGTTCCCGTTCATCGCGGTCTCGGTGCTGGCGGGCCTCAAGGGCATCCCGGCCGAGCTGTACGAGGCGGCGAAGGTCGACGGATCGGGGGCGTGGCGGACGTTCAGGAAGATCACCCTGCCGCTGCTCAAGCCGGTCTTCGCCGTCCTGACGATCCTGTCGATCATCTGGGACTTCAAGGTCTTCAGCCAGCTCTACGTGCTGATGAACGGCCCGACGAACCGGGACGGCTTCAACCTGTCGATGTACTCGGTCGCGGAGGCGTTCAAGCCCCCGCAGAAGCTGGGCACGGGCGCGGCGATCTCCATCGTGCTGACGATCATCCTGCTCATCATCACCGTCGCGTACGTCCGGCAGATCGTGAAGCAGGAGGAGATGTGAACCCGCTCGCCCGCAAGAAGCTCGGGAAGATCCTCCTGAACACGGCCGGCGTGCTGGTCTTCCTCTACGCGGTCTTCCCCGTCTACTGGATGGTCTCCACCGGTTTCAAGGAGAACGACCAGATCTTCACGACGGAGTTCATCCCGTTCCCGACGCACTTCACGTTCGACCACTTCGCGCGGGTGCTGACGGAGGGCGTGGCCAACAACTCCATCTGGCTCTACATGCGCAACAGCGCGATCGTGGCGCTCGGCACCGTGCTCGTCGGCTCGGTCTTCGCGCTGCTGTCGGCCACGGCGATCGCCCGGTTCCGCTTCAAGGGACGTGGCACGTTCCTGGTCGTCCTGCTGATCGTGCAGATGTTGCCGTCGGAGGGCCTGCTCATCCCGCTGTACATGATGGTCAAGCGGGTCGGCCTCGGTGACCAGCTCCTCGGGCTGATCATCACCCAGGTCGCGCTGACGCTGCCGTTCGGCATCTGGATGTTGCGCACGTTCGTGGCGGCGGTGCCGCGGACGCTGGAGGAAGCGGCGTGGATCGACGGCGCGAGCCGGCTGACCACGTTCTGGAAGGTGCTGTTCCCGCTGGTCGCGCCGGGATTGGTGGCCACGAGCATCTTCTCCTTCATCACCGCCTGGAACGATCTGGTGTTCGCCCTCTACCTCATGTCGGGTTCCGAGGGGTACACGATGCCGGTCGCCCTGCAGTACTTCTTCGGCCAGAAGGGCGTCGACTGGGGCGCGATCATGGCCGGTTCCACCCTGATGACCCTTCCGGTGGTCGTCTTCTTCCTGCTGGTACAACGCCGCATGGTCACCGGTCTCACGGCCGGGGCCGTGAAGGGGTAAAGGGCGCGGATCCTCGTACGGCTCGGGCTGCTCCGAGCCGTACCCGATCGTGCCGTCATTCAAGTGATGAGGAGCCATGAGTCAGAGTGATCGGGGGCTGCGTCGCCTCGCGGCCGGCACGCTGCTCGTCGCCTTCCAGGGCACCACTGCGCCCGACTGGGTGCTGCGTGAGCTGGACAACGGCCTGGGCGGCGTGACGCTCTTCGGATTCAACGTCGCCAGTCCCGACCAGGTCAGGTCGCTCACCGCGGCGTTGCGCGCCTCGGCCGAGCCCGTCATCTCGCTCGACGAGGAGGGCGGGGACGTCACCAGGCTGGACTACCACGTGGGCAGCCCGTACCCGGGGAACGCGGCGCTGGGGGCGGTCGACGACGTCGACCTGACCCGCCGGGTCTACGCCGCCATCGGGTCGGAGCTGGCCGCGTGCGGCATCAACCTGGACCTGGCGCCGAGCGCCGACGTCAACACCGAGGACGACAACCCGGTGATCGGGACCAGGTCGTTCGGCGCCGACCCGGCGCTGGTGGCCAGGCACACGGTCGCGGCGGTCGCTGGGCTGCAGTCGGTGAACGTGGCCGCCTGCGTCAAGCACTTCCCCGGCCACGGCGCCACCCGGGTGGACTCCCACCTGGCCGTGCCCGTCGTGGACGTCGGCCTGGACGTGCTGCGGGCCCGCGAGCTCGCACCGTTCCGGGCGGCGATCGAGGCCGGCGCGAAGACCGTGATGACTGCGCACGTGGCGGTGCCGGTGGTGACCGGGGACACCCCGGCCACCCTGTCGGCCGCCGCGTTGACCGGGCTCCTCAGGGGCGAGCTCGGTTACGACGGCGTGGTCATCACGGACGCGCTTGACATGCACGCGATCACCAAGAGCGTGGGCCTGGCCAACGGCGCCGTGCTCACGCTCGCGGCCGGGTCGGACCTGATCTGCCTCGGCCCGATCCCCGGCGAGGACGACGTCCAGCGGGTCATCGCGGAGATCGTGGCCGCGGTGGCCGAGGGCCGCCTGCCGGCCGCCAGGCTGGAGGAGGCGGCCGACCGGGTCAGCGCGCTGCGTTCCTGGTTCGGCACGCCCGAGGTGGTCGCCGCCGGGCAGAACGGGGTCGGCCTGCACGCCGCCCGCCGCGCCGTACGGCTGACCGGTGAGACGGAACCCCTGGTCGAACCCCTGGTGATCGAGGTGGACACCCCGCCCACGATCGCCGTGGGGAACGTGCCATGGGGTGTGGGCCCGTGGCTGCCGGACGCGGAGATCATCCGGGTCGAGCCGGCGGCCGCCGACGTCCCCGCCCTGCTGGCCAAGGCCGCCAACCGGTCGCTGGTCATCGTGGTCAAGGACGCCCACCGCTACCAGGAGAGCCAGGAACTGGTCTCCGCCCTGGTGGCGGCCCGCCAGGACGCGACGGTGATCGAGATGGGCCTGCCCGTCTGGCGGCCCGACAGCGCCGCCTACATCGCCACGTACGGGGCGGCCAGGGCCAACGCCCAGGCCGCCGTTGAACTGATCACCGCCTGAGCACACGCTCAGGCGAAACCCACCCCGAGCGCGGTGTTCAGGCGAAACCCGTCTGAGCGCCGCGTTCGGGCGGAACACCGCCGGGTCAGGGCGTGAGGAGTTCCTCGCGCGCCTGGTCCAGCGCGGCCAGCACCGCGCCGCGCAACACCGAGTTCTTGTGGGCCACCGCCGTGGTGACCACCTGCGGCCGCACCGGGCAGATCCGCGCCACGGCCTCCTCCACCCTGGACGTCAGCGCGGATCCCCCGGCGTGACCGACCTCCGCGGCCAGCACCACCAGCCCCGGGTCGAGGATCACGCACACCGCCGCCACACCCAGCGCCAGCCGGTTGGCGATCTCGTCGAGCATCGGCTCGCCGCGGGATACCGCAGCCACCGCGACCTCGACGCACTCCGCGGCGCTCTCGGCCTCCAGCCCGTAACTCTTGGCCAGCTCGGCCACCGCCTCGGCGCTGACCAGCGACTGCAGGCCGCCCGCCAGCGACGGCAGCCGGCCCGGCGTCGTGTGGATGTTCTCCGGCAGCGGCACGCCGGGCACCGGCAGATAGCCGATCTCCCCCGCGCTGCCCGAACGCCCCCGGTGGAGCTTGCCGCCCAGCATGACGGCCATGCCGAGACCGCGGCTGGCCCACATCAGCACGAAGTCGTCCACGCCCTTGGCCGCGCCGTCGACGTGCTCGGCGATGGCGGCCAGGTTGACGTCGTTCTCGATCGTCACCTCGCGCCGCAGGTCGCCGGCCAGCGCCTCGTGGATGCCCTCGTGCCAGCCCGGCAGGTCGAAGGAGAAACGTACGTCGCCGCTGCGCGGGTCGACCACGCCCGGGGTGCCGATCACCACGCCGCGCAGCTTGGCCAGGCTGACCTTGGCGCTGCGGCAGGCCTTGACGATCGCGCCGTGGACGGCGGCGACCGGGTCGTCGTGACCGCCGGGATCGACGGTGACCTCGGCGACCGTGCGGCCGTGGATGTCGGCGACCGCGGTGGAGATCAGCTCGGGCCCGACCTCCAGACCGGCCACGTACGCGCTGGAGGGGATCACCGAGTAGAGCGCCGCGTTCGGCCCCCTGCCGCCCGCCTGCGCGCCCACCACCTCGACCAGGCCGCGCTCCTCAAGTCGCGCGAGCGTCTGGGAGGCGGTGACCTTGGACAGACCGGTCAGGTCGCCGATCTGTCCCCTCGTCATCGGACCGGTGTCCAGCAACAGCTCCAGTGCGGCCCGATCGTTGATCTCCCGGAGAAGTCTGGGCACACCAGGACGACGCTCCACGCTGATATCCCACCGTCAAAATCGAAAAGGTTGTTGGAAGTTTAGCGCCCCAGCTCTTGCATATCATCGGAGCCGAACACGAGGATGCCTCATGACTATCCCCCGCGGCCCGGCGATCATGCTCGCGCTCGGCCTCGTGCTGCTGCTGGATGTGTCGAGGGTCTTCCTTCCGTCGTTGATCACGTTGTTCGGCCGCGCGGGCGAGACTCCGCCTGAGCTGATGGGCCTCTACGCCGCCGCCTGGTTCATCCTGCCTTTCCTGGCGCTGTTAGCCAAGCCGCGCCACGCTCTGCTCGGCGGCGCCGCGGCGCTGGTCCTGGCCAGGATCCTGCTGCAGTCCGGAGTCGGACAGCTCTACGTCGCCTCCGCCGGCGTCACCGCGGGTCTGGTCTTCCTGTACGGCTGCGCCCACACGGTCCCCCGGCGGGCCGTACCGGCCGGAATCATGGGCGGACTGTGCCTGTCGTTGATCGTCCACCTGCTGCTGGACGGCGTGGACCTGGTCTGGCGTGACGGCGTGCTCCCCTGGCTGGCCGCGCTCTCCGTCTGCGCCGCCTTCCTGACCCTCATACGTCCCCCGGCCCCGGACGCCGAGGTGGACCGCGCGCCCGCGCTGACCTGGTTCCTGCTCGGCCCGGCGATGTTGCTGACCGGCGTGGCCGCCACGGGCTGGGCCAAGCCCGAGGAGAGCCCGCTGTCCCTGTGGCAGGCCCTGCCGGGCGCCGCGCTGCTCGCCGTCGTCCTGGTCATGACCATGGCGCAGAGCGCCCGTCCGCCGCTGTCGCCCTTCTTCGACCTCGTCACCGGGGTCATGCTCGTGGTCTTCACGCTGACCCTCGTGATGGGTGCGTCCTACATCGGCGTGCTGCTGATCGGCAGCGTCGGCGCCCTGCTGGCCGGGACCGCGCGGCCGGACCACCCCGGCGGCCGTCGGACGGGCGTGGCCGTGCTCGGCGGCGGGCTGGTCTTCTTCGTGGCCCTGTTCCTCTACTACGCCGCCTACGACCTCGACCTGGGCTTCCCCAACGGCGCGATCCTCGTCGCGGTGGCGGTGCTGGTGGCCGTTCTCGGCGCGGTCACGGCCCTCGTCCGGCATGCACCGCCGTCTACCGCACGGGTCCGGGTGAGCTGGCTGCCCCCGGCCTTCGCCGTCCTCCTGGTGGGCCTCCTCACGCTGGGCACGCCGTCCGCGCCGCCCGTACGGGCCAGGCAGGGCGGCACCTTCACCCTGATCGCCTACAACATCCGCATGGGCTACGGCCTGGACGGCCGCCTGTCGCTGGACCGGATCGCCTCGTGGGCCGCGGCCCAGAAGCCCGACGTCGTGCTGCTCAGCGAGGTCGACCGCGGCTGGCTGCTCAACGGCGGCCACGACGACCTGGCCAGGATCGCCCGCGGGCTCGGCATGCGCTACCACTTCGCCCCCGCCGCCGACGAGGTGTGGGGTGACGCGCTGCTCACCAACCTGCCCGTCAAGCAGGTGTACTCCCACCGCCTGGGCAAGCACGACTATCCGACGGGCGCGCAGGCCCAGGCGATCGTCCTGGAGGTCGGCGGCCGGGAGGTGGGCATCGTCAACACCCACTTGCAGGCCACCGACGGCCAGGCGCCGGAGGTGGCCGCGATCGCCCGTTCCCTGGCCGCCGGACGGGACGCCGACGAGGCCGGACAAGGGGGCCCCGGGCCCGAGGGGCAGGTCAGACGGCCGGTGATCCTCGCGGGCGACCTCAACACACGGCCCACCGACCCGGCGATGGAGGTGCTGAAGGCGGCCGGGCTGACCGACCCTCTGACGGCGTTCGGTGACCCGCCGACCTCACCCGCCGACGCCCCCAAGGAGCGCATCGACCACGTGCTGATCACCAAGGGACTGACGGCCGTTTCCGCGCAGGCGCCGCGTCTGCCGTATTCGGATCACCTGCCCCTTCTGACGACCTTGCGCCTAACCAGTGTTGACCAGGAGGGATAATCGAGAACATGCGCCTTTCCGCTCGTGTCGACTACGCCCTCCGCGCCGCCGCTGAACTCGCCGCAGCCGGCGCGGGCCCGACTACCGTGGGTGAGCTCGCCAAGGAACAGGACATGCCGCCCAAATACCTAGAGAACATCCTGCTCCAGATGCGCCGTGCCGGCCTCGTACGCGGCCAGCGGGGCCCTGAGGGCGGCTACGTGCTGGCCAGGCCCGCCGCCAACATCTCCCTGGCGGACGTGATCAGGGCCGTTGACGGGCCGCTGGCGAACGTACGGGGCGAACGTCCCGAACACGTCGGCTACCGGGGCCCGGCGGAGTCGTTGCAGCAGGTGTGGATCGCCCTGCGCGCCACCGAGCGAGCCATCCTTGAGGAGGTCACGCTCGAACAGGTCGCCACGGGAAGCCTGCCCCACCGCGTCCGCCAGCTCGCCGCCGACCCGGCCGCCTGGGACTGACCCCACCGGGCGGCGCGACCCCGGATCCCGGCCGGCCGGAAACCTAGACTGGAGGGATGCCCGAGGGAGACGCCGTCCACCGCACCGCCGCGCGCCTGCGTGGCGCGCTCGACGGCCGCGTGCTGACCACGTCGGACTTCCGCGTCCCGCGGCACGCCACCGCCGATCTGAGGGGCCGAGCCGTGATCACGACGGTCTCCAGGGGCAAACACCTGCTGACCCGGGTGGAGGGCGGCCTGACCGTGCACACCCACCTGCGCATGGACGGACGCTGGCTGATCGTTCCCGCCAGCCGGCGTACGGCCGGCGGCGATCAGGTCAGGCTGATCCTGGCCAACGAGCGGTGGCAGGCGGTGGGGCTCAAACTCGGCATGGTGGACCTGGTGAGGACCGCCGACGAGGAGCGGCTCGTGGGCCATCTGGGGCCCGATCTGCTGGGCGCCGACTGGGATCCGGCCGAGGCCGTGCGAAGACTACGAGGGGCGCCGGACAGGACGATCGGGGAAGCGCTGCTCGATCAGCGCAACCTGGCGGGGATCGGCACGATCTATCGCGCCGAGACCCTGTTCCTACGCGGGATCTGGCCGTGGAAGAAGGTCGGGGAGATCGAGGATCTCGAAGGGCTCGTCACACTGGCCCACCGGCTCCTGGAGGCCAACAAGGGGCATGCCGGCACGGTGACGACAGGTGATCGCCGCCCGGCGAACCAGACCTGGGTCTATGGCAGGGCAGGGAGACCCTGTCGCCGATGCGGCACCCGCATCAGCCGCGGGGAGATGGGGGCACAGCCACAGGAAAGGCTCATCCTGTGGTGTGGTGGCTGCCAGCCGCGTTAGGCCGCCACCATGTCCTTGACCTCGGGGAACACCGTGTCGGAGATCGACCCGGGAACCGTCTCGGCAAGGGGCAGCCGCTCGTGCTCGGGCACGTCGGCCAAAACAGGCGCGGCCTGCAGCTCCGCCAGCGCGAACTGGTCGGAAACCTCACGCAACACCTGCGAGAGCGGCACTCCGAGGGCACCGCAGATCGACGCGAGCAGCTCGGACGAGGCTTCCTTCTGGCCACGCTCAACCTCGGACAGGTAGCCGAGCGAGACACGCGCCAGCGTGGACACCTCTCGAAGCGTGCGCCCCTGACGCACCCGCAACCGCCTCAGCACGTCACCGAGCAGCTGACGCAGCAGAATCATCTGTCGCTCCCTCCCCGGCGCGGATGTCTTCACCACGCCCCGCGCGATCGGATCGTGCCGCACATTGGTCTTCTTTGCTTCGTACATACTCCTCGCCGTCATCATGGGGCGTCGCCGACCCGGGTCTGCCGCTCGTGCCTGGTTGCGCGACTCATCAGGCCCGCCTGCCGGGCGCTCGGTGCTTGCAGTTGGCTCACGGACCTCACTCACAGCTCCACCGTACCCGTATCCACCGACACCGCGTCAGACCGTGCTTCGCATGTTCGCTCGGGACGTAACACGGTAATCATCCGGAATGTTCCCCTTTGTTAGCCTTCAGCACACCTGCGAGGAGATCGACTGCCTCGTGCACCGTCCTTACCCTGATACGTTCACGCGACCCCTCCAGGGTCAACTCCCGGACAAGGAACTCCCCACCGGGACCATGAACGGCCGCGTAGACCAGGCCCACGGGCTTGCCGTCCTGCGGCTCCGGCCCGGCCACCCCGGTCACGGCCAGCCCGTACGCGGCCCCGCACACCCGGGCGACCCCCTCGGCCATCGCCGCCGCCACCTCCGGATGCACGGCCCCCTCGCGCTCCAGCAGCGCGCCCGGCACGCCCAGCAGATCGCGCTTGAGATCGGTGGCGTAGGAGATCACCCCGCCCCTGAACGCCTTGGAGGACCCCGAGACCGAGGTGAACGCGGCCCCGATGAGCCCCCCGGTCAGCGACTCGGCCACCGCCACGGTCGCCTCCCGCCGTACCAGCAGGGCCAGAACCTCGGCCACGACGTCGGCCACGTCCGCCATCGCTCAGATCACTCCCCACGCGCCCGTCTGGCGACCTGGCGCAGCTTGACCGCGCGTACGAGATAGTCGACGCCCGTGGCCACGGTCACGATCAGCGCCGCGCCCATCACCGCCCACCGCAGCGGCCACGGCACCCCGGGCAGGATGTAGAGCACGATCGCGGCGATCTGCAACACGGTCTTGACCTTGCCGCCGTAGCTGGCCGGGATGACCGCGTGCCGAAGCAGGATGAACCGGAGCAGCGTGATGCCCAGCTCGCGGCCCAGGATCACGATCGTGACCCACCACGGCAGCTCGTCGAGGATCGACAGGCACACCAGCGCCGCCCCGGTGAGCGCCTTGTCGGCGATCGGGTCGGCGATCTTGCCGAAGTCGGTGATCAGGCCGTAGCGCCGGGCCAGCTCGCCGTCGAGATGGTCGGTGATCGAGGCCACCCCGAACACCGCCAGCGCGGCCAGCCGCCAGCCGGTGCCGGGCAGGAACAGGCAGAAGACGAAGAAGGGGACGAGCGCCAACCGGAGGACCGTGAGGACGTTGGCGATGTTCCACGGGCTCACCACGCGGCGCTCGTCCCTGGTCATGGACTGGCCTTGATGCGCGCGATCAGGTCAACCCCCTCGGCGTCGACCACGACCGCGCGCACGATCTGTCCCTTGACCAGGCCGATGCCCTGGACCGTCACCGAACCGTCGACCTCCGGGCCCTGGTGGGCGGCCCGGCCCTCGTAGCCGCCGTCACCCAGGTCGTCGTCGATGAGCACGTCGACCTCGGTGCCGATGCGCTCCTCCGCGCGCTGGGCGGTCAGCTCCTCGGCCAGCTCGGTGAGCACGCGTACGCGCTCGTCGATGACCTCCTGGTCGAGCTTGCCCGGCAGCCCGGCGGCCTCCGTGCCGTCCTCGTCGGAGTAGCCGAACACGCCGATGACGTCGAGCCTGGCCCGCTCCAGGAACCCGACCAGCTCTCCGAACTCCTCCTCGGTCTCGCCCGGGAAGCCCACGATGAAGTTGGAGCGCACACCCGCCTCGGGAGCGCCCTTGCGCACGCTCTCCAGGAGGCCGAGGAAGCGCTCGGGGTCGCCGAAGCGGCGCATCCGGCGCAGGACGCTGCCGCTGGCGTGCTGGAAGGACAGGTCGAAGTAGTCGGCCACGCCCTCGGTGGCGGTGATGACCTCGATCAGGCCGGGCCGCAGCTCGGCCGGCTGCAGGTAGCTGACCCGCACCCGGTCGATGCCCGGCACGGCGGCGAGCTCCGGCAGCAGCTTCTCCAGCGCCCGCAGGTCGCCGAGGTCCTTGCCGTAGGAGGTGGAGTTCTCCGAGACCAGGACGAGCTCGCGCACACCCCGGTGGGCCAGCCAGTCAGCCTCGGCCAGCAGCTCGTCGGGATTGCGCGAGACGTAGGCGCCGCGGAAGGCCGGGATGGCGCAGAACGTGCAGCGCCGGTCGCAGCCGGAGGCCAGCTTGAGCGAGGCCACCGGGCTCTCGTCGAGCCGTTTGCGCAGCACCCGCGGCCCGCTGGCGGGCGCGAGCCCGTCGGGCAGGTCGCCGTGGCCCGGGATGCCGGTCTTGGGCGCGCTGCCCCGCTCGACCGGCGAGATCGGCAGCAGCGTGCGCCGGTCGCGCGGCGTGTGGGGCTTGAGCGGACGCCCGGCCAGCACGTCGTCGAGCCGGCCACCGATCTCGGTGTAGTCGTCGAAGGAGATGACGGCGCTCGCCTCGGGCAGTGCCTCGGCCAGCTCGTTGCCGTAGCGCTCGGCCATGCAGCCCGCGGCCACCACCTTCGCCCCGGAGTCGGCGGCGGCGAGCAGCGTGTCGATGGAGTCTTTCTTGGCCGAGTCAATGAAGCCACACGTGTTGACGACGACGACGTCGGGGTCGTCGTCGCCCAGCTGCCAGCCGGCAGCCTCAAGTCGCGCGGCCAGCTCCTCGGAGTCGACCTCGTTGCGTGCGCAGCCCAGAGTGATCAGCGATGCGGTTCGGCGGGATGACATGGTGAACACTACGGTATCGGGAGTTGGCCACCACCTGATGCACGGCCTCCCCGCCGGACTACCGCGGAGGCGTCGTGGAGAGCCCGAACGAGCGGCTCACCATCTCCCCCCGACCGCCGAGCTTGTCCACCTTCTTGCCGTTGACCTGCAGAGATACCGCCCCGGCGTCCCCGAGGAGCAGGCTGAGCTTGTCGGCGGCCTGCCAGGTCGAGCTGTTGCCGGCCTGCAACATCCCGGCGAAGAGCATGCGGCCCTCACCGTCGCGCACGTTCACGTACGAGGTCCGCTTGGCCTTGATCTTCAGGGTGACCATGCCTTTGGTCACCTTGCCCTTGGCCGCCGCGGCGCGGGGCGCCTCGGTGATGGGCGTGTTCGGCGGCACGCTGGGCTTGGGCGTGATGGCGTGCACGTCGGCGGTGTGCACCTGGTCGCTGGCGCCGCCGAGCACCCGTACGGTGCCGAACACCACCACGACGGCCAGCGCCACGCCGAGCGCCATCGTCCAGTTGGGCCCCCGGCGCTCGCGCAGGGCCAGCGTGCGGTCGGCCTGGAACACGGCCGCGGCGCGCACGGGCTGCGGCGCCCCGCCGTGCTGCTGGTCGAACAGGTGGACCGTGGCCTCGGGATCGAGGCCGACGACCTTGGCGATGGCTTTGACGTGACCGCGGGCGTAGAAGGCGCCCCCGCACTGCTCGTAGTCATCCTGCTCGATGTGGTTGATGATCGTTTCTCTGATCCGCGTGGCCGCGCTGACCTGCGCGACCGTCATTCCCGCCGCCTGCCTGGCCGCTGCCAGCATGGCCCCGATGCTCTGTTCCTGCACAGCGAACGCCTCCCCACCACGACAGTGCGTAGTGGTTCATATTCAATCAGTTATCGCCGTGGAACCGTGCATTGGGGTCATTCGCCACGCAGGTCCGCCAGCAGGCCAGGCAGATCGTCCGGTTTCACCAAGACTTCGCGGGCCTTGGAGCCCTCGCTGGGGCCGACCACGTTGCGGCTCTCCAGCAGGTCCATCAGCCGCCCGGCCTTGGCGAAGCCGACGCGCAGCTTGCGCTGCAACATCGAGGTCGAGCCGAACTGCGTGGTCACGATCAGCTCGGCGGCCTGGATCAGCAGGTCGAGGTCGTCGCCGATCTCCTCGTCGATCTCCCGCTTGACCGGCGCGGCGGCCACGTCGTCGCGGTATTCGACCTGCATCTGCTCCTTGCAGTGCGAGACGATCTCGGCGATCTCCTTCTCCGAGACGAACGCGTTCTGGATCCGGATGGGCTTGCTCGCGCCCATCGGCAGGAACAGCGCGTCACCCTGGCCGACCAGCTTGTCGGCGCCCGGCTGGTCGAGGATGACCCGCGAGTCGGTCAGCGACGACACCGCGAAGGCCAGCCTGGAGGGCACGTTGGCCTTGATCAGGCCGGTGACGACGTCGACCGAGGGCCGCTGGGTGGCGATCACCAGGTGGATGCCCGCCGCGCGGGCGAGCTGGGTGATGCGGACGATCGAGTCCTCGACGTCGCGCGGGGCCACCATCATGAGGTCGGCCAGCTCGTCCACGATCACCAGCAGGTACGGATACGGCTGGTAGACCCGCTCGCTGCCCGGCGGCGGCACCAGCTTGCCCGCGCGTACGGCCTTGTTGAACTCGTCCACGTGCCGGAACCCGCTGGCGGCCAGGTCGTCGTAGCGCCGGTCCATCTCGCCCACGACCCATTCGAGGGCTTCTGCGGCCTTCTTCGGGTTGGTGATGATGGGGGTGATGAGGTGAGGGATGCCCTCGTAGACGCTCAGCTCGACGCGCTTGGGGTCGACCAGCACCATGCGCACCTCGTCGGGGGTGCTGCGCATGAGGATGCTGGTGATCAGGCCGTTGACGCAGACCGACTTTCCGGCGCCGGTCGCGCCCGCGATGAGCAGGTGGGGCATCTTGGCGAGGTTCGCGACGATGGTCCGGCCCTCGACGTCCTTGCCGAGGCCCACGATCATCGGGTGATGGTCGGCCTGGGCCACCTGGGAGCGCAGCACGTCGCCGAGCGAGACCAGGTCCTTGTCGGCGTTGGGGATCTCGACCCCGATCGCCGACTTGCCGGGGATCGGCGACAAAATGCGGACGTCGGCGGACTTGACGGCATAGGCGATGTTCTTGGTCAGGGCGGTGACCTTCTCCACCTTGACCGCTGGGCCCAGCTCGATCTCGTAGCGGGTGACCGTCGGGCCGCGGGTGAAGCCGATCACCTGCGCGTCGATGGTGAACTGCTCCAGCACGCTGGTCAGCGCGTTGACCACGGTCGTGTTGGCCTTGGTCTGCGGCTTGGGCGCGCTGCCCTGCTTGAGGAACTGCAGGTCGGGCAGACTGTACGGCCCCGCCTGCGGCGACAGCACGAGCTGCTCGACCTTGCGCGGCGCGGGTGTGGGCTCCGGCGGTTCCGGCCTGCGCTCCGGCGCGGACGGCTCCTCCTCCGCGGGCCCGTCGGTCAGCCCCGGCACGATCTCCGGCGAGTGGTCGGCCAGCTTGTCCTTCTCGGCGATGACCGGCGTATCGTACGGCTTGACCGTCTCGGCGCCCTCGGCGTCGGTCTTCCTGGTCCTGGGCTTGCGCTTGCCCGGCCCCCGCGGCGCGGGCTGCTCGGCGTCCCGTACGAAGAGCATGTGCCGCAGCTCCGAGAGCCGCTCGGGGATGCGGTGGACGGGCGTGGCGGTGATCACCAGCACGCCGAACCCGGACAACAACATCAGCAGCGGGATCGTGATCCAGGACGGCAGGATGCTCATCGGCGGCGCGGACACGATGAACCCGATCATGCCCCCGGCGGCCGACACCTTGTCCATGCCCTGCCCGTCGCCCGCCGGGTAGGGGGTGTCGTTGGCCACGTGGATGACGCCGAGCACGCCGACCATGAGCGCGCTCCACCCGATGACCATGCGGCCGGTGTCGGCGTTCTGGTCGGGATGGCGCAGGTAGCGCCAGGCCAGCAGGCCGAGCAGCAGCGGCAGCGCCCAGGCCAGCGAGCCGAACAGGGCGTGCACGGTGGTGTTGACGACGCTGGAGACCGTGCCCTCGGGGTTGCGCCAGGTCATCGCGGCCAGCACGATCGCGCCGGCCAGCACCGACAGGCCGACGCCGTCGCGGCGGTGGGCGGGGTCGAGCTCGCGGGCGTTCTTGCCGAGCGCGCGGGCGGTGCTGCCGATGCCGTTGGCGAGCAACATCCACAAGCCGACGATCAGCTTGCCGACCATGGTGAAGACCCAGCTGATCGGGTCGGGATGGGTCACGGAGGACTTGCGACCGGAGCCTGCGGCCCTCGCCTTCGGTCGCCCCGCCGCCGTGGCCGGCCGCTTCGCGGGGGTCGATCGAGGCGAGGCCGACCGCTTCGCCGGCCCCTTCGATGCGCTTTTCGGCGTACGGGTGGCCATGATGCCAAAGGTACGTCGGAGACGCCGCCGCACGCGCGAGGACGCGCCGTGCGCCCGAAATGTCCGACTTTATTCATATAGATGACCGGTCACGTTCGGTGTCGTCGTGCATCGTTCGCGGTCATGACGTACACGCTGATCCACCTGACCGATGTCCATGTCGTACCCGAGGGGCCGCTGCACGGCTCGGCGGATCCCGTGGGCGGGCTGCGGGCCGCGCTGTCGGCCGTCCGCGCCTCCGGGCTGGACGTGGCCGCGATCGTCCTGTCGGGCGACCTGGCCGACCAGGGCGACCTGGCCTCGTACCGGATCCTGGAGGACGCGGTCGGGGAGGCCGCGCGGGCGCTCGGGGCGGTCGTGGTGACCGCCATGGGCAACCACGACGAGCGCGCGGCCTTCCGCGCGGGCCTGTCCGGGCTGAACGCCGCCGCCCGCCCACGCACCGGCGAGGGCGCCTGGGACGCCGTCACGATGGCGGGCGGCCTGCGGCTGATCGCGCTCGACACCTCGGTGCCCGGCCACCACCACGGCGAGCTCGACGACGACCAGCTCGCCTGGCTGGCGGACACGCTGGCCGAACCCGCGCCCGACGGCAGCGTGCTGGTGCTGCATCACCCGCGGATCCCCAGCGTGCTGCCCCTCATGAACGGCATCGGCCTGCGCGAGCCCGCCCGGCTGGCCCGCGTGCTCGAAGGGTCGGACGTGCGGCTCGTGCTGGCCGGCCACACCCACAGCGCGAGCGCCGGCACGCTGGCCGGCATCCCGATCTGGGTCGGACCGGGCAGCGCCTACGCGGCCGACACCATGGCCCCCGCCGGACGCACCCGCGCGCTGGCCTCGCAGGCGTTCACCCGCGTGGACCTCGGCCCGTCAGGCGTGCTCACCACGCTCGTGCCGCTGTCGCCGGCCCCGCCGGTCTACGAGCTGGACACCGAGGTGCTGCTCAGTCATATCGGGTGACGAACGAGATCATGTCGCCGCGGCAACGCCGTTCGACATGGCACAGGGGCTGCCCGTCGTGCGTGAGCAGCCCCTCCCGCACCACCACCGCCTCGCCCGCCTGCATCTCCAGCATGCTCTGGTCGTGCAGGTCGGCGGGCTCGGCCGAGATGGCGCGCCAGGCGTAGCGGTAGGCGTGGCCGGCGGCCTCCAGCGAGGCCAGCACACCCGCCTTCGGGTCGAGGCGCAGCCCGGCCAGCTCGGGGGCCAGGCGGTAGCGGCTGAGCACGCAGGGCCGCTCGCCGTTCCTGAGCAGGGTGGTGATCTCGTGCACGATGCCGCCGGGCAGCCGCAGGTGACCGGCCGCGGCCGGATGCGCAACCTCGCCGCGTTCCACGAGCCGCTCCCCGCCGGTGAACAGGCCCGCCATGCCCGCGATGTCCGAAGGACGGTGTCTGCGGGTCTCGGGATCGACGGAGACCTCGATCCTGCGCGGCGCCCGCCTGACGAAGCTCCCGAGCCCCTGCCGGGTCTCGACCAGGCCGGCCTTGCGCAGCTCCACCATCGCCTGGCGGGCGGTCAGCCGGTGGACGCCGTAACGCTCGGCGAGGGCGTCCTCGGTCGGCAGGCGCTCGCCCGGAGCCAGCTCCCCCGACTCGATGGATCTGCCGAGGACGTGGGCGATCTCCCGGTAGCGGGCTTGTCGTGGCACGTGAACACCTTAAAGGTGCGTCAGGGTTCATCCGTCGGCCACACGCAGGCCGTCTGCCCGCAGACCGCCAACTCATATATATGACTCATGCCCCTCCTGAACCTCCGTGACGTCGCCGCGGCGACCTCCCTGCGCCCGGGCGTGCTCTACCGCTCGGCGCAACCGCACACCCTCACCTCCGAGGACACCCGGCTCGTCACCGGCCTTCGGCTGATCGCCGACCTGCGCGGCGACGACGAGCGCCGGCTCGGCGACTGGGCGGCCGTACTCGGCGGCGCCGTCCGGCACGCCACGCTCGGCGCGGGCAGCACCTCCTCCCCCGCCCAGCTCGCCACACTGCCCGCCGACCTGGACCTCGGCGACCTGTACGCCGGCCTCCTCCGGCACCGGGCCGCCTGGTTCGCCGGAGTGATCGCCGAGATCGCCGACGGCCTGCCCGCGCTCGTGCACTGCGCCGCCGGCAAGGACCGGACCGGCATGGTCGTCGCCCTGATCCTCGACCTGCTCGACGTGGACCACGAGGCCATCGTCCGCGACTACGCCCTGACCGCGCCGGCGCTGCCCGACATCCTGCTCATGCTCGGCCTGTCCGGGGCGGACGGCCCCGCGGCCGTGCCGGGCGCGCTGCTCGACGCCCCCGAGAGCGCCATGCGCACGTTCCTGGCCACCCTGGACGAACTGGGCGGCGCCGAGACGTTCCTGCTCACCAACGGCCTCACCGCCGACCGGATCGAGCGGCTGCGCGCCGCGCTGCTGCCATGACGCTCACCCAGGAGCCGGTACGCCTGCGCCGCGGCCTGGTCAGCGCCCTCGGCGGCGTGGCCACCGTGATCGCCAACCCCGTCTCGGGCCACCTGTCGGACCGCACCGCCGGCCGGTACGGCATGCGCCGCCCCTGGATCCTCGGCGGCTCGCTCACCGGCCTGGCCGGCCTGCTGCTGCTCGCCCTGGCCGGCTCGGTCCCCTGGTCGCGCTCGGCTGGATGATCGCCGTCTGCGGCTACCAGGCCATGGTGGCCGGCCTGACCGCCACGGTGGTCGACCAGTTCCCGCCCGCGCGCAGGACGCGGGTGGCCGGCGTGTTCTCCATGTGCAACATCGTCGGCGTGGTGCCCGCCATGGTGCTGGCCCAGGTGTTCAAGGACTCGCTGGTCACCGCGTTCGCGGTGTGCGGCGCGCTGGCCGTCGCCGCCGCGCTCGTGCTCTGGGTGGTCCTGCCCGACCGCCGGCGCCGCGGCGCTGGTCGGCCTGACCACGATCGTCAGCACGCTGCTGTCCGGCCTGCTCGCCTACCTGGGCGGGCGCTGGTCGGCCAGGATCGGCAAGGGCCGGCCGTTCGTCCTGTGGGCGACCGTGATCCTGGCCGCCATGTTGCTGCTCAAGGCGGCGACCGCGAGCGTGGCCGTCGTGGTGCTCGTGGCCGTGGTCTCGGGGGCGGCGACCGGCGTCTACTACGCGGTGGACCTCGGCATGGTGACCCAGGTGCTGCCCGACGAGCGCGAGGCCGGGCGCTTCCTGGGCGCGTTCGCGATGGCCAAGCACCTGCCGTCGGCGGTGGCCCCGGCGCTCGCGCCGCTGCTGCTCGGCGTCGGGAGCGACCCGTTCGCACCGGGCCCCAACTACTTCCTGCTCTTCCTGGCCTGCGCGATCGTGACGGCGGCCGCGGCGCCCCTTGTCGGTCTTCTTCGCGGCGTACGGTAGCCCGCGGCTCCTTCTTCACAACAGGAGGTATCAACGGCACCGTTCTGCCACTCTGAGAGTCACCGAACTGCCACATCGAGTGATGTACTAGGACCGCCAGAGTGGACACGACCCGAGTGTCGAGCACGGCCTTCGACGGCACTCCCCACGCGCCCGCGCACGCGCGCCGATTCATCCGCCAGGTGCTCAGCGAATGGCGCCTGAGCCACCTGGCCGAGGACGCGGTGCTGCTGACCAGCGAGCTCGTCACCAACGCCGTGGTGCACGCGGGCACCGGCATCGAGCTGACCTGCCGTCTCGACGTCTCGGCGAGCCCGGCCAGACTCGAGATCGAGGTCGACGACCACCATCCCGCCCGGACGGTCCTGACGGCCGAGGCCGTGTCCGCCGAGGCGGTGTCGAACGGCGTGATGCGCTCGTCCGGGCGCGGGCTCGCCCTGGCCTGCATGCTGGCCGACGCCTGGGGCGTCACCTACACCAGGACCGCCAAGCGGGTGTGGGTCCGCCTGGAGCTGACCGACGGGCCCGACCACCAGGAGGTCATGGTCGGCACGCCGGGGCTCGTACCGGCCACCGTGGCCACGCCCATCGAGGGGCTCCACGTCGGCGTGCTGCTCGCCGACGGCGACGGGACCGTGTTGTCCTGGAACTCCGAAGCCGAGAAGCTGCTGGGCTGGACGCCGGAGCAGGCGGTCGGCCTGCCGCTGGCCGAGCTGGTGGCCTGGCGCGGCCACGGCCCGTACGCGATGTCCCTGGCCGGCACCCTCTCTCTGGGCCGCTGGCGGGGCGAGGCCCGGATGCGGCACGCCGACGGCCGGCTGATCCCCGTCTACGTCTCGCACGTACGCAGCCGCGGCGGCCCAGAGGACCACCGGTCGATCTGGATGATCGTGGCCGGCGACCACCGCTACGTGCTGACGCCGCCGGCCGCGCCGCTGCGCAGGGAGGCCGGTCGGCGGATCAAGGACCTGCTCGACCGGGACATGCCGTTCGCCGAGCTGCTGGACACCATCGCCCAGATCGTCCAGACCAGCAGCGGCGGCGACGCGGCGTACGTGCTGCTGGCCGCCGAGGGCGGCGACCGGTTCGGGGTGGCGGCGGGCGCGGGCGCGACGGCGGGGCTGGTGGGCGTGCTGGCCGCGGGTGTGTTCGGCCCCGACGGCAGGACGCCGTCGATGATCGACGACCTGCTGGCCGGCGACGTCGAGCTGGCCCAGCAGCTCCGGGCCAGGTCGCTGGCGTGCGCGCCGATGAGCGTGGGCGGCGAGGTGACCGGCTACATCGTGGTGACCGCCGCCCAGCCGGGCCGCTTCGACCAGGAGCTCACGGTCAGCCTCCAGCACATCGCCGACCAGGTGGCCATGCCGGTGCAGCGCGAACGGCTGGCCGAACGCGAACGCGCCCACCGCGGCCGCCTCTCCTTCCTGGCCGAGGCCGGCGAGCTGCTGGCCGGGGTGCACGACGAGGAGCTGATCGCCGCGCTGACCGCGCAGCTCGTCGTACCCAAGATCGCGACCTGGGCGGCGGTCTACCTGACCGACCTGGCGGGCATGACCAGGCTCGCCCACGTCTGGCACAGCGAGGAGCGCTACAACGCCAACCTGCGCAGGTCGCTGCCGGCGATCCCGCGTACCGCGCTGAACGAGGTGAGCTGGCCGGTCGGCGCCGAGACCGTGTTGTCGTTCCCGCTGCTCACGCAGGGCCGCTCGCACGGCGCGCTGGTGATCGGCCGCGCCGAGCCGACCCTGCCGCTGGAGCTGGCCGACCTGCTGGCCGACCTGTGCCGCCTGGTCGCCCTCAACCTGCACACCGCCATGTTGTACGCCCGGCAGGCGACCACCTCGCGGGTGTTGCAGCGCAGCCTGCTGCCCATGCGCGCGGCGCCCATGCCGGGCCTGGAGTCGGCGGTCGTCTACGAGCCCGCCGAGGAGGGCGCCGACGTCGGCGGCGACTTCTACGACCTGTTCACGGTCTCCGACCACTGGTGCTTCGCCCTCGGCGACGTGTGCGGCAGCGGCCCAGAGGCGGCCGCGGTGACCGGCCTGGCCCGGCACGCCGTACGCCTGCTGGCCAAGGAGCACTACACGGTGGCCGACATCTTCGACCGGCTCAACCAGGCACTGCTGGAGGAGGTCGAGGAGGACCGCTTCCTCAGCCTGCTGTGCGGGGAGCTGACCCCGCTCCCCCAGGGCGGCGCGCTGTGCACGATCGCCTCGGCCGGGCACCCGCCGCCCCTGCTGCTGCGCGCGAACGGCGTGGTCGACACGGTGGCCTCGCCGCAACTGCTGCTCGGCATCGAGGCCGGCGCGAGGTTCTACGTCGAGACGTTCGAGCTGGCGCCGGAGGAGGTGCTGCTGTGCGTCACCGACGGCGTGACCGAGCGGCGCAACGGCGACCGGCTGCTCGACGACGACGAGGGCCTGTCGGCCCTGCTGTCCGGCTGCCGTGGGCTGAGCGCCCACGGGGTGGCCGAGCGCGTACGGCACGCGGTCGAGACGTTCGCCAAGGAGCCGTCGCAGGACGACGTGGCGCTGCTGGTGATCAAGGCGGCGGCGGAGCTGCGCGGGGTCAGGCCGTGAACCGGTAGGCGGTCGAGGACGTGTGGCGCTCGCCGGGCCGCAACACGGTGGACGGGAAGTGCGGCTGGTTCGGCGAGTCGGGGAAGTGCTGGGTCTCCAGGCACAACCCGGCGAAGGGCCCGTACGGAGTGGCGACCCCGTCGAGCATGCCGCCCGCGTAGAACTGCACGGCGGGCTCGGTGGTGGTCACCCGCATGGTCAGGCCGCCCGCGGTGACCTCGACGCCGCCGTCGAGCACGAAGCAGTGGTCGTAGGCGCCGCCGAGCCGGTCGCCCACCGCGTGCGGCTCGGTGAAGTCGAAGTCGGTGCCCTTGACCGGCGCGAGCTCGCCGGTGGGGATCTTGCCGTCGTCCACGGGCAGGTAGTGGCCGGCCTCCATCCTGACCACGTGGCCGAGCACGTCGCCGCCGCCGGTCAGGTTGAAGTAGGAGTGGTTGGTGAGGTTGAGCACGGTCGGCGCGTCGGTCTCGGCGGTGTAGTCGAGGCGGAGGGCGTCGTCGTCCAGGGTGTAGGTGACCGAGGCGGTGAGCGTGCCGGGGTAGCCCTGGTCGCCGTCGGGGCTGGTCAGTTCGAGGGTGACCGAGGTGGCGGTGCGGGCGGTGATCGTCCACACCCTGCGGTCGAAGCCCTCGGTGCCGCCGTGCAGGCTGTTGGGGCCGTTGTTGACCGGCAGGCGGTGCTCGCCGTCGAGGGTGAAGCGGCCGCCGGCGACGCGGTTGCCGTAGCGGCCGACCACGGCGCCGAAGTAGCGGCTGCGGGTCAGGTAGTCCTCCAGCGTGTCCAGGCCGAGCACGACGTCGAGGCCGCCGACCTCCAGCGAGCGCAGGACGGCGCCGTAGGTGAGCACCTCGGCGCGCAGCCGTCCGGACGACAGCTCCACGCGCTCGACGGTCTCGCCCGACGCCAGCGTTCCGAAGATCATGTGTTGGCCCTTCCCGTGGACTCGCGGACGATGAGGTCGGTGTCCAGGGTGATCACCGCGCCCTCGCCCTCTGACTGCAGCAGCAGGTCGACCGCCATCCGCCCGGCCGTCGCGGCGGGCATCGCCACCGTGGTCAGCTTGGGCCGGCCGAGCCGCCCAGGAAGGATGTCGTCGAACCCGATCACACTGATCCGGCCCGGTACGCCGATCTCCATCGCCGTCAGCCCTTCGATCAGGCCGAGCGCCACGAGGTCGTTGTAGGCCAGCACGCCGGTCGCCCCGCACGCGGCCACCTCGGGCGCCACCGCCAGGCCGCCCGATTCGGTGGGCTGGTTGGGGCCGAAGAAGACCAGGTCGAGACCCGGCATCTCGGCGGCGGCGGCCTGCATCTCGTTGCTGGTCCACGAGCCGGGCGGGCCGGAGAGCAGGGCGATCCTGCGGTGGCCGAGCCCGGCCAGGTGCTCCAGCGCGAGCCTGGCGCCCTTGCCGACGTCCATCAGCACCGCGGGCATGCCCTTGATCCGCCGGTTCACCAGCACGAACGGCACGTCCTCGGCCAGGCGCTCGATCATCCGGTTCGACAGGCGGGGGCTGCACAGCAGCACACCGTCCACCTGCTTGGCGAACGTCCTGATCAGCTCCTCCTCGACCCGCGGGTCCTCGTCGGTGTCGGCCACGAAGACGTGGTAGTCACGGCCCCTGGCCTGCGCCTGGGCGGCCTTGATCAACGAGGGGAAGAACGGGTTCGCGATGTCGGCCACGATGAGGCCGAGGTTGAACGTACGCCCGGTCGTCAGCGCCCTGGCCGCCCTGTTGGGCCGGTAGCCGAGGTCCTCGGCGGCGGCCAGCACGCGGTTGCGCGTGGCAGGATTGACCAGGTGCGGCGCGGAGAAGGTGCGTGAGACGGTTGACACGTGCACGCCGCAGGCGCGTGCGACGTCCTTGATCGTCGTCGCCATCGCCGTCCTCCCTTGCAAACGGTTGCCAGGGCTAAGCCTTGACCTTCGACGGTCCGGCCGTCAAGGTTTCTGCAACCGTTTGCCTACCAGGAGCCGCCGAGCTCCTTCAGCGTGAACATCCCTCCGGCGCGGTCGTGCACGGGGTCGGCCAGGTCGGGCTCGCCCTGCTCGGCGACGAGCGCGGCGGCCTGGGGCTCGGAGTCGTCGCGGGGGTCGTAGCCGATGCGGCGGGCCTCCTCCAGCGACCACCACCGGCGGGCGTTGCCGGACACGCCCCAGACGACGTGGTAGCCGGGCGCGGCCAGCGCGGCCTCGACCAGGCGGGCCAGGTCGTCGGGCGAGATCCAGGTGGCCAGGCCCCGGGTGTCGGCCGAGCCCTCGTTGCAGGTGCCGAGCCTGATCACGGTCACGTTCATGCCGAACCTGTCGTGGTAGAGGCTGCCCAGGGCCTCCATGACGACCTTGCTGACACCGTAGAAGGTGTCGGGGCGCGGGAAGGCGTAGTCGGGGAGGTCTGAGCCGTCGCGCGGCCTGGTGTGGAAGCCGGCCGCGTGGTGGCTGCCCATGAGTACCAAGTGCTCGACGCCCTCGTTCCTGGCGGCCTCCATGAGCACGTGGGTGCCGTTGACGTTGGCGTGCACGATGTCGTCCCACGGGTGCTCGCGGCTCTGGCCGCCCAGGTGCAGTACGGCGTCCACACCCTTCATGGCCTCGGCCATGGCCGCGGCGTCGGCGAGGTCGGCGGTCACCCACTCCTCGTCCGGGCCCGTACCGACCGGGTGGAGGTCGGAGAGCCGCAGCGTGCGCCCCGGACGGGCGAGCCGGGGGCGGAGCAGCGTGCCGACTTTTCCCGCGGCTCCGGTCATCAGAATGCGCATGTCAACCGTTGTACACAATTCTGACATAAATTCACATCCTTGAATATTGACCGGTCTATATCGCCGTAGTTACCGTCACAGGAACAAGTTCATGCACACGACACGTGTCCACGTATGTGAACGGGAGGCGGTCTGATGTCACGCCGTTTGCTGGGGGTCGCGCTCGCCGCGAGCCTGGCCGCAACGCTGACGGGCTGCGGTTCCGGGGGATCGAGCACGAACGACACGCTGGAGATCTGGATCAGGCAGGCGCCCGATTCCGATTCCGCGAAGACGGCGGTGAAACTCGCCGGCGCATTCACCAAGGCCAGCGGGATCAAGACCAAAGTCGTCGCCCTCTTCGACGACTTCGAGACGAAACTGAACCAGCAGGCGTCCCAGAAGGCGCTTCCCGACATCGTCGTCAACGACACCGCGCAACTGGGCAACATGCATTCCCAGGGCTGGCTGCGCGAGGTGGACAAGAGCAAGCTGACCGGCGGCGACCAGCTCTCGGACCTGGCTTGGAAGGCGGCCACCGGCTCCGACGGCAAGTTCTACGGCGCGCCCTTCTCCGCCCAGGCCTTCGCCCTCATCGTGCGCAAGGACTGGCGGGAGAAGGTCGGCCTGCGACCGCCGCGGACCTGGGCGGACCTGGCCGAACTGGCCCGCGCCTTCACCGACGACGACCCCGACGGCAACGGGCAGAAGGACACCGCCGGCTTCGTGATCCCGGCCGGCACCAAACGTGGCTACGCCTCCTGGTACGCCTCCTCCCTCATCTACGCCAACGGCGGCGACTTCGTGAAGCCCACCGGCCCCGGCAGGTTCGCCGCGATGACGGACGACCCCAGGACCGTCGAGGCCGTGCAGTACCTCCAGGACCAGTTCTGCAAGAGCAAGACGGTCAACCCGGGCGCGGTCAGCAACGACACCACCGTCACGCACGAGGTGTTCGAGAAGGGACAGGGCGGCATCTACCTGGTCGGCCCGTACGTGCTGGCCCGGTTCGTCAAGAGCATCGGCACCGACAGGATCGAGGTGCTGCCGGTGCCCAAGGGCCCCTCCGGCGGCCCCGGAACCCTCGGCGAGGGCGAGAACGTCTACCTGATGGCCGGATCGGACATGCCCGACGCCCAGCAGAAGTTCGCCGAGTTCGCGATCTCCCCCGACGGCCAGCGCATCGGCATGAACAAGGACGCCAACGGCGCAATCGTCCGCCTGCCCGTGAACAAGGGCGTGGACCTGGCCGCCGAGCGGCAGGACCCGCGCTGGAAGGTGTTCCAGGAGTCCTACGACCACGCCGTCTACGCGCCGCCGGTGCCCAACTGGGCGCCCATCCGGCAGGACTCCGCCGACGTCGTCAACGCCGTATGGGCCGACTGCGGCGCCGACGTCAAGGCGAAGATGGGCGAGCTGACCACCAAGCTCACCCAGGAACTGCAGAGCCAGAAAGCGTCATGACCCCGACCGTCACGCGGGCGGCGGCCACGACGGCGCCCGCTCGCCGCCACACCGGACCCGGCCCGGCCCGGCGGCGGGGCACGCTGGCCGCCTGGCTGTTCCTCGCCCCCGCCCTGCTGCTGTTCCTGTACTTCAAGTTCATCCCGATGGCCCTCGGCCTGTGGAAGAGCTTCAACAAGGTCCAGTACGTCTCGGACGAATGGGTCGGCCTCGACAACTACCGCACGATCATCGCGGACGACGCCTTCGCCTCGGCCATCTGGCACAGCCTCGTACTGGCGCTCGGCACCACGCTCGGCTCGCTCCTGCTCGGGCTGGTGCTCGCGCTGCTCATCGAGGGCACCGCCCGTTACCTGTGGTTCGTCAGGACCGCGGCCTTCCTCCCGGTCGTCACCACGATGGCCGCGGTGGCCGAGGTCTGGCGGATCATGTTCCACCCGGGCGACACCGGCATGCTCAACGTCATCATCGGTCGGCTGGGCATCGACCCGCAGCCGTGGCTGGGCAGCGAGGACTCCTCACTCTGGTCGATCATGCTGATGAGCGTCTGGCGCGGGACGCCGTACGACATGATGATCTTTCTGGCCGGCCTGGTCGGCGTGGACCGCACCCTGTACGAGGCCGCCGCCGTCGACGGCGCGTCCACCTGGCGCCGGCTGCGGCACATCACGCTGCCGGCGCTGCGGCCGGTGTTCTGGATCCTGTTCACGCTGGCCGCCATCCGTGGGCTGCGGGTGTTCGTCGAGGTCTACGTCCTGACCAACGGCGGCCCCGACGGGTCCTCGGAGGTGCTGATGACGCTGATCTACAAGCTCG
Organism: Nonomuraea sp. WAC 01424; assembly: GCF_003947315.1. NCBI lineage: Bacteria > Bacillati > Actinomycetota > Actinomycetes > Streptosporangiales > Streptosporangiaceae > Nonomuraea > Nonomuraea sp. WAC 01424. The sequence goes on from NZ_QHHZ01000003.1 coordinate 592,476, forward strand.
GGTTCCAGAAGAACGAGCTGGGGGTCGCCTCGGCGGGCGGGATCGTGTTGTTCCTGGCCACGCTGGCGCTGACCCTCGTCGTGCAGATGCTGCGCAGGAGGCAGGCGAGATGAGGTTCGACAGATGAGGTTCGACAGCGCCCTGGGCCTGGAGGCGCACAAGGGGCCGGCGGCCACCGCCGGCAAGGTCGTGCTCTACTCCGCGATGGTGCTGGTCTTCACCGGGCCGCTGGTGGGGCTGCTGGTCAGCGCGTTCAGCAGGACGCTCGACCCGACGTCCTTCTCGTTGTGGCCCGACGACCTGACCCTGGAGAACTTCGTCCAGGCCGGGGAGAAGAACGTCTACCTCTACCTGTTCAACTCCTTCGTCGTCGTCGGGTTCGGGCTGTTGCTGCAACTGCTGGTGAGCGTGTTCGCGGCGTACTCGCTGGCACGCAAGAGGTTCCGCGGCATGACCGTCGTGATGTTGCTCATGCTGGCCACGATGATGTTGCCCGAGGAGATCATCGCGATCCCGTTGTCGCTGGTCCTCGCCGACCTGCCCGTGCTCCACCTCAACCTGATCGGCACGTACGCCGGGATGATCCTGCCCGTCGGCGCCTGGGGCTTCTCGATCCTGGTGATGACCGAGTTCATGAAGGAGGTGCCGGTCGAGCTGGAGGAGGCCGCCCGCATCGACGGCGCGGGCGAGCTGCGCATCTTCGCCACGATCATCGTGCCGCTGTGCCGTCCGGCGCTCGGCGTGATCGGCGTCTTCGGCTTCACCATGATCTGGGACCAGTACCTGCTGCCCCTGATCGTCTCGACCGACTCCAGCACCTGGACCCTGCCCATCGCGCTGCGTTCGCTCCGCTCGGACGAGGAGGTCGGCATCGGCGTGCTGCTCAAGGGCTCGCTGCTGGCGCTGCTGCCCTCGATCATCGCGTTCCTGGCGTTCCAGCGGCAGTTCATGCGGGGTCTGACCAGCGGCGCGATCAAGGGGTAGATGTCCATGTATATGGACGGGATCCCATATCCTGACACCCTGAAGCCGTCGCCGCCGAGATGGGACGAGTATGGAGCCACAGCTGGTCAAGTCCGCCGAGCGGACCGTACGCATCCTGGAGACCCTGGCGGAGTCCCACGACCACCTCACGCTGGCACAGCTCCAGCAGCGCACCGGCTTCCCGCGCAGCAGCCTGCACGCCCTCATGCGCACCCTGGTCGAGCTCAACTGGGTGGAGACGGACACGACCAGGTCCGCGTTCGGGATCGGGCCGCACGCGCTGCTGACCGGCACCGCGTACCTCGACAAGGACCCGGCGCTGCGCTTCGCCCAGGAGACCCTGGAGGACCTGCGGGACGAGATCGGCCACACCGTGCACTTCGCCCGCCGGGACGAGGCCCACGTCCTCTACCTGGCCACCCGCGAGTCACGGGAGGCCGGCCACGTGATCCCCAGGGTGGGCCGGCGGCTGCCCGCCCACGTGACCGCGCTCGGCCAGGTGCTGCTCGCCCAGCTCACGGACGACGAGGTCGTGGCCCTGCTGCCCGACCCGCTGCGGGCGCTGACCGACCACACCATCACCGACCTGACCAAGCTGACCGGCGAGCTCGACCAGGTGCGCACCCGGGGCTGGGCGCTGGAACGCGAGCAGGGCACGCCGGGCGTGGCCTGCGTGGCCGTGGCGGTCGACTACCGCATCCCGGCCACCGACGCGATCAGCTGCTCGATGCCGGTGGGGCTGCCACCGGCCGAGATCGAGCGGATCACCGAAGCAGTGATCAACCACACCCGCAGACTGGCCGCCACCCTCCGCAGAGAAGGCATCCGCTAGTCCCCACCTCGCAGAGCCCGCCAACCAGTAATCCACCATGCAAGACCCCCGGCCACGGCACCCACCTTGCGGGGCCTGTCACCAGGACACCCACCTCGCGGGGCCTGTCGCCAGGACCACCACCTTCCACTGTCGCCAGGACACCCATCTTGCACGGACTGTCGCCAGGGCCTCCACCGAATGCCCGCCTTGCGTGGATGCCCCCGCCGGGGCATCCACCGACCCTCACCTCGGAAGGATCGCCGACAGGCATCCACCACCCCGACGTCGGCGGAATCGCCGACCGGGCACCCGCCGACCCCCTCCTTGGAAGGACTGCCGATGCGGCTGGATGGTGTTCTCTTCTTTCCCGTGACCCCCTTCGACGGCAACGGCGCCGACGGCGCGGCGGTGCTGGCCAAGCACGTCTCCGACGGGGTCGCCGCCGGAGCGGGAGGAGTGTTCGCCGCCTGCGGAACCGGCGAGTTCAACGCCCTCGACCTCACCGACTACACCAAGGTCATGACCACGTCGGTCGCGGCGACGCAGGGCCGCGTGCCCGTGTTCGGAGGCGCGGGCGGACCGCTCCCCATGGCCAGGGCCGGCGCGCTGGCCGCCGCCGACAGCGGCGCCGACGGGTTGCTGCTGCTGCCCCCGTACCTGGTCAGCGCCCCGCCGTCCGGTCTGGTGAGGTACGTACGCGAAGTGGCGGCCGCCACCGACCTCCCGGTCATCATCTACCAGCGAGGGAACGCGCGTTTCTCCCCCGCCGCCGTGACCGAGCTCGCCGCGCTGCCGAACGTGATCGGCTTCAAGGACGGCCTGGGCGACCTCGACCTGCTCCAGCGCATCATCCTGACCGTCCAGGCCGCCGCGCCCAGCGGGGAGTTCACGTTCTTCAACGGCCTGCCCACCGCCGAGCTGACCGTACCGGCCTACCGCGGCCTCGGCGTGAACCTGTACTCCAGCGCCGTCTTCGCCTTCGCCCCCGAGATCGCGCTGGCCTTCCACAAGGCGGTGACCAGCGGGGACGACGCACTCGTACGCCGCCTGCTGACCGGTTTCTACCTGCCGCTGGTGGAACTGCGCGACCTGGTGCCGGGGTACGCGGTATCGCTGGTCAAAGCAGGCGTACGCCTACGAGGCCTGGACGTCGGCGGCGTACGCGCCCCCCTGACGGACCCCACCCCCGACCACCTGGCCACCCTGCGACACCTCACGACCACCGGCCTACACCTCGCCACCACCTGACGGGAGTCAGCGAGTCGGTCCCATCGAGCAGCCATTTGGTAGCCCTCGGCGAGTGAGCCCTCCCACCACCCAGGCCACCTTGAGCTCTAGGGTCAGACCACGCCCCCAGCCCGCGCCCACCACATACCCTCACGCCCCATCACCCCACGCCCTCGCCCCCAAGTCCAAGCCCAAGCCTCAGCCCAGCCTCAGCCCTCAGCCCTCAGCCCTCAGCCTCAGCCGCACGCTCAGGCTCAGGCTCAGGCGCAGGCGCAAGCCAGGCACAGGGCTCGCTCCCGCCCCCATCGAGCCGAGCCCCCACCTCCCAAGGGCACACTCAGCATCACCCCGCCTGCAGTCGCCCATCGACCCGGCGCGAGATCCCGAGGGGGTTTCCCTCCTTCAGCTCCTCAGGCAGCAACGCCTCCGGCCAGTCCTGATACGCCGTAGGCGCAACCCACCGCCCGATGGCCGCCGCCCCCACGGACGTGAACGCCGACGTCGAAGCCGGCCACGGCCCCCCGTGATGCATCGCCCAGCAGACCGCCACCCCCGTCGGCCACCCGTTCCAGATCAGCCGCCCCGCCTTCCGGCCGAGCACCTCGACGACCTCTTCGGCCTCATCCGGATCACTGCCATGAACAGTCGCCGTCAACGACCCTTCCAGCCGCTCCAACACCCTCCGCAGCTCCGAAATATCCCGATAAGTCACCACGACAGCCGCCGGCCCGAAACACTCCTCCGCGATTCCCGGCAACCTCTCCCCGAACGACTCCAGATCCGTCGCGAACACCTTGGGCGCCACCGCCCAGGCCCCCTCCCCCGGCTTCCCCTCGGCCAGCAACCGCAGCTCGCCGAGCCGTCCGAGCCCGCCCAGATACCCGTCCCTGATCCGTTCGGCCAGCATGGGCCCGGTCGCGGCGGTCCCCTCGATCGCCGCGACCAGCGCCTCGCGCAGCTCGTCGTCCTCGGGCACGAACATGAGCCCCGGATTCGTACAGAACTGCCCGACCCCCAGCGTCAGCGACGCCGCGAACCCGCTCGCCACCTCTTTCGCCGGCGCCGACGGCAGCACCACCACGGGATTGACGCTGCCCAATTCGCCGTAGAACGGGATGGGCGTCTCCCGCTCGTCGATCAGCTTCCGGATCGCCTTGCCGCCCGCCACCGACCCGGTAAACCCGGCCGCGACCACCCGCGGATGCCGTACCAGGTCGACGCCTGCCTGCATCCCCTGCACCAGCCCGAGCAGGTCCGGATAAGGCAGGGCATTCCGTACGATCTTCGCCACCCGCTCGGACGTGTTCGGATGCCCCGGATGCGCCTTGACCACCACGGCACACCCGGCGGCCAGCGCCGAGGCGGTGTCGCCACCCGCCACCGAGAACGCGAACGGGAAGTTGCTCGCCGCGAAGACGGCGACGACACCGGGCAGCGGATGGTTCATCCGCCGCACGTCCGGCCGCGGCGGGGTGAGCGCGGGGTCGGCGTGGTCGATGACGGCCTCCAGGTAGCCGCCGTCCCGGACGACCTGGGCGAAGAGCCTGAACTGGCCGGCCGTACGCGCCACCTCGCCGCGCAGCCGTACCTCTCCGAGGGCGGTCTCCTGGTCGGCGAGTTGCCACAGTTCGTCCACGTGCGCGGTGAGCGCGTCGGCGACGGCCTCCAGCGCCAGCGCCTGTTCGTCCACAGGGGTCGCCCGCCACGCGGCGCCGGCCGCCGCCGCCGCGGAGACGGTCAGGCCGACCCCGGCGCTGTCGGTCTCGGGCACGGCGCTGCCCACGGTCTCACCGGTCCTGGGGTCGTATCCGTAGATCATCACATGGCCCTTCGCAGTCTTGACACTGTCTGAGCCCGATTCTTACAGTGGCGGCAACCTGTCCACAAATCTGGCATTTGTTCACATATATGGACGGCGGTTCTAAAATGATCATCCGGCAGATCCACGTCACCCCCGTCGCCTTCCGGGATCCGCCCCTCCTGAATGCCGCCGGAGTGCACGAACCATGGGCCCTGCGCACCATCGTCGAGATCGTCACGGACGAGGGCATCTCGGGACTCGGCGAGACCTACGGCGACCTCGGCCACCTCACCAAGGTCCGCGAGTGCGCACAGGTCCTGCTCGGCCTCGACGTCCATGCCACCAACGAGATGTACGCCCGCGTCTCGGCGACCGTCGGCGACGTCGTGACCGACCTGCACGGCCTGACCGGCGCCGCCACCAAGGAGAAGAGCGTCGACCGGGTCTTCTCCCCCTTCGAGGTGGCATGCCTGGACATCCGCGGCAAGGCGGCCGGCGTACCGGTCGTGGACCTGCTCGGCGGACGCGTCCGCGACGCCGTCCCCTACAGCGCGTACCTCTTCTACAAATGGGCGGCCCACCCGGGCGCCGGCCCCGACCGCTTCGGCCCGGCCCTCGACGAGGCGGGCCTGGTCGCGCAGGCAGCCCTCCTGACCAAGGAGTACGGCTTCTCCTCGATCAAGCTGAAGGGCGGCGTGCTGCCCCCCGACCAGGAGATCGCCGGCATCCGGGCCCTGCACGCGGCATTCCCAGGGATCCCCCTCCGCCTGGACCCCAACGCCGCCTGGACCGTCGAGACCTCCATCCGCGTCGGCCGCGAGCTCGACGGCGCCCTCCAGTACCTGGAGGACCCCACACCGGGCATCTCGGGCATGGCGGAGGTGGCCGCGGCCGTCCCGATGCCCCTCGCCACGAACATGTGCGTCGTCACCCCCGAACACCTGCCCCCCGCCATCTCCGCCCGCGCGATCAGCGTGCTCTTGCTGGACCACCACTATTGGGGCGGCCTCGTACGATCGGCGCACATCGCCACGCTCTGCGGCACCTTCGGCCTGGACCTGTCGATGCACTCCAACTCCCATCTCGGCATCAGCCTGGCCGCGATGACCCACCTCGCCGCCGCCACCCCGAACCTGACCTTCGCCTGCGACACCCACACCCCCTGGCAGGACGGCCAGGACGTGGTGCTTCCCGGCAGCCTGCGCTTCACCGACGGCGCCGTACCGGTCCCCGCGGGCCCCGGCCTCGGCGTCGAACTGGACCGCGACGCACTGGCGATCATGAACGAGCAGTACGAGACGTGCGGCGTCCGGGCCCGCGACGACACGACCTACATGCGGCGTTTCGAGCCCGCCTTCTCCACGAGGAGACCCCGCTGGTGAACGTCGCCTACGTCTACCCCTGGGACGTCGTCGGCGACCCGACGGCCCCCACCCGCCTTGCCGAACTGGGCGTGGACACGATCGCCCTGGCGGCCGCCTATCACTCCACCCGCGCCGTCACCCCGTACCACCCCGCACACCGCGTACTGGACGTCCCCCACCCTGCCTTCTACCTGCCGATCCGCCCGCACACCTGGTCCCGCCTGGTCCCCGCCGCTCCCACCTGGACCCCGCCGGACGCCTATCTCCAGGCCCAGACGGCCCTGCACCGGGCCGGCCTGAAGGTCCACGCCTGGATCGTCCTCACCCACAACTCCTACCTGGGCACCCGGTTCCCCGACCTGGTCGTACGCAACGCCTTCGGCGACCCCTACCCGTACGCCCTCTGCCCCGCCCACGAGGACGTCCTGGAGTACTGCGAGACCCTCGTCACGGAAACCCTCACCCTGGCCGAGCCGGACGGCCTGATCCTGGAGGCCTGCGGACCGATGGGGTTCACCCACCAGAGCATCCACGAGAAGACCTCCGGCGCCGACTGGACCCTCACCGACACCGACCTCCTCTCCCTCTGCTTCTGCAAGGCCTGCACCCCCCACTACCCCTCAGAAGCCGCCCCTCGAATCCGCGAAATCCTCGACCACCCAGCAACCGCCTCACCCGAAACCGGCCCCCATCCCCCCAAGGCCGACACGATGGACCACGCCCTCGGCCCCCTGACCGACGAGGTACGTGCGATCCGCGTGCGGCTGTCGGCCTCCCTCCGCCGCCGCCTGCTCTCCGCCGCCCGCGCAACAGCCCCGAACACGCCGATCACCCTGCACGCCAACCCGACCCCCTGGGCGACCGGCCCCTTCGCCGCCCTCCCCGACGGCGACCCAGACCTGGACGTCCTCGTAGGCAACTGCTGGGGCGACACCACCACAGACGCCGCCCGCCTCACCGCCTTGGCGAACCTGTGCACCCCTGGCCAACGAGTAGGCGCCTACGTCCTGGCCCTCCCACCTCGCCCGGCCGACACAACCACCCTGGCCGCGCACCTGAAGGCCTACGCCCACGCCGGCGCCTCAGAATTCCACCTCTACCACGCAGGCCTGGCCTCCCCCCAGCGCCTCTCAGCCCTCACAAACGCCCTCCGCCATCTCCCCTGACCTCAGCCTTGATCGCGCCCATAACGCCAGCAGAGACCCCAGCCCAGGACATCCGGCCCCTCCCCCCGATGAGCGCCCCGAACATCGAAGCCCGAACCACGAGCCACAACAAACTCCCCCGCGCAACTGCCTTGAAGAGCGCCTCAGCCCCCGAGTCAGCTACCCACGTGTCCCGGGACACCGACCAACATTCGGAACAGATCGAGTCCCATACCCAGCCGCCTACCTGAAGCGTCTAACTCACCGATCACCAGCAGCACCGGACCAGCTGCCCCCTAGATGCACACCCATCAGCGCGTGCCCCACATCAACGCCCGACGCCCAGACACGCACCTGCCTAGGTCACCAACAGCCCGACCGAGGCAGAGACAGGCTCAACGGCTGACCGACAACCCGCCAACGGTGAAGATCAGCCGCAGACGCAACCCCAACACCCGCCGCTTCAGGAAGGCCCGCAGCCAGCCCGACCAGAAACGGCAGCAGCGCAGCGGAAGCAGACTCCTCACCCACCGAACAGCCCGCCCCTCAGATCAGGCCGCCCCCTACCGGACGTCGGCGTCGCAACCTGCATCGCACCCCAGCACCGAAGATCACCCACCCGAGCAGCCCGCCACCCGCCCTACCCGACGACCGACACACCACCCAGCCCCAGCAACGTCCCGGGCCCAGGACTGGGCTCCTGCCGTCCCAACCCCACCACCAGATCCGACGGCACTCAATCCAACATCGCAAGCCACTTCAGGTGCGCTCCCCCGAACGGCCCCCTTCGCGCCCCCACCTCATCCATCAACCACCGCGCACTCTCTTCCGCCCGAGCTACCAACTCCGGCGGATACCCCAGCAGCACCTGATGCTCGGCGAACTCGTCCTCATCGTCGAGAATGAGCCGCCCGTCCCGCATCCTGATCACGTCGAGATCGAGGTCCAACATGGTGACCTCGTCATCACGCCACTCTGGAACCGTGGTGACGTCCACGTAGACCTCACTACGATGCGGCGCCGCATTGAACGATGCCGTCCACCAGGCATCCCGCGGGAACAGCATGATCGCGTGGGTCTCCCACTTGACGGCCGGCCCTTCCCCCTTCCGCGCGACCGTCCCTCCCGGCACCGCCACCCAGATCCCGTGCTGATCATCCCCGAGCACCCTGCCCGGATGGTTCCAGTGCAGAGCCCCGCCGTACTTCCGAAACACCACACGCACATCACTCATGAGACAAACCTACTTTTCCGCCCACCTCCACCACGAGGCCATTAGCCCCACGACCACATCCCCCACGCACACCCCTCACCACCGCATCCCAAACTTCGAAGACAGACCCCCCAACCAGGCAGGCCACCCCAGCGCCTCTAAACGCACCTCGAACCATCAACTACTCACGGCCACAAGGTTCGCCAGCGACGCGACGCGCCCCTCACTCCGCCGAGGCAACCCACTCGCACGAGGCGCCTCTGTAGCGAGCCAGCCCCACCCGAGAGGCCCCCTCCTCCCCGCTCTTCCACTACATAACCCACAACTCGCCGGCATTCACAAACAACCATCAAGGTGCACCCAAAACGCATCGTCATCCAACACAACAAATGCAACGCACCTCCAACAAGCACCCATCCAAGCATTTCACCCCAAAATGCGCGAATAGCGCCTCCTCAAGACATCCCGACAAGCCCCACGTCACACGAAATATCATCATCCTTCGACAGCAACTCAAAAACCAGTCAACCTTCAAAATTCACAGACATATCTCCCAAATAGCCAGGCATTTTCGCCGTTCCTGCCCCGCCCACACACTTCCACCCCAAGAACGCCCCCATAACCCCCTTACAACGACCGCCTGATCCCGCTTAGATTGTGACCCGTGGCGAGACGTGGCGAGTTGACCGACAAGGCATGGGAACGAATCGCACCTCTACTCCCGGTTGCCGCAGGCCCCGGCCGGCCTTGGCGGGGACACAGGCAAGTAGTGAACGGAATCCTGTGGCGCTTCGAGACTGGAGCAACCTGGCGAGAAATCCCAGAGCGCTACGGCCCCTGGCAAACCTGCTACGAACGATTCAAACGCTGGACCGAAGACGGAACCTGGGCGAGAGTCCTAGAGGAAGCACAAGCCGAAGACGAACACGATCCGGCCCCCTCTCCACTTCCGCCCCACCCGCGTCCATCCAGGATTAGGAAAGATCGGGGACTATCAACTCGAACCCCCGAAAATCCCCCAGAAGGCGCGAAAGAGGATTCTCAATCCGCTGCTACTGAACCGCCCGCGCTCACCAACCCCACCAGCATCAACATAAGAATTCACGCCCACAAAGAGGCGTCCGACTAGTAATCTTCCCCTGAGCGAGCCGGAAACCCGAACAGGGACCGCATTAACCTGTTCAAAGTAGGACAAGTCCGATCCGACACAGGATCCCACAGACACCCGCGCGGGCACTTAGAAACCCCCTCCATTTTGCCCGCGCGGGCACCTACCTTCTTCCTCCACCCGGCCCGCGTGGGCACCACCCCTTCATGGGTGCCCGCGCGGGCCGGCTCTCGCACACAGCATTTCCGTGCCGCACTCAAGTGCTCTGTTGCCGGACAAATACCCTCTGCCAGCTCCACCTGTCGCATTGGCATCAATGTCGGCCACATCAAGGCGCCAGCACGTCCGCCCCTGACACAGGTCCGGTTCGGTGGCGGCCAAACCCTTCGCACCAGGTCACCGCCCACAGCTTGGCGACGGCCTAGCGCCGAACCCTCCGATTAACCCGGCAGGTTTCGACCATAGTGCTGCGACTCGTGTTCTCTGACACCCACCAGCCGCCTCCCCTTACATGGATACTGCGCAATCAAAGCGTGACCAGCACAATTCCTGAGATACCCAATAGGCGCCAAGCATCCCAGGAAGCCAAAATTGCACTCCATCACACAGAAGGACATATGGAGAGGATCGCCACAAAGATCCCACTCCATCTGCGCAACCTACGCCAACCGTCTACCGATCCCTTGAGATACCGCACCGCACCAGAACTCCGACTCAGAACCCACCAGATCGCCGCCGACAGAACCGACCGCTAAGGCCCACTCGTCACCCGCGAGAAGACGCCGGCTCCCTACCTGGGCTAGCACGTCCCACCCGACACCCCACATCAGGTTCACCCCGAGTCATCGCCTTGCGGAAACCAGCCCACTCTCGTACGCCGCGATGACCAGCTGTGCTCTATCGCGCGCCCCCAGCTTCGCCAGCAACCGGCCGATATGCGTCTTAATCGTGGCTACACTCAACCGCAAATGATCAGCGATCTCCCCGTTGGAAAGTCCTTGAGCGATCAACAACAGCACTTCCCGCTCGCGACCCGTCAGCTTTTCGAGCCCCTGCGGCCGCTGCACCACGGGAGTCTTCGTGAATTCCTCGATCAAGCGTCGCGTCACCGTAGGCGCCAGCAGAGCCTCGCCGCTCGCAACCACCCGAACGGCGGCGAGCAGGTCAGCCGGCGGCGTGTCTTTGAGCAGAAACCCGCTCGCCCCAGCCCGAAGCGCATCGTAGACGTACGCGTCAAGATCGAACATGGTCACCACGAGAACTCGCGAGACAGCCCCGATGCGCCGCGTCGCCTCGATGCCATCCATCTCCGGCATGCGAACATCCATCAACACCACATCCGGCCGCTGCTCCAAGACGACCGACACGGCTTCGGAACCGGTCGATGCTTCGCCAACAACCATCAGGTCAGGCTCGGAATCGACCAACATCGTGAAGCTTCCCCTGAGGAGGGCCTGATCGTCAGCGACGACGACCCTGATCACGAGAGCTCCTGATAGGGCAGGCACGCGAACACACGGAAGCCCCTTCGCGGCAAATTCCCCGCTTCAAACACCCCGCCGTACATCATGACCCGCTCCCGCATCCCGATGAGTCCGTGACCGGCGCCGTCCGGGGACAACGAGCGCTTGCCCAGCCCTTCGTCGATCACCTCGATGCGTACCTCACCCTCCTCTGCGGCAACGGACACCCGGCAACGAGTGGGCGAGGCGTGCTTGACCACGTTTGTGAGCGCCTCCTGCACGAGGCGATAGACAGACAGCTCCACACCGTCGGGCAACCGTCTCCCTCCCGCCGCAATGACTTCTCGATCTCCGCCCACTCCAGGCACGGAGGTGGCTCCCATCGACAGGTCTTCATGCGGCCCACAGTCGCCGTTCGGAGACATGGCGCGCGGCCCTTCAGAAGGCTCGTCTTCTTCACGCGACGACCTGTCTGCCCGGCCACGTGACGTGCTGCCAGTCTGAACACGATCTCCTGGCCGCGTCTCGTCGGCGTCAGCCGCCCCGATCCGTAGATCAAGCTCGACCGCAACCCCGGCTTGCCTGGCCTGCTCCGCCAAGCCCTCCAATCCTGCGATCCCCGGCACGGGAGCAAAATCGGGCAGTTGGTTGGAACGCAGCACGCCCAGCAGGTGGCGCATCTCCACCAAGGCACTCCTGCTGGCAGTCTCGATCACGCGGAGGGCATCATGTGCTTCTTCCGGTCTGGTGGCCAGCACGTGATTGGCCACGCCTGCCTTGACCGCGATCAGGCCCACGCTGTGGGTCACGACATCGTGCAGCTCTCGCGCGATGCGTAACCGCTCCTGTGTCACCGCATGCTCCGCAAATCGCTCGGCATCCCGCGCCGCGTACAGCCGGCGTTCCCGCACAGCCCGCCCTATCGTCCAGGCTCCGCCGAGCGCCGCGATCCCGACCAGCGGTTGGTCGATGTGCACCAGCCAGAACGGAGCGCCCTCGCGTGGCGCTCCCCCTGCCACCACCAGCCCGAGCACACTGATCATGCTCACCACACCGATGGCCGAGGATGGGATCAGGGCTCCCAGCCTGTCGGACATCGCCACGATGTACATCGCATACGCGGGTGCGATGTAGGCGTACGCCACCGCATCCACCATCGCGGCGGTGACGGCGAGCAGCAGCGTGAGACAGAAGACGGGCAGAGACCAGAGCCTTCGCACCGCCAGCGGCAATCCCAGTCCGCACGGAAGGGCGATCTTCAGCCACAGAGGCATATCCGGCGTGGTGACGGCAGCTGTGAAGAACACGAACGCGAACCCCAGCGCCGCCGCCAGATCCAGCATGATCAACTGGCGGCGGCTCCAACGCCTGGCGAAGAAGGGGTGGTTCTCGTTCACGTGTTGAACGGTAGCCGCTCGCCAAGCTGAGCACGTCAACCCAGGGTCTGACCTTGAAGTTCGGACCGTGGTCCGATGCGGCGGCGACCCGGCGTGCCGCATCTTGTTCAGCGTGATCGAACTTCAGCACCTCACCAAGCGGTACGACGACACGCTCGCCGTAGACGATCTGTCCTTCACGGTCGAGCCTGGCCACGTGACGGGCTTCCTCGGCCCCAACGGCGCCGGCAAGTCCACCACGCTGCGCATGATCCTGGGCCTGGATGCGCCGACCTCCGGCTTGGCCCTGGTCAACGGCCGACGCTATGCCTCTATGAGGAGGCCCATGCACGAGGTGGGGGCGCTGCTCGATGCGGGTGCCGTCCACGGTGGGCGCACCGCCTACAACCATCTGCTCTGCCTGGCCGCCACCAACGGCATCGGCGCCACAAGGGTGGCTGAGGTGCTTGAACAGGTGGGGCTGACGGATGTGGCGCGAAAGCGCGTGGCCGGCTTCTCTCTCGGCATGAAACAGCGGCTCGGTATCGCCGCCGCGTTGCTCGGCGATCCTGGCGTCCTGCTGTTCGACGAGCCGGTCAACGGCCTCGACCCCGACGGCGTGCGCTGGATCCGCGACCTCATGCGTTCGCTGGCCTGTGAGGGAAGGACGGTCCTGCTCTCCAGTCACCTGATGAGTGAGATGGCGTTGACCGCTGAACGCATCGTGGTCCTCGGCCGAGGGCGGCTGATCGCGCACGCCACGGTAGCCGACTTGACCGCGGGCCATGCCTCGTTGGAAGACGCCTACATGGCCCTGGCTGCGAGCAGCGTGCAGTTCGGCGCGACGAGATGAAGGCAACCTTGTCGTCCGAGTGGCTGAAGCTCCGGTCGGTGACTTCGACCTGGCACGTGGTGGGGGCTGCCGCACTGATGATGGTGCTCGGCGCGGTGTGGACGGTCTATGTCGGCGGCCTCGCCGACGAACGAGGGACCGTCCAGGCAGCCGCGCCGGAACAGGGATTCCTGCCACTCCTTCAGATGAGCCTGACCGTCCTGGGCGTGCTCGCGATCACATCCGAGTACGCGACAGGAATGATCCGTACCAGTCTCACTGTCGTCCCGCAGCGCCGTACCTTGTTCCTGGCCAAGGCCGTCGTCGTCGGCCTGGCCACTTCGACAACGGCGTACGTCGTTCTGCTGGTCACCTATTCGGCGAGCCGCCTGATCGCCGCCGGCCACCGGTTGGGCTTCAACGAGACACCTCTGGCCGATGATCTGCCGATGCTGTTCGCCGCGGGGATCTCGGTGACTGCGCTGGCTTTGGTGGGGCTCGGTCTGGGTGCGGCCATGCGGTCTACGGCGGGGGCGATCGTTTCGGTGGTGACCTTGCTGTTCATCCTGCCCGGCGTCGTCAATTATCTGCCTCCGCCGTGGAGCACGCGTGTTGCCACGTTGCTGCTGCCGAACCTGGTTCCGCAGTTGGCCGGTCATCGCCTCTCGTCACGGCTTGGCGACGGCCTTCTACCGCCATGGGCCGCACTCCTGGCCCTCCTCCTCTATCCGGCCATCGCTCTCATTGTCGGCTTCATCATGTTCAAGCGGAGGGACGCATGAGTGTTCTCACTTCGGAGTGGCTGAAGGTGCGTTCCGTCCGCTCCTCCTACCTCATCGTCGGCATCAGCCTCGGCACGATTCTCCTGGGCCTGGCCCTCGCCTCGATGGCGGCCGGCATGTACGACAACGCCTCAGCGGAGCAGCGCGCAAGCGCCCGGGTGGCAGACCTGGAGGAGGTCCTGGTGATCGTGCCGCAGCTCTGTATGGGTGTCCTGGGCACGTTGGTCATCACTTCTGAATACACCACCGGTTTGATCAGAACGAGTCTGACGGTGGTCCCCCGTCGATGGCCGATTCTCGCCGCGAAGGCCGCCGTAGTGGCCGTAGTGAGCCTGGTCGTTGGCCCGATTGCAGTGTTCGGAACCTATTTCGTCTCACGTGGGGTGCTTGGTGACCGCTTCTCCGGCACCTATCTGGTCCCGTTCGCGGCCAAGCTACCATTCCTACTCGTCACCGGTCTCACGGTGACGGTCTTCGCTCTATTGGGCCTGGGCTTGGGCGCGCTTCTGCGTTCCGCTGCAGGCGCGATCACCTTGCTGGTGGGGCTCGTCTATGTGATCCCGATGATCGTGGGCAACATCCCGGAACCCTGGAGCGAACGGCTGGGCTCGGTCATGATCGGCGCGCTGGCCCGAGAGATCACCGGCGACCTCATCACCACTTCGGTGTACGGCTCCCTGCTGTCTCCTCCAGCGGCCGTCGCCGTATCGGTGGCGTACGCGGTTCTTCCCTTGCTGGCCGCCGTCTGGCTCATTCGCAGGAGGGACGCTTGAGTTGCGCGTTCTAGGGGCCTTGGTACGGCGTGTCCGCCGCCGTCCGGCAAGTCATGACATCTTCCGCAGGCGCCCTCGGTCAGAGCAGATGGCCGTCACGGGTCTCCGTACCCGGCGAGGGCCGATGCGGCAGAGGTTCGGTCCGCAACCGCTGGTACGGCAGGCTCAGGCGCCTGCCGTACCGCCCAGAGGCTCAGACTTCGAGCACGACAGGGATGATCATGGGACGGCGACGATAGGTGTCGCTGACCCACCGACCGACCGTGCGACGCACGACTCGGCGGATCTCCTGCATGTCGACCACACCGTCTGCGGCCTTCTCCTGGAGCGCCCTTTCGATCTGCGGAATGAACTCCTCGAACTGGGCCGGATCGATGCCCGACCCACGCGCGTGGATCTCGGGGCCGGCGGTGAGCTTCCCGGTGGCGGAGTCGACCACGACGACCACCGAGATGAATCCTTCGTCACCGAGAATCCTGCGA
This sequence comes from Nonomuraea sp. WAC 01424, assembly GCF_003947315.1. Taxonomy (NCBI): domain Bacteria; kingdom Bacillati; phylum Actinomycetota; class Actinomycetes; order Streptosporangiales; family Streptosporangiaceae; genus Nonomuraea; species Nonomuraea sp. WAC 01424. The sequence continues at coordinate 607,840 of NZ_QHHZ01000003.1, forward strand.
TCCTTCAGCGAGGTGTCGGTGATCTCGCCGACCGAGGTGCCGTCAACATAGACGTACCCGGCGTGAACCGCTCCCACGATCCTCGCTCTGCCGTCGACCAGGTCCACCACGACGCCGTCCTCGGCGATCACGATGTGGTCGTCCGGAACACCGGTGAGCGCGGCAAGCTTGGCGTGCGCCCGCAGGTGTCGCCATTCCCCGTGCACCGGCATGAAGTTCGAGGGACGGGTCAGGTTGAGGACGTAAAGAAGCTCGCCGGCGGCCGCGTGTCCGGACACGTGCACCTTGGCGTTGCCCTTGTGCACGACGCGGGCACCCCACCTGGTGAGCCCGTTGATCACCTTGTTGACCGCGGTCTCGTTCCCCGGTACCAGGGACGAGGCCAGCAACACGGTGTCGCCCTCGGCGATGCGGATCGGGTGATCGCGGTTGGCCATCCTCGACAGCGCCGCCATCGGCTCGCCTTGGGAACCGGTGCAGACCAGCACCACGTCCTCCGGCGGCCACTCCTCGATGTCGCGCGCGTCGACGATCAGCTCCGGCGGCACCTTGAGGTAGCCCAGATCGCGGGCCACCCCCATGTTCCGCACCATCGACCGTCCTACCAGGGCGACCTTGCGGCCGTGCTTGGCCGCGGCGTCCATGACCTGCTGGATGCGGTGCACGTGCGAGGCGAAGCTGGCCACGATCACGCGCTGCTCGGAAGTGCGGATCACCTCGTCGATGACCGGCGCGATCTCCCGCTCACTGGTGACGAAGCCCGGCACCTCGGCGTTGGTGGAGTCCGACATCAGCAGGTCGACACCCTCGGTGCCGAGCCTGGCGAAACCGCCGAGGTCGGTGAGCCGGCCGTCGCTCGGCAACTGGTCCATACGGAAGTCGCCGGTGTGCAGGACGATGCCGGCGGGCGTCCTGATCGCCACGGCCAGCGCGTCCGGAATCGAGTGGTTCACCGCGAGGAACTCGCAGTCGAAAGGCCCGAAGACGTGCCGTTCACCCTCGATGACCTCGAGCTTGGTCGGCTGGATCCTGTGCTCCGTCAGTTTGGCCTCGATCAGGGCCAATGTGAGCTTGGATCCGATGAGCGGGATGTTGCGCCGCTCGCGCAGAAGGTAGGGAACTGCCCCGATGTGGTCCTCGTGGGCGTGTGTCAGCACGACGGCTTCGATGTCGTCGAGCCTGTCCCTGATGTAATCGAAGTCGGGCAGGATCAGGTCGACGCCCGGCTGGTCGGGCTCGGGGAACAGTACCCCGCAGTCGACGACCAGCAGGCGACCGTCGTACTCGAAGACGGCCATGTTCCTGCCGATCTCACCCAACCCGCCGAGCGCGACGATGCGCAAGCCGCCGTACGGCAGCTCCGGCGGGGGGCCAAGCTCAGGATGCGGATGGCTCATACCCGGCCCCCATGGTCAAATCGTGTTCTCAAAACTCCCGGTTCCTCCCCGTTCCTATGCGTCTGTCAACTTCACCCCGCCGGCTACCAGGCAAGCACGCAGCTCGGCGATTTGCTTCTCTGTCGCGTCCACGAGCGGCAGGCGTACCGATCCCACCGGCACACCCACCAGACTCAGTGCCGCCTTTGCCATGATCGCGCCACCGGCCTTCAGCATGATCCCGTCCACCACGGGGGCCACCTGGCCGTGAACCGCCAGCGCTTGCCTGACGTCACCGCTCTTGTGCAACGCGATCATGCGAGCCAGTTCGGAGCCCACCACATGTCCGACGACGCTCACGAACCCTGCGGCGCCGAGGGACAGCCAGGCCAGGTTGAGCAGGTCGTCGCCGGAGTAGAAGACGAGATCGGTCGCCGTCATCACTTGGCTCGCAGCGAACAGATCGCCCTTCGCGTCCTTTACGGCCACGATGCGGTCGTGCTGCGCCAGCCGGATCAGCGTCTCAGTCTTGATCGGTACGCCGCTGCGTCCCGGGATGTCGTAAAGCATCACCGGCAACTCGGTGGCGTCGGCCACGGCGGTGAAATGCCGATAGAGCCCCTCCTGCGGAGGCTTGCTGTAGTACGGCGTCACCACCAGCAGACCGTGGGCCCCCACCTCCGCCGCCTGCTTGGCAAGCTTGACGCTGTGGCGAGTGTCATTCGTCCCCACGCCGGCCACAACCACCGCGCGATCACCCACAGCCTCCAGGACGGCGGCGACAATCCGTCGCTTCTCATCGTCCGAGGTGGTGGGCGACTCACCTGTCGTCCCGTTGACGATCAAACCATCGTTACGCTGCTCGTCCACCAGAAAGGTGGCCAGGCGCCGTACGCCCGCGTAGTCAACGTCGCCGTCATGGGTGAACGGCGTGACCATCGCGGTCAACATGCGACCGAAGGGTGCGTCGGTGGTTCCAGTTGGCGATGCCATAGTGCGAACGCTACCTGGATTCGGAAAAGCGTTGGACGTCGCCACCCCGCTTTGCCTGCCCAGCGGGGCCATTTGCCCTCATTCGCGGGCATCTGGAGGGCCCAGGTGACAAGGATGACCGCTTGCGGTGACCCAACCTGCTCCGCCGACGATCACCCCGGCTGCCGCCAAGCCCATATCCTCCTCTCCCTTGGCCTGGCCTCTCCCTCGGGATCCGTCGTGACCCACTCTCATCGCCCAGAACGGGCCCCCAAGGCGAGAGCAGCAACCGTGAATCAAGCCCTACCGGGGCAGTTCGATCTGATATCTGATGAAACCCCTGTTCTCGGCGACCTTGTCGTACAGACGACGCGCGGTGCTGTTCGACTCATGAGTGTTCCAGTAGACCCGGGAGCAACCGCGATCACGAGCCCAGTCTGCGACGGCCTCGATCAGCATGCGCCCCACTCCCCTGCCCCGGACGTCGGAAGCGGTGAACAGATCCTGGAGATAGCAGACGTCGGCGTCAGGGGCCGAGGTGCTGGCATGGACCAGGAAGTGCGTGATGCCGACGAGTCGACCGTCCAGGCGCGCGCCGAAGGCATGCATGCGGGTGTCCGCCTGAAATTCCTGCCATGCGCGTTCGTACATCTCAGCCGGTTCAACGCGCTGGTAGAAGTCGATGTACGCCCTGAACAGGCCTTCCCACACATCTCGGTCGGACGGCACGAGCTTGCCGATGCTGATCAAATGATCTCCTTAGGGCGAGAGCTGAGGCATCGACCATCCTGGACACATGGGCAAGCAGCCAATGCCTAATGACGGGGGAAGCCACAACCTAGGGAGCAGGTGGCCCTTCACAACACAGCCACTTCTTGGCGATACCAGAAGACCACTCTTCCCGACGTCAGACCTGCACCCGCGCCGTTCACCACCCTGAACCCGGGCTCCACCAGGCCATCGCTCTGTGCGCCGCCTCACTCTCACATACACACAGATCCAACCCAGAGGTCACGGGAGCAGGCTCAAGGCATGGGCGGCTCGTGATCCAGCGGCGCTCTTTCCGAAGCCATCCGGCGGCCGGCCCTTCGGCCTCGGCCTATGGGAGCACGGCGTGGCTGCGATCAACGAGATGACCGTCAGCAGGGACGCAGCGCATGATTGATCTGCGCTCGTCCGACCCCAACTGCCGCTTCCGAAGTGCGGGCATGGAAGAGGCCGCCGATATGTGCTCGGGGGTACACACATCGACGACCTCTACCGGAGAATCGGCGTCCCTTACATCCGCGTTACAAGGTTTCTTCGATAATTTTCCACCATCGCAAAGTTGGGGCTCCAGCAGTCATCGATGACGGTCGGTTACCTGTCGAATACGGCAACATGGGGCAACGCCTCACACGAACCCCCAGGGATGGACTAGTGGCCACCTCAGATCCGGTCTACCTGCGTGTCGTCGAAGACATCCGGCGGCAGATCATCGACGGCACCCTCCCCCCAGGCGCGCCCATCCCCTCACGGGCGCAACTGACCCGTAAGTACCAGGTCGGAGAGACCGCTGCCCGTCACGCCCTACGCGTGCTCGCGGGCGAGGGGCTCATCATTGGCCGTGTCGGGTCGGGTCATTACGTCAGGGACCGCCCCAACCTCACCCCTCTGCATCGATGGCGCTTTCTCGACCATCCCGCGCCGTTCGCGGCCGACCTGCAATCACAAGGCAGACGCGTGACATGGGACTGGCACAGCGAGCCGGCCGAGGCCAGTCCCGACATCGCCAGACGCCTACGCATCGACGAACAGTCCACCTTGACCAGAACGTCCTACGTCTTCCGCGGCGACGGCAAGCCGATCCAACTGGTCACCGCCTACGAGCCGATGGCGTTCGTCGCCCATACAGAGGAGGAACGCCGAAGCCTGGTCGCGAGAATGTACGCGCATGGCATAAAGATCACAGAAGTGGTGGAGAGCATTCACACCCGCGTTCCCCAGCCGGCCGAGAGTGACGCGCTCGCTCTGGCGGCTGGGGTTCACGTGTTGCATGTCGAACGTACGCACTGGGCCGGCGAGCGTCCGGTCGAAACGAGCGACATCGTCATTCCAGGCGATCGTTTCAGAGTGATGTACAGCATGCCTGTCTGACCGACCTCTGCGCTCCGGGTGGCGCCGCGCCTCGCCGCCTGGAGCCTCGCTTGCCCTCAGAGAGGGTCGGCGTGCACCCTTAGCGGGAGCGACGCGGGACCTGCCAGCGTTACGAGGCCACTGCGGCGGAGGCAGGTCATGAGCAGGTGCTCGTATGACAGTAGGGCGATCAACGGAACGGTTCTAAGATCACGCCCTCAGCTGATGAGGCGACACTTCTACAGACGGTCCGGGCAGGGATAATAGGCGTCGAACGGACCTCTTGGTGGGCGCCCGGCGCGTCCTATGACGGTCCTGGAGTCATGCTCTCGACCATCTCGACTCCGAGCTCAGCTGGCAACAATTGTAGAACTTGCCGCCTTGACCGATACATCCCAGCGTGTCGCGCAGGCCGTGAACGATGACTCACAGCTCATCACGAGTTGCATGGTCTGACAGCCTTGATCGCGAGCGCTGACCAGGCACTTTCGACAGCGCCTATCCCCCGGAACGCCAACGGCAGTTGGTGATGCGTGCACTCTACCGCGGCCCCGGATGCAATTCCCCAGTCGCAAGTCACGAGATATGCGGCATCCCGCAGCGGGCAACCATGCGAGTGCACGGGAAGCAATCTCGATCAAGCCATGAAAGGCGATTCATCCTGGCGCCAAGAGCAGCAGTCTGCGCACTGAATCACCCCAGATGCCGGATTGCACAGCGTTCAGATAATCGACCGAAGGGCACGCAGCTGGAGACATCTCCCCATAAGTCAGTCAGCATGGCTTCGGCCGGGAGACTTCCCCAACACGCACCTGTTTCTCTCCGAAACGGAAGTGTCCATGGTGCGCACACCTGAAGGCACACTTGCCGACCATTAGCTGATTTATCGGCCCCGAGATGCCGGGCCGGAGATTGTCGGTCGTCGTTGATAGAACGGGGGCGGAGGTTGAGAATGCGAGTCAAAGATTTGTGCGAGCGCGATCGGCCGCGGGAGCGGCTCATGTCGAGCGGCGCGGCGGTGCTGGCCGACCGGGAGCTGCTGGCCGTCCTGCTCGGCTCCGGCTTTCGTGGGTCGAGCGCGCTGGAGCTGGCCAGCCAGGTGATCGAACATTGCGGCGATCTCGATGCGCTCGGGCGCGCCGACCCGCATCGACTGCTCAGGCTGCCAGGCATCGGGCCGGCCAAGGCCGCCCGGGTGGCGGCGGCGTTTCATCTCGTACGGCGCGCGGCCTCGGAACCAGCACGGGTCCGTATCAGCAGTACGTCCGATCTGGCGGAAGTTTGCGCGCCATTACTTCGCGGTCTCGGGCACGAGCGTTTCGTCGTAGTGGTGTGCGACACGCGAGGTGGCGTGCTGAAAAGGTCAGTGCTGACTGAAGGCGGCGCCGATCACACGGCGGTTCCCATACGGGAGACGATCTCGCTCGTGCTCACGGCGGGCGGCGCCATGTTCGGCGTTGCCCACAATCATCCAGGAGGTTCTCTGGATCCCAGCGATGCCGACCTGGAGGCCACGGCTCGCCTCGCCGAGGCCGCCCAGACAGTCGGGGTGCGCTTCCTCGACCATCTGATCATCACGGATGCGGCCTGGAGGCGGATCTCCATGTAAATCACCTCCATTCAGGATCTGAACGTATGCATGAACCCTGGATGCATCAAATGGGACCTTCCCGTTTATAGCGCCGAACAGTAGAAACCCATGGGGCGGTCATGAGAATCTAATGGCGCGAGTTGAGGTCGTAATGGACGTCGGCCGGCCAACAGACTCGCCAAAGCGTGGTCCCGCGCATCCCGGAGAGTGCGGGACCACGCTTCTACTCCTCACGGAGGAATCTGGACCGGGACAGCGGGCCGGCGGCGATAACGGCCCGCTGCTCCCCATCCATGTAGACGACAGGCAGTATTCGAGTCCGCGCCTGTGTCGTTTGCGCTGAGGGTGATGCTTGGAGCATTCACCCATTTCTGGGACTTGGAACCCGGCGAGCTATGTGACTATATGCGGGTTGCGCGCGCTTCCGAATAGGCGTAATCACATGGCGGCCGACTCTCTATGACAAAACGACGCTGGCGAGGATCAATCCTCAACGGCCTGTGTTCGCACGGATGGTCGGCTCAAGAAATTTGGTTAATTCTTGCCGATCTGCTGCGGCGAGCATGACGGAGAAGGCAAACTAGTTCCTGCGGCCATCGCAGGGCTCCTTCACCCCTTGAATCGTTGCTATTCGAAGGGAACCTGCGATGGCCGTCCTTATTGCCCTGATGACGAGGTCGAGAGCAGATTGCACTCAAGGGGTAGGGATAAATGCTTCATTCGGATCTGACGAATGCGGAGTGGGAACGCCTGATGCCGTTGCTACCTGACGGCGAGGTTCGGCAGGGGCGGCGAGGGGATCATCGGACGGTGATCAACGGGGTGCTGTACCAGGCGCGTACCGGGGCGCCGTGGCGTAGCCTCCCGGACCGGTTCGGGTGTTGGATCACGGTCTACAAGCGGCAACGCCGCTGGGCGGCGGACGGGACCTGGCAGCGCCTGTTCAGCGAGGTACAGGCCGCTCAGGATGGTGACGGCCAAGTGGGCGGTGGTGTTTCAGTGACTGCTGGTGTCGTAAGGATCTTCGATGTTGGTCTCTCGTCACAGGTCGCGTACGACGAGGGGGCCGGCCTGGCACAGCAGCGGGATCCGGTGCTGGCGAGCTTGGCGCTCCGCCTGGCAGAGGTGATCCAAATGGGGAGACGCAAGGGTTGAAGTGAGTACGTTGCTGGCGACAGGCACGGGATGCCGGGTTAGCATGCGGCGCCTGCCGTCACGGAGGTGATTGCCCCATAGGCTCGGTCGGGGCCGTGGCCGATGGCGCGGCGTCGGGTGGCGGGGCAGGGGTCGTGTGACGGCGGCGGCACGTGACTACGGGGGTGCGCTAACGGGCCCGGTCAGGCTCACCGATGGTGTGTGGGTGGCACTTCCTTCGTGGTGCCGTCAGGGTTGAGCGGTAGTGATGCCTGGGTGCATTCGAGCGGTTTGACTTGCTTGGGATGAGACGACGCTGACGAGCACTTTAAGTTCCTTGAGTGCGGCCGGCGATTCGCCAGGCAGTACAGGGCCGGGACGTTCAGGCCATTCGTGTCGACCATGGTGTTGATGTTCGGGTCTTGGAGACCTGGTCAGCCTTGATCTGGCCTGGTGACGCACGAACGGATACAGCCCAAAACACGGGAATGGATGGGTGCGTCAGTTCGTGGTTGCGAGAGGGCGTCGGCCTTTCGCAACGGTGGCATGGCGGCAGGGTGTCGGCGTGGCCTTGTCATGGTGGTCGGGCTTACAGGCGGGCACTATCGGGAGCTTGAGCTTGCTGTGGGGTCCGCTCTCGGAGGGCGGGCTGTGGTCAGGTCCAGGTGATGCGGACGAGACCAAGCTCCGGCTCGCTGCGATCGCCAGTCCTCCGGTCGTCACGAACAGCTTGGTTGCACGCGGATAGGCAAGCTTTCGGGACGTTCGGTCGAGTCTGCGCCCTCTGGTTTCCGGAGAGCGCTGTTGCATTGAGGCGATCATTGCTGCGTTGCGCAGGCCTTTGACCGAGCGGATGTGACCAGGCGGGGTGTTCTTCCTCTTACCTGGGTCAGGTTATTTCCTCCGACAAGCGGGGCGGACGCGGACGTCACGGGAATAGCGCCAATCGGTGGGTGAAGAAAAGCACTCCTGGGATGGTCGTCGGCGATCGCCGAAGGCATGGGCTCCTTGCGAATATGTGCTGGCGGCAGGTGGGACCTGGCCGATGGAGGGCCGGGCTCCCTTTCGACTAGCGGTAAGGGGTAGGGGTACGTGAACATTGAGGTGGAGATCCTTGATCTGCAGCTCCGGATCCAGGCGCTCGAGGCTCGGTCGTGCTCGGAGAGCAGCAACGCGTTGTTGGCTGGGATCGCTACTGTCAGGGCTGACGTCGCCGATGTTCACTCGGAGGTCGGTCAGGACTTCGAGATCCTCAACTTCGAGATCGCACGCCTTCGGTGAACCCTTGACGATAACTGCAGGTCCAGCCTGGCGGAGGTGCTGAGGAGGCTCGATGAGCTTCAGTGCCAGCTGGTTGATCTGGGGCTCAGACTTGATCGCCTATTGGCGAAGGATGACTTGTAGGACGGGGCTGAGCCTTCGGTGTTTGCCGGGGGCTCTTGTTCGTACGGGGTGAAGGTCATCGAACGGCGGGGATGGGCTTCAAACGTGCGGTGGTGAGATGTGTTCGGGTCACGGCTGCCGGTTGGCATGTGCATGCGATTCTGGAAATGGTGACGGTCAACCCGTATTCCTTCTAGGGCCTTGTCCGAGAACGAAGGAGGCTACGTGATGGCCGCGATGAACAGTGAACCTTTTTCAGGCTCCGCAGCGAGCGCCCTGGTCACAGCATGATCGCGATGCCGGTGTCCGGCCGGTGACGTGAAGAAGCTCCTGGTAGACGGGTTGATCACCACAATCCACACCGTCGCA
>NZ_QHHZ01000040.1:0-23023 GCF_003947315.1 Nonomuraea sp. WAC 01424
TGACCCGATCACGGATCCCGAGCGGATTGTGGACCTGAGCATACGCCGACGAGACCGGCTCGGCGGCATCCTCCACGAATACTCACATGCCGCTTGACCTGCGCGGATGGAATTATCGGCAGGCGCAGAGATCCTCGCCGACGCCGGCATCCAGGCCGTTCTTACCGGTGTCCGGATGCCACGGATGAACGCGGTGATGGAGCGGTGGGTGCAGTCGTGCCGCCGTGAACTCTTGGACCGATGCCTGCTCTGAGCTTGACGTTTAACCTCCGAGCTTCACATATGCCGTGATCTGGCTGTGGAAGTGACGTAACGCCCCGCAACGGACTGTGCCCCTCAGGCCATGCCCGGCGGCTGTACGCCAGGCGGCCACCAACTCATCGTCGAGTTGAACCGACATCGAGGAAGAGGCGGTGGCCGTGATGCCCATGCTGGCACGCGCGGTGGCAGGGATCCCAGCCCCGCAGCGGGAAGGCTCGCCTATCGAGGCGCTGGCCGAGCTGAGCGAGTTCCGCCAACAGGTATACGAGTGCCCGACCGCCCGCGCCGATGAGTTGTTCGAGCTGGCCGAGGCCGTTCTGTGCGCCGAGGGACCGGTCAAGACCCTGGTCGGGCTGAGCTTGGCGCCCGAGCATCGGCGCGGCCACGGCGCCCTGTACGACGCGATCAACCACGGCCGGATCGAGATCAGCCGGTTGCGGCACGCGCTGGCCGGGATCGAGCTGCCACGCGCGGCCGGGGGCCGGATCGTGCTGGGCGTGGACATCTTCCCCTGGCTGAGGCCGGGAGCGCCGACCAGTCCCGAGCGGCTGTTTTGTCACACCTACGGCCGCGGCAAGGACAAGCACCAGATGATCCCTGGCTGGCCGTACTCGGTGATCGCCGCGCTGGAGAGCGGCCGCACGTCCTGGACCGCGGTCTTGGACGCGCTGCGCCTGCAGCCCGGCGATGACGAGGCCGCCATCACCGCCGCTCAGGTCCGCGATCTGGTGTCCCGGATGCTGGAGGCCGGACACTGGCAGCCCGGCGACCCCGACATTCTCATCGCCTTCGACGCCGGCTACGACCTGCCTCGTCTGGCCTTCCTGCTGGCCGACCTGCCTGTGGAGGTACTGGGCCGGCTGCGCAGCGACCGGGTGCTCCTGCGGCCGGCCCCACCCCGCGGGCCCCAGCAGATCGGCCGCCCGTCCAAGCACGGGGGTGAGTTCCGTCTCAAGGACGAGGCCACCTGGCATCCGCCCGAGCACACCACCAGCACCGACACCACCCACTACGGCACCACCCACTACGGCACCACCCACTACGGCACCACCCACTACGGCACCACCCACTACGGCACCACCCACTACGGCACCACCACCGCCCGCTGCTGGGACCGGCTGCACCACCGTCTGGGGCGCCGCAGCGCGTGGATCAACCACGACGGTGACCTGCCCGTCGTGGAAGGGACCCTCATTCATCTGCAGGTCGATCACCTGCCCGGCGAGCGGGACCCCAAGCCGCTGTGGCTGTGGTCCTCGGCGGTCGGCATCAGCTCCGCCCACCTGAGCCAGCTCTGGCAGGCGTTCCTGCGCCGATTCGATCTTGAGCACACCTTCCGGCTGTTCAAGCAGACCCTGGGCTGGACGGTTCCGAAGATCCGCGCCCCCCGGTCGGCCGACCTGTGGACCTGGCTGATCATCATCGCGCACACCCAGCTACGTCTGGCCCGCCCGCTCGCCGCCGATCTGCGCCGCCCCTGGGAGAGACCCGCCCCACCCGAGCGTCCCAGCCCGGCCCGCATCCGCCGGGGATTTCGCCACATCCGCCCGGCGATCGCCCATCCCGCCGGTGCTCCGAAACCCAGCACACCTGGCCCCGGACGCCCGCCAGGCTCCAAGAACCGCGTCTCCGCCCGTCATCACGATGTTGGCAAGACCGTCAAACGGGACACCTCGCCCACCGCACGCCAACGGCAGGCGGGTTGGATCTCAAGCTGAGACGAAGGCCACCTGCGGCATGCCCTGCGCAAGTATGAGGAGTTCTATAACGAGCACCGAGCCCACCAAGCCCTGGCCCAGGTGGCTCCGCTACGCGCCGTCCCGGATCCCATCGCTGATCCTGCTGGATCGGCCAAGCTCAACGTGCGCCGACGAGACCGGCTTGGCAGAGTCCGCCACGAATACCGACATTGCGCCCGCCGAAAGTGCCATCCATGCAGTTCAAGCCGCATGTAAGTACTCGCGGAGGACCCCGCCGAGCCGGCCTGTGGGTGTGGGGTTCGAATATTCGGTTCATGCGCTGACCTGCAGCTCTCGGCAGGCTTGCGGATCTTGAGCGGTTGTCGTATGAGCGGTTGCTCAAAGATTTGAGCAACCGCTCAAATCGAGGTACTGGAGATTCATCGTGTCTAGTGAACGTTTTTTCATCCCCTGGCGGCAGGATGCTGGTCACAGCATGATCGCAAGCTCGGTGTCCACCTGACGACGTAGGAAACCCCTGGTAGATGGATTGATCACCACAACCAGATCCATCACAACCAGGGGCCTCGGATGCTGTTCTATCGCGCCGCCGTCGATTTGTCGCGTTCAACGCTGAACTACGTCGCCGGAGTGATCCGCCGGCACCGCAAGGCGATCGGGTCGGCCTGGCGGTTGCTCAACCCGGGGCAGCAGGCCCTGCTGGTACTGGTCTATCTGCGCAAGGACGAGATGTTCCATGAACTCGGAGCTGGGTTCGGCGTCTCCACGGCGACCGCCTGGCGGTATGTGGAAGAGACGGTGATGCTGCTGTCGGCGCGCTCACCCAAGCTCGGGCAGGCGCTGCGGAAGGCCAAGCGGGACGGACTGCACTACCTGGTGCTGGACGGCACGCTGATCCACACCGACCGGATCAAGGCCGACCGGCCCTACTTCTCCGGCAAGCACCGCGTCCACGGGATGAACGTCCAGGTCCTTGCCTCACCGGACGGCACGATCGTGTGGACGTCGGGAGCGCTGCCCGGCAAGGCTCACGACCTGACCGCCGCCCGTATCTGGGCATCCTGCGCGCCCTGGGACGGGCCGGGATCATCACCCTGGCCGACAAGGCGTATCAAGGAACCGAGGGCCCGGTGATCACCCCGTACAAGGGCAAGAACAAACCCGAGTCGCAGAAACAGGCCAACCGCTCCCACGCCAGGCTCCGCGGACCCGGCGAACGCGCGAACGCCCAGCTGAAGAGCTGGAAGATCCTCCGGAAGCTACGCTGTAGCCCCAGCAAGGCCGGCCACCTCTGCAAGGCCATCGCCGTCCTTCAGAACCACCGCGCTGCACAGGCCGCCTGAGGATGAAATGGGTTCAGTGAACCCGCAGATCGGACGCGGTGGCTGAATATTCGAGCCCCACACGCTGGCATTGAGGCACTTTTCTCATGTAAACGATTAGCTCCGGCCACATTCACCGTGAAAGCTCGAGGCTCGCCCTCATGTTCATTCCCGCTTGGAGGCGTGTGCTTCCCACCCCGCTTGCCATGATGAAACCGGTTGTCGATCTCTGGGGAGACCTCAACAATCATGGGCATGGCAGCAGCGCTCACGGCGGATCAGATCGAGCAGTTCGTCACCGATGGCTTCGTCCACCTACCCGCGGCCTTCCCGCGCTCGGTGGCCGATGAGTGCCGAGCGTTCCTCTGGCGTGAAACAGGTCTCGACCCCAACGACCCCACGAGGTGGACACAGCCCGTCATCAGGCTCGGCGGATACGGGGGCAAGCCGTTTCAGCAGGTCGCCAACACACCGCGCCTGCACAACGCCTTCGACCAGTTGGTCGGCCCCGGCCGATGGACGGCCCCACGCGGTCTGGGCACCTTTCCCATCCGCTTCCCGCACGCGGATGACCCCGGTGACGCCGGATGGCACATGGACGCCAGCTACACGCCCGAAGGCGAACAAGGGTTCTGGCTGAACCTGCGTTCCTGCGGCCGCGCACTGCTGATGCTCTTCCTGTTCTCCGACATCGACACCGACGACGCGCCGACCCGCATCAAGGTCGGCTCGCATCTGGACGTCCCGCCCTTCCTGGCGCCCGCAGGCGAGCGCGGCATGAACATGTTCGACCTGTGCAAGATCATGGACGCCGCCGGCAAGCTTGATTCGCCGGATCGGCCATCTGCTCTGGCTACCGGCCAGGCCGGTGACGTCTACCTGTGCCACCCGTTCCTCATCCACGGCGCACAGCCCCACCGCGGCGCCGTCCCCCGGTTCATCGCCCAGCCCCCGCTCCTGCCGACCGCCCCGCTCGATCTCGAGCACGGCGACGGCACGCACTCGCCCGTCGAACGTGCGGTGCTGCTTGGACTGGCCTGACCTGGCGACGATGTCGGCCGACCTCGAGCGCTTCGAGGCCGGAGCGAGCGAGTCCAGTCGATCAGATCGCGCGCATGTCATACGGCACCATGTCCACGGACGCGCCGCTCTCGTACCGCACCTGCCAGCCGCGCGGCCGATGGCGGGGCTGGCTTCCTGGAGTCAGTCACGCGCCTTGCGCAGGCTGAGGTAGTGCGCCCGCTGTTCCGAGGTCAGGTGTTCGACGGCGTACCGCAGCAGGACGCGCGGCGCGGTGGCGGCGTGCCCGTCGAGGAAGCCCAGCAGTCGGCTGCGGTCGTGCTTGCCCGCCTCACGCAGCATCCCACCGACCACCTTGCGGACCAGGTCGTGGTCGTCGGCGACCAGTATCTCGGCGATGGCGAACGTGTCGTCGAGCTCGCCGGCGCGCACGAACGCCATGGTGGCGAACATGGCCATGCGACGCTCCCACCAGTGCTCGGAACGTGCCAGCCGGTAGAGGACGTCGCGCGGCTTGTTCAGCAGATAGCCGCCGATCACGTGGTGCGCGCTGAGGTCGACCAAGTCCCAGGTGTCGATCCGGTCGGTGCGCCGCAGGTACAGGTCGAACAGTTCCTTTCGTACGCTGTCCGGGATCGTCCGGCGGGTGGCCTGTTTGCCCATGATGCTGAGCGCACCGACCCGCACCTCGTGGATGTCGCTGTCGAGCAGCTTGTCGATTTCGCCGGACGGCAGGTCGATGAACTGCTTGGCGAGCGCGAACACGTCGCCCATCCGAACCAGGACACGCCCGGCCGGCACGTGGAGGGCCTGGACTCTCTCCGCGAACCGGGCGGCGGTGAGCGGCGATCCGGTCATATGAGCGGCTGGACGACTTCGGTGTGCCAGTCGGCGGGGCGGGCCAGCTCGACGGGTCGGGCTCTCGGGTTAAGTCGATCCATTCGTAGATCTCCCAGGCGGCCCCTCCGGGGCGGCCGTGCGATGCCAGCCAGTCCTCAATCCGGCTGTAGGCCTCTCCGAGGCGGTCGTGCGCGCCAAGATGCACGGTGACGACGGCGGGCCCTCCGGGCAGCTCGCCCGGGGTGATCCGGCCCTCACCAGAGACACCGCCCGCCACCGGTACGCCGACCTCGACGTCGGTCTTGTCGTCATCGAAGGTGTGGTAGCGGACGAAGGGCGGGCCGGCGGGCGCGACCCCGCGGTCGTTCAGCAGGCGCCACAGCTCGTGCAGGCTTTCGCCCTGGGCCTGCGTCAGCTGCGTGATCGGGACCGTCTGCCGGATGCTCGCCACCGGCTGCGGCTCGCGGTGCTGGACTTCGATTGTGGTCATGGTCTGTCTCCCTCTCTTGGCTTGACCCGGTGTATGGGCGCTGTGCCTTGAGCTGATCGTCGCGGCCCTGACCGGTCGTGGTCCAACACCCATACTCACGCGATCTACACACCAGGGGTGTAGAACCGGTAGACAGGACGGGTGACCAAGGAGCTCGATCTTCGCTTGTTGCGCCACTTCGTCGCGGTCGCCGAGGAACTGCACTTCAGCCGCGCCGCGGAGCGGCTGTTCGTGGCTCAGCAGGCCCTCAGCCGCGATGTGCGGAAGCTGGAAGACCGCGCCGGCATTCCGCTCTTCGACCGAACGAGCCGACAGGTGGCACTCACCCCGGCCGGCAAGCGCCTAGTGGTTCGTGCGAGGCAGATCCTCGCCCTGCATGACGAGACTCTGCGGGAGCTGCGCGGCGAGGGCACGTCGCTGCTCGTCGACGTCGTCGGTGAGCGACTCACCCCTGCGCTGGTGCTCGCCGCGGCCCGGGCTCGCGCCGAGGGCTACGAGTTCTTCGCCCGCTTCCACGGCGGACTGGACGCCGCCCTCCCCCTGCTGGCCGCACATCGGCTGGATGTCACTTTCGGTCGCTGGCATGGTACGACCGGTCACGTACCAGGGGGTTCGGAACACCAACTGATCCGGTACGAGCGGATCTCCGTCATCCTGCCGGAACGCCACCCACTGGCTGCGTGCGCCGAGGTACCGCTGGCCGCGCTGCGGGACGCCGACGCCTGCTGGCACTGCGGCGACCACGCCTCCGCCGAGTGGGAACGCACCATGCTGCAACTGTTCACGGACACCAACATGCCGCCCGCTCCGCCCCGGCCCAACGTGCGGGGCATCGACGAACTGGCATATCACGTCCAGCAATGGGATCTGCCGGTGCTGACCATCAGCAGCCAACCGGACGTCCCTGGCGCGGTCATCCGCCCTCTCGTGCAACCCGTCGCGCTCTACCCATGGAGCATGATCTGGCGCAAGGACCTGCACCACCCCGGCCTGACGGCGCTGCGGGATGCGGCCCGCGATCTCGCCGATGCCGAGAGATGGCTGGACCTGCCCGATGACGCCTGGCTGCCCGAACCCGAAGCGAGTCTGCCGCCCAGCCCATAGCGAGCGCCTACGACTACGCCTGTTGGCTGTGGCCGTCACAGCCTCGGGCCGGCCCAGATGCCCGGCGGCCGCCCGCCGGGTGCGGGAGATCACGGCGATGCGGTCGGCGACCGCTTCGGCCGCGCGTAGTGGCGTGGTCGTAGTCGCCGTGCAGGGAGATCTAGCCTGCGGCTTTCACGGCCGAATTTGTGCCGACCTGATCATTCACATAAGAAAAGTGCCCTTGAGCTGGGAGGATCGGACTTGTCTAAGGCCCCGCCCATCCCAGATCAGAAGGCACTTTCCGAGTGAACTCTATCGCTTCTCGCCGCAAGATCACCGTGTCTGCCGATGGCCGCGGGCTGGTCTCCCATGGCGGTGGTCTGCTGCTGATGCAGACGCTGCGGTGCCTGACCAAGATCAAGGGATCGCTGGGTGACTGCTTCGCCGCCGCCGTGGTGGAGCTCGACTGCATGGCCAAGAAACACAAGATGGCCGCATGCGGAAAGCTGGGGGACTCCATCCGTTGGTGCATCGACCACCCCACGTCGACATACTGTGATTCCACGCCCGGAAAACACTGTGTCCGCTCAGAAAAGAACGGCCATACCTACAGGACATGTACGACTTATTATTCGCCGGTACAGGCGTGGTTCATGTCGAACATCTACAAGAAGGAAAAGGGCATGACCGCCCCGGGCATCTGCGACCTCTCGAAGTTCCTGGGCCGCATACCTGGGGCCAAAACTGCGCAAGGAGCAGCGGACACGGTGTGCGGAGCGATCAAGGACGGGATCGATCTTCTCGACTCCTTGGGGCCGGACGTGGACGCGATGAACAAGAAATGGGATGAGTTCCGCACGAAGTATCCCGGCCGGGGGATAAACGTCAGAGAAAAGTGCATGAGGGAGGACGACGGGATCGGCCTGAAGGCGCCTTGGAGATGTGGTCCCTTGACGTACAATCCCGCTTGATCCTTCCAGGCATTCGAAACGGTGAGCCAAGATGAGGATGTTCTATCGCGCCGGTGCGGCGGTTGTCCTGCTGGCTGCGGGGGCCCTGTTCGCCGTGCAGGCACAGACGAACGAGGCCCTCACCGTCGCCTCCGGCAGTTCCGAGCACGATGGCCGCACGGGTGAGGACACGACCTTCTCGCCGGATGAGCCATCCAGAAAACCCTGCGAAACCCCTGCGGACGAGCATGAGGTGTGCGCAAAGGCGAAGCCTCGGCGACACGAGCGCGAAGTCTTCATTGCGGACTGCGTGGCCGCCGATGTCGTCGGGCTCTGGCCGAACACGTGCGCCGACGTGGCGGAGGGGGTGGCGGAGACGTTCTCGACCTGCCGGTCCGCGGGGAAGACATTGCTGCAGTGCGAGAACGTCGCCGTTCACGAGGCATGCGTCTATCGTGGCGGCGGAGCGATCTGTGGAGATTCCGAGCCTGTCTATCAAGCCTGTCGCACTCGTGGTGACACTGACATCGCACGTAGTTTCTGCATGGAGGGCAACATCGAATACCAAAAGTGCCGGCACGCCTGGGGGGTCACGGTGAGTGGCGACGTCTGTATAGCGGCCACGGCTGCCTACGAGGATTGCCGGACGCGTTCGCCCATCCATGTGTGCCAAGGCGTGCGGGATAAGTATGCGCGTACGCATTACCGCTGACGATATGACATTGATCGGCAAAGGTGATTCGGGCGGCTGAGGGCACTGCCCAGGCGGCCGCGGTTTGTCGAACCGTTCGATGTAGCCGATGATCTGCCGTTCCGTCACGGATCGAGCGGTGAAGACAAACCTCGATGACTCACGAGGTGGTCGTCCCTCCTGATCGGTTTCGGCTGATGGAGATTTCCTCCTGATCGTCCCGTTCATCTCCGGCGTGTGCCGCTCGAATATTGAGTTGCGTGGCCTGAGCTGTAGTTACGCGGATGGAGCGCGGGTTGTAGAGTTTGATCAGCTGCGGGCTGGTTGCGTTGTCGGCCGGATCTCTGAGGCGCTTCCTCGATGGGGAATGGTTCGTCTCGCGGGGTAGGGGACGAGCGGCGCGCCCTTCGCTGGCCGCTAGCTTGCCGACTCCATCCCGAAGGCGGCGAGGCAGCACGTCCGTCCTTGCCGGAGCACGTGCCGAGCACGGCGACGGAGCGCGCTGGGCACCAACGTGTACGGCACGCTGCCCGGCAAGATGGCGGCGTACCCGGCCAAGATCGTGGGTTATCCGTACAACAACAACGAGCTCGTGAACATCAACGACAACGACGCGGGCCTCATCGGCAGGACGATGGGCCGCATCAGGCGGTTCATCGATCGCGGCCAGCCGACGCTGCTGCCGGCCAAGTCGGCGAACCTGCCGTGGGTGGGCAACGTCAACGCCCTTCTGCGGCACTGGCTGCCCATCCACGGATACGCCACCCAGGGCGGGACCCACCGCTTCCGGGTCTGGGACCCGCAGACGGGGAAGTTCCACTTCATGACGGTCAACGAGGTGATGACCGCCGGGCAAGGGGGCGCCGTCATCTCCCCTGACCTGCGGCACTTCGTCATGCCACGCGAAGACCTCTGACCGCTCGCCCGGTCCGGCCCCCACGGGGGACCGGTCCGGCCAGTCGACCCGCCGCGCGACTGGTCCCCGCTGAGGCGTCCGCGTTCATCCCGGTCTGCCCTCGTCAGGGCGGGCGGCCCGGGCGCCGCTTCAGGCTGGACATCGGGCCGTCCCCAGGAGAGTGGTTCATGGCACCAGCTTGGCGTCGGCCCAGTCGGCGTGGTCGCTGTTGATGCCGTCGCCCGCGTCGGTCACCTTCAGCACCAGGGACTTCACACCGGCGACGCCGACGTCGATGGACTGGGCCGCGCTCGTCGCCGTCAGCGCCGACGGGCTCTCCCACAGCTTGACGCCGTCGCCCCAGACCTCGAACTTGACCGTGGCGCCCGCGGAGATCTCGTCGTCCACGCCGACATGCGACTGGAACCTGGAGTATCCGCCGTTCAGGGTGTAGGTGATGGTGCTGTTGGCGTGCGTGCCGAGGCCTTTGGCGTAGACGGTCCCGTTCAGGGTGATGGGGTGCCCGTCGACGCTCTGGTTCTTGTGGACCGTGCCCCATCCGATCGTCGGGGTGCCGGTCCAGTCCGAATCGCCGAGCGAGACGGCGCCGCCGCCGCTGCCGATGAGCTTGGCGTCGGCCCAGTCGGCGTGGTCGCTGTTGATGCCGTCGCCCGCGTCGGTCACCTTCAGCACCAGGGACTTCACACCGGCGACGCCGACGTCGATGGACTGGGCCGCGCTCGTCGCCGTCAGCGCCGACGGGCTCTCCCACAGCTTGACGCCGTCGCCCCAGACCTCGAACTTGACCGTGGCGCCCGCGGAGATCTCGTCGTCCACGCCGACATGCGACTGGAACCTGGAGTATCCGCCGTTCAGGGTGTAGGTGATGGTGCTGTTGGCGTGCGTGCCGAGGCCCTTGGCGTAGACGGTCCCGTTCAGGGTGATGGGGTGCCCGTCGACGCTCCTGTCCTTGCGAACGGTGCCGAAGTCGCTCGTCGCCCCGGCCCAGGTGAGATCGCTCAGTTCGGCTGTCTGCCCGTTTCCGCTGATGGAGGTGGTGGCGGTGACCGCATTGCTGGCCCCGGAGAGGTTGCCGGCGGCGTCCTTCGCCTTCACCGTGAACGTGTAGGAGGTCGAGGCCGACAGGCCGGTCGCCGTGTAGCTCGTGCCGGTCGACGAACCGACCAGCGTGGAGCCGAGGTAGACGCCGTAGCCGGTCACGCCGACGTTGTCGTCGGACGCGGTCCAGCTCAGGTTCACACTGTTGGAGGTGACGCCGCTCGCCACGAGGCCCGTCGGCGCGGTGGGGGCCGTGGTGTCGCCACCCGGGGCTCCGGCGGCCGCGGTCACCGAGGCGCCGGCGGCCACCGGCACCGTCACGTAGGACACCGTTCGGCCGTACAGCGATCTGGTCTGCGGCGTTCGCGGGGTGCCGTTCACGCTGATCGTGGAGAGCGTCCCGTAGAACTGGGCTTCCCAGTCGAGGGTGCCGCCGGAGTGGTTGGTCAGCGTGGAACTCGTCGTGCCGGTGTGCCTGAGCTTCAGATCGTTGGCGCCGACCTTGAGGTGGTCGATCTCCACCCACGGCACTTCGGACGTCAGCCTCGGGACGGTGGACACCTTCTTGGCAGGGGCGTCGGGTTGCACGCCCATCATGCCGTCGATGACGCTGCTGACCGCCAGGAATGAGATCTCCGGGTATGCGTTCCTGCCGGTCATGAGCTTCTTCAGCCACGACCAGCCCTCCGCGGGGCGGTTGTACTGGTAGTACATCTCAGGCAGGTAGGAGGTCGCCTCGACATTCAGGTCGTCGTCGTTGGCGGCGATGAAGTCGAGGTAGTCGCTGGTCCTGGGGCCGTGGTCGCCCAGCCCCGTCAGCATCATCAGGAAGCTGGCCTCGTGTCCCCAACTGCTGTAGCCGGTGCCGTTCGCGTCCTTGCCGCGGATGTAGCGGTTGCTCGCCGGATCCCACCAGTGCGCCTCGAAGTGGTCCCGCACCCGCTGGGCGCGGGCGGTCCACCTGGTGCTGCCCGCGGTGTCGCCCCTGGTCTTCAGGATGGCCGCGTACGCCAGCATCGACTGGTACTGGTAACCCAGGGCGTCGGCGGCGGAGGTGAGATTCTCGTTGGGGAACTCGAAGAACGTCGCGGTGTATTCGCCGGGCTGCATCTGCGCCACCGGCTGCTCATCGGACGGATTCGAGTCGTTCCAGGTCACTTCGTGATCGGTGAGGAACGACCCCATGGTCGAGTCGTAGTAGCCCGAGAGGACAGGATCGTTGATCCATTTCGAATCGCCCGTCCACAGATACTGCTTGTACGCCTTGGCCATCACGTTGAACGGTGACGGCAGCTCGCGGAATCCGGTGCCGTCTACGTAATACATGGCCCCGTAGGAACTGTGCGCCCACAGGGGCCAGCCGTTCTGGCCGGGATCGTCGGCGTCGTCGGCGAATGTCCTCATCATGTTGAAGGTCTCGGCGTCCAGGCCGAGCGCATGCGCGCCATCCGACTGATGAGAGATGTCGCGGTTGTAGAAGGCTTCCCTGCTGACGTAGGAGCCCCAATAGCCGGGGACCACCGACGTGTGCGTGGAATCGGTGAGCCGCCACCATTCCTGCTCGTGCCCCATCATCGGATTCCCCGGGTAGAACACCATGCCAAGGGCCCGGTTCTTTCCCCAGGTGAAGCCGTCGTTCAGGATCGCGTTCGGCGAGTCGAGCGTCAGCTCGCCGGTCGGTGGACCCACGTATTCCTGGATCGTGAGCTTGTCTACCCGCGGCGTTTCGCCGGCGGACACGGCCGTCAGTTTGATGACGTCACCGTCGGCGAGTGCGACCTTCGGCGAGGTATGTGTGTCGATATTGCGCGGGTCGGTGTAATCGGTGCCGCTCCGTTGCGAGGTCTGCCACGAATCCACAACGGTGGAACCGATGGAGATGCTGTAGGTCACACCGTTGGCGACTTTTCCGTTGTAGCGGGTGATGAGGTCGTAGAAGCCGGCGCTGCCGCTGAAATTCGTGGTAGCGGTGCTGGTCTGCCGGGAGACGCCCTGGGCGTAGGTGACTTGATCCACGGTCGCGGTCGTGAAGTTGGACAGCGACATGCTCTCGGCTTCGATGACGTACGACCTCGCGGCCTCCGCGGGGGTGGCGACGAGGGTGAGCGCCACCACCAGGAGGGCCAATAACGGACGCATGCGACTCCCTCTGTTGGAATGAGTTGGACTATGTCGCCTATTGAGTGCCTGTGTGTGATTCATGTCAATAGTTGTCTACTCCGGCGTCATCGGCTAGCATCCGCGCGCGAGACAGAGTTGCTGGATCGGGCGAAAGTTTTCATTGAGTTCTTGCAAGCTTGGGAGTAGCGTCCCCGCCAATGACACCCCCCAACAGGAGCCACGCCATGGATCGACGCCGCTTTCTCCAGCTCAGTGCCCTGACCGCGGGAGGTGCACTGCTGTCCGCCTGCGGATCGGAGGCGAAGCCGGAGCAGCAGCCGCAGGCCGCCGCCACCCCCTCGGGCAGCATCACCGTGTGGAGCTGGGCAGGTCCGGCCGCGATGATGAAGGAACTCGTGCCTGGCTTCACCAAGCAGTTCCCCGGCGTCAAGGTCGACGTCCAGGACATCGGCAACCCGGCCATCTGGGACAAGATCACGACCGGGATGGCGGCAGGCGGCCAGGGCCTGGGCGACGTGCTGCACATCGGCGTGGACTACCTGCCCGCCTACATCGAGAAGTTTCCCGGCGGCCTGGCCGACCTCACCACTCTCGGCGCCGACAAGCACAAGGCCAAGTTCGCCCAGGGCATGTGGGAGACCGTCAGCCGCGACGGCAAGGTCTACGCCCTGCCCTGGGAGGCAAACTCCGCGGGCTTCTACTACCGCGCCGACATGTTCGAGAAGGCAGGCGTGGACGTCGAGGCGATCCAGACCTGGGACGAGATGATCGAGGCGGGCATCAAACTCAAGGAGAAGACGGGCATCCAGCTTCTGGCCATCAACAAGGCCGCCACCCAGGCCGACTCGGCCAACCTCTTCCAGTTCCTCATGCAGTTGCAGGACGCCTTCTACTTCGACATGCAGGGCAACGTCACCATCGACTCGCCCGCCGGGGTCACCGCCATGACGCTCATCAAGAAGATGAACGACGCCGGAATCGTCGCCGACGGCGCGGGCGGCTGGAACACGATGATCAGCTCCATCAAGAAGGGCAGCGTCGCCGTGCAGCCCATGCCGACCTGGTTCGGCGGCATCATCGCCGAGAGCGCCCCCGACCAGAAGGGCAAATGGAAGGTCAGGCTCCCGCCCGCGGTCACCCCCGGCGGCAAGGCCGCCGCCATCGTCAACTCCACCCACCTGGCCGTCGCGGGCACCAGCAAGAACCAGGCGACCGCCTTCGCCTTCGCCGAGTACGTGCTGACCAGGCCGGACAGTCAGGTTCACATCTACAAGGGCAAGGGCATCGCCCCAGCTCTCATGGCCGCCTACGACGACCCGATCTTCCACCAGCCGTCGGAGTACTTCAGCGGCCAGAAGATGGGCGAGATCTTCCTCGGCTCGCTCAAGCAGCCCTCCTATGTGACCAACTACTCCGCCGACTACGGCCGCGCGCTCAAGCTCGTCGACGACGCCCAGTCCAAGGTCCTGCTCCAGGGCGCCGACCCGGCCACCGCGCTTCGCGAGGCCGCCGACCAACTGGGCAACCAGACCGGGCGCAAGGTCGTGCGATGACCCTGCGCGCCATGAAGGTGGCGCCGTACCTGTTCATCCTGCCCGCCGTCGCCCTCTTCGCGATCTTCAAGATGTATCCGATCGCCTGGTCGTTCGTGCTCAGCCTGTTCAGGACCGACGGCGCCTTGCAGACCTTCGCGGGGACGGCCAACTACACCCGCCTGCTGCGGGACCCGCTGTTCTGGACGGCGCTGCGCAACACCGGCGCCGTCCTGGCGGTGCAGGTCCCGGTCATGCTCGGCCTGGCGCTCGCCCTGTCGGTCGCGTTCAACTCGGCACTGCTGCGGTTCCGGTCGTTCGTCAGGCTCGGCTTCTTCCTGCCCATCGTCACCGGCCCGATCGCGTACGGCCTGCTGTTCGCGGTGCTGCTCAACCCGCAGTCCGGGCTGGTCAACTGGGCACTCGGCCTGGACATCCCGTGGCTGACCGACAAGTTCTGGGCGCGCGTCGCCCTCGGGCTGGCGCTGACCTGGCACTACGTGGGCTTCAACGCGATGGTCTACCTCTCGCGGCTGCAGGCGCTGCCCAGCGACCAGTACGACGCGGCCGCCGTGGACGGCGCAGGCGTGTGGCGGCGCTTCTGGCACGTCACGCTTCCCGGGTTGCGCCCGGTCATCCTGCTGACGGTGGTGATGTCGACGATCGGCACGCTGCAACTGTTCGACGAGCCGTACGTCCTGACCAAGGGCGGGCCGGACAACGCGCTACTGACGCTCGGCCTCTACCTGTACGAGAACGGCTTCCGCTTCTTCGACCTCGGCTACGCCTCGGCCATCGCCTACGCGCTCACGCTGATCATCGGCGTGCTCGGCATCATCCAGTTCCGGGTTCTGAGGGAGAGAACGTGAAGCGCGTGATGCTGACCTCGTCGATGCTGATCACGGTCACCGTCGTCCTCGTCCCGTTCTACTGGCTGATCGTGGCCGCCACCCACTCCAACGCCGACGTCTTCGGCAGTCCGCCCCCGCTCCTGCCGGGCGGTGAGCTGATGGACAACCTCGCCGCCCTGGAGCAACGCGTCGGCTTCAGCAGGACGATCCTCAACTCCGTGCTCATCTCCGGCCTCTACACGCTGGGCGCGGGCGCCGTCTGCACGCTGGCCGGGTACGGCTTCGCGGTCTACGACTTCCGCGGCAAGGAACTCCTGTTCGGCCTGATCATGCTCGGTCTGGTCGTACCCAGCCAGGTCACGCTGGTGCCGCTGTTCAAGATGATGCTGGCCATGGACTGGCTCAACACCTACCAGGCCATCATCCTGCCCAACCTGGCGCTGCCGTTCGGCATCTTCCTGATGCGGCAGAGCATGTCGACCTTGCCCAGGGAGCTCCTGGCCGCCGGCCGCGCCGACGGCTGCGGCGAGCTGCGGCTGTTCCTGCGGGTGGCGCTGCCCGTCATGCGGCCCGCCCTGGCTGCCCTGGCCATCTACCTGTTCCTCTACCAGTGGAACGACTTCGTCTGGCCGCTGATCGCGCTGCGCACCGCCGACGCGTACACCATCCCGCTCGCCCTGGCCGCGCAGACCGGCGCGACCGACACCGACTACGGCGCGATCCTCGCGGGGACCGCCGTCGCCGCCATCCCCATGGCGGTGCTCTTCCTCTTCCTGCAACGCCACTTCGTGTCCGGACTACTGGCTGGAGCCGTAAAAGAATGAGTGTCACCACCGCCGGGCTCACCCCCGCGCCCACAGAACACCTTCTGGACGGGGTACTGCTGGCCGTGCTCACGCACACGCCGGGCGCGAGCGTCGGCTGGACCTTCGACGGCGGCGTGCTGGAGGTCACCTCAGAGGGCGATCTGGAGATCAGGCTGTCGGTCCCGCTCAAGGACGCGGTCGGCTTCTGGCACCCGGACTGCCGATGGGTGCGTACGTTGCCGGCCGACTGGGCGGGCTGGGCCCACGCCTCGCTGGTGAAGGGCGCGGTGGCAGGATGCTTGTACGACAGCCACGGTGAGACCATGCTGGCCTACCTCGCCGAGGACCCGGTGCCGGAGACCATCGTGCGGTTCGGCGTCTCGGAGGAGAACCAGACCTTTGTCGTACATCTGGGCATCCCGGCCGGGGCTTCGCCGTACCGGCTGCTGGTGGAGCCGCGCTCGCGGTCGGTCGCGACCGCGATGCGGACGTTGCGCGGGCGGCTCCGGCTGGGTCTGGGGCTCGCGCCTGTGCAGGAGAACGCGCGGGTGCCGGTCTATTCGACCTGGTACGGGTTCAGCCAGCGGGTCGACGCGGCGAGCGTGGAGGCCGAGGCGGAACTGGCGGCCGAGGCCGGTTGTGGCGTGCTGATCATGGATGACGGGTGGCAGCGGTTCGGCAACGGCCGCGGATATGCCGGCGTAGGGGATTGGCTCCCCGATGAGACGAAATTTCCGGACTTCGCGGGGCATGTGGCGAAGATTCAGGGGATGGGGCTGAAGTATCTGGCCTGGGTCGCGCCACTGCTGGTCGGCCCGGAGGCGGAGTGCTTCGGCGCGCTGGAACCCTTCGGCCCGCTGACCAGCCGGCCGCCCGGCGCACGCGTGCTGGACCCGCGACGGCCCGAGGTGCGCGCGCACGTGGTGAAGGTGTGCGCGAAGCTGATCGCGGACTACGGGTTGGACGGCCTGAAGATCGACTTCCTGGACGACGCCATGGCCTACGCGGGGCAGCCGGGCGAAGGGCTGGACGTGGCCGACGTCGGCGCCGCCATGCGCCTCATGCTCGACGACCTGCTCCACGCCCTCGGCCCCGAGGTGCTGATCGGGCTGCGCCAGCCGTACATCGGGCCAGGCATGGCCGCCTACGGCGAGATGCTGCGCGCAGACGACTGCCCTGCCGACGCCACCGCCAACCGTGTGCAGACCATCGACGCGGGCCTGCTGGCCGTGCGCGGCGCTGTTCACGGCGACATGCTCATGTGGGACGAGGCGGCGACGCCGGTCAGCGCCGCACGCCAGATCATCGCCTCGCTGCACGCGGTGCCGCAGATCTCCGCCCGGCTGACCAGGCTCGACGCCGAGCAGCGCGGCATGGTCGCCTTCTGGCTCGGCCAGTGGCGACGGCTGCGCCACCTGTTCCTCGACGGCGAGGTCGAGCCAGGCCGCCCGGACGAGCTCTACCCCGTGATCGTCGCCGCGCGCGAGGACGAGTGCGCGATCACCGTCAGCGCCGATCACGTCGTACCCGTCGACACCGCCCGATTCCGTACCTTTACCTTGATCAACGCCACCGCCGCCGGCCGCCTCGTCCTGGAGATCCGCGGCGGGCCCGCCACCGTGCGCACGCAGATCTTCGATGCCTGCGGCCGTATCATCGACCGATCGGAGCTACGGCTGGAGCCCGGGCTGTGCGCGCTGGAGGTGCCACCCTCCGGGCTGGCCATTCTGGAGGGTTCACCGTGAAAGTGGGCATCACCGAACTGGCCGCCAGAGCGGGTGTCAGCGAGGCCACGGTCAGCCGGGTGATCAACCGGCGGTCCGGCGTCGCGACCAAGACCCGCGAGGCGGTCGAGCGGGCGATGACCGAGCTCGGCTACGAGCGTCCCACCCGCGGCCAGCTGGTCGCGGTGATCACACCATGGCTGTCGAACCCCTTCTTCGCCGACTCCGCCGAGCTGATCGAGGCGGCGCTGGCGCCGCACGGGCTCAAGGGGATCGTCTGCCCCGCGCTGCCCGGCGGGATCCAGGAGAAGGAGTTCGTCGTCGCGATGGCCGACCACGGTGTGGCGGCCGTGGTGTTCCTGTCGGCGAGCAACACCCTCGCCGACGCGGATCCGGAGACCTTCTCCGTGCTGGCCGCCCGCCGTATCCCGTTCGTCGGGGTCAACGGCGGGTTCGAGGGGCACGACGTGCCGGTCTTCTCCACCGACGACCACCTGGCCGCCGAGCTGGCCGTAGAGCACCTGTGGGCACTCGGCCACCGGCGGATCGGGCTGGTGTCGGGACCGGTCGGGAACCAGCCGGCCGACCGCCGGGTCGAGGGATTCCGCACGGCCCTGCGGGTGCGCGGCGCCGCCGACCCGGACTCGTGGGTCGTCCGGCAGTACTACACGGTGGAGGGCGGTCAGTCGGCCGCCGCGGCCCTGCTCGCCAGGAACGCCACGGCCATCGTCGCGGCCAGCGACTTCGTGGCCATGGGAGTGGTGCGCGGGGTGCGGCGGGCGGGGCTGTCGGTGCCCGCCGACGTCTCCATCGTCGGCCACGACGGTTCGATGATCATGGAGTTCGCCGATCCTCCGCTCACCACCGTGCGTCAGCCCATGGACCGGCTGGCCGGCGCGGTCGCGCGCAGCATCGTGGCCCTCGTGGCCGGGCGCCCGGTCCCGACCGGAGAACTGCTGTTCAGGCCCGACCTGCTGGCCCGCGGCTCCACGGCGCCCCCTCCCGCCTGACTCCGGTACAGAGGGGCGAACCACCATGAGAATCGGTGCGTCGACGGCTGCTGCCCTCGTCACCGACATGTCCCCGCTCGTCGTCACCAACCCGGGCTTCGAGCAGGGGACCACCGGTTGGAGCTTCACCCAGGGCACCGGGGGGTGAGGTTCCCCTGAGGTGTGGACACCTCTGACAACGGATCTTGTTCCGTGGCGGGAAGCCTTTGGATGGCACGACCTGTGGGTGCCCGAAACTCGGCCGTTGGGGCTGACCTGGGGCTAGGCGTTTCCGATTCTTGCAGGCATGATCGCTGTCCATGGCGTTGCGGCTGCTCTATCTGATCTTCGTCCAACTCGCGGGTCGGGTGGTGCTGCAAGGTCGTTCGCAGAGGTCGCAAGACGCGGAGATCCTCGTCTTGCGTCATCAGCTCGCGGTGTTTGCGTCGGCAGGTGGGAAGGCCCAGGCCGTCGTGGGCGGATCGGGCGGTGATCAGCGCGCTGGCGCGGCTGCTGTCTGCAGTTGTTCGTGACGCCGGCACACTGCTGCGCTGGCACGCCGATCTCGTACGGCGGCGCTGGACGTTCAAGCGCCGCCGCCATGGTCGGCCTCCCACCCGCGCCTCCATCCGGACCTTGGCACTTCGTCTTGCCCGGGAGAATCCGCTGTGGCGCTACCGGCGGATTGCCGGGGAACTCGCGGCTCTGGGCTACCGGGTGGGAGCCTCCACGGTGTGGCTGATCTTGAAGCAGGCCGGCATCGACCCACCGCCGCGGCGCATGGGACCGACCTGGAGTGAGTTCCTGCGTGCTCAGGCCACGGGGATCTTGGCGTGCGACTTCTTCCACTGTGACACCGTGCTGTTCAAGCGCCTGTCTTGCCTGGTCGTCATGGAGCTGAGCAGCCGCCGGGTGCACGTGCTTGGCGTCACCGAGCATCCGACCGGGCCGTGGATTGCGCAGCAGGCCAGGAACCTGATGATCGAACTGGGGGACAGGATGGAGGGGTTCAGGTTCCTCATCTGCGATCGGGATACGAAGTTCACCACCATGTTCGACGAAGTCTTTACGGCCGAGGGCATCGGCATCCTCAAGACGCCGCCTCGGGCTCCGCGGGCCAACGCGTTCGCCGAACGCTGGATCGGCGGCTTGCGCCGAGAACTCCTTGATCGGATCCTCATCGTCAACGCCCGCCACTTACGTCGCGTGCTGGCTGCCTATGAGACCCATTTCAATGAGCATCGCCCGCATCGCTCCCTGGGCCAGGCCGCTCCGCTGCGAGTCCTTCCCGATCCTGTTGAGGGCGATATCAAGGTCATCCGGCGTGACCGCCTCGGCGGGCTGATCCACGAATACGCGCAGGTCGCGTAGGGTAGCCGAGTTCTTGGCACCCACAGGCTGGTCCTTCACCTTGACCACCGGAACGCCCGCAGTCGCCAGCCGGTCGTACACCTTGTTCAGCAAGATGTTGAACCGTGCGCACACGGCGATCTCGCTTGGCTGGATGCCGTCCCCGAGCCAGTCCTTGACGCAGTCCACCACCGCAGTCACCTCTTCCTGCTCGGTGGGGAAAGCGGCGGTGTGGGGGCGCTTGCCGTGCAGCAGGGATCGGTAGCCGGTCAGGCTGTCGCTGCCCTCGCCGCCGAGGTCCTCGACCAGCGAGCCGTCGAGCAGTCTCGTCGACCAGCCCAAAATCTGCGCCGTGCTGCGGTAGTTGACGCGCAGTCGGCCGCTGCGTCCGGTGACGGAGATGCCGAGCGAGCCGAGTGACACCTTGGAGTCGTAGATCCGCTGGTGCGGGTCGCCGGTGATGAACATATCGTCCGGCCCATCGAGCACGGCCGCGCGCAACACTCGCCACTGGGCCGGGTGCAGATCCTGTGCCTCGTCAACGATCACGTGATCGAAGCCGTACCTGCGCAGGTTGGAGCCGCCGAGCAGCCGGGTGGCCTCCACGCACAACTGCAGGTGGGTGCTCACGCCGGCCGCGCGCAGCTCCGCAAACTCCTTCAACAACCCTTGCGGTTCAACAACCTCCAAACACCGTTTGTTGAGAGAATGACGGGCGTCCCGGGCAGACAGCGCCTGGTTTGCCGCGCCCGGCGGGTGGATGCGCCAGGACTGAACGGAGCGACAGGACGCGGATGGGGCGGTAGCGGCCTGATCGCAGGGGAAGCAGAGGCAACCACACTTCTGGGCCCGCCGAGCGCCGGGCCATGCAGGCGACGCCCCCGATTGACGCCGCCATCGTCACACCGCTCCTGGCCGCCGACATGCTCGCTCCGGCTGCCCTGATCATGACCGTCATCGCGGCCGTGCCCGCCGTCGTTCTGTTGAGCACGGCCAACGGAGATGTACGCGACGCCTGACACAAAGGGCATCACCTGCGGATCCGTTGAAGATTTCGCCGGGTGGGGGTGCGTACGAAGGCCGCGCCCCCGTCTACTACACTCAGCTCCATGTGTTCCGTCATCCATAACTGGCAGTCCATCCGCGTCCGGTCGGCGTTCTGACCGCGGTGCCGGCCGTTGCCGGCACTGGGTCCTCCGTTCACCGTTCGCTTTTGGATGACGAGGATTCTTCTTATGCGCGCAACTTCGCGCCCCACTTTCGTGTTCGTTCACGGCGGTTCCAGCAATGCCCGGGCCTGGGGGCCCCTGCAGAACGAGCTGGCCCTGCTCGGGCACCGTTCGTACGCCGTCGACCTGCCCGGCCACGGCGATCGAGCCGATGTCCCCGCCGCCTACTACCGGCTGCCGCACGACGCCGCGGCACTGGCTGACGCCGCCTCCCCGCTGCGTGCCGTCACGTTGCAGGACAACGTGCGGCACGTTGTCGACGCCCTGCGCCGGCTCGCCGTACACGGCCCGGTCGTGCTGGTCGGCAACAGCCTCGGCGGGCTGACCATCAGTGCCGTCGCCAACGCCGTACCGGACCTGCTCGACCGCATGGTCTACCTGTCCGCGCTGTGTCTGAGCAGCCCGGCCATGCTCACCGAGGCGTGGGATGTGGTCGACGACAACCTGCTCGACGCCGCAGCCGCCCGGATCGCCGTGCCCGGCGTGCCCGACCCCGGTGTGACCCGGCTGAACTGGCGCAGTGCCCACGCCGACGCGGAACTGTTCGCCGAGTTGAAGGCGGCCATCATGGCCGACTCCACCGACCACCAGTTCCGGCTGTTGCTAGACTCCATGGACCCGGACGAGAACCACGCGGTGCTGGAGCCGGGGGCACTGGTCACGGCCGACGGGTGGGGACGTGTCCCGCACACCTACGTCCGCCTGTCGCAGGACCGCAGCATCACCCCAGCCGTCCAGGACTACATGATCCGCCAAGCGGACGCGCTGACCCCGCACAACCCCTTCCAGGTCCACACGCTGGCGACCTCGCACGTCGGCTACTTCAGCCGGCCGCACGTCTTCGCGGAACTCCTGGCGAACCTCATCTGAGGCGTGCCGACGCCCCCGACTCTGCCGCCGCCGCCGGCCTCGGCGGCGGGGGCGCCGAGGCCGGCGACTGACGGCGCTGATCCTGGCGATCGCGCCTACGGCACCAATGTCGAGGACCTCATCGCCATCTGACCGGTGCCGAGTTGATGGGGTCCCGGTAGCAATGAAGCAATTTTCAACGAAATAGCGCTTGACCTGCGGAAACGGAGGGGTTGACCGCCTGTGGCGGGCTGATGATCACTGCCGCTACGTTCGTTCCGGTTTCGTCCGGTATGGCACGTGGAGTGGTGCGTTGTCAGAGAAGATGTTCTCCGAGGAGCAGTTGGCCCAGCTGCGCTCGTTCCCGGAGATCAGCGCGGATGAGTTGATCCGGTATTTCGCGCCGACGGCGGCTGACGCGGCGTTCGTGAGTCCCGGCGGGCGGGTTCCTGCCGATCGGCTGGGCATGCTGGTCCAGCTCTGCACGCTGCCGTGGCTCGGGTTCGTGCCCGACGATGTGGCCTCGGCGCCGTCGGCGGCCGTGGCCCGGGTCGCGGAGCGGCTGGTCGCCGCGGCGGCGGCGCTGCGGCTGTACGGCAAGCGCGAGCAGACCCGCTCGGATCATCTGCGCCTGATCGCCAAGTACATGGAATGGCAGACCGCTCCGGCGGGCAGCCAGGCGATGAAGGAGCTGGAGCAGTTCCTGCTGGACCGGGCGATGGGGCGTGACTCGCCTACGTTGCTGTTCAACCTGGCGCGCGAGTATCTGATGGCGGCCAAGGTGATCCGGCCCGGCGCGCTCGTCCTGGCCAAGATGGTCGGCACGGCCCGCAAGGCGGCCGCCGATCTGAGCTCGCAGCTGGTGGGGCACCTGCTGACGGCGGAGGTTCGCGCCGATCTGGAGCGGATGCTGGTGGTGGATGCGGGGCTGGGGATGACCCGGCTGGAGTGGCTGGTCAGCCCGGCCCGGGACGCGTCGGCGACCTCGGTGAAGACCGCGATCGACAAGCTGACCCGGGGAGTCGGATGACCGATCTCCGCGGAGATCGGGGGCCGTGATCCGGTACCCCACCCCGGGCGTGGTGGTGATGGCCGAGGGCTCGCCGAGTTTGCGGCGGAGGCGGCCGATGGTCTTGCGGATGAGTTGGCTGCTGGCCCAGCGAGACAGTTGCCGCTACATGGTGTTGAGGGTGACATCGCGGAGGTGGCGGGCGATGTCCCGGGCTGGTCAGGGGCGGTTGGGGTCTTGGTGGAGCAG
>NZ_QHHZ01000041.1:0-17503 GCF_003947315.1 Nonomuraea sp. WAC 01424
CATCACGTGATCGTCCAGATGCACATAGAGTGCGGTCAGAAGGGCGTCCAAGTCAGTCTTCACACACCGACCATGGACGCCCTTCGTCATGCCTGCAGCCGATCACCGAATTTCACATCAGCGATCTCGCCCGTGGAGCAGTCGAGGACGAAGAAGTCGCAGGTCACGTTCTTGGCGAGGATGTCGCCGTGGTTGCGGACCTTGGCCACGACGGTGTTCAGGTTGCCCGGCCACGGCGTGTCGGCCCAGCGGGCGGGATCCTCCGCGGTCTTGGCGTTGCGTACCTCGATGTCCGGGCTCTTCCATTCCGGTGGGCCGTTCCAGGTGCGCAGGCCGGGGTCGGGGCGGCCGTCGGAGCCGTACTCGACGCGGACCACGGCGTGGTGGGCGGCGGTGGAGACGACCGTCACGCGCAGGTTCATCTGGGTGCCGGGGTCGGTGTCCTCGAAGTCGGCCGACACGTCCAGAACGGGGCCGTCGCCGTCGGCGTCGGTGTGCACGAGGAGGACGGGCGGGCGGACGACGGGCGCGGCGAAGGTGTCGGAGACGACGTCGGTGACGAGCACCCGCCGGTCCTTCGGCAGGGTGTCACTGCCCTCGCCCTGCTGGTGGGCCCGGTACTCGACGTAGTAGTTCCAGCCGTCGGCGAGCCGGATCTCGATCGTGCGCACCCGTCCGGGAGGTGGGGGGCCAGCTCGGCGGCGTGCAGGGTGACGAGGTCGTTCACGCCGCCGGCCCCCTTGAAGTCGTAGAGCCTGACCTCGCCGGCGTCGAGCCAGCCCATGCGCATCCGGTTGGAGATCGAGTAGTGCGGCAGCGTGTTGCGGCTACCGGCCATCAGGTCCCAGCCGCCGGTGATCCGGCCCGCGATGTCGGGGGTGTAGCCGGGGAAGGCGTACAGGTCGGGCAGGCCCAGCGTGTGGCCCAGCTCGTGGGAGAGCGTGGCGTGCACCCGCCGCCCGTCGTGCACGTCGAAGTCCGGCGGCACGAACGCGTACCCGAACCAGCGGGTGTCGGTGAGCAGGTTCGTGCCCGCCAGGAACGGCAGCGCGTCTTGCGCGTGCGGCCAGACGAACCGCGCGGGCGGCCCGCCACCGGCACCACCGAGAGCCGCGCGTCGCCGGGATGGGCCAGCAGCGCGGTGGCCTGGTCCGGCGCGAACGTCACCCGCCCGGCCGAGAGCGGGGTCGTGGCCGCCGTACGCGTCAGCCCGCCGCGTACGAACGCCAGCTCTCCTTCGCCGGACGCGGCGGTGCGCGCGGCCGTCGCGCTGCAGGCCGCCGCCACCGAACCGGACCTGGCCGCCGCCTCCCACGCCGGCCGCCGGGCCACCCGCGACAACGTACGCGCCTTCTGGGACAAGATGGCCGCCGACGGGCTGCTGCCGCCCGGTCACGATCTTGACTGGCTGACCGACACCACCGCCGTACTCGTGCATGCCGAGACGTACCTGCTGGCCCGCGACATGATCGGCTGCGACCCCGGCCGCTACGAGGACTGGCTCACCACCACCCTCACCCGGCTGCTCACACCCTGACACCGGACGCCGACGTTTGGCGGGGCGCAGCCGGGAAGAGTGGGTGGGCATTCGTTCTCGAGATCATCAGGAGGAGACACCTTGCCCCAGGACATGTGGAGCTACGGTTCCGACGTCTACGGCGACAAGACCCTGGACGTGGT
This sequence comes from Nonomuraea sp. WAC 01424, assembly GCF_003947315.1. Lineage (NCBI taxonomy): Bacteria > Bacillati > Actinomycetota > Actinomycetes > Streptosporangiales > Streptosporangiaceae > Nonomuraea > Nonomuraea sp. WAC 01424. Next base: position 1,681 of record NZ_QHHZ01000041.1, read on the forward strand.
CGGCTTCGACGTCGAGGCCACCGACGGCTCGATCGGGTCGGTGGACGAGGCCAGTCACGCCGTCGGCGACAGTTACCTGGTGGTCGACACCGGCCCGTGGATCTTCGGAAAGAAGGTCGTGCTGCCGGCCGGCACCGTCACGCGGATCGACCCGCAGGAGCGCAAGGTCCACCTCGCGCGGACCAAGCACGAGATCAAGGACTCGCCGAAGTTCGACGAGGACGCCACGTACAACGATGACGCCCACCGCGACGAGGTCGGCGCCTACTACAACCGGTTCAACGGCACCGTCTGACCCGAGGTGACCGGGCCGCCGGCCCACCGGGTTCGCCCGCCGGGCGCGACACGCGCGGCGGATGCTGTCAAGGCCCCACAGCGTCCGCGACCGGCGGGCCCCGGCCTCCTGGTCGTCCTGTTCAGCGGTCGCGCAGGTGGTGGGTCAGGATCCGGAGGGCGTCGGCGGAGCTCGGGTCGGTCGGGGTGTAGAGCTCGACGCGGTGGTCGGGGCTGTCGGGCTGGAGCCAGACCTGGTAGTCCACGCTCACGGCCCCCACGGTGGGATGCCGCAGGTGCATGGTGCCGACCGTGCAGTCGGCGACCTCGCCGACCGCCCACAACCTCGCGAACTCGTCGCTGCGCATCGTGAGCTCCCCGATCAGCTCCGCCAGGCGGGCGTCCGTGGGGAAGCGGCCCGCGGTGAGCCGGAGGTAGGCGACGTGGATGCGGGCTAGTTCGTCCCAGTTGTGGTGCAGGTCGCGGGAGAGCGGGTCGAGGAAGAACATCCTCGGTATGGACGGCCGTTCCGCCGGGTCATCCGGCGCGTCGAAGGGCACGTGCTCGGCCATCAGCGCGTGACCCGTACGGTTCCACGCCAGCACGTCGCCCCTGCGGCCGAGCACGACCGCCGGAGTGGTGTCCCGCAGCGACTCCAGCAGCGCGAGAACCCTCGGATGGGGCTCCTCGACGGGCGGCCGGGAGAGCCGGGTGTTCGCGGACTGCCGGGCGAGGTTGTGCAGGTGGACGATCTCGATCCGGTCGAGCAGCAACACCCGGGCGAGGGCGTCGAGCACCTGCTTGGACGCGGTCTCCGCCAGCCCCTGCTCCAGGCGCGTGTAGTAGCCCGCGCTCACCCCCGCGAGCTGGGCGAGCTCCTCGCGCCGCAGGCCGGGCACCCGGCGGGCGGTCCCGAAGGTACGCAGCCCGACCTCGACCGGCGTGACCCGATCGCGACGGCTCTTCAGAAACGCACCGAGACTTTCCATACCGTCGAGACTAGGCCCGCCGGACCGGTTCGTGGGTATACCTGCTGGGTGCACCCACAGCAGGGGGATGGCAGCCGGACGCGGACTGCCCGAATGTCGGCCCCATGTCCCTACAGCACACGCACACTTCTCCGGGCCTGCGGGCCTGGCTCGGCCTTCTGGTGATCCTCGGACCCGTCCTGCTGGTCTCCATGGACGGGTCGATCCTGTTCCTGGCGATGCCCCGGATCAGCCAGGCGCTCACGCCGACCGCCGACCAGGCCCTGTGGACCCTCGACATCTACGGTTTCGCCGTCGGCTCCCTGCTGGTCGCGTTCGGCAACATCGGCGACCGGTACGGCCGCCTGCGGCTGCTCATGATCGGCGCCACGGTCTTCGGCGTCGCATCGACGGCGGCGGCGTTCGCGCCCAGCGCCGAGCTGCTGATCGTCGCCCGCGCGGTGATGGGGGTGGCGGGGGCGACCCTGCTGCCGTCGGCGCTGGCCGTGCTGAGCGAGCTGTTCGCCGACCCACGGCGGCGGGCGCAGGCCATCGGCATCTTCGCCGCGGCGTTCGCGGCCGGGTTCGCGGCCGGACCGGTCGCCGGCGGCGTCCTGCTGGAACGGTTCTGGTGGGGTTCGGTCTTCCTGGTCAACCTGCCCGTCATCGCACTGTTCCTGATCTTCGCGCCGATCCTGCTGCGCGAGGTGCGGGTGACCAGGCCCGGCCGGATCGACGTGCCCAGCGTCGTGACCTCGGCGGCCGGTCTGCTGCTCGCGATCTACGGTCTCAAGCGCGCCGCCGCCGAAGGGTTGTCGGCCGTGCCGGTGCTCGCGGGCCTGGCGGGGCTGGCGTTGCTGGCGTGGTTCGTACGCAGGCAGCGAGGGCTGGCGCAGCCGTTGATCGAGTTCTCGTTGTTCCGAGACCGCGTCTTCACGATGGCGATCGTCACCGGGCTGCTGCCGCTGGCGGCGTGGTCGGCGTCGGCGTACCTGGCGGGCGTCTACCTCCAGTCCGTCCTCGGCCTGCCCGACCTGGGGGCGGCGCTGCTCGCGCTGCCCGGCGCGGTGGTGCTCACCGTCACCTGCGTCGTCACGCCCTTCGTGGTCGATCGTGTCGGCAAGCGGACCGCGCTGGTCGCCTGCCACCTCTTCATCGCGGCCGGCCTGCTGCTCCTGCTCCCGGTCGCGGTCACGGGCGGCGCCGGCTGGTACGTCGCCTCGACGGTCGTCGCGGGCGTCGGCTACGGCATCTCGTTCAGCGTGGTCGCCGACACCGCCGTCGGGGCCGTACCGGCGGAGCGGGCCGGGGCGGCCGGGGCGCTCGCGGAGACCAGCAACGAGATCGGCAACGCCCTCGGCATCGCGCTCCTCGGCTCGCTCGCCGCCCTGGTCTTCCGGCTCCAGGGGCCTGACCTGGCCCCCACCCTGGACGAGACCCTCCAGCTCCCCGGCCTCGCGCCCGCGATGGCCGCCGAGGCCAGGACCGCCTTCGTCGCCGGGCTGCGGGTGGTCGCCGCGGTGGCCGGCGTGCTGCCCCTGGCGCTCGGCGTGTTCGCCCTGCGCCGGCTCCCCCGTTCGCGGGTGTCCTGAACAGAGAGACACCTCGCGCTGCGGGCCCGCCGGTGACGGGTCTCGCCGCAGCCGGTACGTTGGTCGCGCCGCCCTGCGGCCGGGGTGCGGGCGGCGTGGAGGAGGACGGATGGCCGGTGTGTTCGGTCCGCTGCTGCGCAGCCTGCGGCAGTTCGCGGGGCTGACGATCGAGGAGCTGTCCCACGCCTCCGGAGTGAGCGTACGGGCCATCGGCAACATGGAGCGCGGCAGGAGCCGCGGCCCGCAACAGCGCACGGTGGAGGCGCTGGCCGAGGCCCTGGGCCTCGGCGACGACCGGCGGGCGGAGCTGGAGGAGGCCGCGCGGGCCGGGCGACCGCGGCCGAGCGGTCCGCTGCCGGGCGCGTGCGAGCTGCCGCGCGAGGCGGGCGACTTCACCGGCCGCGAGCCGGAGCTGGCGCTGCTGCGCCGGCTCGCCGCGCGGGCCGGGACCGGAGCGTCCGCGGTGGTGGCCACGATCTCCGGCACCGCCGGGATCGGGAAGACGGCCCTGGCCGTGCACGCGGCCGGCCTGCTGGCCGACCTGTTCCCGGACGGCCGCTTCTACGTGGACCTGCGCGGCATGGACAGCGTCCCGCCGGGCCCCGGGGCGGTGTTGTCGCGGCTGCTGAAGGCCTTGGGCGTGGCCGAGCAGCGGATCCCGGGCGACGAGGAGGAACGGGCCGGGTTCTACCGGGCGCTGCTGGCCGACCGGCGGTCCCTGGTCGTGCTGGACAACGCCGCCGACGAGGCGCAGGTGCGCCCGCTGCTGCCGGCGTCCGGCGCGGGCATGACGATCGTCACCAGCCGCCGTACGCTGGCCGGGCTCGAAGGGGTGCGGCAGATCCCGCTCGCGCAGTTGTCCGGCGAGGAGGCGGCCGGGCTGCTGCGCGCGATCGTCGGCGAGGAGCGCGGCCGGAGCGATCCCGGTGGCGTGGCCGAGCTGGCCAGGTTGTGCGGAAACCTGCCGCTGGCGGTGCGGATCACCGGCAACCGGCTGCAGAGCCGTCCGGCCTGGACGATCCGCCAGCTCGTCGGGCGGCTGGGCGACGAGGGCCGCCGGTTGGAGGCTCTGGCGGCCGGAGATCTCGCCGTGGCCGCCGCGTTCGCGTTGTCGTACCGGCAGTTGTCCGGCGCGGCGCGTGCCGCCTTCCGGCGGCTGGCGCTGGCGGCCGCGCCGGAGTTCGGGGTGCCGCTGGCCGCCGTGCTGGCCGAGGTGGACCCGGCCGAGGCCGAGGACACGCTGGAGGAGCTGGTCGAGCTGGGGCTGCTGCAGTCCCCGTACGCCGGTCGCCACCGCTTCCACGACCTGGTCCGCCTGTACGCCCGCGCCCGCCTGGAGCAGGAGGAATCCGCCGAGGCCCGGCAGAACGCACGGCTTCGCATGGAGACCTGGCTGCTGGAGATCGCGTTGGTCGCCGGCCGCTGGTTCGAGCCCGACCACGGCGCCCCGCCCCCGGAGTGGCGCTCGCTGGTCCCGCTCGGCAGCCGCGAGGAGGCGAACGACTGGCTCCAGACGGAGGGTACGGCCTGGCTGGACGCCCTGCGCTCGGCGGCCCGGCGCGGCGAGCACGCCACGGTGGTCGAGGTGGCCGGGGCCATGTACTGGTACTCCGACCTGTGGAGGCGGTGGGAGCACTGGCGCGAGGTGTTCGAGTTGTCCTCCGGCGCGGCCCGGGCCATGGGCGACCGGGTCCAGGAGGCGGTGCAGCTCAACCAGCTGTCCTGGGCGCTGACCGTGTGCGAGGGCCGTACCGAGGAAGGGGAGCGTACGGCGCTGCGGGCGCTGGAGCTGGCCCGCGAGGCGGGTGACGTACGCAGGCAGGGATGGGCGTTGTTCTACGCCGGTTACGCCCTGCGGACCGACCCGGACAGCGTGGACCGCCTGCTCGACTACACCCGGCGTTCGGCCGACCTGCTCCTGGAGGCGGGTGACCTGGAGGGCTACCCCCAGGCCGTGACCAGCCACACCGGCGCCCTGCGAAGGGCGGGCCTGGTGGCCGAGGCCGTCGAACGCAACCTCGCGCTGGTGGCCACGCTGCGCGACCCCGGCTACGGCGGCTCCACGGCCATCGTCAGCTACGCGCTCGGGGCCGCGCTGACCCATCTCGGCACCGACTACCTCGCCCTCGGACGCGGTCCGGAGGCGGCGGACGCCTTCCGGCAGGCGCTGCCCGAGCTGCGTGCCTTCCCGATCGCCTCGACCCTGGCGCGTACCCAGCGTGGGCTCGGCGCGGCGCTGCGGCTGGCGGGGCGGCCCGAGGAGGCCCGGCGGGCGCTGGCGGAGGTGCTGCGCCTGTTCGAGGAGTTCGGCGACACCGACCAGGCCGCCGAGGTACGCGAGGAACTCGACGAGACCGGCGCTCGGACGATGTGACGCCGCCTGCCGCATCCGTGCGGTGTGATCCGCCCGGCTATTTGTGCCTGCTGTTGTGCCTCGATCTCCGGTTGCCGGCTTGCTTTCATGGTCATGCGTACCCGACCCGTGCGCTGCTCCAGCTCTTCGTGGGAACGGTGACAGATGCGGAAGTCCTTGATCCCCTCCGGCCCGCCGGTGGGAACGGGCCGATGACCGGCGCGGATCCCCGGTGGCGGCTGCGCGGGCGGCAGATCGAGTGCGAGCGGCTCGACCGGTTCGTCGCGACCGTGCAGGACGGTCACAGCGCCGTACTGGTCCTGCGCGGCGAGGCCGGCATCGGCAGGACGGCCCTGCTGGAGTACGCCCGGGACAGCGCCTCCGGCTGCCGGGTCGCCTGGGCGGCCGGTGTGGAGTCGGAGACGGAGCTCGCCTTCGGCGGGCTGCACCAGCTCTGCGCCCCGTTCCTGGACCGCCTCCCCCGCCTGCCGGAGCCGCAGCGCGACGCGCTCGGCGTGGCGTTCGGGCTGAGCGCGGGCAGCGCGCCGGACCGCTTCCTGGTCGGGCTCGCGGTGCTCAACCTGCTGGCCGGCGCGGCCGAGAAGGAGCCGCTGGTCTGCCTCGTCGACGACGCCCAATGGCTGGACGAGGTCTCCGCGCAGACCCTCGTCTTCGTGGCCCGCCGCCTGCTCGACGGCCCGGTCGGGCTGCTGATCGCGGTCTGCGACCCCCACCTCGGACAGGAGCTGCGAGGGCTGCCGCAGCGTGAGGTCGCCCGCCTGAGCGACAACGACGCCCGCGCCCTGCTGGACTCGGCGACCCCCGGGCGCTTCGACGAGCCGGTACGGGACCGGATCGTCGCCGAGGCCCAGGGGAACCCGCTGGCCCTGCTCGACCTGCCACGCGGCCTGACCCCGGCCGAGCTGGCGGGCGGTTTCGGGCGGCCCGACGCGGCGCCGCCGGCCGGCCGGACGGAGCTGAGCTTCCTGCGGCGGCTCCAGGCGTTGCCGGCCGAGACGCGGCGGCTGCTGCTCATCGCGGCGGCCGAGCCGCTGGGCGACGTGAGCCTGCTGGCCCGCGCTGCGGAGCTGCTGAGCGTCGGCACGTCCGCCGCGGCCCCGGCGGAGGCCGCGGGGCTGATCGGCATCGGGACCCGGGTGCGCTTCCGCCATCCGCTGGTGCGCTCGGCGGCCTACCGCGCGGCCACCCCCGAGGAGCAGCAGAACGTCCACCGCGCGCTGGCCGAGGCGACCGATCCGCACGCCGATCCCGAGCGCCGGGTGTGGCACCTGGCCGCCGCGACGGCCGCCCCCGACGAGACGGTCGCCGCCGAGCTGGAACGCCGCGCCGGCCGGGCGCAGGCGCGCGGCGGCGTCGCGGCGGCGGCCGCGTTCCTGGAGCGGGCGGCCGAGCTGACCCCCGATCCGGCCCGTCGCGGCCCCAGGGCGCTGGCCGCCGCCCGCGCCAAATACCGCGCCGGCGGCTACGACACCGCCCTCGAACTGCTGGACGCGGCCGAGCTCAGCCCCCTGGACGAACACGACCTGGCCCGGTCCGGCCTGCTGCGTGGCCAGATCGTGTTCGCCTCCACGAGCGCCGGCACGGCGTTGCCGCTGCTGCTCGAAGCCGCCAGGCGGCTCGAACCGCTGGACCCCGGGCTGGCCCGCGAGGGGTACCGCGACGCCATGCACGCCGCCGTGACCGCCGGCCGCCTGCCGGGCGTCCCCGAGCTGCCGGACATCGCGAGGGCCGCGCTCGCCGTACCGGCCGGCCCGTCGCCGTGGCGTAATGACCGGTTCCTGAACGCCGTGGCCATGGGGGCCGTCGAGGACGACCCGGCGGGGGCGCAGGAGGTGTTGCGGGCGCTGCGTGCCTTCCACACCGAGGGGCTCTCCGCGGAGGAGGGCCTGAGCTGGCTGCCGCTCGCGTGCCGCGTGGCGCACAACGTCTGGGACTTCGACGGCTGGACGGCGCTCTCGACCCGGCTGGTCGACCTGGCCCGCGAGACGGGGGCGCTGTCGGTGCTGCCGACGGCTCTGCACATGCTCGTGTCGAACCGGGCACTCGCCGGCGACCTGGCCGGCGCCGACGAGCTGCTGGCCGAGGCGGTGACGGTCGGCGAGGCGACGGGCAGCCGCTTCCTCGCCCAGTACGCGGCCCTCGTGCTGGAGCCCTGGAAGGGCCGCCCGGCCACGACGAACCGGGCGATCGAGGCGATCACCCGCGAGGTGGCCCTGCGAGGCGAGGGCAAGGTCGTCACCGCCACCCATTGGGCGAGCGCGGTGCTCCACAACGGCCTGGGCCGCTACGAGGAGGCGTACGTGGCCGCCGAGCGCGGCGCCGAGCACCCGAGGGAGCTGGGCGGGGCGTACATCAGGTCGCTGGTCGAGCTGGCCGAGGCCGCGGCCAGGAGCGGCCGGGCGGCCCGCGCCGCCGAGGCCGCGCGGCGGCTCGACGAGCTGGCGCAGGCCGGCGGCACCGACTGGGGCCTCGGCACCTCGGCGAGCGTACGCGCCCAGGTGAGCGAGGGACCGGCCGCCGAGGCGCTGTACCGGGAGGCGGTCGAACGCCTCGAACGCACCGAGGCCCGCCTGGTCCAGGCCCGCGCCCGCCTGCTGTACGGCGAGTGGCTGCGCCGGGAGAACCGCCGCGTCGACGCCCGCGACCACCTCGGCGCCGCCTGCGAGATGTTCGGCCGGATGGGCGCCGAGGCGTTCGCCGAACGGGCCCGCCGCGAGCTCCAGGCCACCGGCGAGAAGATCCGCAGGCGGCCCGCCGAGGCGACCGGCACGCTCACCCCGCAGGAGGCGCAGATCGCGAGGCTGGCGGGCGACGGGCTGACCAATCCCGAGATCGGCGCCCAGCTCTTCATCAGCCCGCACACGGTCGAATGGCACCTGCGGAAGGTGTTCATGAAGCTCGGCATCGTCTCCCGCAAACAGATCCGGCCCTCGCTCCTGAAGAGCGCGGCCGCCATGGCCTGATCGCCACAGCCCCTCCCTGGTCGATGTAACACGTGCTACATTCGCCGATGTGGCCGACAAGCAACAGGCCGGTCGCTGGCTCGTTCTGGTGATCAAGGTTCCCGCGGAGCCGTCCCGGCATCGGGTGGCGGTGTGGCGGGAGCTGCGCAAGATCGGCGCGCTCTCGCTCGGGCAGGGCGTGTGGGCCGTGCCGGACGTACCGGTCTTCGCCGCCGGCGTCGCCCGCGCGACGACGCTCACCGAGCAGGCCGGCGGCCAGTTCATGACGCTGGTCGCGACCGGGCTCGGCACGCAGGACGCCGACCGCCTGCGGGCGCTGTTCGGCGCGGCCCGGTCCGCCGACTGGGTGGAGTTCCTGGCCGACTGCGGCGCGTTCGAGGAGGAGCTGGCCAAGGAGATCCGCATCGGCAAGCTCACCATGGCCGAGCTGGAGGAGGAGGAGCAGTCGCTGGAGCGGCTGCGCCGCTGGCACCGCGACCTGACGGCCCGGGACGTCTTCGGCGCCCCGGAGGCCGCCAAGGCGTCGGAACGGCTCCGCGAGTGCGTGGCGGCCTGCGAGGACTTCGCCGAACGGGTCTTCGCCGCCCTCCACGAGATGCCACACCAGCCGCCGCAGGACGCCCGATGACCCGCCCGGCGCCCGCCGCCGCACCGGCCCGGCAGATGTGGCCCCTGTACGCGGCCGGGTTCACCACCGCGTTCGGCGCGCACGGCATCGCCGCCAACCTCGGCGGGTTCTCCGCCGACGCGGTCACCTCGCTGCTCGTCCTCGGCGGCCTGCTGGCCCTCTACGACGGCGTCGAGGTGCTGCTCAAGCCGCTGTTCGGCAGCCTGGCCGACCGCATCGGCGCCCGTCCGCTGCTGCTCGGCGGCCTGGTGGCCGTCGCGCTCGCCTCCGGCCTGTACGTCGTCGCCGACAGCCCCGGATGGTTGTGGGCCGCCCGCCTGGGCCAGGGCGCGGCGGCCTCGGCGTTCTCCCCGTCGGCCTCGGCGCTGGTGGCCAGGCTCAACCCGGCGGCCAAGCTCGGCCGGGCCTTCGGCGGCTACGGCTTCTGGAAGTCGATCGGCTACACCCTCGGCCCGCTGCTGGGCGGCGTGCTGGTGTGGGCCGGTGGGCTGCGGCTGCTGTTCGCGGTCCTGACGGTGCTGGGCGCGGCGGTCGCCGTATGGGCCGCGCTGGCCGTTCCCGCCGTGCCGCCGCTGCCCAAGGTCCGCCAGACGGTGCTGGACCTGGCGCGGCGCCTGGCCGACCCGGCCTTCCTCGTCCCGACCGCCGCGCTGGCCGCGGTCACCGCCGCGCTGTCGGTCGGCGTGGGCTTCCTGCCCGTGTCCGGCAGGGCCGCCGGTCTCGGCACGGTCGCGACCGGCGCGGCGGTCTCGGTCCTGGCGGCGTGCGCGGCGATCGTCCAGCCCAGGGCCGGACGGGCGCTCGACGCGGGGCGTCTGAGCATCCGTACCGGCCTGCCGGCCGGGCTGCTGATCACCGCGGCCGGGCTGGCCTGCGCCACGCTGCCCGGACTGGCCGGCATCCTGTCGGCCGCCGTGCTGATCGGCGCCGGGACCGGGCTCATCACCCCGCTCGGTTTCGCCGCCCTCGCCGCCCGTACGCCCGCCGAGCGTATGGGCCAGACCATGGGCGCGGCCGAGCTGGGCCGCGAACTCGGCGACGCGGGCGGCCCGCTGCTCGTCGCCGGCGTCGCCACCCTGGCCTCGCTCGCCTACGGCTACGCCGTGCTCGCGGCCCTGCTCGCCGTGGGACCCCTCATCGCCCTCGCGCTGCGCCGCCGTCCGGCCCAGGAGCCGCCCCGCGCCTGACGGCGAGAACCACCGGCACGATCGCCAGCGCCAGCACACCCCCGCCGACGGCCAGTACGGAGTAACCGGCGGCGGCGACCAGCAGGCCGGAGGCCAGGCCGCCCACCGCGCCCGCGACGGCCACGGCGACGTCCACCAGGCCCTGAACCCTGGCGCGGCCGGCCAGCGCGTCGGCGTCGGTGACGATCGCGGTGCCGCTGATGAGGCCGAGGTTCCAGCCCAGGCCCAGCAGCGCCAGGGCCACCGCGATCGCCGCGACGGAGTCGCCCGGCGCGTACGCCGCCATGATCCCGGCGGCCAGCAGGGTCAGCGCGGAGGCGACGGCGATCGTGCGGCGGCCGTACCGGTCGACGAGCCAGCCGCTCAGGGGCGAGGGCAGGTACATCGCCGCGATGTGGACGCCGATGACGAGGCCGGAGGCGCCGGTCCCGTTGCCGTGATCGTGCATGTGGACGGGCGTCATCGTCATGATCGCGACCATGACCAGCTGGGTGCACACCATGACCAGCACGCCCGCGAGCATGCCCGGGGACCGTTCTCCGGCCGTCGATCCAGTACGGGCCTCGCCCGTCCCGTCGGCGCGTCCGGCCTCCAGAGTGCGGGCCAGCAGCAGCGGATCCGGGCGCAGCCAGACGGTCAGCACCAGGGCGGCCACCGCGTAGGCGGCCCCGGCCAGCAGGAACGGCCCGGCCAGGTACGGGATGCCGAGGCCGTGCGCGAGGTCGCCGGTGACGCCGGCCAGGCCGGGGCCGAGCACGCCGCCCATGGTGGTGGCCACCAGCACCGTGGACACCGCACGGGCGCGGCCGGCGGAGGTCGCCAGGTCGGCTCCCGCGTACCGGGCCTGGAGGTTGGTGGCCACGCCCGCGCCGTAGACGAACATCGCGGCGAACAGCAGTGCCGGAGAGCCGGCGACGGCGGCGGCGACGACGCCCACGCTCCCGACGGCGCCGGCCAGATATCCGGCCGCGAGGCCGGGACGGCGTCCGCGCGCCTGGGAGACCCGCCCGACGGCGACGGCCGCCAGCGCGGAACCGGCGGTGGACAGCGCGCTCACCACCCCGGTGAGGCTGGTGGAGCCGAGCATGTCCTGCGCGAGCAGCGCGCCGACGGTCACCCCGGCCGCCAGCCCGGCGCCACTGAGCACCTGGGCGGCGACCAGGACGATCAGGACGCGGCGCTGCGCCCGAAGGCGCGTCAGGTCCTTGACCCCGCCGGGCGCGCCGGCCGTCACGACCGCCTCCCTCGGGCCGGGCGCGCCGGTCGTCACGCGCGGCCCTTTCCGGCCGGTCGTCACGCGCGGCCCTTTCCGGCCGGTCGTCATGTACGCCCTCTTCGCGCCGGGCGCGGCCGGGCCGGATCGGGGCGGCCGTGCCTCATCCCCGGTCACCCAGGTCCAGGCGGTCGCCCAGCCCCGCCTCGGCGAACGCGGCCACCAGGTCGTCACGTCCCTCGGTGAAGTGCGCCCAGCTGTCGTGGTGGACGGGGACGACGCGGCGGGCGCCGAGGATGCGGGCGGCCTCGGCGGCCTGCGCGCTGTCGAGGACGATCAGCGCGTTGTCGAACAGGATGGGGAACCGGGGAGCCCCGGCGAAGAGGACGGCGATGTCCACCGGGCCGAAGCGCCCGGCGATCTCCCTGACCGCGTCGAGGGAGGCGTTGTCACCGCTGACGTAGACAGTGGGCAGCCCCTCCCCCGTCAGGACGAACCCGACGACCTGCCCGGTGACCGGCTCGACCTCCTCACGGGCGCCGGGTCCGTGCACGGCCGGGGCGCCCATCACGGTGATCACGCCACCGCCGGGCCGCTCCAGCTCGACCGGCTCCCAGTCGGCCAGCCCCCTGGTCCCGTCGCCCAGGCGCCGCGCGGCGTCCGGCGTGGTCAGGACGAGCGGGACCGCGCGCAGCAGGTTCCGGCCGGCGTCGTCGAGGTGGTCCGGGTGGTCGTGCGAGAGCAGGACCACGTCGATGCGGCCGAGGCCGTCGGGCGTCGCGGCGGGGGGCTCCGTCTTGGTCAGCCGGCCGCCCGGCACGTCGTAGACGCCGGGAGCGTCGAAGGTCGGGTCGATCAGGAAACGCACGCCGCCGTACTCGAAGAGCACGGTCGGGCCGCCGAGGACGCGGATGGGGAGCAGGTCAGGGTCGGTACGCGTGTCAGCCATCATTACCTCACGGATGGGAAGCGGTTTATCCGTGAAGGACGGTAGCGGTGTCTCACGGATGAATGCAAGCCGTACCATGAGAGGTATGAGCGATCCCCTGATGGCCGAGCCCGCGCTGCCGCCCGCGCCGGGGGCGGAGGACCACGTCGCCATCGACTTCGTGAACAGCGCCGTCGCGCTTCCCGGAGGACACTTCAGCGATCTCCTCGGCACCCCTGGAGCGACGAACCGGTGGCTCACCGAACACGGCCTGGCCCCGGCCGACGCAGGGGTGCGGGAGATGTGCGCCACGCAGCTGCGCTCACTGCGCGAGCACCTCAGATCGTTGTTCGCCTCCCGCGTCGACGGGCTGCCCCCCTTGCCCTCGGCCCTGTCCGCCGTCAACGACGCGTTGAGCAGGGCCCCTTCGGCCGCCCTGCTCCAATGGGACGAGAAGCACGGCCCCTACCGCGCGGCGCCGTGCCCCACCAACGAGATCCTCGACCGCGCGTTGGCGACCCTCGCCGCCAACGCGGCCGACCTGCTGACCGGCCCCGACGCCGACCGCCTCACCGCGTGCGGGTCCAGCCCGTGCAACCGCTACCTGCTGCGCCACGGCCGCCGCCACTGGTGCTCGGTCCGCTGCGGCGACCGCGCCCGCGCCGCCCGCGCCTACGCCCGCCGCTCCGGCGAGCCGGGAGGTGCATGACAGGAGCCGTTCGGATCGTGCGAGGGGCCGATCCGTATGACCGAGGGCATGCCGATCACCGACCTCTTCTGGCGGGAATGAACCGTGTTCCGCCGTCCGGCCGCCTGGCCGCCGCGGCCCTCGTCGTCATCGGGACGGGCCTGCTGGGCGCGCCCTCACTGGGGCGCGGGTGGTCGTGGGCGTCGCCCTGGTCCTGGCGCTCAGCGCCGTCCTCGCGTACGGGCTCGGTGTGTGGCTGCGCCGGGGCTGGGCGATCCCCGTGGTGCTCGCCCTGCCGTGCGAGCTCATGGTGTTCCCGCTGCTGCCCGGCGCGGTGTCCGGCTGCCCCTGACGGCGGCCTTCGCCGTACGGCAGACGATGGTGGAGTATCCGCAGGTGACCGCCCATGACGTGCCGTGGTGCCGCCGTCGTCCCCGCCCGGCGCAGGGCAGGCCGTGGCCACCGCGTACGCGCCCAGCACGGCGAGCCCGGCCCACTCGGGCAGCGGGTAGCACCCCGCCGACCGGCCTTCGAGGAGGCTGAGTGCTGACTTTGGGGGGGCTTCTTCGCCTGTTAGTGATCCGTGACGGCCCGGAGCCGTGGGGCGCGATTCTCACCAGCAGGCAAGGTTGGCCGAACCTGGCCACAGGCCCTCACGGCAAGCCCGAGCTGCCAGCAGATGCGGACGCCGCAGTCTGCGCCGGATCAGACAAGACGATGCGCCCGCGCCGGCTCCGGACGACCGCGCCGGAGATCATTTCGCCAGTTCAGAGACACCTTCTGATCCCCGCCGCGGCGGGCATGTGGTGGCTGATGGACAGATCCAGGGCCGGTGGACGGACAGCTGGTGCCGGTCAGGCGGACATCGGGAGCGTGTCGGCTATGTCAATCGGTCGTGCCGGCGTGCACGGCGATGATTCGCCAGCCGTGCGTCTCGTCGTACAGCCAAGTACGGGTGTAGCGCATCCTGGCCGCGAACGGCGCCCCGGAGACGGTCCCTTCAATGGTGCCGAGAAACCATGTCACCCCGGTGCGCCCATCGGCGAGCACGGTCAACTCCTCCTCGGCCACCCTCGTCACCACCTGCGTCCGTGTGCGGTGCAGCTCCAGGTCGTCCGCCTTGGTCGCAACGTTCGCACCGAAGGTAAAGATGAGCCGATCATCCAGCAGCCGATCCAGCGCCTCGACATCTCCAGCAAGCTGCGCGGCCTGGAGTCGGCGCTCGGCGTCCCGCAAGTCCTCCATCATGAGGCCCACCCTCCCAGCCGGCGCCGTATCCGCGCCAGGACGTTCACGCTCGGCTGATCCTCGCAGTCCGATCCGGGGATTCCGATCGCCGGTGAGTGGGTGTCAGGTTCAGAAGGCTTCCCGACAGGCCGTCGAAGTGGTGTTGGGGCGGCCCAGCAAGCCCGCCTCGGCACCGCAGGCCGCCTGGACCATGCTGTGGCTGTACGGCATCGCCACCAACCTCATCAGGCGGCACCGGCGTGCCGAGCTGCGCCACTACCGTGCGCTGGCCAGGACCGGGCCGCCACCCGACGACGACGGGCACGACCAGCGGGTGGTGGACCGGCTCACCGCTGGGGTCACGATCGGCCGGCTGGCCAAGCTGCTGTCAAGGCTCTCGACCGGCGAGCGTGACGTGGTGCTGCTCGTCGCGTACGGCGGGCTGAGCTACGCGGAGGTGGCCGACGCTCTGAAAGTCGCCGAAGGCACCGTCGCCTCACGGCTGAGTCGGGCCAGGACGAAAATGCGCGAGGTGCTGGGAGTGGACGCATGAAGAGAGAATTCGAGTTCATCGACCGCGTGATGCCGGACGTACCGCCGCCCACCCCTGCGCAGCTCGCCGCGACGCGCGCCCGGCTCGCCGAAGCCGCTCGCGCCACACCTCTGGCGGCATCGGGCCTGCGCGTGATGGTGCTGGCCGCGGCGGTCGTCGTGCTGGTGATCGGCGCGATCGCGGCCCTGATGCCCCCGGCCGCGCGGCAACCCGCCGCCACGCCCCAGCAGGTGCTCGCCGCGGCGGCCGGCAAGCTGGCGGCCCCGCCGCAGGGCACGGGCCGCTACTGGCGGATGGAGACCGAGGAGCTTTTCAGGACGAAGGGCGCGGACGGCTACCTCGTCGAGGAACGCGGCCTCGACGTGCTGGCTTTCGGTCCGGACAGCGACGTGTACAGCTGGTACGAGGCCGTCTCCGCCATACCGTACGGCGCGAAGAACACTGAGACCTGGCGCCGGGCGGGCTCCCCCAAGCTCTGCCCCGCCCGCGGCTGCGACAAGAATTTGCGCTACTACCCGCACCGAGCCCTCGATGAGGCCCTGATCTTTGGCGCAGATCGGAAATCGGGCGACAAAAAGGCCAGTTGGGCACCGACGCTGGCCACGCTGCCCGGCGTCAGCGTGATCGACAACGTGCGCGACCCGGCCGGCCGGCTCGGGGTGGCCCTCCAACTGCCCACCTCAGGCGCGGACCGGGTCCAGCTCGTCATCGACCGGCAGAGCGGTAACCTGCTCGCGGTCCAGCACGTCGCGCCCATACCGGGACTGCGTCCGGGCGTGCCGTGGTTGGCCTCGATCATCAAGCAGGCCGGCTGGGGCGACGCCCGCCCGGTGCCGCCGCCCGGCTGCAAGGGCTGCACGGGCACGTACTGAGGACCTCGCTCAGCGGCAGCTCTCCTAAGAAGAGTCGTCGTCGGGTCGCGACTCATCCGCGACCGGTTGCGGCACCGCGACCCGTCTCGTGACCGACGACGCCTCACGTGATCAGCTCGAATACGCGTAGGTCGCGGGTTGCGGAAACGGCCTAGCACGGCCTTGGAGACCTCTCAGGAAGCAGTCATGACCCCCGTTGAGCGCGACCGCGACCCACCTGGGCGCGTCGACTAGGAGCTGTTTCTTGGATCAGGTCCGGAGCCAGATGACCAGGGCGGCCAGGGTGACGGTGCCGAGGAAGATGTAGGCGCGCTTGTCATAGCGCGTGGCCACGGCCCGGAAGTTCTTCAGCCGGTT
>NZ_QHHZ01000042.1:0-14314 GCF_003947315.1 Nonomuraea sp. WAC 01424
CGCACGCGATCGCCACCGGGAACATCCACATCGGCACCATCGCCGGGAAGTTGAACGGCGTGATCCCCGCCACCACCCCGAGCGGCTGCCGCATCGAGTACGAGTCCACCCGCGAGGAGACCCCCTCGGAGAACCCGCCCTTGAGCAGATGCGGGATCCCGCACGCGAACTCCACCACCTCCAGCCCGCGCGCCACCTCCCCCAGCGCGTCGGCGTGCACCTTGCCGTGCTCGGCCGAGATCAACGCGGCCAGCTCGTCCCGATGGGCGTCCATCAGCTCACGGAAGCGGAACAACACCTGCGCCCGCTTGACCAGCGAAGCGTCCCGCCAGCCCGGGAACGCCGCCGCCGCGGCCGCCACCGCCGCGTCCACGTCGGCCGCCGACGCCAGCGCGACCTGACCGCTCACCTCACCCGTGGCCGGGTTGAAGATCTCCGCGGTCCGGCCACCCCCGTCCGTCAGGGCGCCGTTGATCCAATGCTTGACCGACTTCACTGAGCTGCTGCCTCTGCGTTGATGACTTCGAGTGCGTTGACGATGATGCCGAGTCCCTCGGTGGCCTCCTCGACCGTGAGGGTGAGGGGCGGGGCCATGCGGATGGCGGTGCCGTACAGGCCGCCCTTGCCCGCGAGCAGGCCCGCCTTCTTGGTCTCCTCCATGAAGCGGACGGCCTGGGCCGGGCTCTCCAGCTCGACGGCGAACATCAGGCCCTTGCCGCGTACGTCCTTGACGATGGGCAGGCGCTCGGCCGCCTTCCTGAGGCCGCCGATGATGATGTCGCCGGTCCGCGCCGCGTTGGCCTGGAGGTCGTGGTCGAGCACGTAGTCGAGGGTGGCGTTCGCGGCGGCCATGGAGATGGGGTTGCCGCCGAACGTGGACAGGCCCACGGCGTGCGGGCCGTCCATCAGGTCGCCGCGGGCCACGATGCCGCCGACCGCGAAGCCGTTGCCCAGGCCCTTGGCGAAGGTGATCATGTCGGGGGTGACGCCGTGGTTCTGGATGCCGAAGAACGCGCTGCCCGTACGGCCCCAGCCCGTCTGCACCTCGTCTGAGATGAGGTAGATGCCCTGCTCGTCCAGGACCTCCTTGTACGCGGCGAACAGCCCGTCGGGGGCCATCGTGAACCCGCCCACACCCTGGATCGGCTCGGCGATCAGCGCCGCCACGTCGTTGGAGACCGAGGTGGCCAGCACGTGGCGCAGGTCGTCCACGCACGCCTTGATGTAGTCGGCGTCGGACAGGCCCTTGAACTGGGTGAGGTGCCGGTCGGCGCCGTGCAGGAAGTGCACGTTGAGCGGGGACAGCGAGTTGTTCTTCCACGCCCGGTTGGAGGTGACGCTGACCGCGCCGAAGCTGCGCCCGTGGTAGCTCTGGCGCATGGCGAGGACCTGGTCGGTCTTCCGGGCGTACGTCGCGAGGAGGAGGGCGGTCTCGTTGGCCTCCGTCCCGGAGTTGGTGAAGAACACCTTGGCGTCGGGGATGCCGGAGAGCCGCGCGATCTTCTCGGCCAGCTCGACCTGGCCGCGCAGCAGGTAGACGGTGCTGGTGTGGACCACGCCGGTCGAGAGCTGGCGCTCGACGGCGTCGCGCACCTCGGGCACGTCGTACCCGATCATGTTCGTCAGGATCCCGGCGAAGAAGTCGAGGTAACTCTTGCCGTCGGCGTCGATGACGCGGTTGCCCTTGCCGCTGACGATCTCGATGGGCTCGTTGTAGTTGAGGGCCAGCCAGTTGGGCATGACCGCCCGGTGGCGCGCGAGTAGCTCCGACATGGTACCGAGTATCCCGTTCTCCTGCTCATCCTCCCAGCGGCAGGCTGTCGGAACACGGTCAAATCACCTTACAAGCTGTAAGTCCTCCCCCTAGGGGATCTCCCGTGCACCTGGCGGCGTACGCGCCGGACCCCCGGTACGCCCCCAGAGGCACGGCGATTGACCACTCACGGGCGACGACCCGGCGGGGCCCGCTCGGCCACCATCGGATCACCGACGAACCGAGGAGACCGACATGACCGTCATCATCGACCATCGCCCCGAGGCGCCCGCCGGGCCGCCCAAGCTCGACCGCGACCAGCTCCGCCGTGCCCAGCAGGACACCCTCGACACGCCGCGCATGAACTACAGCCTGCTGGCGCGGATGATGTTCAAGCCCGTCGACCTCCTGTACGGCAAGAAGGGCTCGTACACGAAGTTCGCCATGCTGGAGATCATCGCCCGGGTGCCGTACCAGGCGTGGGAGCGGATGGGCTACTGGGCCGTCCACCGGCACGCGGGCCGCTCGGCGCTGGCCAGGAGGGTCTTCGAGCGCATCGTGGAGGCCCGTGCCGACCAGGACAACGAGCAGTGGCACCTGCTGATCGTGCAGGACCTCGTGCAACGCGCCGGGCAGCGCCAGAGCCTGCTGCTGCACAAGGCGGCGCCCTGGTTGATCGCGTTCTTCTACTACCACGTGTCGTGGATGTTGTTCCTGGTCCGGCCGGACTGGAGCTACCGGCTCAACGCCGAGTTCGAGGACCACGCCGAGCACGAGTACATGACGTTCGTGGCCGAGAACCCGGACCTGGACTTCGTCCCCGACCCCGGCACGTACGCCGACGAGTACGGCCGCTACCGCTCGGTGGCCGACCTGCTCCGGCAGATCGGCCACGACGAGCGCGTGCACAAGCTCGACAGCCTGGAGAGCATGCGTGAGCCCCGCGTCCGCTAGACCTCGGCGAGCTCGGGAGCGGCCGCGACGGGGGCGGCCGGGCGCAGCACGACCAGCGCGAGCAGCGCGGCGGCGACACTGAACCCGGCCCCGACCCACGACCCGAAGTGCACGGCCGTGGTGAAGGCCTGGTCGGCCACCTCGCCGAACCCGAGCCGCTCCGCGACGCCGATCGACTCGCGGGCCGCCGCGGGCGCGTCGAGCGGCATCTCCGAGGTGTAGACGCCGGCCAGCACACTGCCGAGCACGGCGATGCTCATGGCCAGCCCCACCTGCTGCACGGTGTCGTTGAGCGCGGATCCGACGCCGGCGTGCTCCAGGGGGATCGCCCCCATCAGCGAGGCGTAGGCGGACGGCCCGGCCAGGCCGGCCCCCGCGCCCATCAGCACCAGCCCGCCCATGAGCGGCAGGTAGCCGGTGGTGAGCGCCATCACCACGAATCCGACGGACATGACCACCAGCCCGGCCGAGATCAGCACCCGGTTGGACACCTTCTTGCCCAGCGCCGCGCCGACGCCGTTGAAGATGACGGCCGCCGCCGCCTGGGGCAGCATGGCCAGACCGGCCTGGAGCTCGCCGTAGCCCAGCACGAACTGCAGGTACTGGGTCAGCATCAGCATCACGGCGCCCGCGCCGAACGACATCAGCAGGATCGAGAAGGACGCGCCGCTGAAGTTGCGGTTCCTGAACAGTTGCAGCGGCAACATCGGGTGCTCGGCCCGCCGCTCCCAGATCACGAACGCGGCCAGCGACACCACCGCCAGCGCGATGAAGGCGATGTTCCACTCCCGTTCGATGATCACGTAGACGGCCGAGGTCAGGCCCACGATCGAGAGCACCACGCCCACCGGGTCGATCTTGCGCCCGGTGCTGCGGGTCTCGGGCATCAGGACGAAGGCGGCCACGATGGCCAGCACCGCGATCGGGATGTTGAGCAGGAAGACCGAGCCCCACCAGTAGTGCTCCAGCAGGAAGCCGCCCAGTGTCGGGCCGGCGATCACGCCGAGCATCGCCACGCTTCCCCAGATGGCCATGGCCTTGCGCCGCTCGTCCTCCTCGAAGACGGTCATCAGGATGGAGAGCGTCGAGGGCATCAGGATCGAGCCGCCGACCCCCATCAGCGCCCGCGCGCCGATCACCTGCCAGGGCTCGGCGGCCAGCACGGCCAGCAGCGACGCGCCGCCGAAGAAGGCCAGGCCGATGACGAGGAAGCGGCGGCGGCCGTACCGGTCGGACAGGCTGCCGGCGGTCAGCAGCAACCCGGCGAAGACCAGCACGTAGGCGTCCAGGATCCACTGGATGTCGGACGGGGTCGCGCCCAGTTCCTGGATCAGGGACGGGATCGCCAGGTTCAGCACGGTCCCGTCCACGGTCAGCACCAGCAAGGACAGGCAGAGAACGACAAGGACCCACCAGCGTCGTGGGTCTCGTACAGTGTTCGAGTTCACCCGCACAGCGTACGACACCTCTCGCACACTGTGCGAGAGCATTTATCCTTGAGGCATGACCGGCAAGCAGTTCACCTCCGTCTGGTTCCGCGAGCCACGCAAGGCCGCCACCCCGGCCCGCAGCCGCGAGGAGATCGTCAGGGCGGCGATGGAGTTGCTCGACGAGGAGGGTTTGACCGGTCTGAGCATGCGCAAGCTCGGCGCGAAGCTGAGCGCCGGCGCCACCAGCCTCTACTGGTACGTCGCCAACAAGAACGAGCTGCTCGAACTCGCCTACGACCAGATCTGGGCCGAGATGACCGTCCCCGACGCCGACGAGGTGGGCTGGCGCGACGCCGCCTCTTCCTGGGCCCACAGCATGCGCGGCGTCATGCTGCACCACCCCTGGTCGGCCAGTCTGCTCGGCCGCGTGCCCGCGGGCGGCCCCCACGCCCTGTCGGCCTCCGACCGGATGCGCAAGGTGTTCAAGGCGGCCGGCTTCCGCGGCCTCGACGTCGACTATGCCGTGGCCGCCGTCACCGCCTTCGTCTACGGCATGACCATCCCCGAGATCGCCTGGGACGTGACCGTCGGCGACTACGACTACGACGCCGACGAGATGCGCGGCCTGGTCGCCAAGGCCGCGGCCGACTTCCCCGACATGCTGGAGAGCCTGTCCATGGAGGCGTACGAGGATCCGACGGTCATCCGCGCCACTGCGTTCGACTTCGGGCTCGTGTCGGTGCTCGACGGCCTTGAGCGGCGGCTGGTGACGTAGCAAGATCCGGGGCATGAGCGATTTCCGCGCCGCCCGCGACCTTCTCCTGAACGCCGACTACGCCACGGCCCGCCGCGACTTCCGCTGGCCGCGGGCCGAGGAGTTCAACTGGGCGCTCGACTGGTTCGACGGGGTTCTGGCCGCCGAGGCGCCGCAGGCCGCGGCCCTGACCATCGTCAACCCCGGCGGCCGGGTCTCCTACACCTTCGCCGAGCTGTCCGCCCGTTCCAACCGGGTCGCCAACTGGCTGCACGAGCAGGGCGTACGCCGGGGCGACCGCGTCCTGCTCATGCTGGGCAACCAGACCGAGCTGTGGGAGTCCCTGCTGGCGGCCATGAAACTCGGGGCGGTGATCATCCCGGCCACGACCCTGCTGACGGCCAAGGACATCGGCGAACGCCTCGAACGCGGCGGAGTGGCCCACGTGATCGCCAACGCCGCCGACGCGGGCAAGTTCGGGGCCGGCGAGTTCACGAGGATCGCGGTCGGCGACGCGTACGGCTGGCTGCCCTACCACGAGGCGTACGAGTCGGACGAGCACTTCACCCCCGACGCCCCCACCAGGGCGCAGGACACCCTGCTGCTCTACTTCACCTCCGGCACGACCTCCCAGCCCAAGCTGGTCGAGCACACCCACGCCTCCTACCCGGCCGGCCACCTGTCCACCATGTTCTGGATCGGCCTGCGCCCCGGCGACGTGCACCTCAACGTCTCCTCGCCCGGCTGGGCCAAGCACGCCTGGAGCAACGTGTTCGCCCCCTGGAACGCCGGCGCGACCGTGCTCATCCACAACTACGAACGCTTCTCCGCCCGAGCCCTGCTGGAGGTGCTGCGCGACGAGCGCGTCACCACGTTCTGCGCGCCGCCGACCGTGTGGCGCATGCTCATCCAGGAGGACCTGGCGGCCTGGAAGCTGCCGCTGCGCACCGCCGTGGCCGCGGGCGAGCCGCTCAACCCCGAGATCATCGACCAGGTCGCCAAGGCGTGGGGCATCACCATCCGCGACGGATACGGCCAGACCGAGACCACCGCCCAGATCGGCAACGTACCGGACGAGCCGGTCAAGCCCGGATCGATGGGACGCCCGCTGCCCGGCTACGACATCGTCCTCGTCGACCCCATCTCCGGCGAGCCCGGCGACGACGGGGAGATCTGCCTGCCGCTCGACCCGCGCCCCCTGGGCCTCATGGCCGGGTACGTCGGCGGCACCGGCGAGGCCATGCGCGACGGTTTCTACCACACGGGCGACGTCGCCACCCGCGACCAGGACGGCTACATCACCTACGTCGGCCGGACCGACGACGTCTTCAAGGCCTCCGACTACCGCATCTCGCCGTTCGAGCTGGAGAGTGTGCTGCTGGAGCACCCGGCCGTGGCCGAGGCGGCCGTCGTGCCCGCCCCCGACCCGGTACGCCTGGCCGTGCCGAAGGCGTACGTGATGCTCGCGCCCGGGTACGAGGCCGGCGCCGACACCGCGCGGTCGATCTTCGAGCACTGCCGCAGGGAACTGGCGCCGTACAAGCGGGTGCGGCGGCTGGAGTTCGCCGACCTGCCGAAGACGATCTCCGGCAAGATCCGGCGGGTGGAACTGCGGGTGCGCGAACCTCAGGGCGAGTACCGCGAGGAGGAGTTCAACCTGTGACAGTGTGTATATGGTCGTATGACCGTTTTTACAGCCTGATCGGCTAGGCTCGGCCCGTGCTGCCCACCATCGCCGACGTCCTCGCCCTGGAGACCGTACGCCGGGGCAGCCCGCGCGTGGTCGCGGGCGCCGACCGGCTCGACAGCAAGGTGCGGTGGGTGCACGTCGGCGAGATCGCCGACGTGGCCGACGTGCTGCGCGGCGGCGAGCTGGTACTCACCACGGGCGTCGCGCTGCCCGACGACCCGGAGAAGCTCGCCGACTACATCGGCGAGCTCGCCTCCGTCGGCGCCTCCGGGCTGATCGTCGAGCTCGGCCGCAGGTTCCTGAGCGAGCTGCCGCCGGCGGTGGTCAAGTCGGCCGAGGAACACGGCCTGCCGGTCATCGTGCTGGCCCGCGAGACGCCGTTCGTGCAGATCACCGAGTCCGTGCACGCCCGGATCATCGACATCCAGCTTGAGGAGCTGCGCGCCTCCGAACAGCTGCACGAGGTCTTCACCGAGCTGTCGGTCGAGGGCGCCTCGCCGGCCGAGGTGCTCGCCCAGGTCGCCCGGCTGTCCGGCCGCCCGGTGCTGCTGGAGAACCTGGCCCACCAGGTGCTGGCCTGCGAGTCCGCCGGGCGCGACGCGGGCGCGCTGCTGGCCGGGTGGGAGAGCAGATCGCGGGGGGTGGCGCCGGCCGAGCGCACGGCGTACGACCCGGCCTCGGGCTGGCTGGTCACCACCGTGGGCGCGCGCGGCCAGGACTGGGGACGGCTCATCCTGCTCTGCGAGACCCCGCCGACGCCGCGCGAGATGGTGCTGGCCGAACGCGCCGCCACCACGCTCGCCCTCGGCCGCCTGCTCGAACGCCACCAGGAGTCCCTGGAACGCCAGGCCCACGGCACGATCATCACCGGCATCCTGACCCACGCCTACGCCGACCCCGACGAGGCCGCGGCCCGCGCCCGTGCGGTCGGCGTGCCGCTGACCGGACGCAAGCTGATCAGCGTCGTCATCCGCCCGACCGAACCCGCCGACCAGGCGCTCGACGGCCAGGCGCAGCTAGGCGAGCTGGCCGAGGCCACCGCCGCCGCGTGCCGCGACGCCCGCCTGCCCGCCCTGGTCGGCGCGCTCGACCAGGAACGGATCGGCGTCCTGCTGCCGCTCCCGCCGCGCACCCACGCCGAGCCCGCCCTCACCGCGCTCGCCGAGCGGCTGCGCGTGCTGTGGCGGCCCGGCTCGGCGTTCGTGCTGGCCGCGGGGTCGGTGGTGGAGTCCATCCGCGACGTACGGCGCAGCTTCCTCGAAGCCGAGCAGGTCGCGGACGTGGCCGTCCGCCAGCCGGACGGCCGCGCCTTCTACCGCCTGCCCGACCTGCGCCTGCGTGGCCTGCTCCACCTGCTGCGCGACGACGCCCGGCTGCAGACGTTCGCCGAACGCGAGCTGGGCCCGCTGCTGGCCCACGACGTCCTGCGCGGCGTCGACCTGACCCGGATCCTGCGCACCTACCTCGACGCCGGCCGCAACAAGGCCGTGGCCGCGCAGAAGGCCCACCTGTCCAGGCCCGCCTTCTACGACCGCCTGCGCCGCCTCGAACGCATCCTCGACACCGACCTCGACGACGTCGAGTCGTGCCTGTCACTGCACGTCGCGCTGCTGGCGCTGGAATCCTTCCGCAGGGAGAACCGTTGAGAGCTCGCGATCACGGGATCGTCGTCGGCACCGGCACCCCCGGTCCGCTGAACGCGATCACCGACGTGCCCGGCGTCCTCGTCGGCCACACCACGCTCACCGAGGGCACCGCGCGTACGGGCGTCACCGTCGTCCGTCCCGGCCCGGGGTCGGCCTACGACTCCCCCGTCTACGCCGGCCACCACTGGCTCAACGGCAACGGCGAGATGACCGGTCTGCCCTACCTGACCGACTTCGGGCAGTTGCACTCGCCGATCGGCCTGACCAACACGTTCTCCGTCGGCGTGGTACGCGACGCGCTGGTGTCCCTGGAGATCGGCGGCCGGGGCGCGGGCGCCTGGTCGCTGCCGGTCGTGGCCGAGACCTGGGACGGCCTGCTCAACGACATCGACGCCCAGCACGTACGCCCCGAGCACGTCGAACGCGCCTACCACGACGCCTCGTCCGGCCCGGTGCCCGAAGGCTCGGTCGGCGGCGGCACCGGGATGATCTGCCACGGCTTCAAGGGCGGCATCGGCACGGCGTCCCGCGTGGCCGGCGGCTACACGGTCGGCGTGCTCGTCCAGGCCAACCACGGCCGCCGCGACCGGCTCACCGTCAACGGCCGTCCGATCGTCATGGACGACGTGCCCGTACCCGGCGGCCCCGAGGGCGCGGGGTCGATCATCGCCGTGGTCGCCACCGACGCGCCGCTGCTGCCCCACCAGTGCCGCAAGCTGGCCCAGCGCGCCGGCCTCGGCGTGGCCAGGACGGGCGGCGCGGGCGAGAGCTCCAGCGGCGACGGCTTCATCTGCTTCGCCACCGGCAACCGCGGCCTGCCCTCCAACGCCGTGGACGCCGGCGGCCCCGGCGTGTTCGAGGTCAAGGTGCTGGCCGACGCCCGCCTCGACCCGCTCTACCACGCCGCGATCGAGGCCACGGAGGAGGCCATCGTCAACGCGATGGTCGCCGCCGATACGATGACCGGCGCAAACGGCTTCACAGCCCGCGCAATCGACGGCGCCCGCCTCGCCGACCTGGTGAAATGAGCAACATGTCCGATGTCCTGATGCCCGACCTCGAAGACCTCGGCCGCATGATCGCGGCCGCGGGCGCGTTCTCCGTTCCCGTGCACGACGTACGGCTGACCCCCGACGAGGTCGCCCCCGAGCAGATCGTCGCCGGCGACCCCGCCACGTCGTCGCTGGAGCTCGGCGGCGGCCGGGGCATCTGGGAGATCACGCCCGGTGTCGTCACCGACGTGGAGACCGACGAGATCTTCGTGGTGCTGTCCGGCCGCGCCACGATCGCCGTCGAGGGCGGCACCACGATCGAGGTCGGCCCGGGCGACGTCTGCCTGCTGGCCGAGGGAGCGCGTACGACGTGGATCGTGCACGAGACGCTGCGCAAGGTGTACCAGTCCCGGCAGTCCGCCTAGAACCCCATCACCGTACGCACCTCCCCCGGCAGCGGGGAGACCTCCGCATGCGAGTACGTGTCATAACTCAATATCATCTGAGATGGGTGTCAATCTCGTAACCTCTTGAGCCGTTTGGCGCGTTCGGCTGACTTCGGGACCTTGATCTCGCCAGGATAGTTCGGTCCCTTTTCCGCCCTCTGGAGAGTTCATGTCGCGACGCACCCTCGCCGGCGGCCTGGCCATAGCCGCCACGCTCACGGTCATCACCACACTGCCCGCCTCGGCGGGGCAGCTCGCGGTGAAGTTCCCGTCGGCCAACTTCCCGCTGGGCGCCCAGCCTGCCGCCACCAAGACGCTGACCGCCGTGACGCAGGGCATCGACCTGTACGACGTGAAGGCCGGCAGCTCCACCGACGGCTACACGGTGACCGTGCTGATGCCGAGCGGCCGCGACTACGGCGCGCTGGAGACCGCCCAGGCCAAGGTCGCCGAGGTCGAGGCCGCCGGAGAGGCGCCCAGCCTGCAGAAGGTGATCCGGCCCAGCGTGGCCGACGCCCCCTCCCAGACGGTCTACATGGTCCGCGTGGGCCTGTGGTCCTTCAAGGACAAGGCGAAGGCCGACGAGACCGCCAAGACGCTCAAGGACGCGGGCCTGAAGGTCAAGGTCGACTACCTCGGCGACGACGGCCTGAAGACCACCGGCCCCTGGGACGCCAAGGTCGTCATGATCGACGCCGGGACGTTCCGCGGCTCGTACGCCGCCTCGCTCGGCACCAGCGTCGCCAAGCGCGAGACGGTCTCCTCGATGGCCAAGGCGCGCAACGCGGTGGTCGGCGTCAACGGCGGCTTCTTCAACATCCACACCGCCAAGAACCTGCGCGGCGAGCCCGTCGGCGCCTCCGTGGTCGCCGGCCGGCTGCTCAGCGAGGCCGTACCGGGCCGCTCGGCCGTCGTGCTCCAGGGCCGTACCGCCCGCATCACCGAGCTGAAGACCGACGTCACCGCGATCTCCCAGGACGGCGACAAACTCGTCCTCAACGGCGTCAACCGCGCCGCCGCCACCGACGAGGCCGTCCTCTACACCGAGGAGTACGGCGCCAAGACCCCCACCGGCGGCACCGACATCGTCCTCGACGCCAACGGCAAGGCGGTCGCCGTACGCACCAGCGGCGCTGCCATCGCCAAGGGCACCCGCGTCCTGCACGGCCAGGGCACGTCCGCCGAATGGCTCGACGAGCACGCCTGGGAAGGCTGGACGGTCAAGATCGACACGAAGGTCACCGACCTGCGTACCAGGAAAGCCCTCGAGCTGACCCCCGACCTGAACGTGATCGCGGGCGGCGTCGGCCTGGTGCGCAACGGCCGCGTGAAGATCACCGCCAAGCGCGACGGCCACGACTCCGTGAACATGATCCTCCGCCGTCACCCGCGCACCCTGCTCGGCGTCACCAGGAACGGCAGCCTCATCCTGGCCACCATCGACGGCCGCCAGCCCGGCGTGACCATCGGCGCGAACTTCCACGAGGCCGCCCAGTTCATGCGCTGGCTCGGCGCGGTCCAGGCCATCAACCTGGACGGCGGCGGCTCCTCCGCGATGGTGGTGTCGAACAAGCTGGTCAACCGGCCCTCGGACGGCGTGGAGCGCGGCGTCGGCGACGCCCTCCTCGTCCTTCCCCAGTAGCGGCCGGGGCGCGAGGGGCAGGCTCGCCCCCTCGCGCCCCGGCTCCCCGCCCCGGCCCTTGGGGCGGTCCCTCGCCCTTACGGGCGGGCACGGGCCGTCCAGTGGGCAAGCTGTTCCCGCGTGGTGACCGTCGCCGGATGCCCGGCCCCGAGCACCCGGGCACGAACCGGCAACAACGCCGCACACAACTCCCGGGCCCCCACCGCATCCCCCGCCCGCCCTGTCCAGTAGGCGAGATTGGCCCTGGCGGTGAGGGTGTCGGGATGTTCACGCCCCTGAACCCGCTCCCGTACCGGCACCAACGCCGCACACAACTCCCGGGCCCCCACCGCATCCCCCGCCCGCCCTGTCCAGTAGGCGAGATTGGCCCTGGCGGTGAGGGTGTCGGGATGTTCACGCCCCTGAACCCGCTCCCGTACCGGCACCAACGCCGCATACTGCTCCCGAGCCGCCGCCGCGTCCCCCAGCTCCCCGTCCACCGGGCCAGCTCGTGCCGGTTGATCAGCGTCGAGGGATGTTCCGGCCCCTGAACCCGCTCACGTACCGGAAGCAACGTCGCGTACTGGTCGCGGGCCGCGGCCGCGTCCCCCGCCTGGCCGGTCCACTGGGCGAGGTTGGCCTGCGTGGTCAGCGTGTCCGGATGCTCGGGGCCCGACACCCACCGCCGTATGGGGATCAGGGCCGCGTACTGGTCGCGGGCCGCGGCCGGATCGCCCGCCTCGCCCGTCCAGAGCGCCAGCTCGTGCCGGGCCGTCAGCGTGGCCCCCTCCTCCGGGCCCAGCGCCGCCGCGAGCGCGGCGGCGATCTCCTGGAACAACGACCTCGCCGTACGATAATCGCCGCTCGCCCCCAGGTACTGGGCCGTCTTGTCCATGCCGGGCGAGGTCGGGCCGAGCACCGTCCGGATGTGCGGCAGCAACCTCGCGTACCGCGGCCAGCGCGCCTTCTGCCCCGGATCGTCCGGCAGCACGGCCTCCACCAGCACCGCCGCCACCTCTCGCCAACGACGCTGCACACGCCGCGAGAGCTGGTCGAGCGTGACGGCCTGCACCAGCCGGTGCACCGTGACCGCGCCGTCCACGGGCGGCCCGATGAGGCTGTGCCGCCGCAACGCGGTCAACGCCGCGTTGATCCTGAGCGTGTCACGCGGCAGTGCCCGCATCATCACCAGCACACTCGGATGCACGTCACGCAGCAACCGCGCCGGCGGCCCGGGAATGCGCCCGTAGGCCCGCCGCCGCTGCACGTCCGCCCGGAACAGCTCGCGCGGCGCCCACCGCTCCAACGGCGACAACAGCAAATGGTACGGAATCGCCTCGTGCGCGTAGCAGGACAGCAGCCGCAGCAACGCGATGGCCTGCGGACTCGTCCTGGCCAGCCGTTCGAACGCGAACTGCCAGGTGGACGCCACCCGCTCCCGATACCCCCACGCCTGCCCCTGCGCGAGCAGCTCGGTCCGCTGATGATGCAGCAGATCCAGGTACTCCGACAGCGCCAGCCCGGTCTCCGACATGTAGGCCGCGGCCTGCTCCAGCGACAGCGGCAACGCCCCGAACTCCGACACCGCCTCGGCCGCCGCCACCTCGTCGTCCTGCCCCGAACTCGACAGCAGCAGCCGCGCCGCGTTCACCAGATCGAGCACCGGCAGCTCCAGCCCCTGATCCCGCGGCCACCGCCCGGAACGACTCGTGACCAGCACATGCCCGGGCCCAGCCGGAGGCAGGAACGGCAACAACGCCTCGGCCTCCGGCACGTTGTCAAAAATCAACAACCACGGGAGCGTACGCGCCGCCAGCGCGGCATGCACCTGGTCGACCGGGTCCGCCGCATCTGCGCCCAGCTCCCGTAAGCCCATGAGCGCCGCCAGCCGGGCGAACGCCGCCGACAACACCGCCGGTTCGGCCGCCGGCAACTGCCAGACGAGGTCGTACTCCTGCTGGAGGCGGTAGGCGTACTCCAGCGTCAGGCTGGTCTTGCCGACGCCGCCGAGCCCGTGCACGGCCACCACCTCCGGCCGTACGTCGCTCGCCCGCAGCCGCTCCCGCAGCTCCGCCACGGTCTCGTCGCGTCCCACCAGTTGCGGCGGCCGAGGCGCAAGCTGCACCGGCCGCGTCGCCACCCGCGGCCGAGACGGCAGATGCACGTCACCGATGACCTCGACAGGCCCCCGGTCACCGCCGTGGACCTGTCGCCACTGACGGCTATCCCGGACGCCTGCCCCCCACCCCTATCCGCTTTGGCGCCCTCAGCAGCCCCCGGCCGAACCAGACCATCGCGCCCGGCCCCACTCTCCCCGGAACCACCGCCACCGGCCCGACGCGCATCCGCCGGCCCCGAACCGCCCCCGGCCCGCCCGGCACCCCCGGCAGGATCACCGTCATCGGCGGCCGCCGCCGCGGCCCGCAGCTGCGCCCACAGCCCGACCCCCGCGATGAACAGCCCCGCCACACCCACGAACATGCTGACGACGCTGGCCCGCTTGTCCAGAAGCTCCAGCTGTAACGGCTCAGCGAAGATCCCCACGACCCCCGCGGCCACCAACCCGACGGAGATCGACGTGAACGTCCACGCCAGTAGCCGGCGACTACGGCGCGCTGACTGCTTGGAAGGGGGAGAAGCGGTCACCCCTATAGAGTGACGCGATTACGCTGAGTATCCTAGCGAGATTGGAAGGTCCATGACCAACCCTGACCTCGCCCAACACCCGCCACCGGCCCCTCGGCCATCGGCCGCCGGACGGTCGAGGGCGGAGCAGAGCGAAGGACGCCTCGGCCACTGGCAACGACCCTGTTCGCGTGTGGCACCTCATCGCAGCACACCGCCACAGAATTCCACGTAAACGCAGAAAGGGCCCCGACCAAACGGTCGGAGCCCTTCCCAAAAGATTGTCCGGCGGTGACCTACTCTCCCACACCCTCCCGAGTGCAGTACCATCGGCGCAGAGAAGCTTAACTTCCGGGTTCGGAATGTAACCGGGTGTTTCCTTCCCGCCATAACCGCCGTAACC
>NZ_QHHZ01000043.1:0-13721 GCF_003947315.1 Nonomuraea sp. WAC 01424
GCTCGAGTCTGCTGTCTGCCATCTCTCCAGCAGACCTCAGCCGCCAGAGACCGTCACCACTTCACGGACAATCTGAAACGAGACACACCTCATGTGGCGTCCCGGATACTCGCGACCGGCTCACTAGTGGACGATCGCCACCATCACGTCCGACGCCGACGGCCGTTCCTCGGGACGCTTGTTCAGGCACGCCCCCACAACCCCCCGCAGCGCAGGCGGTAACGGCGACAGATCCGGATGAAACGTAAGCACCCGATGAAAGACGGCAGGCACGGTGTCCTCCCCGAACGCCGGCCGCCCCGTGGCCGCGAACATCATCGTCACCGCCCAGCTGAACACGTCGGACGCGGGCCCCACAGGCTCCCCGGTCAACTGCTCAGGCGCCATGTACGGCGGCGTCCCCACCATCTTCCCCGACGTCATCGTCATGTTGTCGAGCGCCCTGGCGATGCCGAAGTCGATCACGCGCGGCCCGTCGTGCCCGATCAGCACGTTGCTCGGCTTGAAGTCACGATGCACCACCCCGGCCTTGTGGATGGCCGCCAAGGCCCCGGCTGTGGATAACGCGAGCCGCGTCAGGCTGTCCTTGTCACGCGGCCCGTGCCGCCGTACGAGCTGCTCCAGCGACGGCCCCTCCACGTATTCCGAGACGATGTACGCGTGTTGCCCGTTGACGTTCACGTCGAGCACCCGGGCTGTGGAAAACGTGGCGACCCGCCGGGCCGCGTCCACCTCCCGCGCGAACCTGGTACGCGCCGTCTCGTCGACCAGGTCGTGCAGCACCTTCACCGCCACCCGAACCCCGTTGGGGGCCATGGCCAGATAGACGGCCCCCTGCCCGCCGCGCCCGAGCTGGTGCATCACCCGGTAATGCCCGATCCATTCCGGCTGCCCGGAAGGCTGGTGACGAGTGGGCGCCGTGGTGCGCTGATGCAGGTCGGCGGGCCGGTACTGCGGGACCGGCGCCTGCATGGGCACAGGCGCAGCCGGCTGGAAGCGCGCCCGCGCCATCGCCGGCACCAGGACGGCCGAATGGGCGATCCCGCCGATCCAGCTGATCACGAACCCGAACGACACCAACGTGGACATCGGCTCCGGAATGCTGTCGACCTCGTCGTACAGAATGATGGCGATGACGAACGAGCCGATGAGGACCAGGTAGACGCACGCGGCGACGGCCTGCAACGTGCTCCGCAGCCAGTACGCCGCGAACCCCATCGTGAACGGGGTCGCCAGCCCGCACGAAACGAGGGCCAGGACGGCCCACCCGATGGCGGCCGCCCACGCCCCGCCGCTGGGACGGACCGGATGGCTGTACGGCATGGCCGAGAGACTATCGCCATGCAGTCGCTCATATCGGACAGTCGCCCAGCCTGTGGATAACTTCCCGTCAACCTGTGGACGGCTGTGGAAAAACTGGGGACAACGGTCTTGGCTCATTCACCTCTGCCGCCAAGTACGTCATGATGTTGAACCATGGCGCGGATACCGGGAGTCGGACTGGCGAAAGGGCTGTCCATCACCCTTCGCCACATGCTGCGCAAATCGGTCACACAGCAGTATCCCGAGGTCAAGCCCGCCCTCCCGCCCCGCAGCCGAGGCGTCATCGCCCTGGTTGAGGAAAACTGCACCTCTTGCATGCTCTGTGCCCGGGAGTGTCCCGACTGGTGCATTTACATCGACTCCCACAAGGAGACGATCCCGGCGCCGGAAGGCGGCCGGCCCCGCCAGCGCAATGTGCTCGACCGGTTCGCCATCGACTTCGCCCTGTGCATGTACTGCGGCATCTGCATCGAGGTCTGCCCCTTCGACGCCCTCTTCTGGTCGCCGGAGTTCGAGTACGCCGAGGGCGACATCCGTAACCTCGTGCACGAAAAGGACAAGCTGGCCGCCTGGACCCAGACCGTTCCTCCACCGCCTGCCCATGACCCCGGCGCCGAGCCGCCGAAGGAACTGACCGCCGCCCCTCGCCGCCCCGCAGCCCGTACGGCAGCCGCCCGTCCCGGAGCGACACCGGAGGCGCCGGGCACCACCGGCGCCCGGCGCCCCGCACGAGAGCGCGGCCCCGCAGGGGCCGGCGAAGGCGCCCGCCCCTCCGAAGGGACCGCCTCCCGGGAACCGGGCGGCGCGGTCGGCGACGTGAGCAAGGGCGCCAAGCCTGAGACAGGCGCGGAATCGACGGCGCCCAGCCCCGAGTCCGCCGTAAGCGCAACGCCGAGCGTCGAAGCGACACGGCACACCGAACGCGAGCAAACCCCTCAGACCGCGACAACCCCGTCTCCTGAGCCCGCCGACACGACTCCATCCCCCAGAGAGGGGGACGCCGGTTCGCCCACCGAGCGCGCCGACGCCGGTCCCTCGGCGGAGGGTACGGATGCCGGAGAGCGGGCCCCACATGGGCCTGAGCAGGGGGAGCAGGCGCGCGCGAAGGCCGGTCCCACAGGGGCCGCCCCAGGCGAGGGCCCTGCGGCGCCGCCATCCGTCGCGGGCCGGCGTGAGCGTACGCGCAGGCCCATGTCCAACGTACGAGGCATCCGCCCCCCGGGCGCCCTCCCGCCCAGCCCCCAACCCACCGAACCGCCATCCCCAGCGCAGGGACAGGAGCCGGGCGACACCGCTTCCCCGGAGACGGCGCAAACCCCAGAAGGGACGAAGCCGCCAGAGGCGACCGGACCGTCAGAGGTGACCGGACCGTCAGAGGTGACCGGACCGTCAGAGGCGGCGACCCCGTCGGAGGGGACAAAGCAGTCGGAAGCGGCGAAGGGCGCGGTGCCCCCCGAGCCGGAGGGCGACGCATCCCACGTCGAAGAGGACGCCCCCGCTCCCCAGGCAGGCGAGGAGACGAACCACACCTCCGCCCAAGACCAGACCGGACAAGCTTCGGAGGAGCGCCCGCCGGGAACGACTCCATCCACAGGCGAGCCACCCTCGAACAGGTTTTCCACAGGCACGGGTGAACCGTCACCGGAACCCGGCCCGGCGGAGCAGACTTCTTCCGCGAGCCCGCGCAGGCGCAGGATGGCCGATCCAAGGTCCATCCGACCGCCGGGGCGGCTCGGCCCTGACGACCCAGAGGAGTCTGAGGAGGAGTCGTGACCGAGGCGGTGCCCTCCTACCTGTCACCCACCGGGCAAGAGATCGTCTTCTTGCTGCTGGGCGCGGTAGCGGTTGGATCGGCGCTGCTCGTCGTCACGACCAGACAGCTCGTCCATGCGGCCCTGTGGCTCGTGGTCTCCTTCGGCGCGCTCGCGGGCTGCTACCTGGTGCTGACCGCCGAGTTCGTGGCCTGGGTCCAGGTCTTGATCTACGTGGGCGCGGTCGTGGTCCTGATGTTGTTCGGCATCATGCTCACCCGCGCGCCGATCGGCCGTTCCGCCGACCTCGACAGCGGCAACCGGCCGGTGGCGGCCCTGGTGGCGGTGGCGACGGCGGCGGTCCTGGTCACGGTCGTGATCGACGGTTTCCGCACGGCGTACACACCGCTGAAACCGGGTCAGGGGGCGGCGAAGGAGCTCGGCGCCAGCGTCTTCGCCACCTGGGTGCTGCCGTTCGAGGCGCTGTCCGTGCTGCTGCTCGCCGCATTGATCGGAGCCATCGTGCTGTCCCGTACGGACATTCCCGGCTCGCCGCCCGATCAGAACGGAGGTGCCTGATGCACGTCGTCTACCCGGCGGTCGTCTCCGCGCTCCTGTTCTCCGTGGGCGTCTACGGTGTGCTCGCCCGACGTAACACGATCCTCGTGCTGATGTCGGTCGAGCTGATGCTCAACGCCGTCAACCTCAACCTGGTCGCGTTCGACGTGTGGCTCCGCGACCGCCTCCACAGCGGTCAGGTGCTCACCCTCTTCGTCATCGTCATCGCCGCCGCCGAAGTCGGCCTCGGCCTGGCGATCGTCCTGGCCCTCTACCGCAACCGCCGCACGGTCGACCTCGACCACCTCCGCGACCTGGCCGAGCCGGCCGCCGACGGCGATCGTCCAGAGGCCCTGGTCCCCAGCGGCGCACACACGAGCACGAACCCCTCCAACCAGGGCGACCGACGCCCCACGGCACTCCCAGCCCCCGACCCGATGCCCCCGGACAGCGAGCACCGAGCCGAGCGAGGAGACACGCCGTGACGACGTTCCCGCTGCTGGCCGTACTCCTGCCCACCCTCGCCGCAGCCGCCGGCCTGCTGCTCTCCCGCTGGCCCCACAACCGCACACCGGCTCAGGAGCAATCACCGCCCCCCACGGCCAAGGCACGACTCGCGGCCGCCGAGAAGGCCACCGGCGAACGCGCGAACACCCGGGCCGCCTGGATCGCCATCCTTCCGACCGCCGCCTCGGCCGTCCTGGCCCTCTGGCTGGCCTGGGGCCCCGGGTTCGCGTACCTCGAAGCCGACACCGCCTCCGAGCCCGTGGGCCGCACGTACGGCACGATCGTCACCGGCGGCATCCCGATCTCGCTCACCCTCCAGGCCGACGACCTGTCGGCGGTCCTCGGCGTCCTCGTGACGCTCGTGGCGCTGGCCGTCCAGGTCTACTCGGTCGGCTACCTCAAGGACGACCCCCGCTATCCCTCCTACAGCGCCTTCATCAGCCTGTTCACCAGCGCGATGCTCCTGGTGGTCTACGCGGGCGACCTCCTGGTCCTCTACGTGGGCTGGGAGATCATGGGCCTGTGTTCCTACCTGCTCATCGGCCACTGGTGGGAAGACCGGGGCAATTCGCGCGCGGCGGTCAAGGCGTTCCTCGTCACCCGGCTCGGCGACGTCGGGTTCCTGTTCGGCATCTTCGTCCTGGGCACGTCGGCGGGCAGTTTCCGCATCGCCGACGTACTGGCGAGGGTGCCCGAGATGTCCGCGGCCACCCTGACGACGGCCACCATGTTGCTGCTGTGCGGCGTCGCGGGCAAGAGCGCCCAGGTGCCGCTGCACACCTGGCTGCCGGACGCCATGGCCGGCCCGACCCCGATCAGCGCGCTGATCCATGCCGCCACCATGGTCGCCGCCGGCATCTTCATCGTGGCCAGGCTCTTCCCCGCCTTCCTGCACGCCCGTCCGACGCTCGACGTCCTGGCCGTGGTGGCCGCGATCGGCATGCTGGGGGCCGCGCTGGCCGCGTTCGCCCAGGACGACCTGAAACGGGTGCTCGCCTACTCCACGGTCAGCCAGCTCGCCTACATGGCCGGCGGCCTGGCCGCGGGCTCCGACAGGGCGGCCATCTTCCATCTGCTGACGCACGGGGCGTTCAAGGCCCTGCTGTTCCTGTGCGCGGGCGCGGTGATCCACCACGTCGGCTCCAACCTGATGACCCAGATGGGCGGGCTGCGGCGCGAGCTGCCGGTCACGTTCGTGACGATGACGGTGGGGTTCGCCGCTCTGATGGGCATCCCGCCGGCCAGCGGCTTCTTCAGCAAGGACGGCATCCTGTCCGCCATGGACGGCGCGCTGGCGGGCGGAGGCCTGACGGACGCCGCCGCGCTGCTCCTGTACGGCTGCGCGCTCGCGACCGTCGCCGTCACCGGCGCTTACGCCACCAGAGCGTGGCTGCGCACGTTCTTCGGCACGCCGAGAGTGGTGGCGCTCCCCGAGCCCGAGCCCGGCACGGCCCACGTCGTCGACGTCACCGAGGCGCCCCGGACCATGCTCGTGCCCATCATGCTCCTCGCCGTCCCGGCCCTGCTGCTGGGCTTCGCCGGGCAGCCGCACGTGGACCTGTCGGTGGCCGCGATCAGCGTCGTGCTCGCGCTGCTCGGCGCCGGGGTGGTCTACGCGGTGTGGCGCGGCGACCCCGTCGCCGACCCGGCCCGCCTGCTCGGCCCGCTGCGGGTGCCCTGCGAGCGCGCGTTCTACGTGGACGGCCTCTACGCGGCGCTGATCGTCCGTCCGATCATGGCCCTGGCCGGGCTGGTCGTCAGGACGGACGACGTGGTCGTCGACGGCGCCGTCCGCGGGTCGGGCCGTACGGCCCGCGGCCTGTCCGGATGGCTGCGCCTGACCCAGAACGGCAACGTCCAGCTCTACGTCAGCGGCGTCCTCGCCGGCGTGCTCCTGATCGCGGTGGGGGCGGTGATGCTCACATGACGACTCCGCAGCCCCGCCGGGGCGATGACGCTCACGCCATGGGCCACAGGCGGGCAGGCGCGAGCCCGCCTCCGCACAGGACGGTGGTGACCTCATGACAGGCTGGTTGCCGATCGCGCTGCTCGCCGTGCCGCTGCTCGGCGCGCTCCTGCTCCTCCTCGTCCCCGAGGTGCTCCGCCCCGCCCTGCGCACGTACGGCCTGATCCTCTCGGGGGTCACGCTGGCGCTGGCCCTGGTCATGGTGGCGACGTTCGACCACGGGCAGGCGACGCGCCTGCAGTTCACGGTCGACCAGCCCTGGATCCCCGGCCTGGGGCTCCACCTCCATCTGGGCGTGGACGGCATCTCCCTGCCGCTTGTGGTGCTCACCGCGCTGCTGACGTTCCTGTGCTTCGGCTACCTCTCCTGGGGCCGCCCCCGCACGCCGAGCCGGTTCCTGGGAAACCGGCCGAGAGCACTCGTGTTCACGCTGCTGGTGCTCGAAGTCGGCATGATCGGCACGTTCCTCGCCCTCGACCTGCTGCTCTTCTTCGTCTTCTTCGAGATCGTGCTGATCCCGATGTTCTTCCTGATCGGCATCTGGGGCGGGGCGGGCCGCAGGGCGGCGTCGATCAAGTTCATCCTGTACACGCTGCTCGGCTCGGTCGTGATGCTCCTCGGCCTGCTGCTCGTATGGACCCAGACCGGCACCCTCGACATGGC
The DNA here is from genome assembly GCF_003947315.1 of Nonomuraea sp. WAC 01424. Classification (NCBI taxonomy): domain Bacteria; kingdom Bacillati; phylum Actinomycetota; class Actinomycetes; order Streptosporangiales; family Streptosporangiaceae; genus Nonomuraea; species Nonomuraea sp. WAC 01424. The sequence goes on from NZ_QHHZ01000043.1 coordinate 6,769, forward strand.
GCGACTGGCCGCGGCCCATGGCGCGGGAATGTCCAGGTCCGTGCAGATCCTGGCGTTCGTGGCGATCGGGGTGGGCCTGGCGGTCAAGACACCGATGTGGCCCCTGCACACCTGGCTCCCCGACGCCCACACGGAGGCCCCGACCGTCGGCTCGGTCCTGCTGGCCGGAGTGCTGCTGAAGATGGGCACGTACGGTTTCGCCAGGATCGCCATCCCCGTCCTCCCCGAGGGGGCGACCGCGGTGGCGCCGTGGCTGGGGGCGTTCGCCGTGGTCGGCATCATCTACGGCGCCCTGGCCTGCCTGGCCCAGCGCGACCTCAAGCGCATGATCGCCTACTCCTCCGTGGGCCACATGGGTTTCGTCCTGCTCGGTTTCGCCACCCTGACCCCGACCGGCATCAACGGTGCCCTGTTCGCCAACGTCGCCCACGGCCTGATCACCGGCCTGCTGTTCTTCCTGGCCGGGGCGATCAAGGACCGCTATCACACGGCGGACATGCCCAGCCTCGGCGGCGGCATGCTGGCCACGATGCCGCGCCTGGGCTCGGTGCTCACGTTCGCCGCGATCGCCTCGCTCGGGCTGCCGGGGCTGGCCGGGTTCTGGGGGGAGATGCTGGCGCTGTTCGGGGCGTTCCAGCCGGCGAGCGGCCTGCCGCGTGCGCTTTTCCTCACGTACATGGTGATCGGCGGCTTGGGGGCGGTCCTGACGGCCGCGTACTTCGTGCTCATGTTGTCCCGGGTCACCCACGGCCGCCCGCCGGGAGTCGTCGATCAACAACAGGCTCCGCCGTCCGGCGAGACGCCGGACGAACGCCCGGTGGCGCCTCTCGGCTCGGACGAGTCGCTCGCCGAGCAGGCGGCGATCGCGACGCTCGAAACCGAACAGGCCCAGCGGGGGATCAGGATCGATGATCTCCGGTCCTACGAGCTGGCGGCGTGGACGCCGCTGGTTGTGCTGATCGTGCTCTTCGGGCTCTGGCCCGGTCTCCTGCTCTCCCTCACCACACCGGCCGTGCAGACCCTGCTGGGAGCCCTGCCATGATCCAGCAGATCGACTACTTCGTGATCGCCCCGCCGCTGGCGCTGGCGGTGGTGGCCGGGCTCGTGCTGCTGCTCGACGTGTTCCTTCCTGTCGGGACGCGCACGCGGTCCGTACTCGGGCTGGTGACGCTGGCGGGGGTCGTCGCCGCCCTCGGCTTCGTGATCGCGCAGGCCGTGAGCGGTACGCCGCGCGCGACGTTCTGCGTACCGCCCGACCTCGCCGGCGGCGGATCGGGCACACTGTGTTCGTTCGTGGCGGACCGGTTCACGACGGCCTTCGCGGGGCTGGTGCTGGTCGCGGCCCTGGTGATCGTACTGATGTCGATGACCGAGCTGGCCGGGGGCGGCATCCCCGCCGGAGAGTGGTACTTCCTGCTGCTCTGCACCCTCGTCGGCGCGGTGACGCTGCCCGCCTCCCGCGACCTGGTCATGCTCGTGGTGGCGCTCGAACTGGTCTCGCTCCCGGTCTTCGCCCTCACCGCGCTGAAACGTTACGACGGCCGCGCCTCCGAAGCCGCGGTCAAGCTCTTCGTCGTGTCGGTCGTGTCCACGGCCATCATGTTGTTCGGCGTCTCCCTTCTGTACGGCATCTCCGGGACGGTCTACCTCTCCCGCCTGGCCGCCGTCCTGAGTGGCGGTATCGCGGCGCCGGGGGCGGCGGCCGGCACGCATTCCACGGCGCTGGAGACGGCCCACGGGCTGCCCGCGGTCGTCACGGTGGGCGTCGTCCTCGTGGCGGCCGGGTTCGCCTTCAAGATCGCCGCAGTGCCGTTCCACTCCTGGGCGGCGGACGTCTACCAGGGCGCGCCGATCCCCGTGGCGGCCCTGCTCTCGGTCATCTCCAAGGCGGCCGGGTTCGCGGGGCTCATCCTCGTGCTGGTCACCGCGCTCGCCGGCCAGTCGTCCACGTGGGGGCCGGTGATCGCGATCGTCTCGGCGCTGACCATGACCGTGGGCAACCTGCTCGCCATGCGTCAGCGCTCGGCCGTACGCATGCTGGCCTGGTCCTCGGTCGCGCAGTCCGGCTACGTCCTCGCCCCACTGGCGATCGCCGCCACGGCGGCCACGCCGCAGGCCGCGACCGGCACATCCGTCGCATACCTGGTCATCTACGCGGCCATGAACCTCGGCGCCTTCGCCGTCGTCATGCTCGTCTCCAGGACCGCCACGCGCAATGAGCTCGACGACTATCGCGGCCTGGTGTTCCGCAGTCCGGCCGCCGGGATCGCGCTGGCGTTCTGCCTGGTCTGCCTGGCAGGGTTGCCGCCGGGGCTGGCAGGTCTCTTCGCCAAGATCTTCGTGTTCAGAACGATCGTCGAGGGCGGTCTGGGCTGGCTCGCGCTGGTCATGGCCGTCAACACCGTGATCGGCCTCTACTACTACGCGACCTGGGCGGCCCGCCTCTTCGCCCCCACGGGAGAACGGGCCCTCCGACGGCCGTCCCCTGCGGCATGGCTGGCCGTCGGACTGGCCCTGGGCGTGGCGATCCTCTTCTCGGTCGCACCACAACTGGTGCTGGACATGACGTCCTTATCGGCCACGGGCTGACCGAGAGCGGATCACGAGGGCGGCCGGCCGGGCCACGACCCGCCCTCCTCCCCGGACAACACGGGCAAGTCGCGCTCCGCCCGCGGCTGTGCACGCCGGGGAACGATAGACCGGGTCATCATCGTTGGACGAGGTGAAACCCGGACCACGAAGGGGGGAGACCTTGCACCACAACGGTCTGCGTACCGCCATCCTCCTGGGAGGTCTGTCGGCGTTCATCATCGTGGTGGGCGCGTGGCTGGGCGGTGGCACCGGTCTGCGGATCGCGTTCGTACTGGCCCTGCTGAGCAACGGCGTCGCCTACTTCTTCTCCGACCGCATCGCGCTGTCGGCCATGCGGGCCAGGCCGGTCAGCGAGGTCGAGCACCCGACCCTGTACCGGATCGTCCGAGAGCTCTCCACCGAGGCACGCCAGCCGATGCCTCGCCTGTACATCTCGCCGACCGTGCAGCCGAACGCGTTCGCGACGGGCCGCAGTCCACGGCAGGCCGCCGTGTGTGTCACGTACGGCCTGACCCAGTTGCTCGACGAGTCCGAGCTGCGCGGCGTGATCGGGCACGAGCTGTCGCACGTGTACAACCGGGACATCCTCGTCTCCTCCGTGGCCGGCGCGCTGGCCACGATGATCACGTGGCTCAGCTACGTGGCCGTCTTCTTCGGCGGCTCCGACGACGACGAGGGCCCCGGCTTCCTGGGCGCCCTGCTGATGATGATCCTCGGCCCCGTGGCGGCCGGGATGGTCCAGATGGCCATCTCCCGTACGAGAGAGTTCCAGGCCGACGAATCGGGCGCGAGGCTCACGGGTGACCCGCTGGCCCTGGCCTCGGCACTCCGCAAGATCGAGATGGGCGCGCGCAGGTTGCCGCTCCCCGAGAACAGCCGTCTCACCTCGGCGTCCCACATGATGATCGCGAACCCGTTCAGCGGATCCGGCTTCGGCCGCCTCTTCTCGACGCACCCGCCCACGTCCGAGCGGGTGGCAAGGTTGGAGCGGATGGCCGGCTACCGCCGCTGACGTTCCCGGTGCCATGACATCGGGGAGCCGGTGTTCGCCGTGCACCCGTCCAGGCCCTCAAAGCGACCGAGAGGCCCGAATCGCGCGGGTTCTGGCTCCAGGTCCCTCTGGGGTCGGTTCGAGCCCGCGGGACTGCGAGTGCCCACGTACGTCCGGCCTGGCCTCGTGACCGCCTTGGCTTGATCGAGAGGACGCTACCCGAGCTCTCCGGTCGCCGTGACCTTCCTCAGGATGGCCGCCAGGTCCTCGGGGAAGAAGGTCTCCTCGGTGCCTTCGAGCTCCTCGGCGCTCCACCACCGATGACCGGTCGTCGTCTCTTTCTCGATCTGTTCCATGTGATCGAACGAAATGGCCGCGTCGTGTGTCCGGATCGCGAAGAAGGTCTGATCCTGTGTGATCGCGTAATCAGCCCAGATGAACTCGATCGTGCTGGTTCCGTACGGACCGGCGAACTCCTCCACGTCCCGCCGGATCCCGACTTCCTCGTACAGTTCGCGCGCGGCGGCCTGCTGAAGCGTCTCGCCGTCCTCCGTCGCACCGCCGATGGTGAACCAGAACGGTTCGTCCGGCCGTTTCGGATCAAAGCCGTGCAGCAGCAGAACCCGGTCCTGTGCATCGACAGGCAGGACACGTGCCGTGAACCGGCGCAAAGGGATCTTCGTCACGGTTGTCGAGCTTACGATGCGGAGTTCGCCCCCGTTGTCACCGAAACGCAGGCCCGAGGCACAGGAGGGCGCGTACGCCGCCATGTGCCCCGGATGCCGACCTGTCAGCGGTAGTTCACGAATTGCAGAGCGATGTCCAGGTCCTTGCCCTTGAGCAGAGAAATGACGTCCTGCAGATCGTCCTTCTTCTTCGAGCTGACCCGGAGCTCTTCGCCCTGGATCTGCGCCTTGATCCCCTTCGGACCCTCGTCCCGGATCAGCTTGGAGATCTTCTTCGCGTTCTCCTGGTCGATGCCCTCCTTGAGGCTGACCAGCATGTGGTACTCCTTGCCCGACAGCTTGGGCTCGCCCGCGTCGAGGACCTTCAGCGAGAGCCCTCGCTTGATCACCTTCTCCTTGAACACGTCGAGTACGGCGTTCGCGCGCTCCTCGCTGTTCGCCTTGATCACGATGTTGTCCTGACCGGACCAGTTGATGCTCGCCCCGGTCCCCTTGAAGTCGAAGCGGTGTCCGATCTCCTTGACCGTCTGGTTCAGCGCGTTGTCGACCTCCTGACGGTCGATCTTGCTGACGATGTCGAAAGATGAATCGGCCAAAACACCCATCCTCTCGGCTGTGAAAGCGTTATTCGGGATCCCGCTTCCCCGCCGTACGCGAAACCTCTTCGTCGTACGCCGAACGCGCGGACCCAGCGAACGAGCCTAGCCAGCATCGGCGCGCCGCGCAGTCCACGTACACCCGACGCGGCTTGATGCGGTCCCCTTCACGGCGGAACATGGCACTGGACCCACATTTCGCAGTTTCCGATCGTATTGGTAGGGATCATGCGAGTCATCGGAGCCGGCTTCGGCCGTACCGGAACGTTGTCCACGAAAGCCGCACTGGAACGCCTGGGCTTCGGCCCATGTCATCACATGACGGAAGTGATCCAGAACCCCGTCCACATCCGCCGCTGGCTGGACCTCGCCGAAGGCCGCCCCATCACCTGGGACACCCTCATGTCCGGGTACGCCTCCTGCGTCGACTGGCCGGCCGCCTCGTACTGGCGCGAACTCGCCCACCACTACAAGGACGCCAAGGTCATCCTCACCGTCCGCGACCCCGAACACTGGCTGGCCAGCATGAACGCCACCATCTTCAAACGCTCCGCCCGCGCCCGCACCTGGTCCGGCCGGACGATGGCCGGCATCTCCAGCCTCCTCGACACGGACTTGGCGGCATTCATCCGGATGACCCGCCTGGTCGTGAGCGAACGCGTCTTCGGCGGCGACACCCCCGACACCGAACTCGCCCTGAAGATCTTCAAAGAACACGTGGAGGAGGTCAAAGCCACCATCCCCCAGGACCGCCTGCTGGTGTTCGAGGTCACGCAGGGCTGGCAACCACTGTGCGACTTCCTGGACGTACCAGTACCAAACGAACCCTTCCCCAGAACGAACGACGCAGCAGGCTTCGACCAGCACTCACGAGCGATGGGACGCCTGCTGTTCCGGCGCAGCCGATGACCCCGATCCGGCTCGGGACAAACCGGTGTCACGTACACCTCGGAAGTCCGCTATTCTTCTGTCTGTCGCCGCGAGAGCGGATGGCACGGCAGGTTGCCCGAGTGGCCAAAGGGAGCGGTCTGTAAAACCGTCGGCTCAGCCTACGCAAGTTCGAACCTTGCACCTGCCACACCAGCGGGAAGAGGCCCGTCACCAGCGGAAACGCGGTGACGGGCCTCTCGCTTTGTGTCTGGCTGTCTACGACGGTCACCGGCGTCCTACGGCCACTCACGGCCAATACGCGGCCAAGTTCGCGGCTGGCCAGGCCCCGGGTAGATGGCATCCTCTGCCTCGCCAGGCTGGGGACGGTCGCCTTGACATCCCAGACCATGCGGGGCTCCGTACTGGGTGTTGAGATCCTCTCCGCGTGGAGAGGTGCGGCAGCGCCGTTTGGCCCGACGTGTCCCTTCTGGAGCCCGCGAGTTGTCGCGGCGGCACTACTTGGCAAGCCTCGGTGTCGCTGAGACTTCCATATGGGATTGCGCTGTGCTGAAGAATTGGAGAATGGATTCGCTTCCAGCGCCGAGCCGGACCGGTGTACGGATTGCAGGGGACATGTATCAATGGCTGAACGCGTGGCGTGGATGCATAGCTGCCCTGCGTGACCGTGCTCGGCGGATACCCAATCCGGTTATTGCCGTTGGTGTGGAGGTCGATGGTGCAGGAAATCTTGACGACGTCGTGCTGTACCGCTTGGTTGCCCCAACTCATACTGGCAGGTCAAGTACGCGGTTGACGCGACCACGCTCGTGAACACGGAATACCTGCTGCAGCCCAGTCGCGATGGGGGAGCTGGGGTTTGCGAAGGGATCGGTCAGTACGACGTGCTGCTCGAAGAGAAGAACGGAACCCCGGTGCATTGGGCCGTCTGCATACAGTGGACGGAGACTCACCCCGACGCAGTCGAGCACCTACGCCGCCATGGATTCTCTGATTGACGGGTCGCCCCGTCCGCACTGTGGACGGATAGGTCGTTCTTCTTTGGCTCCACCTGGTGACACTGGGCTCAGCCGGATGTCTGGTCTCACTTGATGCTTGACGCTTTGGCATCGGATGATGCTTGACACTCCTAGCTGATCTTTCGCTTCTTAGTATGCGCCTGAGACTTGATCCGAGTGATCTCCTGGGTGGTGGTTCGGG
>NZ_QHHZ01000044.1:0-12763 GCF_003947315.1 Nonomuraea sp. WAC 01424
CAACCCTTCGCGGAAAGCTCGCCGCTCGGCGGTCAGCCCGCCACCCTGCGCGTATCGCATGACGATGGCGTACCTCGGCGATCATCACCCGTCAGCTATCTGCGACACCACACTTTTAAGGTCAGTAACCGAGCCGGTCCAAAGCCCGTCCGACCGCTCGCATGAACGTACCGGGCGGATTTCTCGGCCCCTCATCCTTGAGCAGGAAGACCCACAGCAACGCGAAAAGCCTGCGGCATTCCAACAGCCTGAGTTCCTCAGCGGAATCGAGTTCGAAACTCACCTCTCTTTCCCCACGCACCCAGCACGACACGTGCTCGGCCATCTCCGCGACCTCGGTCGCCCGATCGCTGCGCCCTGACTCCTCGAAATCGACAATCCTGACGCGCGCGCCGTCCCACAGGAAGTTCGCCGTGTTGCCATCACTGGCCCCGAACACCGGCCGAACCCCACGCTCGCCCGGCTCCCACCCGGACAGCCACCGCGCGCCCTCTCTGACCGCCTGGTCCGCGAGCTCGTTCTTCGGCTGCCACCGCCCGGCCCACACGAGCAACTGATCTCTGAGCCGCTCCACCGGCCACAACCGCTCCGGTACCCGGTCGAGTACCTGGCGGGGCACGGCGCTGTGTAGTCGGTCCACCGCCTCCACCAGTTCTTTCTCCGGCACGGCAGACAGCAGCAAGAGTGGAGTGCCCTCGATGCGCGACATCACCACCAGATCGGTCCCGTACTCCACGGGTGAGGGCGCGAGCCCAGGCGCGTGCTCCGCCAGCAGTTGCAGCGCCCGCCATTCCCGCTCAGCGCCGCCAGGCTTGCCGTCGATGAAGCGTTTGCGCACCAGGTCGCCGTCGACCTGCACATCGTGGGTATGCATGAACGGATATTGAACCAGCCACAAGGGGACGGCGCGGTCTGAGCCGAGTATCGCCGCAGGAAATGGAAGGACGGTTCTGGAGTATGACAAGAAAGGCCCCAGTTTGACGGTCGGGTGTTCGGGACGGCGTGTCGGCTACGCCCGCTGCAGCACCGACGAACAGGACGTCACTGTCCACACCGAGCACCTGCTCGAACTCGGCGTCCCCGCCGACCGCGGCTTCTCGCGGTGACGAAGTTCGACCGGTTCGCCCACAACATGGCCGAGGCCAACGACATCCTCACCGGGCTGTCCGGCCCGCCGTGTCCTGTTCGGCCTGGACGCGTCCGTCTACGACTGGGAAGACCCGTTCCTGGCTTTGGGCGCCCGGTCGAGGCCAATCTCGGACACATCCGTACCCGGGAAGGCATGGCCCTGACCAAGAAGAACGGCAAGCCCAAGGGCAAGCAACCCAAACTGCCCGATCCCGCCCAACGCTCCATCCGCCGCTACGCCGGAGGTGAAGTCTCCCTGGCGGACCTGGCCGTGTCGGGCGGCCCTTCGGGTACGGCGTGACGTCGACGTCCCGGCCTGGACCTCGTGGGGCTTGATCGGCGGTCAGGTCGGGTTGCCCAGCCTCCTTGCTCGGCGGCTGCCGGCGTGTGGGCAGGGGGTCGCTGAGTCCGCCGGAGGTTTCCCGTGGTGCGGACCATCCGCGGCCCTCCTGAAGAGGAGGACCGCGGACTCTCATGCCTATCTCACCCAGAGCTCGTAGCTACCGTCGCCGTCTCCGTCACAGTGGTAGTCGGCGTAGCCGTCCCAGAAGACGGCTACGATTCCGGCTGCCTGGCAGGTGACCAGGTTGTCGTAGGTTCCGTAGTACCGCCAGCTGAGGATGCCCGCCTCGCTTGACGGCGCGATCGCGGTCACGGTGGCGTTTGAGGGCGCTGCCGTGGCGGGCGGTGCTGCCAGCAGGAGCATGCTTGCCGCGCCCACCAGCACCATGATCTTCTTGATGCTCATCGTGATTCTCCTAGTGGATCTCGGCGTAGTAGCTGGTGATGGGGGACCAGCCGCAACCCAGAGCGAGCTCTGCTCGGCCGTCGTTGGTGATGTTGGTCTGGGCGTCCCGCCACCAGGCCCACGCGCACTGCACGTGCAGGTCGGCGATGCCGGGTCCGGTGCAGAAGACGTGCACCCTGTTGTCGGAGCCGATGTAGGGGGCTTCGCAGGATCCCGACAGGGAGTCGGCTGCGCTCGCGGTGGAGACGGTGGAGGCGGAAGCTGTGGCCGACCCTCCGTACAGGGAGAGTCCGACGCTGCCCACCAGGGCGAGGGTGGCGAGAAGTCTGTTCATGATCTGAGCCCTTTCTGCGTGGTCTACACGGGATGGGAGCTCCATCCGTGATGAGTGCTCCCGCCCTCGAGCTCAGCTGCGCAATTGTTGATCACGGCTGCTCTCTCAGAAGCGGGATGAGTGGACGCCCTGATGTTGATCCGGCCGTGTTCCGAAGTCTGTCGTGCAAGCCGTCGGCCAATTGCTCGACATTCAATGCACGACTGCTCGTATGAAGTAGGTGTCGTTTAATGTCATGCCTGCCAGCAAGACGGCCAGGCGCCCGCGCTCGGCGTTGGTGGGGCTGTGCTCGCCGAGGTAGTGGGTGAGCAACCCCAAGAGCGTTGAGTCACCACCGACTAGCGTCGGTGGTGACTCAAGAAGGCCGCGCGGGGGACAGGCAGACTGGTCATGACGATGGCAGAACGCGCCGGCGCACCTTCGGTGACAGAAGCAAACTGCTGCACAGCCCACTCCCACCCCCGAAAGCCCGGCTCCCCGCCAGAAAGGGGGACACGAGGGCGATTAGGCCATCTTAGATAGATCTATGACTACGAAGCCGTTGATTCTGGATGATCCGGATCGCAGCATTTGCTCTGTTTTGGAATCCAACTGCACTTTAAGGGAGCGAAGTCGACTTATGGGGCCAATTGACAGGGCTACTTGCTCCCATCTCGGAGACATCATCTGAATCAAATTCGGCCCTGTTCCTCTGTCTCGCCATCCTTGCTGCAGCAAACGGTTGTGTGCGACTTCCAGTGCCTCATCGGAGGTCGCTGTACCGACATCCAGCAATACGATGTCCACGACTTGAACTGTACCGTCATATGTGAGCTCGGCATTGGCCTGTGCCAGCGTCTCGCCGATTTCACGAACTTGATCGATGGCGGCCGTTTCCACCTCTAACCAGTTGGGGAACCACTGAGTTCCGCATCCTGAAAGAGCGAACAGTATGGACAACGCCAGCGATGTGCACTTGAGGACATTGATCATCGTCCTTGGGTGAACCGTCTTGTCGAGATTCACGCTTTGGCTCCTAAGTCTGAATCAACAACCGCCATTGTGATGTAGAGCCAGTGCTCTTTGGCGGCGGACTTCACCAGTCTCTCGCGTCCGCAGTCGTGCAAGAGCGAAAGCCGAGATGCCTACGGATTCAACTGTTCGGGGTGAACCGGCGCAGGGTGTAGAGGGGCTCCGGGTCCAACAGGCGGTCCCGCAGCCGGTGCATGCCGATCCGCTCGCGCAGCCTGCCCCATCTCATCGTCTGGCATCGGCAGGATGGTCTCCACCACCAGCTGCCAGGCCTCGAGCAGTCCTCGTCGGTCTCGGACTACCGACAGACGTGATCTACATTGTAAAGGCGTCGGGTTGGTGAACATTGATCACTCATTAATCAATTAGCGGAACGGGCTTCGCCCGTACTCACTCACCAAAAAGACCGGGCACCTCGTGGGTGCGGGGAGGGCCTCGTGCAGCGGATGCAAGAAACGGTTCCCCCGGAGCGGCATGAGCCGCTAGCGGCACGTTGGGCTTCAGGGGGTGACCCTGGCGTGTGCGGCGAGTGTGGTGTTGATGGGCCGATCGTGGTGCGGGAGTGTCGGTCGATCTGGGCAGGTTCTGGCGGGATGGGTGTCCCGCTATGCCGCCGTGATCGTGTCGGATGGGGTGATCGGGCCTGCGGGCCGAGTGGCGGCTGCGGAGTCGGGGTTGGGGTCGGAGGCCGGATGGCCGGCGCCGAGCGCGTACGGCGGGGTGCGGGAGGTGTTGCCCGGGCCGAGGCGTTCGGCGATGGCGCTGTCGTGGAAGGTGTCGGTCTGCCGCGGATCCGGGCCAAGGGCGGGCGCAGGTGGAGGGCTGGTCTATGCGTTCGTTTCGGGTGGTTCGGTTGGCTTGTGGTGTGGGGGTTGGCTTGGTGTCGCCCGCGGCTGGTCGGATCGTTGCAAGGGCTGGATGGAGACCCTAGCGAGGGGTGTGACCGGGCTGCCGGGTCCGCCTGTTGCTGGTGGGGTTGTGTCCGGGGTGGCGGTGGGTGGTTCCCGTGCCGTAGAAGGTGGTGGGTTCACCGCCTCGCTTCCCGCTGTCCGTGGTTGCTGCGGCCTCTTGTTCTTTGGCGGTACCGGATCTTCCTTGGGGAGGGCTGCGGTCTGCCAGAGAGGGGGGGATCCGCCTCTCCGGGGCCTGGCGGGGAGGCGCCGCTGCTAGACCTTGATGCAACCGGCTGCTTGCCATACTATAGCAACCGATTGGTTGCTATGCGCTGGAGGCTGTGATGGCATTCCCCGACTGGATCGAGCGGAGCGTGGAGCTCACGAGCCCTCCTGAGCTGGTGCGGGTCGCGCTCACCACATCCGAAGGCCGGTCGTCCCAGTTCGAGGAAAGGGTGGCAATCGACCTGCGACCCGGCGGAGCCGCCCAGATGACAGTCAGGAGCGGGCTCGCTGTTGACATGCGGGTCGAACGGGCCGAGGGAACCGGTGGTGTACGGGTTCACCTGGCGGCTCCCCGACCTTGACGGGCCTGCCCCTGTTCCGCGCCACAACAACCAGCATTCGAACTGAAAGGACCTACCCATGACAAGCACTGCGGACTACCAGACGACTGTACGGGTGAAAGCCTCTCCTGACGTCCTCTTCGACGCGCTCACCACCATCACAGGGCTCGCGGCATGGTGGAACCCGGCGACCGGGTCCGGAGCGACCGGCGGCGAGCTCCAGTTCCTCATGAACGCCCCCGAGCCACTCGTGATCCACGTCGAGGAGGCGAGTCGGCCGACGTCGGTGCGATGGACCGTCATCGACTGCCCCTTCCTGCCTGACTGGGTCGGCACCAGGCCCACGTTCACCATCATCCCGGTCGACGGCGACATATCTGAGCTCGTCTTCCGCCACCGAGGTCTGAGTGAGGACCTGGAGTGCTTCGGCATGTGCAGCCGCAGCTGGCGGCACTACATGACGAGTCTGCGCGACTACCTGGAGGTTGGCGGTGGAAGCCCGTTCGGAAGCCCCGCAGACGACGCCCGCCGACAAGCACAGGCAACCGGTACGTCCATCCGTTAGGAGGCCCTCGCCGCGGCCCCGGCTCAGCCGGTGTTCGAGCTTCTCAGCGGCATCTCCGGACAAGGGAGTCTTGATCACTGCTCGAACGCCGGCAGAGGATGCACGATGCCAGCGATGCGCCACGTCGTCGAGGAGACGACAGAGCCACTACCACCCACGACTTCATGACCTGACCAGCGCAGGGTGACGGTGCTGGGCGTGGACGACTTCGCCACCCGCCGCGGTACCGTCGCTCACTCGTCGCCCCGACATCAACGTGATCTGCCGCGACCAGGCCGGCGCCTATGTGGAGCGGACGGTCGCCCGCCACCGCCCATCCGCGGCCTGACCTCACAACGACAGCATCATCGCGGCCGAGGGGCTCCACCTGGTTCGCCGACCGCACCCGTGCCAAGCACGCCCGCATCCATGAGCTCAAAGCAACTGGGCCACAGGCTGCGCAGCATCGCGCGCCAGCTCAGCATGCCCCGGTGCGTGTCGCGGCAGCTTCCGCTGGTCCAGGCTCATCGGCGTACGTCCGGAGCAAACGGATGGACGACATGACCTGTGGCGAGCACGGGCCGAGCCTGGACCAGACGGCAAGCAGACCGCGGCAACCGAGTCCGAGTGACACCGACGCTGCCCGGCAGAATCGGGCCGGAAATTATCGACCGGAGTTGTCGTATCCGGGCCGCGTCGTTCGTAGCCAGGGTGAACGGTCGCCCGCGAGGGCGCTGTCACGACCAGTTGTCACGACCGAGGAAGATGCCGAGCGATGCAGCAGCACCCACAGGGCAAGATCCACCGCATGTTCGAGCTCGTCGAGCCGATCGCCACCGTCACCTTCTCCGAGGTGGTGAACGAGGCGTTCCTGGCCGTCGGCATGCGCAACTACTGGGACGGATACTTCGCAGGCCGGGCCGCACCGCTGGGGCTGGTACCGGCCGCGGTCGTACACGCGGTCTTCTACAACTTCGCCGACGGCGAGGTGGCGCGCCACATCCCCTGGGTGTGGGGAAAGATCACCCCGCAGGAGGCGATCGCCGTGCGTGAACGTGGCAGCTCCGCAGCCCTGCGGCAGCTGATCGGGGAGCTCGCCGGCTCGCCCGGTCTGGTGCGGACCCCGGCCCTCGCCACCCGGGCGGCGGTCAGCGCGCCGACCGAGGGGCGACCACTGTACGCCGGGCTGCGGGCGCTCGACGTGCCCGAGGAGCCGGTGGCCAGGCTCTGGCATGCGGCGACGCTGCTGCGGGAGCACCGCGGGGACGGCCACAACGCCGCCCTCCTCGCCCACGGCATCGGCGGCACCGAGGCCCATGTCCTCATGGCTGTTTCCCTAGGAATGAGGGCGGAGGAGTTCGGCCGGATCCACCACCTGCCCAAGGCGCGGCTGACCGCCGTGGTCGACGGGCTGCGCGGGCGTGGCCTCGTGGACGCCGCCGGCGGGTTCACCGACGCCGGCCGGGAGACCAGGCAGCGGATCGAGGCGCTCACCGATGAGCTGGCCGTGCCGGCGTACGACGTGCTCAGTGTGGACGAGCTCGCCGGGCTGGCCGCGGAGCTCGAGCCGATCGCCGCTGCGGTACGGGCCTTCGAGAGTTGAGCGGGCGCGTCAAGCTGTCGGCCTCCCCGAACCGGACATCCTGTGCCGCCTGGCCGACGACGGCGTGTCGGTCACCGAGCCCGCCCCGCACGCTCAGAATCGCGTCGATCGTGTCCTGCTTGACCGGAACCTGTGGATCGTGGGCAGCGGGGCTGCTGGCCGACCGCGGGACGGGGTCGGGGAAACCTGATCGAAGGGGGCGCACGCGGACACCGGCAGCGTCTGCCATGATGATGCTCCATACATCCAAATATTTAGATCTATGGAGCACAGATGTCGAAGGTGCTGATTGTCGGGGCCGGGGCGTTGGGGCAGGTGTTCGGGGCGTGGCTGGCCGCGGCCGGGGCTCAGGTCAGCTATCTCGTGAGGCCGGGCCGGGAGGGCTGGGAGGGGGCGTCGCTGTACCGGCTCCGGTGGGGGCGGGCTCCGGTGAGGGAGCGGATCGTGCCGTACGAGGTGATCAGCGAGCCGCCCCGCGTACGGTGGGACATGGTGTGGCTCTGCGTGGACTCGCCCGCGTTGCGCGGCGAGTGGACGAATGCGCTGCGCGCGGTGACCGGAACGGCCACGGTGGTCACCATCGGGCAGGATCCGGGCGATCTGCGCACCCTTGCCCGTGTTTGGCCGCAGGGGCAGATCGTCCAGGTGACCCCGATGCTGCTCGCCTACCAGGCGCCGCTGGACCGGGAGGTTCCCGGGCCGGGGGTGGCGTACTGGGTGCCGCCGGGTTCGGCGACGGGCGTCACCGGAGCGCGCGCCCCGCAGGTCGTCGCCGCGCTCCGGGCCGGTGGCGTACGAGCCAGGCAGGTGACGCGGGCCGGCACGGGGGAGCTCACCGCCGCCCGGATGATCCCCTACATCGCCGAGCTGGAGTCCTCCGGCTGGCGGCTGCCCGCGTCGAGCAGGGGGTTGCGGCGCGCCGCCGCGGCCGTCCGAGAGGCCGTCGCCGTGGTCTCCGCCCAGTACGGGCTGCGTGCTTCCCTCCCCGTTCCGTCCTGGGCGGTGGGCCTGGGGTTGCGCGTGCTGCCGTGGCTGCTCCCCTTCGACCTGCGGCGCTACCTGGAGACGCATTTCACGAAGGTGAGCGCGCAGACGCGGATGATGCTGGACGGCTGGATCGCCGAAGGCGCCGCCAGGGCGCTGCCGGTCGGCCGGCTGTCCGCCGTGCGCGACAGGCTGCCGGCATGAGCGGCTCGATCGACGCCCGGGACGTCCTCGCGCTGTTCGCGCGGACCCGGCCGCTGTTCACCGCCCTGGGGGACGAGCGCAGGCAGGAGATCGTCGTCCACCTCCTGGAGTCGGCGGCCCCGCGCAGCGTCGGCGACATCGCCGCGCACCTGGAGCTGTCCCAGCCCGCGACCTCCCACCATCTCAAGATCCTGCGCGACGCGGGTCTGCTGACGGTGCGCCGCAAGGGCACCCTGCGCCTGTACGACCTCAACGCCGCGGCCTATCCGGATCTCCTGACCCCGATGGGCGACCTCATCACGTTGATCATCTCCTGCGCGTCCGATCTAGGGGAACAGCCGAACGACCGGTAGCGGCACGCGCCGTGCGGTACGGCAGGACGAGAAGCTGCGCGGAAGTTTGAGGCTCGTCCGGCGGCGCCGCCGTCACCGATGAGGCCATGCTGTCCACTGTCTTTGGCATCGCGATCCAACGCCGTGAACACGGCGCTACGCCAGCCGGGAGATCTGGCGTTATCACAGGTCAGAAGCGGCTTCGTTGAAAATTTCTGCCTTGTTGTCGGGATCCCTGATCGGCGTCGGGTTCTCGGGGAGTTGCCAGCTGCCGCCGCGGTCCTCCTTTGAGAAGCGCGCGGCGAGGTCGGGAAGGTGCAGGAAGCAGGCCAGTGCGGTGGCGGCCTGGAAGGCGTCGATCGCACGCTGGGTCATCGGCATGCCCAGGCGCAGGAGACGCGGATTCACCTCGCCCTGGATCTTGTCGACGAAGGGCCGCAGCACGCTGTCGTAGTTCGCCAGTGCGGTCGGCAGGTCGTCCGGGTGCCGGTTGATCTCGCCGGCCAGGACGTAGGCGCCCACCAGGCCGCCGGAGATGCCCATGCCGCTGTAGGGGGAGGCGCAGTGGGCGGCGTCGCCGGCCAGGACCACGCGGCCCTTGGACCAGGTGCCGGTACGGACCTGGACGATCTCCTGAGAGTAGAAGAAGGGGCTCGTCCGCATGCCGTCGATGAAGCGCTCGCTCTGCCAGCCCGCGTCGCGGAACCTGCCCGCCCAGAACTTCTGTTGGTGTTCGACGGGTTCCCGGTGGATCGCCGAGGCTTCCTCGGATTCCTCCCGCATCACGAAGTACACCTGGGTCTCGGTCGGGTTGTGGCTGCGGCGCATGATCTGACGGCCGCCCGGGACCATGTAGGTGTCCCGGATGTTGCTGTCGGACGCGATGCGCGGGACGAACCAGTAGGCCATGTGGATGCCGACCCGCCAGTACGGGTCGCAGCCCGCGGGGAGGATCGCCCTCCGAATGCGTGATCCCTGGCCGTCCGCGCCGACCAGGAGATCGAACTCGCCACAGGACCCGTCGGAGAAGTGTGCGACGACCTTCAGTTCGTCCTGTTCGAAGCCGTCCACGCTCACGCCGAAGACGTACTCGGCGTCGTCCTTCGAGGCGTCGTGCAGGATGCGTACCAGATCGCCGCGCATGATCTCGTACTCGGAGGTGAGGGTCTGCCGGCCCTGGCCGGAGGTGTTGGCCATGATCGTCGCCTTGGTCCTGCCGCGCTCGTCGACGAAGGCGACGCCCGCCTCGTCCACCAGCTTGCCGCGGACGGCGTCAAGAAGCCCCATCCGTTCGACGGCCTCGATGCCCTGTCCCCGAAGGTCGACCTGCGCCCCGGTGGCCCGTAGGGCCGGGAAGCGTTCGACGACGGTCACCCTGTGGCCGCCCCGCGTGAGCCAGAAAGCCAGCGCCTGGCCCGCTATCCCGCCGCCGGTGACAAGGACCCGCAGGGGGCGCGCTCCCGATCGGTTGGCCATATCTCATCCCCAAAAATCTATCAGTGAATGATTCCTCTCCAGAGTCATCTATCAGTGATAGATTTGTCAACGTGACCAAGGTGAACCGCGAGATCGTCGTCTCCGAAGCACTCGACCTGCTCGACGAGGTCGGGCTGGACACGGTCAGTACGCGGCGGCTGGCGAAGCGGCTGGGCGTCGAACAGCCCTCCCTCTACTGGTACTTCCGTACCAAGAAGGACCTTCTCGCCGCCATGGCGGAGGCGGCGATGGCACCGCATGCGTCCGCTCGGCTGCCGACGCCCGACGACGACTGGCACGACTGGTTCCTGGACAACACGCGAAGCTTCCGGCGTACCCTGCTGATGCGCAGGGACGGCGCACGCCTCCACGCGGGCAGCGCCCCCGCCAACGACCTCGACCGGATCCGCCGCAAGATGGACTTCCTGATCAGCTCCGGAGTGCCCGAGCGGGACGCCCAGATGGCGATGCTGGCCGCCGGTCGGTTCACGGTCGGCAGCGTCCTGGAGGAACAGGCGGAACAGGCGGACGCCGGCTCGGATCGACCGGCGGACATGCCTGTGATCGACCACGAGTCGGCGTTCGAGGCCGGCCTGACACTCATCCTGGACGGCCTGGTGCACCGCACCGCAACGCTGAACGTCCAATGAACCCGTGCGATCGGGGGATTTGAGGACCGGGTCGTCTTCGAGGAAGACCCGGGCACCTCCAACCCCTTCATGTCGTACGGCTGTGGCGTGGTCTGCCGCGAGGTCAGCGGCCGGTGGGCAGGGTCAGGCCGCCGTTGACCTCGATCACCTGGCCGGTCATGAACGCGTTGGTGGTGGCCGGCAGCGCCACCTGGGCCACGTCCTCGGCCTGGCCGACCCTGCCGACCGGCAGCGCGGCCCGCGCCGAGGAGGCGGTGATCAGGGTGACCGAGCTGTTCTCGGCCAGCCTGGCCGGCCGGCGCGCCGAACAGGTAGGGCCGAACAGGTAGGACAGTGCCACGGCGGTGCCGCCGTCGGCGACGGTCTCCCGTTCGCCTCAATCGGCTCCGAACAGCTTGGCCGCCTCGCGTCCGTGCTGCTGGTTGTCGGTCACGTACGGGCGGATCTGCCGCTCGTAGGCGGCGAAGGCGGCGGCGTGGTCGCCGCCGGCCCCGGCCAGCCGCGGGGCGAGGGCGTGCCGATGATCGCTCCACCCGGGGCCGGCGTCGCTGCCGCCATGCAGACCAGCAACCAGTTGGACGCTTTCGTGGTCGACCGAGACGGCAGGCTCTGCGTGTCGTGGGTGGTTGGCGCCGGTAACTGGAACGGACCCTACGGGCTGCCGAGCTGAGGCAGTTATCCAGTGTCCGGCTGAACCGTCAGGCAAGTATGGCAAGTGGCCTTCCGCGAGCTTGCCTGACGGGTTATCTGGGGTTTGTCGGGTAAGTAGGTCACGTCAGGAGACGGTCTGGGAAGCGCCCGAAGCTCTGGGGCTCCTGGGTCGAAAGCATCACTGCTGTCCGGCGGAACAGGTCTACATATTCTGGGCATCGTGATCACACCGCATACGCCTGGGGAACCTCGTCCCGTTCAAGGAGGCGCCTTCTACGACGCGCCGCAGGTCGCGGACCGCTACCTGCGGCACCGCCACAGCGGGGTGCACAGTCCCAACCACGTCATGGAGGAACCAGCACTTCTTGACGAACTGGGGCTGGTCGCCGGCCTCCGCGTGCTGGACCTCGGTTGCGGGGACGCCGCCATCGGCCGCACCCTGCTCGCCTCTGGCTGTCGTAGTTACCTCGGCATCGACGGCTCCACCGAGATGACGCGAGCGGCCAAGGCCACCCTCGCAGGAACCCCGGGCCGCGTGGAAAGGATGGACATCGAGAGGTTCTCCGCCCCACCGCGCACCTTCGATCTGATCATCTCCCGCTTGGCACTGCATTACGTCGACGATCTCGACGCCGTCCTGGCGGGCTGCCGGCGCTGTCTATCACCAGGCGGACGACTGCTGATCACGGTCGTACACCCTGTCATCACCTCCCACGAAGCTCGCCGGAGCACAGAACAAGCACGCACCGACTGGGTCGTCGACGACTACTTCCACCCCGGAGCACGCCGGCGCGACTGGCTGGGCAACACCGTCACCTGGTATCATCGGACCATCGAGGACTACGTCACCGCCCTGACACGCGCACAGTTCGCCATCACCGCGCTGCGCGAATGCCCTCCTCGTCCTGATCGCTTTGCTGGCGACATGGCCGAACTCGCACGTCGCCGGCGCGTTCCGCTGTTCCTCCTCCTGGCGGGCTCACGAGCCTGAGCCACAGGGTTCCATGAAGGCATCAATGGTTGCGACGTTGTTCTGGCGCCCCTACCTGACTGATCTTCACAACGACTAGAGGGCCTGGGAAGACCCTCAGCGACCTGCGGTGACCCGCTCCGAACTGGCTCCAGCCCGCAGGCCGGGGCTGCGATCGATCGCAGCCCCGGCTGGCCTGCTTGCCTTACGTGCCCGACAAGATCAGCTCTCTTTGACCTGCGAGAAGAGGCTAACTACCCCAGATAACCATGGGGCCGCCCCATCCCATGTTTGGTACCACCAGCACACAAGAAGGATGTTCTGCAGTGTGCGCCCGATGGGCACGTGCCGATGACGCTCGAACGCTGCTCATCTAGGCCGGAGGGCTCGGTTGTAATCTACGTTGCAAAGGCGTCGGTTTGGATGTCGCACACCGTGCACCACTGCAATCAATTCGGAACGGGCTTCGTCCGTACTCTCTCACCAAAAACAGGGCCGGGCTCGCACGAGGGCCGCAGCCAGCCTCGAACGGACGGAGCCGCTAGGAGCTGTTTCTTAGATCTGCTGACTGATCGTGTCTAGGCCGTCACGATGGGCCTATGGGTCGAGGTGACTTAACCAACGCGGAGTGGGAGCGGCTCAAGCCGCTGCTGCCCGAAGGTGGCCGGC
>NZ_QHHZ01000045.1:0-11221 GCF_003947315.1 Nonomuraea sp. WAC 01424
GCCCCGAACCACCACCCAGGAGATCACTCGGATCAAGTCTCAGGCGCATACTAAGAAGCGAAAGATCAGCTAGGAGTGTCAAGCATCATCCGATGCCAAAGCGTCAAGCATCAAGTGAGACCAGACACCGCGCCTTCTCCAGAAGCTCCCCAACTGTCCTCGTGCCAGGATGACCACATGGACTACGGGGTGCCTCTGCCGGACGAAGGCCTCTCGCTCCTCGTCGGCCGCGAAGTCTCAGCAGTCTGTTTCGTACGAGACTACGTCGAGCTGCGTTTCGACGGTGCGGTCCTTCGAGCGCTCGCTGATCCGTTCGGCTTGTACGGCTGCCGGGGCTGGCGTTTCCCGCACGGCAATGCGCCTGTTGTCATGCGCCACTACATCGGTCGCGTGATCGACGGCTACGAGATGGTGCCGGCGAGATTTCTGGCAGTCGACTCTGGCGAGCACCGGTTCGCGATCCCGCTGGACGAAGGTTCCCGTGTCGGTCCCGAGGCCGCGCAACTCATCATTCCTGAGGATGCCGCAGGCGGTGGGCAGCCCGGCATGTGGATCTGGTGAACGCCACGCTCTGAGTCTCCGTGAGCTGTTGTGCCACAACCTTGCAGCGAAAAACCAGGGCTACACGAGCCCGAACACCTCGTATGCGCCTCACCACGCCGGCCGCCGTGTGTGGACTCGAGAAGCCCGTGGGTTTGGGCAGCTGAGGATCAAGACCCCAACCGCCGCCCCTGGAAGCCGGTTCGACCCGATGGTCCTGATCTTCCGTTTCGCGGGCAACGGCTGCCGGCTGCCGTCGCTGGTCGCCAACGGTGGCGTGAACTTCTCTCGGCAGGGACAAGGTCGTCACTCAGGCGCTCGGGGAAGCCTTGTGGGTGTCACCGGCGGTCGCGCCGACAAGGCGTATGGCACGTGAGTGGCGCCACCAGAGACAAGATCAGGTAACAGTAATGCCCAGGCTCGGGATCATCTCCCGGACCTGGGCCTACGTGCTTGGAGCGGACGACGGGAATCGAACCCGCGTAGCTAGTTTGGAAGACTAGGGCTCTACCATTGAGCTACGTCCGCGCGAACCGGTCGAACTCTGGTCTAGACTTCATCCGGTCGTCAGGGCGTAAGCGTACCGGAGTAACGGACCGCATGCGCACCCGGCGAGGCGGGGCGTGGCGCAGCTTGGCAGCGCGCTTGCTTTGGGAGCAAGAAGTCGCAGGTTCAAATCCTGTCGCCCCGACCAGCTGACGGGCCCCTTTCCGCAAGGAAAGGGGCCCTTCTGCTTGACCGCGGCTTTCGCCAGGGCTGGACGAACCGCCCACTAAGGTCGAGACGTGACAGACAATCGTGTGCCCCCGCCACTCACCGGCGACGAACGGACCGTGCTCGGCAACTGGCTCGAATGGCATCGCGGCACCCTGGCCGTGAAATGCGCCGGCCTCACCGTGGACCAGCTCAGGCTCCGGGCCGCCGAGCCCTCCACCCTGTCGCTGCTCGGCCTGGTACGGCACATGGCCCACGTCGAGCGCGTCTGGTTCCGCCGCGTGCTGAACGGCGAGGACATCCCCCGCCTGTGGAACAAGGACGTCGACAACGACGCCGACTTCAACGACGTGGACACGGCCTCGGCCGAGGAGGCGTTCGCCACCTGGCAGGACGAGATCGAGCGCGCGCGGGCCATCTCGGCCGCCAACTCCCTCGACGCCGTCGCCGACAGGAACGGCCAGGACTGCACCCACCGCTGGATCCTCATCCACATGATCGAGGAGTACGCCCGCCACAACGGCCACGCCGACCTGCTGCGTGAGCGCATCGACGGCGTCACCGGCGAGTGAACCGGGGGCGTCAGCCCTCTTCGGTCCGGCCCTCCTCGGCGCGGAACAGCGCCCATACGGCCTTGCCGCCGCGGTCGAGCGGGTCCCAGCCCCAGCACTGGCTGTAGGTCTCGACGATGTAGAGGCCGCGCCCGTTCTCCGAGATGAAGTCGGGCTCCTTGCGGCGCGGCACCTCGTCGCTCGGGTCCGCCACGGCCAGCAGCACGTGCGGCGACACGCGCATCAGCAAGAGCTCGATCTCTCGCCGGCCGCCCGCGTACATCGCGTACCTCACGGCGTTCGTCACCAGTTCGGACACCACGAGCGCGGCGTCGTCGCTCAGCTCGTGCAGACCCCATCCCCGCAGTGTGGAGCGGGTCACGTCCCTGGCGGTCTTCACCGAGTCGGCCTGGAAGGGCAGCGGGCACGCGGTCGTGTTGGGCTTCCCACCCTTGAGCAGGTGGTCGAAGCCCACCTCACGGGTGATCTGCAGGCAATCGGCAGTGGCCAGAGGATCCTCCACCATGCCGCCGATACCTCCCCGTAGCCCTCGGTTTAGTGCACGTTTGGCCCACAATGCACTAAGCCATCATGGGTCACGAACGCGGCGGCTGCAAGACCCAAATGCACGTGCAGCTGCAATGTGCAACAGCATGCGCCTTTTGGGGCAAAACTCTCCTAATCGGACACGAGGTTGAGACCTTGTCATACCCGGCAATGTGGTGTCACTGTGTGTGCGGACCTTGATAGGAGGCAAAGTGACGCAGAACCAGCCGGGTTCGGGGCCGACGGCGCTGCGCATCCTCCTGGGCTCCCAGCTGCGAAAGCTCAGGGAAGCGAAGAATGTCACCCGCGAGGAGGCGGGCCACCTCATCAGGGGCTCAGAATCCAAGATCAGCCGTATGGAGCTGGGCCGGGTCGGGTTCAAGGAACGTGACGTCGCCGACCTGCTCACCCTCTACGGGGTCATGGACGAGCAGGCCCGCGCCGCCGTCCTCGACCTGGTGACGACCGCCAACGAACCCGGCTGGTGGCACCGGTTCAACGACGTCCTGCCCACGTGGTTCCAGGCGTACGTCGGCCTTGAGGAGGCGGCCGCCCGGATCAGGACGTACGAGGTCCAGTTCGTGCCGGGACTGCTGCAGACCAAGGAGTACGCCAGGGCCGTCGTGACCGCGGGATCGGCGGGCATTGCGGCGGAGGAGATCGCCAGGCGCGTGGACCTCCGGCTGGAACGCCAGAGGATCTTCGACCGCCCCGACGGCACGGTCTTCTGGGCCGTCATCGACGAGGCCGCGCTGCGCCGCCCCATCGGCGGGTTCGAGGTCATGCGCGCTCAGCTCGAACACCTCATCGACCTGATGCGGCAGCCCAACATCACCATCCAGATCATGCCGTTCAGCTTCGGCGGCCACAGCGCCGAGGGCGGGGCGTTCAGCATCCTGCGTTTCCCCGACCGGGACCTGCCCGACGTGGTCTACGTCGAGCAGCTGGCCAGCGCGCTGTACCTGGACAAGCGCGAGGACGTGGACCGATACACAGAAGTCATGGAGCGGCTATGCGCCGTGAGCACCACTCCGGATGAGACGATCGATCTGCTGCGGACGATCGCCGAGGAGTTCTGACGGCGACGGCGTCGTTGTTCGGTACGCATCTGCCCTAGACTGGCCATCGGCGTTGGATCCCGCCGTGGCGGAGCATGCCCGACGCTCATGTGGGCGCGGCGCGTGAGCCGTACCGAATGGACGCGCCCGCGATCACTCGTAGCTTGATCAAGGAGACCATCCGTGAAGACCGCTGTCGAGGAGCTCAGCCCGACCCGGGTCAAGCTCACCGTCGAGGTGCCGTTCGACGAGCTGCGCCCGAGCATGGATGCGGCGTACAAGAAGGTCGCGCAGCAGGTGCGCGTCCCCGGGTTCCGGCCTGGCAAGGTTCCGGCCCGCATCATCGAGCAGCGCTTCGGCCGGGCGGTAGTGCTGGAGGAGACCCTCAACGACGCGGTGCCCAAGCTCTACGGCCAGGCCGTCGACGAGGTCGACGTGTTCCCGGTGAGCCAGCCCGACATCGAGGTCACGAAGATCGACGACGGTGAGCAGATCGAGTTCACCGCCGAGGTCGACATCCGGCCCAACTTCGAGGTGCCCGACTACCAGGGCGCCGAGGTCACCGTCGACTCCGCCGAGGTCTCCGACGAGGACGTCGACGGCCAGCTCGACGGGCTGCGCCAGCGCTTCGCGACGCTGACCGGCGTCGAACGCGCCGCGGCCAACGGCGACTTCGTGGTGATGGACCTGCGCGCCGAGATCAACGGCGAGAACATCGAGGAGCAGCAGGCCAGCGAGGTCTCCTACGAGGTCGGCGCCGGCTCGGTGCTGCAGGGCCTCGACGACGCCCTCGTGGGCATGTCCGCGGGCGACGAGAAGAGCTTCAAGACCGAGCTCGTCGGCGGCGAGAACGCCGGCGAGGAGGCCGACGTGATCATCAACGTCAAGTCGGTCAAGGAGAAGGTCCTGCCCGAGCTCGACGACGAGTTCGCCCAGCTCGCCAGCGAGTTCGACACGCTCGACGAGCTCAAGGCCAGCATCCGCGAGCAGGCCCGCCGCAACAAGCTCATCGACCAGGTCGTCCAGGCTCGTGAGAAGGCCCTCGACGCGCTGCTCGAGAAGATCGACATCCCGATGCCGGAGAGCGCGCTCAAGGCCGAGGTCGACGCCCGCAAGCACAACCTCGACCACCAGATCGCCGAGAGCGGTCTGAGCCGCGACGCCTTCTTCCGTCTGTACCAGACGACGGAAGAGGAGCGCTTCGCCGAGTTCGACACCAACTCCGCCAAGGCGCTCAAGGTCGGCTTCGTGCTCGACAAGATCGTCAAGGCCGAGGAGCTGGGCGTCAACGAGCAGGAGCTGACCAACTTCGTCGTGCGCCGCGCCATGGAGATGGGTGTCCAGCCCAACGAGCTGGCCAAGCACCTCGCCGACAACGACCAGCTCACGCTGGCCATGGTCGAGATCGTCCGTGACAAGGCCAAGTCCGTGCTCGGCGACGCCGCCAAGGTCGTCGACAGCGACGGCAACGAGGTCGACCTCAAGGCGATCTACGCCGAGATCAACGGCGCTCCGGTCGAGGAGGAGGCCGACGAGGCCGCCGAGACCGAGTCCGAGGACAAGGCCGAAGCCTGACCTATCCGAGGCCCCCGTTCCGTCGTGGTTCGGGGGCTTCGCGCTGCCCCCGAACCGTGCCGGTCTCGGGGGCTTCGTGCTTTCCCGGGCCAAACCTGGAGGACCAGCTCTGTGGTCCGGGCCAGGCGCTGGGGCGGCCCGTCGCGCTCTCGCCGCCGCTGAGGGCCCCGTAGGGCCCCGCACGGCCGCAGCCCGCCCACACGCCCCCGAGGCTCCTGAGGGGCCCAGGACGCCCCTGAAGCGCCCAGGCGTCCCGCTGCCGGTGCCCGCCGAAACGCCCGGAGAACCCGCCGTCGAGCCGGGCGTGGAGGAACGGCGTAGGCTGGCAGAAAGCCGGTGACCCAGACCTGCGCCGTCAGCGAACAGTACGGGGGACCGGGCATGAGCTGTAGGCGCCGCGCGTTAAGGTCACAAGCAAAGCCAATCGATTACGACGCATCGGAAGGTGACGCTGTGACCAGCCCGCCGACCTTCTATCAGCCTGAGTCGCGAGGCCGTGAGAACGGCTCGTCCTTCCGGCTTGAGGACCAGCTTTACCAGCGCCTGCTGCGTGAGCGCATCATCGTGCTCGGTCAGGAGGTCAACGACGAGATCGCCAACCGGATCTGCGCCGAGCTGTTGCTGCTCGCGGCCGACGACCCCGAGCGCGACATCACGCTGTACATCAACTCGCCGGGGGGCTCGGTGAGTGCCGGTATGGCGATTTACGACATGATGGAATATGTGCCTAACGACGTGTCCACGGTGGTGATGGGCATGGCCGCCTCCATGGGGCAGTTCCTGCTCACCGCCGGCGCCCGCGGCAAGCGCTACGGCCTGCCGCACGCCCGCGTCATGATGCACCAGCCGTCAGGCGGCATCGGCGGCACCGCGGCCGACATCGCCATCCAGGCCGAGCAGATGCTCTACGTGAAGAAGACGCTCGCCGAGCGGATCGCCTTCCACACGGGGCAGCAGCTGGAGCAGATCGAGTCCGACTCCGACCGCGACCGCTGGTTCACGGCCGAGGAGGCGAAGGACTACGGCTTCATCGACCACGTGGTGCGCAGCGCGCGGCAGGTGCCCTCCGTGGGCCCGGTCTCCTAGGGGGAGCTGACATGAACATCCAGAGCCGTTACGTTCTCCCCTCCTTCGTCGAGCGCACGTCTTACGGCGTGAAGGAGATGAACCCGTACAACAAGCTCTTCGAGGACCGCATCATCTTCCTCGGGGTGCAGATCGACGACGCGTCGGCCAACGACGTGATGGCCCAGCTGCTGACGCTGGAATCGCTCGACCCCGACCGTGACATCAGCATCTACATCAACTCGCCCGGTGGCTCGTTCACGGCCATGACGGCGATCTACGACACGATGCAGTTCGTCCGGCCGGAGATCCAGACCGTCTGCCTCGGCCAGGCCGCCTCGGCCGCGGCCGTGCTGCTGGCCGGCGGCACCCCGGGCAAGCGCTTCGCGCTGCCCAACGCCCGGGTGCTGATCCACCAGCCCTCCACCGAGGGCGGTGGCCAGGGAAGCGACATCGAGATCCAGGCCCGCGAGATCCTTCGTATGCGATCCCTCCTTGAGGACATCGTGGCGAAGCACACGGGCAAGGCCTCTGCCGACGTCCGCAGGGACATCGAACGCGACAAAATTCTCAACGCGGACGAGGCAAAGGCGTATGGTCTGATCGACGACATCATCCCGACAAGGAAGAAACGAGCTCAGGCCGTCGCTTCCTAGTTGAGATGTGACCGCACCGGAGCGCTGCCCAATAGGGCACGTTCCGGTGCGACTCGCCGCTAGGGGGCTCACTGAGGGCCCAGAAGACGGTAACGTCGAAACCTGAGCGGTTCGGCCTAGTCCGGAGGATGTCCGGAGACACTGCTCGCGTGAGCAGGGCGGTCCCACGCAAAGGAGTATCTGGGGTGGCACGCATCGGCGACGGGGGAGACCTGCTGAAGTGCTCTTTCTGCGGGAAGAGTCAGAAGCAAGTCAAGAAGCTCATTGCCGGTCCAGGCGTCTACATCTGCGATGAGTGCATCGATCTCTGCAACGAGATCATCGAGGAGGAGCTCTCCGAGTCCTCCGAGCTCAAGTGGGACAACCTGCCCAAGCCGAGGGAAATCTACGAGTTCCTCGACGCCTACGTCATCGGACAGGACAAGGCGAAGAAGGCGCTCTCGGTGGCGGTCTACAACCACTACAAGCGGGTGCAGTCCGGCGACCGGGGCAGAGACGACGGCCTTGAGCTGGCCAAGAGCAACATCTTGTTGCTCGGGCCCACCGGGTCGGGAAAGACTCTCCTCGCACAGACTCTGGCGAAGATGCTCAACGTGCCCTTCGCCATCGCCGACGCCACCGCGCTCACCGAGGCGGGCTACGTCGGCGAGGATGTCGAGAACATCCTGCTCAAGCTCATCCAGGCCGCCGACTACGACGTCAAGAAGGCCGAGACGGGCATCATCTACATCGACGAGGTCGACAAGATCGCCCGCAAGAGCGAAAACCCGTCGATCACTCGCGACGTATCCGGCGAGGGCGTGCAGCAGGCGCTGCTGAAGATCCTCGAAGGCACCACGGCCTCGGTGCCGCCGCAGGGCGGGCGCAAGCACCCGCACCAGGAGTTCATCCAGATCGACACCACCAACGTGCTGTTCATCTGCGGTGGCGCCTTCGCGGGCCTCGAAAAGATCATCGAGTCGCGCGTCGGCAAGAAGGGCATCGGCTTCAACGCCATCATCCGCTCGAAGGAAGAGGTCGACACGGCCGACATCTTCGGCGACGTGATGCCCGAGGACCTGCTGAAGTTCGGCATGATCCCCGAGTTCGTAGGCCGCCTGCCGGTCATCACCTCGGTCCACAACCTCGACCGCGAGGCGCTCATCCAGATCCTCACCGAGCCGCGCAACGCGCTGGTCAAGCAATACCGCAAGCTGCTTGAGCTCGACGGTGTGGAGCTGGAGTTCACCGACGGCGCCCTGGAGGCCATCGCCGACCAGGCCATCCTGCGCGGCACCGGCGCGCGCGGGCTGCGCGCGATCCTGGAGGAGGTGCTCCAGTCCGTCATGTACGAGGTGCCCTCCCGTCAGGACGTCGCCCGGGTGGTCATCACCCGCGAGTCGGTGCTGGAACACGCGATCCCGACGCTCGTCCCGCGTGACCAGCTCGCCGCCAAGCAGCAGCGCACGCCGCGCGAGAAGTCGGCCTGACAGTCCCAGAAACGCCCCCGGGATCCATCCCGGGGGCGTTTCGCTTGCCCGGCTCCCTAGAATTGGTCACTGTGACGACGCAAGAGCTGCCTACCCAGTACACACCGGCCGACGTCGAGACCCGGAGCTACGAGCGCTGGGTGTCCGAAGGCTACTTCCACGCCGACCCGGGCAGCTCGCGCGTGCCGTACAGCATCGTCCTCCCTCCGCCCAACGTGACGGGCGTCCTGCACATCGGGCACGCGCTCGACCACTCCGTCCAGGACGCGCTGACCCGCCGCGCCCGCATGCAGGGCCGCGAGACGTTGTGGCTGCCCGGCATGGACCACGCCGGCATCGCCACCCAGAACGTCGTGGAGCGCGAGCTGGCCAAGCAGGGCCTGTCCCGCCACGACCTGGGCCGCGAGGCGTTCGTCGAGCGGGTCTGGGAGTGGAAGGAGGAGTCCGGCGGCAAGATCCTGGGCCAGATGCGCAAGCTCGGCGACGGCGTCGACTGGCCGCGCGAGCGCTTCACCATGGACCCGGGCCTGTCGCGGGCCGTCCAGACCATCTTCAAGAAGCTCTTCGACGACGGGCTCATCTACCGCGCCGAGCGCATCATCAACTGGTGCCCGCGCTGCCTGACCGCGCTGTCCGACATCGAGGTCGAGCACAGCGAGGACGAGGGCGAGCTGGTCTCGATCCGCTACTCCGACGAGATCGTGGTGGCCACCACCCGCGCCGAGACCATGCTCGGCGACACCGCCGTGGCCGTCCACCCCTCCGACGAGCGCTATGCCCACCTGATCGGCACGATGGTCGAGGTGCCGCTGACCGGCCGCATGATCCCGGTGGTCGCCGACGAACACGTCGATCCCGCCTTCGGCACCGGCGCGGTCAAGGTCACCCCGGCCCACGACCCCAACGACTTCGAGATCGGCCGCCGCCACTCGCTGCCGTCGCTCACGGTCATGAACGAGCGCGGTGTCATCACCGCCCACGGTCCCTTTGAGGGCCTCGACCGTTTCGAGGCGCGCCCGGCCGTGGTCGCCGCACTGCGCGCCGAGGGCCTGATCGTCGCCGAGAAGCGCCCCTACCTGCACTCGGTCGGCCACTGCTCGCGCTGCAAGACCGTGGTGGAGCCGCGGCTGTCGCTGCAGTGGTTCGTCAACGTCTCGCCGCTGGCCAAGGCCGCCGGCGACGCCGTGCGCGACGGCCGCACCCGCATCCACCCGCCGGAGCTGGCCAAGCGCTACTTCGACTGGGTCGATGACATGCACGACTGGTGCATCTCCCGCCAGCTCTGGTGGGGCCACCGCATCCCGGTCTGGTACGGCCCGGCCGGCGAGGTCGTCTGCGTCGGCCCCGACGAGGAGCCGCCGGCCGGCTACACCCAGGACGCCGACGTCCTCGACACCTGGTTCTCCTCCGGCCTGTGGCCGTTCTCGACGCTGGGCTGGCCCGACTCCACCCCTGAGCTGGAGAAGTTCTACCCGACCTCCGTCCTGGTGACCGGCTACGACATCCTGTTCTTCTGGGTGGCCAGGATGATGATGTTCGGCCTCTACGCCATGGACGGGCGTCCGCCCTTCCAGACCGTGGCCCTGCACGGCATGGTCCGCGACCAATACGGCAAGAAGATGTCGAAGTCGTTCGGGAACGTGGTCGATCCGCTCGACTGGGTCGAGCGTTTCGGCGCCGACGCCACCCGCTTCACGCTGCTGCGCGGCGCCAACCCCGGCGCCGACGTGGCGGTGAGCGAGGAATGGGCGGCCGGCTCGCGCAACTTCTGCAACAAGATCTGGAACGCCACCCGCTTCGCGCTGATGAACGGCGCGGCCGTGGGCTCGCTCGACGGGCTCGACCTCACCGCGGCCGACCGCTGGATCCTGTCACGCCTGCAGAGCGTGGTGAACGCGGCCGACGCGGCGTTCGAGGAGTTCGAGTTCGCCAAGGTCTCCGACCTGCTCTACCACTTCGCCTGGGACGAGGTCTGCGACTGGTACCTGGAGCTGGCCAAGATCCAGCTCGGGGAGGGGCTCGAACACACCCGGCTCGTGCTCGGGCACGTGCTCGACGCGCTGCTGCGGCTGATGCATCCGCTGGTGCCGTTCGTCACCGAGGAGCTGTGGCGGGCGGTGACGGGCGGCGAGTCGATCGTCGTGGCCCCCTGGCCGCAGGCCGACCCCCGTTACGCCGACCCGGCGGCCGAGGCCGAGATCGACGCCCTCCAGGAGCTCGTGACCGAGGTCCGCAGGTTCCGTTCCGACCAGGGGCTCAAGCCCGGCCAGAAGGTGGCCGCGCGGCTGGGGCTGGCGGGCACGCCGCTGGAGGCCCAGGAGAGGGCGATCCGCGCGTTGCTGCGGCTGCCCGAGCCGGCGGAGACGTTCAACGCCACAGCGCGCTTCAGCGTGGGCGGGGTGACCGTGGAGATCGACACCGCGGGCGCCATCGACGTCGTGGCCGAGCGCAAGCGCCTGGAGAAGGATCTCGCTGCGGCCCGCAAGGATGCCGCGCAGGCGACCGGCAAGCTGGGCAACGAGCAGTTCATGTCCAAGGCGCCGGACGACGTGGTGGCCAAGGTCAGGGCCCGTGCCGAGCAGGCCGCCGCGGACATCGCGCGCCTTGAGGCGCAGCTGTCCGGGCTCGGTGTTTGAACCATACGCACGCGGGGAAGGTCCATTCGTTACCGAAGATGGACCTTCGACGTCCTCGGGGCTGCTACAGTTTTCAACGCGGGGCAATCAGCCCCGACACCCCTGCTGATCAACCCCGACCTTCGGGCTGCCTGACCTCACGGTTGGACAAAGGCCGAAAGTTAGAGTAAGTTAGCAGGGTTGCTCCAAAACGGAGCAGGTCCGGAAGCTCCCGGATCGGGCGGTTTGACAAGAATCGTCCGGATCTGGTAGACTGAAGGAAATGAAATGTGAGCGCCTCTGAGCGAGGATCCGGGAACGGGTTCTGGTGAGGAAGTACGCGTCCGTTTCTTGAGAACTCAACAGTGTGTTTAAAAGCCAGTGCATGAAAACCATGCATAACCCCGTCACATCTTCGGATGGACGGATTCC
>NZ_QHHZ01000047.1:0-3162 GCF_003947315.1 Nonomuraea sp. WAC 01424
GGATGCGGTTGCTGTTTGTTGTTTGAGATTTGCATAGTGGACGCGAGCATCTTTGTGGCCAAGTTTTTTAGGGCACACGGTGGATGCCTTGGCATCAGGAGCCGATGAAGGACGTGGGAGGCTGCGTTAAGCCTCGGGGAGTCGCCAACCAGACGTTGATCCGGGGATGTCCGAATGGGGAAACCCAGCACCAGTCATGTGGTGTTGCCTCCGCCTGAATGTATAGGGCGGTTGGTGGTAACGCGGGGAAGTGAAACATCTCAGTACCCGTAGGAAGAGAAAACAAAAGTGATTCCGTGAGTAGTGGTGAGCGAAAGCGGATGAGGCTAAACCGGGCGTGTGTGATAGCCGGCAGGCGTTGCATGTCCGGGGTCGTGGGACCCTCTGGTGGTTTCTGCCGAGACCACAAGAAGTTATAAACCTTTGAGGTAGTCGAAAGCTCTGGGAAGGGCTGCCGTAGACCGTGAGAGCCGGGTAGGCGAAATCTTGAAGGCTTCTTGAGGGGATCCCAAGTAGCACGGGGCCCGAGAAATCCTGTGTGAATCTGCCAGGACCACCTGGTAAGCCTAAATACTCCCTGATGACCGATAGTGCACGAGTACCGTGAGGGAAAGGTGAAAAGTGCCCCGGTGAGGGGTCGTGAAATAGTACCTGAAACCGTGTGCCTACAAGCCGTAGGAGCTTACAAGGATTTCGGTCCTTGTGTGATGTGACTGCGTGCCTTTTGAAGAATGAGCCTGCGAGTTATGGTGTGTGGCGAGGTTAACCCGTGTGGGGGAGCCGTAGCGAAAGCGAGTCTGAATAGGGCGTTTGAGTCGCATGCTGTAGACCCGAAGCGGAGTGATCTACGCATGGGCAGGTTGAAGCTCAGGTAAGACTGGGTGGAGGACCGAACCCACCAGGGTTGAAAACCTGGGGGATGACCTGTGTGTAGGGGTGAAAGGCCAATCAAACTCCGTGATAGCTGGTTCTCCCCGAAATGCATTTAGGTGCAGCGTCACGTGTTTCTTACCGGAGGTAGAGCTACTGGATGGCCGATGGGCCCGACAAGGTTACTGACGTCAGCCAAACTCCGAATGCCGGTAAGTGAGAGCGTGGCAGTGAGACTGCGGGCGATAAGGTTCGTAGTCGAGAGGGAAACAGCCCAGATCACCGACTAAGGCCCCTAAGCGTGTGCTAAGTGGGAAAGGATGTGGAGTCGCAGAGACAACCAGGAGGTTGGCTTAGAAGCAGCCACCCTTGAAAGAGTGCGTAATAGCTCACTGGTCAAGTGATTCTGCGCCGACAATGTAGCGGGGCTCAAGCACACCGCCGAAGTCGTGGCATTCAGTCTTTCGGGGCTGGATGGGTAGGGGAGCGTCGTGCAGCCGGCGAAGCAGCAGAGTGATCTAGTTGTGGAGGCTGTGCGAGTGAGAATGCAGGCATGAGTAGCGAATCGAGGGTGAGAAACCCTCGCGCCGGATGACCAAGGGTTCCTGGGGCAGGCTAATCCGCCCAGGGTAAGTCGGGACCTAAGGCGAGGCCGACAGGCGTAGTCGATGGACAACGGGTTGATATTCCCGTACCCGCTTTAACGCGCCCATATCGAACCTCGTGATGCTAAGAGTCCTTAGCTCGCCTAAAGCCTTCGGGCTTGGGGTCAGAGTGAACGCTCGATCCGATCGGGTAGTAGGTAAGCGATGGGGTGACGCAGGAAGGTAGTCCAGCCCAGGCGATGGTTGTTCCTGGGGTAAGCATGTAGGGAGCGAGGTAGGCAAATCCGCCTCGTATATATCCTGAGATGTGATGCCGAGCCGATTGTGGTGAAGTGGATGATCCTATGCTGCCGAGAAAAGCCTCTAGCGAGTGTTATGGCGGCCCGTACCCTAAACCGACTCAGGTGGTCAGGTAGAGAATACCAAGGCGATCGGGTGAACTGTGGTTAAGGAACTCGGCAAATTGCCCCCGTAACTTCGGGAGAAGGGGGACCTCTGCTGGTGATGAGTCTTGCACTCGGAGCTGGTGGGGGTCGCAGTGGCCAGGGGGAAGCGACTGTTTACTAAAAACACAGGTCCGTGCGAAGTCGTAAGACGATGTATACGGACTGACGCCTGCCCGGTGCCGGAACGTTAAGGGGACCGCTTAGCCAGCTTCGGTTGGCGAAGGTGAGAACTTAAGCGCCGGTAAACGGCGGTGGTAACTATAACCATCCTAAGGTAGCGAAATTCCTTGTCGGGTAAGTTCCGACCTGCACGAATGGCGTAACGACTTCCCCGCTGTCTCAACCGCAGACCCGGCGAAATTGCACTACGAGTAAAGATGCTCGTTACGCGCAGCAGGACGGAAAGACCCCGGGACCTTCACTACAGCTTGACATTGGCGTTTGGAACGTCTTGTGTAGGATAGGTGGGAGACTAGGAAGCTCGGACGCTAGTTCGGGTGGAGTCATTGGTGAAATACCACTCTGGTCGTTTTGAACGTCTAACTCTGGTCCGTGATCCGGATCGGGGACAGTGTCTGGTGGGTAGTTTAACTGGGGCGGTTGCCTCCTAAAAGGTAACGGAGGCGCCCAAAGGTTCCCTCAGCCTGGTTGGCAATCAGGTGTTGAGTGTAAGTGCACAAGGGAGCTTGACTGTGAGACTGACGGGTCGAGCAGGAGCGAAAGCTGGGACTAGTGATCCGGCATCGGCGTGTGGAAGCGGTGTCGCTCAACGGCTAAAAGGTACCCCGGGGATAACAGGCTGATCTTCCCCAAGAGTCCATATCGACGGGATGGTTTGGCACCTCGATGTCGGCTCGTCGCATCCTGGGGCTGGAGTAGGTCCCAAGGGTTGGGCTGTTCGCCCATTAAAGCGGTACGCGAGCTGGGTTTAGAACGTCGCGAGACAGTTCGGTCCCTATCCGCTGCGCGCGCAGGAGACTTGAAAGGAGCTGTCCCTAGTACGAGAGGACCGGGACGGACGAACCTCTGGTGTGCCAGTTGTACCGCCAGGTGCACGGCTGGTTGGCTACGTTCGGAAGGGATAACCGCTGAAAGCATCTAAGCGGGAAGCTCGCCTTGAGATGAGGTCTCCCACCACGTGAGTGGGTAAGGCTCCCGGTAGACGACCGGGTTGATAGGCCGGAGGTGGAAGCATGGTAACGTGTGGAGCTGACCGGTACTAATAGGCCGAGGACTTGACC
>NZ_QHHZ01000048.1:0-1205 GCF_003947315.1 Nonomuraea sp. WAC 01424
CTGTTGGCAGCCTCGCGCAACGCCTCCGCCGTACCCGCTGGTCCCCGTCGCGTTTCTTTCGCGCGTATCCAGGAGCCCCTCGAAGTTCCTGACCTTCTCGCTCTGCAGACCGAGTCGTTCGACTGGTTGCTGGGCAACGAGAAGTGGAAGGGGCGGGTAGAGGCGGCTCGTCAGGCCGGGCGCAGGGACGTCCCGACCCAGTCGGGCCTCGAAGAGATCTTCGAAGAGATCAGTCCCATCGAGGACTTCTCGGGGACCATGTCCTTGTCGTTCCGCGACCATCGGTTCGAGCCGCCCAAGTACTCAGTCGATGAGTGCAAAGACAAGGACATGACCTTCTCCGCCCCGATGTTCGTGACGGCGGAGTTCATCAATAACACCACTGGTGAGATCAAGAGCCAGACGGTGTTCATGGGTGATTTCCCGCTCATGACGCCGAAGGGCACGTTCATCATCAACGGCACCGAGCGTGTCGTGGTCTCGCAGCTGGTCCGTTCGCCGGGTGTCTATTTCGAACGTAATGTCGACAAGACCTCGGACAAGGATCTGTACGGCTGCAAGGTCATCCCGTCGCGGGGTGCCTGGCTGGAGTTCGAGATCGACAAGCGCGACAGCGTCGGTGTGCGCATCGACCGTAAGCGCAAGCAGGCCGTCACCGTGCTTCTCAAGGCGCTGGGATGGACCAACGACCAGATCCTCGAGCGGTTCGGCCAGTACGAGTCGATGCGGGCGACCCTGGAGAAGGACCACACGGCCGGTCAGGATGACGCGCTGCTCGACATCTACCGCAAGCTGCGTCCGGGTGAGCCGCCGACCAAGGAGTCGGCGCAGACCCTGCTGGAGAACCTGTACTTCAATCCCAAGCGGTACGACCTGGCGAAGGTGGGCCGCTACAAGATCAACAAGAAGCTCGGGGTCGACTCCGAGATCACGCAGGGCACGCTGACCGAAGAGGACATCGTCGCCACCATCGAGTACATCGTCCGCCTGCACGCGGGCGAGGAGTCGATGCCGGGCGCCAACGGTGAGGTGATCGTCGAGGTCGACGACATCGACCACTTCGGCAACCGCCGCCTGCGCAGCGTCGGCGAGCTCATCCAGAACCAGGTCCGCCTGGGCCTGGCCCGCATGGAGCGCGTCGTCCGCGAGCGGATGACCACCCAGGACGTCGAGGCGATCACGCCGCAGACCCTGATCAACATCCG